>NZ_JBIITF010000002.1:0-318634 GCF_044340635.1 Microbacterium sp.
GACCTGTTCTTGCGGACCGAGCTGACCCACGACGCCGACCACCACATCGTGGCGATCGAGGGCGGCGCCGCGGGCTGAGGCGTCGCGCGGGGCTCACGAACGGTCGCGACATGCCGTTTCATACGGGTGTGGAACGGCATGTCGCGACCGTTCGGTGCGTTTCGACCCGCTGCGTTCGCTCGACGACCGGAGCGACCGGAGCGACCGGAGGGCTGGGCGATGCCGGCGTCAGACGGCGAGGGTGCGGTCCAGGGGCGTGAGTGACAGGATGCCCGAACGTGCCAGCTCGATGGCTGCCGAGACGGCGCCCGTCGATACGACATCGCCCCCGAGATCGGAGGCGACGAGCTCGGGCGGCGGTACGTGGAGAAGGTCGGAGAGTCGCGCCCGAGCGGCAACGAGAACGTCCGCGACGCCTGCCGAGACCGCGCCCGAGATCACGATCATCCGCGGATCGAGCAGACTCGCGAAGACCCCGGTGACGCGCGCGAGCATCTGGCCGACGCGGTCCACGATCGCGAGTGCGAACTCGTCGCCGGCCGACGCCAACTCAAAGACGATGCGTCCCGAGATGTCGTCCGCGGATGCGCCGGCCAGCGGATGCCCCGGCGGCACCTGGCCCGCGGCGATGGCTTCGCGCGCCCACTGCGCGGCCCGGTACCCGAGTCCCCACGCGCCCTCGACGCCCGAGACCTGGTCGAATGCGATCATTTCGCCGACGCCGCCGTGGGCCCCGCGCAAGAGGCGTCCGTCGACGACGACACCCGCGCCGAGGCGTTCGCCGGCGAGAAGCGTGACGTAGTCGCGGCATCCGCGGGCGACGCCCAGACTGCCCTCTGCGACGGCGGCGAGCGAGGCGTCGTTCTCGACGCGGACGAGCGGGGCCCAGGCGCCGAACATGTCGATCAGGTCCGGGTTCATCCGCTGCCAGAAACCGTCGTGGTGCGTGGGGGAGACGCCCTCCGAGTTCACCGGGGCAGGCACGCCGGCGCAGAGAGCGATGACGTCACCGCGCTCGAGGCCGGCGACCGCGAGGGCATCGTCCACCGCGGACTCCAACACGGCACGACGTCGGGCGACGGAGTCGTCGTCGAGCGTGAGGTGTTCGCGTGCCAGGACGTCGCCGCTGAGATTCGCGACGGTGGTCGTCGCGTGGGCGCGTCCCGCGTCGAGCCCGACGACGACACCGGCATCCGCACAGAATTCGAAGCGGCGTGCCGGTCGGCCCTTGCTGTAGCCGCCCACCGCGCGGGCGTTGGGGAGTTCCCGGATCAGACCGCGCTCGACCAACTCGTCCAGCGCATCGATCGTCGTCGATCGGGTCAGGCCGACGGCCGGCATCGCCTCGCCGGCGGTGAAGATCTCGGCGTCCCAGGCGTAGTCGAGCAGAGCGTCCAGGCTGGCGCGGCGCGGGGCGGAAACCCGCTCGGAGGGCTGTGACAAGGGTCTTGACCTTTCGGGTGCTTCCCTGCATTATGGTCCACATCGACTTGATTCGAGAGATAAATCTAATCGGTGTACAAAGACGTACGACCGCCCACGAGGCGGTAGAAGGGACGATGACGTGCCGAGAATACGGTCACATGCGCTACGTCTGACGGTAGCCGCGCTGGGAATCGCTCTGGCGGGCGGGACGCTCGCAGGATGCTCATCGGGCGGGCCCACCGAGATTCGTTTCCACCTGAGCAAGCCCGAGGCGATCCCGTATTTTCGCGAGCTGATCGCGGAGTACAACTCGTCGCAGGACGACGTGCGCGTCGTCTTCGACACCTCCTCGAACCTGCAGGCGGGCTTTCTGCGCGGCAACCCGCCCGATCTCGGCCTGTTGAACTACAACATGGAGATGTCGCGCTTCATGGAGCGCGGTGCCCTCAGCGATCTGAGCGACATGCCCGAGGCCGACCGGATCCTGCCCGAGGTGCAGGACCTCGTCGACCAGTACGCGACCTACCCGGGGCGAACGAGCGTGCTGCCGTACTCGGTGATGGCAGCATCCGTCATCTACAACGTCGACATCTTCGAGCAGCAGGGCCTCGAGGTGCCGCAGACCTGGGACGAGCTCATCGCGGTCTGCGACCAGTTGCAGGCCGCGGGGATCACCCCGTTCTACGGCACCTTCAAGGACCCGTGGACGGTCGCGCAGGGATGGTTCGACTACACGGTCGGGGGCACGGTCGATGTCGCCGAGTTCTACGACGAGATGAACGAGCTCGGCACCGAGGTCGGTCCCGACTCGCCCGTGTCGTTCGAGCGCACCTTGATCGAGCCGGTCGACCGCATGACCCTGCTCACCGAGACCTACACGAACCCGGACGCCGCGAGCCGCGGCTACGGTGACGGCAACCTGGCCTTCGCCCAGGGGCAGGCCGCGATGTACCTGCAGGGTCCGTGGGCGTTCGGCGAGATCGCCAAGACGTCTCCCGATCTCGAGCTCGGCACCTTCCCCCTCCCGATGACGGACGATCCGGAAGATCTCGAAGTCCGCGTGAACATCGACCTGGCGGCGTGGATCCCCGAGGCGTCCCCGCATCAAGAGGAAGCGCGGGAGTTTCTGTCGTACCTGTTCCAGAAAGACGTGATGGATGAGTACAACGCCGCTCAACTCGGATACGGGACCACGACGGATGCGGCGCCGGTGACAGATCCCCGCATCCTCGGGATGAAGGAGTTCTACGACGAGGCTCGCTTCTACCAGGGAGCATCCAAAGCCATCCCGTTGACCATCCCCACCGAGAACTACATGCAGGGCATCGTCACGGGCGGCAACGCCGAACGCACCCTGCGGGTCATGGATGCCGACTGGGCGCGCCTCGCGCTGCGTCAGTAACCCGACTCTTTGCGCGAGACCCAACGAAGGGAACCGACACACATCATGGCCACGACAACGGCGGCGTTGATCACGCCGAAGACCCGCGGGCGCACTGCCGCACCCGCGGATACGAAGGTGCCTCGAAAGCGGCGCAAGGTCGAGGGGGTCTACTACTTCTTCCTCCTGCCGAGCCTCATCCTCTTCAGCCTCGCGATCACCCTGCCGGCGATCGTCGGGATCTTCTTCAGTTTCACCAACTCGATCGGGTTCGGCGACTGGGAGTTCATCGGGCTCATCAATTACATCGCGCTCTTCTCCGACCCCGCGATCCTGCAGAGCTACCTGTTCACCTTCGGATTCGCGACCGTGACGGTGCTGGCGGTGAATGTGCTCGCGTTCCTGCTGGCGGTGGGACTGACCTCGCGCATCCGCTTCAAGACCGCGCTCCGGACGATCTTCGTGATCCCGATGGTGATCTCGGGAATCGTCATCGCGTTCGTCTTCAACTTCCTGTTCTCGAACTCGGTGCCGGCCCTCGGGCAGGCCATGGGAGTCGGATGGCTGAGCGAGAGCATCCTCGCCAACCCCGACCTCGCCTGGGTCGCCGTCGTGATCGTGACCGCGTGGCAGGCGATCCCGGGCACGCTGCTGATCTACATCGCCGGGCTCCTGTCGATCCCCGGGGATGTCTACGAGGCGGCCGAACTCCACGGTGCCGGCAAACGCCAGCAGTTGTGGCGCATCACCCTGCCGCTCGTCGCCGGGTACGTGGTGATCAACGTCATCCTCGGCTTCAAGAACTTCCTGAACGCCTACGACATCATCGTCGGTCTGACCAACGGCGGTCCGGGCACCTCCACCCGAAGCATCGCGATGACGATCGTGACGGGCTTCACCGGTGGCGATTACGCCTACCAGATGGCGAACGCGACGATCTTCTTCGTCATCGTCGTCGCGATCTCGCTCATCCAGCTGCGGCTGACGCGCGGAAGGAACGTGTTCTGATGACTGTTCAACCAGCCCTGGCGGTCGAGGACATCGACGCCGAACGAACACTCGCGGGCGACTCGCCGCGCAAGGCCAACCGTGGTCGATCCGCCATGGAGCGGGTCAGCTGGTCGAACACCATCGTGCTCGCGCTGTGCACCATCACGGTTCTCATTCCGCTCTACGTGACCCTCTCGATGGCGTTCAAGACGCAGTCGCAGGCGGTGGATGGCAACGCGTTCTCGCTGCCGAACCCGTTCAGCGTCGAGGGTTTCGTCACCGCCTGGAACCTCACGAACTTCCCGCTGGCTTTCACGGTGTCGGTGCTCATCACGGCGGGGACCGTGGTCGGCACGATCGTGCTGGCCGCATGGGCGTCCTTCGCGATCTCTCGAAACTGGGACCGCAAGCTCTTCCGGTATTCGTTCTACTACCTTCTGGCGGCGATGTTCCTGCCGTTCCCCGTCGTCGCGCTGCCGCAGATCCAGCTGACCGGACTGCTGGGCCTCGACAACCCCGCCGGGGTCGCGCTGTTGCACATCATGTTCCAGCTGAGCTTCAGCATCCTGCTCTTCACGGCCTTCTTGCGGTCGATCCCGGCGGAGCTGGAGGAGAGCGCTCGGATCGACGGCGCGTCCACCTGGCAGACGTTCTGGCGGCTGATCTTCCCGTTGCTCGCTCCGATGAGTGCCACGGTCGGCATCTTCGCCTTCCTCGCCTCGTGGAACGACTTCATGATGCCGTCGCTGATCATCTCGGACCCCGGGCTGCAGACCCTCCCGGTCGTCCAGAGCATCTTCCAGACGCAGTTCAGCAACAACTACAACGTCTCGTTCGCGTCGTACCTCATGGCGATGGCGCCGGCGATCGTCGTCTATCTCTTCACCTAGCGCTGGGTGATGGAGGGCGTGACCCAGGGCGCCGTCAAGGGCTGACGCCCCGGCGACGCGGGACAGAAACCCGCACCGCACCGAACAACCTCGATGAAAGGACCCGTTCTCTGATGAGCCAGGCAGTCTCAGCGACCCCCGACCTTCGCGCCCAGGCGTCGCCCGATGCCGCGCCGTGGTGGCGTCAGGCCGTGGTCTATCAGGTCTATCCGCGCAGTTTCGCGGACACGGACGGGAACGGCCTCGGCGATATTGCGGGAATCACGTCACGCGCGGACTACCTCGACGAACTCGGGGTGGACGCCGTGTGGCTCAGCCCGTTCTATCCGTCGGCGCTGGCAGACGGTGGGTACGACGTCGCGGACTATCGCGACGTGGATCCGAAGCTCGGCACCCTCGCCGACTTCGACGAGATGGTCGCGACGCTGCACGCGCGAGGCATCCGTGTCGTCGTGGACATCGTGCCGAACCACACCTCCGACCTGCACGCGTGGTTCCAGGAGGCGCTGCTCGCCGAGCCGGGTTCGCCTGCGCGAGACCGTTACATCTTCCGTGAGGGGACGGGACCGGATGGCTCTCTTCCGCCGAGCGACTGGATCTCTGCTTTCGGGGGCCCGGCCTGGGAGCGGGTGCCCGACGGTCAGTGGTACCTGCATAACTTCGCGGTCGAGCAGCCGGACCTCAACTGGTCGAACCCGGAGGTGCGGGCCGACTTCGTTCGGACACTGCGATTCTGGTCCGACCGCGGCGTGGACGGATTCCGCATCGACGTCGCGCACATGCTCACGAAGGACCTCGCCGAGGTCCTGCCGTCTCAGGCCGAACTGGACGCGATGCCCCGGGACGGGCAGCACCCCACGATCGACCGGGACGACGTACACGAGGTCTACGCCGAATGGCGCGCCGTGTTCGATTCGTACGACCCACCGCGAACCGCCGTCGCCGAGGCGTGGGTGGATCGGTCGCGGGTACCTCTCTACGCAAGCTCCGAGAGCCTGGGCCAGGCGTTCAACTTCGACCTGCTCGAGGCGGACTTCGACGCCTCGCAGTTTCGCGAGATCGTGACGGCGAACCTCGAGCTGGCCGACTCATCGGGATCGTCGAGCACCTGGGTGCTGTCGAATCACGACGTCGTGCGGCACGCGACACGATACGGGCTGCCTGACGCCGGGCGGGGCGCCGACGGACGTCCGAGCCGCAAGCACGGGCAGGAATGGCTGCTCTCGGGCGGACGGGAGCCCGAGCTCGACCGCGCACGCGGCGAGCGGCGCGCTCGCGCAGCGACACTGTTCGTGCTGGGGCTCCCCGGGTCGGCCTACCTGTACCAGGGTGAAGAACTCGGTCTGCACGAGGTCGCCGAGATCGAAGTAGGGCAGCGCCAGGACCCGACGTTCTTCCGCAGCCCCGGATTCGACCTCGGACGGGACGGATGCCGCGTGCCATTGCCGTGGGAGGCATCCGGTCCCTCGTTCGGATTCGGGCCGGGCGAAGCCCACCTGCCGCAGCCGGAGTGGATGGGGGATTATGCGGTCGAGCGTCAGGTCGATCACGACGACTCGACGCTCAACTTCTACCGTCGTGCACTCGCCCTGCGCACCAACCTGCAGACGGGCGAGAGCCTCGACTGGTTCGAGACCGGACGCGCCGACGTGCTGCGGTTCGGCCGGCCGAACGGCTGGCAGATCGTGACGAACTTCGGGGACGAGCCCTACGCGCTCGACGCGGCGGGGTTGTCGGTCGTGCTTGCGAGCGACCCGGAAGCTGCGCCCGACGTCGTGCACCCGGCGTCGACGGTGTGGCTCGCACCGTAGCGACGCACAAGGAGCGCGTCGAGCGGACGCGACATGCCGTTTCATGCGCGTGGAACGGCATGTCGCGACCGTTCGGTGCGTTTCGTCTCGCTGCGCTCGCTCATCGACCGGGGAGACGCGGGTGGCTTCTGCAGGCTCAGCGGCCGGAGACCGGGTTCAACCGGCGACGATGCCCTGCCAGATGCCGGCCGCCCAGCCGAGCTGCGCCGGCCCGCACCCGCCCGAGGCCTGTGTCGCACCGCGAGTGGCGGCCATGCAGTTCGCCAGCAGCTCGGGGTTCCTGTTGAACAGGGTCTGGTACGAAGGCGACGCGGTCATCTGCTTCCACACCCGGAACTGGTACTGGTGCGCGAGCTCGTGCGTCATGCCCCAGACCTTCGTCACATAGGGCCAGTTCGCCACCGCGGACGACACCATGATCGTGCCGCTGCTGCTCGCACACGCGGGAGCCGTCACGCCACCGCAGTTTCCGTCGTATTCGACGAGCGCGTAGCCGCCGCCGCCGACGTTGTTCAGGATCGCCCGCATCTCGGCGAACCATCCGGCGCTGCCACCTCCCGTCGAGGGTGACGAACTCGTTCCGCGGGTCACGGGAGCGGAGTATGACCGCGCTGCCGCCTCGGCGGCCTTTCGGCGTTGCTCAGCCTCGTACGCCTTGACCTTCGCATCCACCTCGCTCGTAGCGCGCTGGACGGCGGCGGTCGGTTCGGCGTAGGTGCCCGCCTCGGTGGGAGCTGCCGTCACGGTGGCCTGGGCATCCAGCGCGGCCTGGCGCTGCGAGTCGACGTCCACCTTGTCCGCGGCCGCGTCGAGGGCCGTCCGCAGAGCGGCGATCGCCTCGACGAAGGTGGCCCGCGCGGTCGCCGCTTCGGACAGGGCGGACGCTTCGGTGTTCTCCTCGTCGATCGTGGTGCGGAGTGCGGTCAAGGATGCCTCGGCATCCGTGATCTGCGTTTCGAGAGCGAGCATCCGTGATTCGCGGATGTCGGCCACGCCGTTCAGCTCGGCGACCTTGATCGTGCCGAGCGTGATGGTGAAGGCAGCGACGCCCGACACCATGATCAGGGCCCACGACGACGCCCTCACTCGAGGAACCCCTCCGTGGATCCGAGCGCGGCCCGCGCGTCCTCATTCTGCGCCTGACGGTCGGCCGCACGAGTGGTGAGGTCGTCGACCTGTTCGAGGTGATCCTGGAGGCGCAGCTGCATCAGGGTGATGCGCTCGTCGAGCTCGAGCAGACGTGCTTCCGCCCGCGTCTGAGCTGTCACTCCGATCCCGAACGCCACGAGCGTGCATACGACGGCGACGCTCGTGAGCAGGGCGACGAGTCGACGACGCCGTGCGCCGGCCCGTTCACGCCGGGGTTCGCGGTCGTCCGGGCGAGTGGACGGGGACGTCTGCGCTGGGCGCCTGTCCTTCGTCTGCTGGAACACGATTCCCCTCCTCGTGACCTCTTCTTGCCCCTGATCCACCGGATTTCGCCGGTCGATGCTCCCCGATCCGGATTCTAGGTCGGACAATGGCGGGAATCGGGGAGGCGCGGCGGCTCGCCACGAGACTCGAACTCGCAACGCTTGTCCGGCGCGCTTACCGAGCAACCGCGCGGCGGTTCGAGAAGATTTCGACGTGCGACAGGCTCCGTACAACGCGCGCTCGGCGTCGTTGTGTTGACGGCGGTCGTCACGGCGATGCTGGGCGTGGCCGTCGTCGCTCTGCTGCCCCCGATCTGGGTCGCGGCCACGACGCTCGTCGCGGAAGAAGACATGACGACCACGATTCGTGGGGAGCGTGTCGAGGCATCCGTGCCTGTGCCTGCCGGGTGGGCGATGCGGCCCACGTTCGCCGATGAGTCCCGGGTGACACTCACGAGCCCTGACGGTCGGATGCAGGTCGATCTGGCCGTCCGCGATGCGGGTGACCCCGTCGTGACCCTCGGGGACATCGCCCCGCGACCGCTCGATGCCCTCAGCCGCGAGCGAACGGTCGCGGGCCAAGAACTGCTGCACGCCAACACCGCGGACGGCGAACTCATCGTCGGCGTCGTCGTGTCGGGCGACGCCCTGCTGACTTTCGTGTCGGGTCCGCGTCAGGGGTACGACGCCGAACTCGCCGAACTCCTCGCCGAGATCGACGTGAGTCAGATCGGGGTGACCGGGTGATCCGCCGGAAGGTTCTCGCGACGGTGCTCGTCGCCGCGGGAGTCGTCGGTCTGTCGGCCTGTGCACCCGACACTGATCCGTCGTGGACGCCCGTTCAGTGGCCGGTCGTCGGAAGGATGCTGACGGCGCCGCCGCCACCGGTGGACCCCGCGGGCATCGCGCTCGCGTCGCAGCGGATCCGTAACGATGCGGTGCGTGTCGAGGCGCGTTGGGCGTACCTGCCCGGCGCGCAGCCGCTGAACGAGAAGATCGAGGCGACGGTGCGGGCCGCTATCGGCGAGCAGTCCGCGGCGGTCGGGGTCGTGTACGAGCCGCAGGTGTTCGGCGTCGAGGCTGCGCTCGGTGAGCGCGGGTGTGTCGCCGGCGTCACGGCGCTCCCGGCGGCCGACTTGCTGGGGACCGCGACCGACTCGCACACGGTGGTGGTGTGCGAGATCGTGCACGCCGCGGGATCTACGTTCGGCGAACGCCTCCGAGTCGTGCGCGGCTCCGCCACGGCTGTCGAGATGGACCAGATCACGACGCTCTACACGGATGTCGCGACCGGCGCCGTGGGCGACGGTGCGGCGCTGATCGGTGAGACCGATGTGCTGTGGGAAGACGTGGTTTCGATCGCTCGTCGCGCCGCCGGGGGACTGAGCCTGATCGCGGTCGGTCCGCCGTCGGACGAGCAACGCGCTTCGCTCGGGAATGCGCTGCAGGATGCCTCTTTCGTGGGTGGCGAACTCGTCGTGCCGCTGCCGGTGGGCTTCACAGCGCCCGAACTCGAGCGGCTTGCGGGTTGGCAGACGCCTGACGCGGCGCATCCGGTCTGGGTGTCGCTGCCGCGGGAATCCTACGATCCGGCCCTCACGGAATTCGGACGCCTGATCGCGGATGCGCAGGGTCCGTTCGCCGGCCCCGCGACGACCGGTGCCGCGTTCGATCGAACGCCGTGCGATCTCGTCCCGTGTATGGCCCTCACTCTGGATGACGGTCCGAGTGGGCTGACCGACGGCATCCTCGATGCTCTCCGTGATCGGCACTCCTCGGCGACGTTCTTCATGCTCGGCCGCAACGCCCAGAACAGACCCGATACCGTGCGGCGGGTTTCGGCCGAGGGGCACGAGATCGGCAACCACACCTGGAATCACTCCGATCTGACGACGCTCACGGACGAGCCGATCGCAGCCGAGCTGCAGTCGACCGGCGACCTGCTGCGTTCGCTTTCGGGTCAGGCTGTCTCGACATTCCGCCCGCCGTACGGCGCGCTGAACGATCGCGTGCTGGGCGTGGCGAGTATGCCGGCGATCCTGTGGAGCGTCGACACCCGGGATTGGGCCGGGCAATCCGATGCCGACCTGCTCTCGTACTCGGTGAGCGCTCCACGCGTCGGCACGATCATGCTCATGCACGATATTCAGGGTGCGACGGGCCGGGTCATGCCCCAGGTCCTGGACGGCCTGCTCGACCGCGGGTTCAGCCTGGTGACGCTGTCGAAGCTGTTCGACGGGCAGAGTCCCGGCGGGATCGTCCGGTATGCGCCCTGATCCGGGCGTTCGCGAGCCCGGCGCGGGCGCTACGGTGAACACGTGAGCTCTGCCCCGCGTTGTCCGCACTGTCGCCACTTCGTCTTCCTCGGCACGTTGACGTGCCCCAACTGCGAGGGTGAACTGGGTTTCAACCTGCTCGATCGCTCGTTCTAGCCATCCGTCAGGGTCGCACCGTGATCGAGGGCGCGACCTGGTACACCTGCTCGAACCGGGGCTGGGGCTGCAATTGGCTGGTGCGAGAGGATGCTCCGGCGGGCAAGTGCTTCTCGTGTCGCCTCACCCGTCGCCAACCGGACAGCAACGACACCATCGCCCTCGAGAAGCTCGGCAAGACCGAAGAGGCCAAGCGGCGCCTGATCCTGCAGCTGGGTGAGCTCGGCCTGCCGATCGTGCCGTGGGATGTGAAGAAGGGCGGGCTCGGGTTCGATCTCGTCTCGAGCCTGTCGACGGGCGAGCGGGTCGTGATCGGACACGCCAACGGCATCATCACGATCGACCTGGCCGAGAGCCTCGACGACCGACGCGAAGCCCTCCGCGTGCGGCTCGGCGAGCCGTACCGAACGATGCTCGGCCACCTGCGGCACGAGGTCGGACACTACTTCCAGAACGTCCTGTTGCCGGATGACGCGGCCTGGGACCGATGCCGGGCGCTGTTCGGAGACGAGCGCGCCAGCTATCAGGACGCCATCGCTCGCCACTACTCGCGCGGCGCGCCCGAAGGGTGGAGCGAATCCTTCATCTCGGAGTACGCCACGATGCATCCATGGGAGGACTTCGCCGAGACGTTCGCCCACTACCTCCACATCACCGGCACCTTGCAGACGGCGGCGGCGATCGGAATCCACCTCGACGCGGGCGTGACGAACCGCGACACCGATGTCGAACCGCTGGAAAGCTACCGGGACGAGCCGATACAGCGCCTGCTGACGGACTGGGACTGGATGAGTCAGGCGTTCAACCGCATCAACCGTTCCATGGGGTCGGCGGACCTCTACCCCTTCGAATTGGTCGGACCGGTACGTCACAAGCTCGCGTTCGTGCACGACATCGTCACGAAAGCGCCGCTCACCCTGCCCGAGCAGATCGCGTTGGCGCTGCCGAGGGATATGGAGCGGACCTGAGCTCTTTTCGGCGGCTTGTTGGGCTGCGGCTCGATCAGGGGTACTTCGAGGGCTGGCACCACAACACGATGAGCGCGATGCCGCCGAAGGGCACCACGGACAGAAGGATCCACGCCCAGTGCAACCCGGCGTCGCGCAGGCGCCGCACCGAGAGAGCGAGGGTCGGGATCAGGATGCCCAGTCCCCAGGCGAGAAACCCGAGACCCGCGAGGTAGCCGAGGATCGCCACGACGCTGAGGAACATCAGGCCGACCGTGATGAGCACCGAGAAGAGGGTGAAGTACCAGAATTCGGCGCGCGTGGCGCGACCCTCGAACGTCGCGTAACGCGTGAAGACGACGCGGATCGCGTCCCCCATGCCGCGGATGAGCGGCCGGGTGTCTGCGGGCGAGCGCCACACGCCGACGGGTGGCGGGGTGTATCCGGAGCCCAGCTGGCCGCCGGTGCCGGGAACCAGCGGACGATAGACGGATGCGGGTGATGTCGATCCGGGGGTCGCTCGTGCGGACGCGGCTGATGCGGACGGGGCTGATCCGGTCGGGACGAGCGCGTACTGCGGTGTCGTCTGTGGCCTCGCGTACGGCGGGATGCGTGTCTGCTCCGGGGGAGTCGGAGACTCGGCGTGGAGCAGCGCTCGTGGCTGCGCTCCGGGTGTCGTCGGCACCGGTGACGTCTGGTTGGACCACGAGAGTCCGTCCCACCAGCGTCGCTGACGGGCGTCGGACGGGTCGGGATACCAGCCTGCGGGCGGCGGGGGTGAGACGGGCGGGGGTGAGACGGACATGGTGCTCCCGAATCGGTGGAGATGTATGCACCATTCAACAGCACCGCGTGACGCCGAATCGCCACGCCTAAGCTGGACCGGTGATGCACCGGCGCGGAACCCTCACCGCTGTGGCGGCGGCTGTCGCGTTGCTGTGCGTCGCACCGTCCGCGGCCGCCGTCGGCGCCACCGCATCGTATGGCGCGGCGTCGACTCCCGCCCCCGCATCCGTCTTCGCATCGCAATCCTCTGACGTGGCGTCCTCCGATTCACCGTCCTCGGGGCCGACCGCGACGGATTCGCCGGCCGGGGTTCGAGTTGTCGCGGGCGCCGATGCGGCGCTGGCCGAGCGTGCGTCCGCCCTCGTCGCGGCAATGAGCCCACGCCAGAAAGCGGGTGCTGTCGTTATGGGGCATCTGCCCTCCACCGATCCCGCTGCCGTGAGCTCCTACATGGAGCAGACGGGCGCCGGCGGCTTCATCGTGATGGGCGCGAATGTCTCGGGCTCCGAGTCGGCGCTCCGTGCGCTCGCCCAGTCCGTCACGCTCGATCCCATGCTGCCTGCACTGGTGGCTGTCGACCAGGAGGGCGGGGACGTGCGGCGGCTGAAATGGGACGACTTCCCGTCGTCGCTGACGCTCAAGTCCGCGCCGCCCGAGTCGACGGCCGCCGCATTCTCAGGACGCGGGTCTCTCGTCGAGCGCGCCGGCATCGACATCAATTTCGGGATCGTCGCGGACTACTCCGACGATCCGGGCTCGTTCATCTATCGACGCTCGTTGGGGACGGATGCCTCGGCTGCCGCACCCCGTGTCGCGGAGGCAGTGTCGGGTGAGGCGTCCTTCGTCGACTCGACGCTGAAGCACTTTCCGGGTCATGGCGCGGCGCCCGGTGACTCGCACCGGACGATTCCCTCCACCGACATGTCTCTTGAGGCGTGGCGTGCCGGCGAAGCACTGCCGTTTCAGGCGGGCATCGACGCCGGCGCTCAGCTGGTGATGTTCGGGCACCTCGCGTACACGTCGGTGGATGCCGCCCCGGCGTCGTTGTCGGTTGCCTGGCACGACATTCTGCGCAACGAACTGGGGTTCACCGGAGTTGCGATCACGGACGACATGGCGATGCTCGAGGCATCCGGAATCGCCGCCTATCGGGACCCGGTCGCGAACGCCGTCGCGGCGCTCGTGGCCGGCAACGACATGGTGTTGGGCGTGGCGTATTCGTCCGTAGATCGCGCGAACGCGGTGATCGACGGCATCGCCGGTGCCGTCGCATCGGGGGCCCTATCTGCGGAGCGTTTGGACGAGGCTGCGACACGCGTGGTCGCGCTGCGCCTGAGCTCGGCGACGGCGGGTGCCCTGCCCTGCAGCGGGTGCTGACCCGCTGGTTCTTTGTCTGAGCCGAATCCTGGCCTGAGCGGGGGTCGTCGGCGTGTGTGGGTCAGAAGGGGATGGGTTCGAGTGGGTCGAATTCGAGGTTGTCGTATTCGATGTCGTCGGGGTCGAGTTCGTCTGGCACGCGCGTCGTTGTCGCGGGGATGGGGTCGTGGGGTATTTCGTGTTCGGGGTCGGGTGCGAATTCGATGGTGCTGATGGGTTTGTCGAGGTAGATGCGTCCGGTGGGGCTGGTCCATTCGAGGACGCCGCCGGGGAGTTGTTTGACGGTCCAGGCGGTGTTGTGTTTGAGCATGTGATGGCGTTCGCAGAGCAACGCGAGGTTGTATTCGCAGGTGACGCCGCCGTGGGCGTGGTCGATGGTGTGGTCAACATCGCAGCGTTTGGCGGGCATGCGGCATCCGGGGAATCGGCAGTGTTGGTCGCGGATGGTGAGGTGTCTTCGTTGTTGTTCGCTGGGCCGGTACCTGTCGACGGCGAGGACTTGGCCGGAGATGGGGTGGGTGAGGATCCGGTCCCACCCGGCCGCGCCAGCGGTGAGCATGCACGCGGTTTGCGGGTCGACGGGGGAGTGCCCGACGAGGAACGCGGTTTCGTAGGGGTCGGTGATGCGCTTCTCGATCAAGCTCATCACCGGGACGGTGATCTGGACGCTCGCGCGGATCGCACCGAGGTCGGTGGGACCGCCGTCGTGCGCGGTGGGCGCGGCCGTGAGGAGCAGGTCACCGAGGATGTCCGCACGGATCTGGTCGGTCGTGCGGATATCAGGGGTGGCAGTGGCTTCGTCGTCCCCGCATCCGCCCGCGTCGCCACCCGTGCCCGCTTCGCCCCGGCGCGCGTCGATGACGGATCGGGCCATCTCGCTGAGCCGGTCGTGCACCCCATGCGCGACGACGGCGGGCAGGAGTGCGCGAAGCTCAGCCATCCCGTCCTCGACATCGGTGACCCAGACGGCGCGGTCTTCGACGGCGCGGCGGTGGCGTTGCTCGAACGTGGTGTCGGCGTACCACTCCGCCCGCCGCTTCGCGAGGGGCGTCAACCGCGTCGCGGACTCCGCCGCCGCGAGCTGCAAGACATCCTGTTCGAACTCGGCCCGCATCTCCGGCGTCTCGATGATCGCCCCGGCGGTCACGATCGCCCGCACATGCGCGCTTGAGATGGCCCCGGCATCCAGTGCTTCGAGCGTGCCTTTGTAGTCGTTCACGAGGGTTGCGGCGTCGCCCATCTGGCGTTGCACGGTGCGGTCACTGACCCGCAACGCGGCACCGATCTCGGCCGCGATCGACCGATACGGGAACCCGGCATCCGACCCGACCCGCCCGTTGTCCGCTTCTTCGGTCCAGTCCGCCGCGATCGCCTCCGCCTCAGCAAACGCGCGCGCTTCCTCAGCGTCCAAACGGGCTTTCGCGGCACGAATCTCGATCAGCTTCGGCAGCACCACATTCATCCGCGCGTCGGCCCGAAGCCGGGCATTCAGTGCGGAATCGGTCATGACTTCATCATCCGACCAACCACCGACATTCCCACCCCGAAAACGACCCGGATCAGGCCTTCACAGATGAGAAGAACATGAGAAAACCGACCCTTCTGGGTGCGTGCTCAGGCCGCACGGCCCGAGCGAGCCAGATCATTCTGCGATGACGGAGATGAAGTGCTCGACCACCGGGAAGGGGTCGTAGAAGTGATGCAGCAGTGCCTTCCAGGACTCGTACTCGCGAGACATCCGAAAGCCCTCTGTGTGCGCCTCGACCGAGTCCCACTCGATGAGCAACAGGTAGAGGTTCGGGGATTCGATCGACCGAGTCAGGGACACGGAACGGCAGCCCGGTCGGTTCGCAACGAGAGGCCGCGCCTGCGCAAACGCCGCCTCGAAGTCGGCCTCGGTACCGGGACGGACGGGAAGGATGGCGTGCTCGAGTATCACGGGGCCAGCTTCGCATGCCGTCGAACTGTCACGAACCGCTCGATCCGGACGACGGACGCCGCGGTTCGTGACAGGTCGACGAGCCGAGGTGGCGCTGGGCGGGGGTGCCCGTTAGCATCGGCGGGATGATGACCAGCCAGGCCGTTCGCGGCCGCTCCCGGATCGGCGATCTGGTCGATCCCTGATCCGCGCCCCTCCCGTCGTCTGTGCGACCTCGACCCACTCACACAGACGAAGGAGCATCATGACCGCGCGTTTCAACCACACCATCATCGCGTCCCAGGATGCGGCCGAGATGGCCGACTTCTACCGGGACCTGCTCGAAGCCGACGAGGCCCCGTCCTGGGGACCGTTCACCAACATCCTCATCGGCGACGGGGTATTGCTGCAGTTCGCGGCTCCGCCGATCGAATTCCCGCCCCAGCACTATGCGTACCTCGTGGACGACGAACACTTCGACCGCGCCTACGCGAAGATCGCCGGCAGCGGTCGTGAGCACTGGGCGGACCCGCAGCGCACCCGCCCGGGAGAGATCAATGACGAGCACGGGGGACGGGGTGTCTACCTGCTCGATCCGTCCGGCCACTACCTGGAACTGATCACGCGCCCGTATCTGTGATCCGGCATCGAACTGTCACGAAACGCTCGATGGGGGCGACGGATACAGCGGTTCGTGACAGTTCGGCGGCCGGAAAGACGCTGTCGAGCAGCGGAAAATCGGACGCACGGGCGACAGAATGTGAACGCCCAGCGTACTCCTAGGTGCCAAAGCGTACATCGAGGAGTAACCTGTCACGCATGACGATGGCGCCAATGAAGGTCCTCGACCCCGATGCCGGGTCCCGTTCGGTCGTTGACCGTGCACTCTCGATCCTGGCCACATTCCAAGGCACTCGCTCCCGGCAGGCCCTCTCCGACATCAGCCGGAACAGCGGTCTTCCGATCGCGACCTGCTACCGCATCGTGCAACGCCTCACCGAGTGGGGCGCGCTCGAGCGCGACAGCGACGGCCGCTACCGCGTCGGCCTGCGGCTGTGGGAGGTGGCGTCACGCGCGCCGCGCTCCGTCGGCCTGCAGCGATACGCGCGGCCTTACCTGCTCGACCTCTACGAGACGACGGGATTCGCGACCCACCTCGCGATCCGCGAGGGCATCGAGCTCGTCTCGATCGAGCGCTTCCACAACCCCCGCAAGAACCCGCGCCGCCCCATCATCGGCGACCGCTACCAGATGCACACGAGCGCCATCGGGCAGGTTCTGCTCGCCTACGCGCCCCGGCATATCCAGGAAGAGGTGCTCGCCGGCGACCTGCCCGCCTTCACCGCGCACACCTACACCGATCGCGACACGCTCGAGCGCGTGCTCGTCGACGTCCAGCGCAGCGGCTACGCGGTGAGCGACCGGCAGACCGACCTCGAGAACGTCGCGGTCGCCGCCCCCGTCCGCGGATTCGACGGCTCGGTCATCGCCGCTGTGTCACTCTCGTACCCGCCCGAAACGGGCGACGTGCGCGGAATGGTGCACCTCATCCGCCTGACCGCGACCTCGATCTCGCGCACCCTCGCCGCCGCGGGCTACGGCGACGCCGCCAGCTGACCTGCACACACAGACAAGACCGGGCACACACAGACAAGACCGGGCACACACAGACAAGACCGGGCACACACAGACAAGACCGGGCACACACAACAGGGCCCGCGCAGCACACGGCAGCTCTAGACGAACCCCTCTGGCCGCCGCGGTGTGTACGGCGCCTCGATCCGCGCCACCTCGTCGTCGGTGAGCTCGACATCGAGCGTCGCGACCGCGTCCGAGAGGTGATTCGGCTTCGTCGCCCCGATGATGGGCGCCGACACGGCCGCCTTCGTGAACTGCCACGCCAAGACAACCTGGGCGCGCGAGATTCCGCGTTCGTCGGCGATCGACCCGACGGCATCCGAAATCGCGCGATCGGATGCCTCGTCCTGGCGGTAGAGCTTCGCGCCCGTCTCGTCGAGCCCGAGCCGCTCGCTCGAAGCGCCATACGGTCGCGAGAGCCGTCCCCGCGCGAGCGGGCTGTAACTGAGCACGCCGACCCCGGTCGCGGCGCAGAACGGATGCATCTCGCGCTCTTCTTCGCGCATGATCGGGTTGTACTGATCCTGCATCGAAACGAACGGCGTCCAGCCGTTCCGCTCCGCGACGTGCTGCGTTTGCGCGAACTGCCACGCCCACATCGACGACGCGCCGAGGTAGCGGACCTTCCCCGCCCGTACGACGTCGTGCAGCGCCAGCATCGTCTCTTCGATCGGCGTATGGGGGTCGTAACGGTGGATCTGGTACAGGTCGATGTAGTCGGTGCCGAGGCGCTGCAGCGAGGCATCCACCTGCGTCATGATCGCCCCGCGTGACAGGCCTTGATCGTTCGGACCCGGCCCCATCGGCATCGCGAGCTTGGTGGCGATCACGACCTGGTCGCGGGTCGCGAACTCTCGAAGCATCCGTCCCGTGATCACCTCACTCGACCCGAGCGAATACACGTTCGCGGTGTCGAAAGTCGTGATACCGGCTTCGAGGGCGGCCCGGAAGAACGGGCGTGAGTCGTCTTCGTCGAGCGACCACCCGTGGCCTCCCCGCCCCGGCTCGCCGTAGCTCATGCACCCCAGCACGAGCCGCGAGATCGTGAGTCCGCTCGCACCGAGTTTCACGTGCTTCACAACTGCCTCCTGAGACGTGGACGGGACGGATGCTTCGGCGGGCGATCCGGTCAGCGCGTGAACGCCGACAAGCCCGTGATCGAACGCCCCACGATGAGAGAGTTCATCTCGTGCGTGCCCTCGTAGGTGTAGACCGCCTCGGCGTCGGTGAAGTACCGGGCCAGATCGTGGTCGACACGGATGCCCTCGGCCCCGGCGATCTCGCGCCCGAGCGCCACCGTCTCGCGCACACGGTCGGCGGCCCAGGTCTTCGCCAGCGCGGCGACGGTCTCGGTGAGCTCGCCGCGCACCTTCAGGTCGGTCAGGCGAACCGCGAACGAGAGGGTCGCGGTCGCGTTGCCGAGCATGCGGGTGAGCTTCTCCTGGATGAGCTGGAATCCGGCGATCGGGCGTCCGAACTGCTGCCGCCCGAGTGCGTACCGGAGCGCGGCCTCGTAGGCGCCGATCTGCATGCCGGCCGCGTTCCAGCCGATCACGTAGCGCAGCTGCGCGAGGATCGCCGAGACGTCCCGGAACGAGTCGATGCGCTGCAGCCGCTCGGACTCGGGCACGACCACGTCATCGAGCGTGATGTCGCCGTTGCGCACCATGCGCAGCGCGATCTTGCCGCGGATGTCGGTCACACCCACACCCGGCGCATCCCGTGGCACGAGGAATGCCTTGGCCGCGCCATCCGCCGCGTCCTTCGCCACGACCAGGATCAGGTCCGAGAGTGCGGCGTTGCCGATCCACCGCTTGTGGCCCGTGATGCGCCACGAATCGCCCTCGCGCGTCGCGGTCGTCGCCATGCCGGCCGCGACGTCCGAGCCGTGATCGGGCTCGGTCAGCGCGAAGCATCCGGTCACCTCGAACGTGGCGATACGCGGATCGAGACGCGCGACCTGTTCGGGGCTGCCGCCCTCGCGCACGACTGTGCGGAACATGCCGACCTGCCCGCCGTAGAGCGTGGCGATGGATGCGTCGAAGCGCTGGAACTCGAAGTGCTTGAACCCGATGTAGTACGGGTTCGGGGCGCCGTTCGCGTCGAGCAACGCCGGGTCGTCCTCGAGGTTCAGGGCCGCGAGCTCGGTGCGCAGGTGCGCGGGGGATTCGGCGGCCTCCCACCAGTCGGCGAGGTGCGGGCGGGCTCGCTCCTCAAGCAGGTCGCGCAGGGCCTGCAGCTTGGCGCGCTCACCCTCCGACAGCAGGTCGGCCGCGTAGCCGAGCAGGTCGGTCGGTGCCGCACCTCGCGCCGGTGCATCCATCAGCGATCGCCCATCAGTTCAGTCCGAGGAGCCGAACGGCGTTGTCTTTCACGATCGCCTGGCGGGCCGCGTCCGGAAGCTCGAGCGCATCGAAGTCCTTGAGCCACCGATCGGGCGTGAGTGCCGGCAGATCCGATCCGAACAGCGTCTTGGCGTTGAGGTAGGTGCGGGCCGCGCGTACGAGCGAGGGCGCGAAGTACTTCGCCGACCAGCCCGACAGCTCGATCCAGACGTTGCCCTTGTGGGTCGCGACCGAGAGCTGCTCGTCCTGCCAGGGAACGCTCGGGTGGGCCATGACGATCTGCAGCTCCGGGTGGCGCGCGGCGACGTCGTCGAGCAGCATCGGATTCGACAGGCCGAGCCGGAATCCGAACCCGCCCGGTAGCTGAGCGCCCGCGCCGGTCTGCCCCGTGTGCACGATGATCGGCAGGCCCAGCTCTTCGATCGCGGCGAACAGCGGGGTGTAGGCGGGGTCGGACGGATCGAACGCCTGCACGGTCGGGTGGAACTTGAACCCGCGCACGCCGATCTCGGCCTGCCGGCGGGCCTCGTCGACCGCGGCCTCGCCCTGCAGGGGGTCGACGCTGCCGAACGGGATGAGCACGTCGGCGTTGCGCGCCGCACCCTCGACGATCTCGTCGACGCTGTTGGGCGCGTGATCGAGGTTCGTGGTCGCGTCGACCGTGAAGACGACCGCGCCCATCTGCCGCTCGCGATAGTAGGCGGCGGTGGCATCGACATCCCGCGGCTTCTCATCGCTCTTGAAGTACTTCGCGAGGGCCTCGGTCAGTGCCGGCGGCGACGCCGTGCGACCGGTGGAGTCGATCGAGACGTGCACGTGCATGTCGATCGCGGTCAGCGGCGCGGGGTCGAACCCGGGGATCTTGCTCATACGTTCGCCTCCTGCAGTTCGCGCAGCGCGTCCTCTTTCACGCGAGCCAGCTCGACCTTGCCCGTGATGGAGCGGCCGAGCGTCTCGCGCACGAAGAGGTGCCGCGGTTTCTTGAATCCGGCCAGTCGCGACGCGACGAACTCGAGCAGCTCGGCGCTGTCGATCTCGGCGCCCTCGGCGGGTGCGACCATCGCGCTGACGGCCTCGCCGAATCGCGGATGCGGCAGCCCGAACACGATCGCATCACCGACACTCGGATGCTCGAGCAGCACCTCTTCGACCTCGGTCGGGAACACCTTCTCTCCGCCGGTGTTCACAACGGCCGAGAGGCGGCCGAGCAGGTCGATCGTGCCGTCGCCGTTGGAGCGCGCCCAGTCGCCGGGCACCACGTAGCGGTGGCCGCGGATCTGGAGGAAGGTCTTCGCCGTCTTCTCGGGATCGCCGTAGTAGCCCTTCGGCAGAACGCCGCGGTAGCCGAGGATGCCGAGGGCTCCGGCCTCGAGCGAGATCTCGTTGTAGTCCTCGTCGAGCAGCACGGCGCCGGGCGTCAGCACGAGGCGCGCCGGCAGGTCGTCGACGCCCTTCGTGATGCCGAACGCGTACGGGCCGCCTTCGCTGGACGCGAGCAGATCGATGATCTCGAGGTCGCCGAGCGAGTGCAGGCGCCTCTTCACCTCGTCGCTGAAGCGCATGCCGGACGAGAAGATCCACTTCACATGGGGGAGACCATCGTGCTGCTCGGCCTTCTCGGCGAGGGGGAGCGCGAGGGCGTCGCCCGCCACGATGAGCCGCGTCGCACGGTGCTCGGTCATGAGGCGGTAGGCCTCTTCGAGATCCATGCTCGGGTGCGCGTGCAACACGACCGTGCCGCCGAGCGACAGGGTGCCCATCGTCATCGACTGGGCCGTGCCGTGCAGCATCGGACTCATGGGGAGCGTCACGACCTTCGGCGTCGCCGGGTCGATCGCGATCTGGATGGCCCGCTCGAGGGTTTCGGGCGGCTTGATCCCGGTGACGGCCCAGGTGGACTGGCGGCGCGCCTCGAGCAGCGTGTCGAGATCCCACTCGACGGCCTTCGGCGCGCCCGTCGTACCACCCGTGTACAGGCGCAGGACGGCGCCCGCGGGAGCCTCGGCGGGCATCGACCCGCCCGCCGACACGATGTCCTCGTAGCGGACCGCGCCGGGGATCGAGGAGCTGTCGAAGGTGCCGTCCGTGTCGTCGACGAGGACGATCGGGATGTCGAGCCCCGCCGCGGCCTGCGCGGCGATCGCGCCGAACGACGCGGGCGCGAAGAGCACCTTCGAGTCCGAGTCGACCAGCAGCGCCCGCACCTCGCTGGCGTTGTAGCGGTAGTTCAGCGCCACCGGTGCGACACCGGTGGCGAGGCACGCCCATGTGAAGGTGAGGTACTCGGGCCGGTTGTAGAGCAGCGTCGCCGCGGCATCCTCGGTCTGCAGCCCGCACTCGTCGATGAGGTAACGAGCGATGGCGCCGGACTCGTCGGCGAACTGGCCCCAGGTCATGTCGCCGTCGCGGGTGATGATCGCGGTGCGCTCCGGAGCCTCGCGGGCTATGCCCTGCCAGAGGTCGGAGTAATGGATGCGAATCACCCGCGTCACCCCTCCGTGCGGGACGGCGGACCGGATGTCTGCGCCTGGGCGGCGAACCGCGACTGCCAGCTGGCGTCGATGGCCGCGGCGCTCCATCCTCCGTCGGCGTAGTCGACGTCGAGCACGGCCGGGTGCGAGTAGAGGGTGAGTCGGTCACCGCCGATGCCGATCGCCTGACCGGTGACCGCCTGCGACTTCTCGGAGGCGAGCCAGACGATGAGCGGGGCGACATCTTCGGGGCTGCCGAGTCCCTTGTCGCGCCGGATCTCGCGGGGGATGGGCTCACCCGCGAGGTAGCGCTCGTAGAGCTCGGTGTAGGCGGGGATCGTGCCCGTCATGGGCGACATCGCGATCGGGATGACGGCGTTCGCGGTGATGTCGGCACGGGCGAGCTCGAGCGACCACGTCCGCGCCATGGCGACGAGTCCGGCCTTGACCGCGGCGTAATTGGTCTGCCCGAAAGATCCGAACTGACCCGCCGGCGAGCCGATGACGATGATGCGTCCGCCCTCGCCCTGCTCACGCATCCGGATCGCGGCGGCACGCCCCGTCGTAAAGGTGCCGCGTAGGTGAGTCGTCACGACGGCATCGAAGTCGTCGTCCGACATCTTCCACAGCACCCGGTCGCGCAGGACTCCGGCGTTCGCGACGAGGATGTCGAGCCGGCCGAAGGCGTTCACGGCATCATCGACCAACTGCTGCGCCGTCTCGGCCGAACCGACCGGCGCGACCGACGCGATGGCCCGGCCGCCGCGTCCCTCGATCTCGGTCACGGCGTCGGCGGCGGACTCGGCATCCACATCGTTGACGACGACCGCGGCACCCGCGTCGGCCAGGGCGATCGCATACGCGCGACCGAGGCTCCGGCCCGCACCCGTCACGATCGCGACGCGACCGTCGAGACGGATGTCGTCCGCCGCAGCGCCCGACATCTCCTCGGCGGCGCTCACTTGTAGTGCCTCAGGACGAGCTCGGCCGCGACGGCCGGCTTGGTCGCACCCTCGACCTCGAAGACGAGCGCCAGGGTCACCTGCCATCCACCGGGAATCTCTTCCACCTTCGCGACCGTCCCACGCACGCGGATGCTCGCGCCCGAGGGCACGGCATTCGGGAACCGGATCTTGTTGAAGCCATAAACGATGCCCGTCGAGGTGCCCGACACCTTGTAGATCTCGCGGAGGTGGGGGACGACCATGCTGAGCGTCAGCATCCCGTGTGCGATGCGCCCGCCGAACGGCGACTTGGCCGCGGCCTCGGCATCGACGTGGATCGGGTTGTCGTCGCCCGAGAGCTGCGCATACAGATCGATGTCTTCTTGGGGGATCGCACGCCAGGTCGACGGGCCGAACGCGCGGCCCTCGATGGAGCCGACCTCGTCGATCGTCGTGAACACGTGCAGCTGCTCGGAATCAGCAGGAGCGCTGGTGGGCGCGGGGGAGTTCTCGGTCATACGGGCTTCCTTGCCTGATCTGCTCGGCCTGATCGGGTACACCTGATCGGTACCTTCGCCATCCTGCCGTGTGACAGACACCCTGAGACGCAGCTTTTCGAACAGTGAAACCGCCGCCGTGGCCCCCCGCGGCCCTATGCGACATTGCTTGCGGCCCCCGGCGCGGTGGGCCAGCGCTTACATCAGCGGATACAGAGGAGTTTCACGCATGTCTGTCACGGTGTCCAGCACGCCCGAAGTCGATTCCCACGAGATCATCGACGCCGTCGAGTACTACTTCCAGAACGAGTGGACGGATGGCCTGCCCGTCGTCCCCGTCACCGAGTCCTACCTCGCCGAGTTCCTCGCGACGGTAGACCGTGACCCGTCCGAGGTCCTCTTCACGGTCACGCACCTGAACCGCAGCATCACGGTGCGCCTCGCCGCGCTCAACGCCGCGCTCGCCGGCTGCAAGCCCGAGTACCTGCCCACCGTGATCGCCGCGTGGGAGTCGGTGGCGAAAGAGCCGCACCCCGCCCGCGGCATCTGGCAGTCGACCACGGGAACGGCCCCGTTCCTGCTCGTCAACGGCCCGGTGCGAGCCGAGCTCGAGATCAACAGCCGCGGCAACATCTTCGGCGGCGGGTTCCGCGCCAACGCCACGATCGGCCGCGCCATCCGCCTCGGCCTGATCAACGTCTTCGGTCTGAACCCGCACGGGCTCGACCAGGCCACGCAGGGAAACCCCTCGAAGGTCACAGCCGTCATCGCCGAAAACGAAGAGCAGAGCCCGTGGCCCTCGTTCGCCGTCGAGAACGGGTTCGCCGAGGGCGACAGCGTCGCGACCATGTTCGTCATCCGCTCCGTCGTGCACATCGAGGCGCGTCACACGATGATCCCCGAGCAGCTGGCTCTCGACTTCGTCGATACCATCTGCCGCACGGGCGCCCTCATCCACGAGTACACGTCGACGTTGCTCGTGCTCGTGCCCGAGCACGCCGAGCTGTTCGCCAACGCGGGCTGGAGCAAGGACGACCTCCGGGCCTTCATCTTCGAGAACGCCGTGCGTGATCGGGCCGAGCTCGCCCGGGTCGGCAAAGAGGCGCTCTCGAACAAGACGCGCTGGCGCCTGCCCGCGGACCACCCCGACTCGACCCCCGACACGGCGAGCGCTTCCGACACGCCCGACCGCGTGCGGCTGCTCAGCCATCCGACCAACGTCCAGATCGTCGTCGCAGGCGCGGATAACGCGGGTGTCTCGGCGGTCGTCGAGGTCTTCACGCTGAACCCGCCGCGCGCGATCCCGTTCTCATCGACCAAGATCGACGAGTAAGGCTATGCCCGCTCTGCGGGCCTGAGGAGGAGCGATGCAGCTCACCGACGAAGAAATCCGGATGCGTGACGGCGCGGATGGCGCGGCCGTCGCGGCCGCGATGGACCTGCTGATCCGGTACGGCGAGGCGCTCGGGGCGGAGCGTCTCGTCGACACCCGCAATGTCGCCGGCACGATGACGCAGCCGTCACCCGCGAAGGCACAGCTGGTGCGCGAGGGCGGCTGGGCCAAGGCCTACGCCGTCATCAACCTCGATTGCGACGACGACATCGAGATCCCGCGCATGAAGGTGCCGACCTGCCAGCTGCAGCACGGCTTCTCCGACGATGCCGAGGGACTCACGGCCTATTCGCCGCAGTCGATCGAACTGCAGACGGATGCCGAGAACTACTACTCCGAGCGCGGCGTCAACATCCTGGCGACCTGCACGCCATACCAGGTGGGTAATCTGCCGGTGCGTGGCGAGCACGTCGCGTGGATGGAGTCATCCGCCGTCGTCTACGCCAACTCGGTACTCGGTGCCCGCACCAACTGCGAGGGGGGTGCTTCGACGGGCGCCGCCGGGCTCACCGGCAAAATCCCGTACTGGGGCAACCACATCACCGAGAACCGGTACGCGACGCACCTGCTGCAGGCCGACGCGCGCATCGACACGTTCCAGGAGTGGGGCATGTTCGGCTACTTCGTGGGCGAGCACGTGCAAGAAGCGCGTCCGGCGATCGTCGGATCGTTCGCGCAACCCGACCTCGCCGACCTCAAGCACTTCGGTGCGGCGACCGCGACGTCCGGCGGTGTCGAGATCTTCCACATTCCGGGCATCACTCCCGAGGCGCCGACGCTCGAGGCCGCCTTCGGCGGGGGAGCGATCCCCGAGCCGATCCGCTACGGCGAGGCCGAACGTCGCTGGGTATACGACACCCTCAACGCGCAGGGTGAGAGCGACGAGGTCGACTTCATCCTGCTCGGCTGCCCGCACGCGTCGCTCGACCAGGTCGCCCTCGTCGCCCACTTGCTCGAGGGCAAGCGCCTGAAGGAGGGGACGGAGCTCTGGGTCATGACACCGCGAGCCCTCCGCACCATGGCCGACCGCAACGGGTACACCCGCGCGATCACCCGGGCCGGCGGCAAAGTGCTGACCGATTCGTGCCCCGCCATGTCGCGCGCAGCCCCTCCCGGCACGAAGGTATTCGCGACAGACTCGGCCAAACAGGCGCACTATCTCCCCGCCATCCTCGGCATCGAGGCCTGGTTCGGAACGCTCGAAGAGTGCGTGGACGCGGCCATCACCGGACGCTGGCGCGGGGCGCTCGCGTGAGCGCCGTCACGGACGACTACCGCGAGCCGATCACAGAATTCCGTGGACGGGGCATCGTGCCCGGCGTGACCGAGGCGGAGGCGCTCGTGACCCGAGACCCGATCTCGGGTTTCGGGGGGATCGACGTCGCGACCGGCACGGTCATCGAACCCCGCCACGAGCTGTTCGGTGTGTGCTTCACCGGCAAGGTGCTCGTCTTCCCCGGCGCGAAGGGTTCTTCAGGTTGGTCGGGGTTCTTCCAATCGACGCGGCTCATGGGCACGGCACCCGCGGCGATGGTGTTCAACATCGTCACGACCAAGGCCGTTCTCGGGGCGATCGTCACCCGCATCCCGACCGTCGTCGAAGCCTCGCCCAACCCGCTCGACGTCATCCGCACGGGGGATCTGCTCCGCGTCGACGGCGACACAGGGGTCGTCACCATGCTGCGTCGCGGTGCTGCCCCTGCAGGTTCCCCGCGAGTTCGCTCGGCTGATTCCATCCAGTAAAAACTCGCGTTTGCATCCCGAGTTATGCTCGGCACACTCGATGGACCGGCCGCACAGTTGCGGGCGGGTCATCCGACACAGGAGTCGAAAATGTCCACAGCAGTGCAGAAAAAGAACCCCTGGTCCTTCCGTCGACGCATGCGAATCACGACCACGGCGCTCGTCGCCGTAGCCGGACTCGCCCTCGCCGGATGTACGGGAACAGCCGCGCCGTCGGCGAGTGAGGGCGAGGCTGCCCCCGCCGAACTCAACGACATCGTCGTGGTGTCGTTCCTTCCCCTCCAGTCGTTCACCTTCACGCCCGAGATGTACGCGTACTCGTCGGGCATCTTCGAGGAGTACGGCCTCGACGTACAGCTTCAGCCCGTGCAGGGAACGTCGGCCGCGATCCAGACGCTGCTCGGTGGCGCAACCCCGATCACCCGCGTGAGCACGGTCGACGTCATGCCCGGCATGGAGTCCGGCCAGCCCATCGTCGGCGTCGGCACGATGGCTTACCGCAGCAACCTGCGCGTCATCTCGACCGAAGAGAACCCGATCGAATCGGCAGCCGACATGGAGGGCAAGGTCATCGGACTCGGCTCGGTCGGCGGCACCAGCGAGAAGATGCTCAACTTCGCCCTCGACGACGCCGGAGTGGATCGTGACTCGGTCACGCGTCAGGCTGTTCCCGTCACGTCCGCGACCTACGAGCTTGTCAAGCAGGGTCAGCTCGACGGGTACGTCGTCAGCCTCGACACCTCCATCGGCATCACCGAGCAGAACGAGGATGCCGTCTCGAGCCCCGCAGGTCTCGTCGATGCCCCCGAGCGTCAGGTCTGGATCACGACCCAGTCGAACCTCGAGAACCCGGAGCGGGTCGAAGAGATCGAGCTGTTCCTCGCCGCGATCAAGGAAGCGACGCAGGAGATCATCGACGACAGCGAGAACGACTTCGCCAACGTCCTCGCCACGCTCCGCGACAGCGGTGACTGGGACTTCGCGGCTCTGACCGACGACGCGATCGCGGTCGAGGCCTTGAAGACCTACACGACCGAGACGTGGATCGACTCGACCGGCACCGTCGGTCTGCTCGAGAACGACGAGGACTTCTGGACCACGATCTACGACTCCTACGTCGCGGGCGGCCTGCTCGAGGGCGGCGCCGACCCGTCGGCGTGGATCACAAGCGACCTGCTGCCGGCCAACTAAACCTCGCAGCCATCCGGTGGTGGTCTCGCGGACTCCGCGAGGCCACCACCTTCCCCTGAAACGAGAGCGATGATGCCCCTATGAGCACCCCGATCCCGACTCCGTCCCCGGCCGGAAGCGCACCCGCATCCGGTACGACCGACACCGTCCCACGACTGAAGATCCAGGGCGTGGGACGTGACTTCATCACACGCTCCGGCACGACGCACGCTGTCTCAGGCGTCGACCTGACCATCGAGCGCGGTGAGTTCATCGCCCTGATCGGCCGATCCGGTTGCGGCAAGACGACGCTCCTGCGCATGATCGGCGGGCTGCTGTCGCCCACCGCGGGCACGATCGAGGTCGACGGCAACAATCTGTGGCGCGGCACGACCGTCGATGAGTCGGCGATCACCAAGCTCGGCTTCGTCTTCCAAGAGAGCAACCTCTTCCCCTGGCTGTCGGTGCTCGACAACATCGCCCTGCCGATGAAGCTGCGCGGGGCGAGCAAGCAAGCCCGCCGCGCCCGTGCCACCGAGCTCGCGGCCCTCGTGGGCCTCGGCGGGTTCGAGAAGTCCTACCCGCGTGAGCTGTCGGGCGGTATGCGCCAGCGTGCAGCCATCGCGCGTGCACTCTCGACCGAGCCTGACCTGCTGCTGATGGACGAGCCGTTCGGTGCCCTCGATGCTCTGACGCGCGAGCGCATGAACCTCGAGTTGCAGCGCATCGTGCTCGAGACGACATCGACCGTCGTCTTCGTCACCCACGACATCCCCGAGGCGGTGTTCCTGGCCGACCGCGTCGTGCACATGACGCCGCGACCGGGTCGCGTGCGTCAGATCCTGCCGGTCGCCGAGCCGAAGCCGCGCACGATCGACACCACGACGACCGCCGAATTCAACGAGATCGTGCGGAAGCTCCGTCACGACATCGACGAGGAGAACTGATGAACCGCCAGAAGGTCATGCGGATCCTGCCCTGGGTCGTGACGCCGGTTCTGGTCGTCGTGATCATCGTCATCTGGCAGCTGGTCGTGACGATCGGGCAAGTCAACCCGTTCCTGTTCCCACCGCCCGCCGCGGTCGGCGAGAAATTCATCGGACTGTTCACAACCCCGGGAATCTGGGGTCACACCCTGACCACGCTGTCCGAGATCCTCATCGGGTTCGCGATCGCCGTCGTGACCGGTGTCGTCGTCGGCGTGCTGCTCGGAAAGCTGCCCTGGCTTGAGGCGAGTGTGCGTCCGCTCATCGTCATCACGCAGGTCGCCCCGAAGGTCGCCTTCATCCCGCTGTTCGTCATCTGGTTCGGATTCGGCATCACGTCGAAGATCTGGCTGTCGGCCCTCTTGGCCTTCTTCCCGATCATGCTCAACATGCTCCTCGGTGTCCGCTCGGTCGAGCAGGGGCAGCGCGAGGTCATGAAGAGCCTGAACGCATCGCGCACGCAGACCCTGCTCCAGCTCGAGATGCGAAGCGTCCAGCCCTATCTGTTCGCGGGTATGGAGGTCGGTATCGTCCTGGCCACGACCGGTGCGATCGTCGGTGAGTACATCGCCGGCAGCCAGGGACTCGGATTCCTCGTTGTCTCGAGCATGAACCAGCTGGATGCCGCGCTCACCTTCGCGCTCATACTCTGGCTCTCGCTGCTCGGGCTCGCGCTGTATCTGATCGTGAACGAGCTGAAGCGCTTCTTCATCCCGTGGCACGAGTCGGTGTACGGCCTGCGCAACACCACGGCGTAACGCGCCGCACAAGGCGCCGCACTCTGCGCCGAACGAATAGGCCGACGGATGAACTCCGTCGGCCTATTCGTTGCCTCGGACGACCCGGGGCCGGAGTGCGGCGGCGGACCGGCCGCGGAGGGACGACCACCACACACCCGCGCCGTAGGCGACGTCATCGAGGCGCCGGGCGAGCGTGAACCGCACCGGGTCGAGCCGGGGACGCAGTCGCACGTACTCGATCGCGGCATCGCCGAGGGCGGCGACGAGCGCAGCGCGGCGCACCCGCTTCGACCCGAGCGCGAGGACGATCGTGAGCGGCCACCAGTGCCGCACCAATAGCGCCGATCCCTGCACGAGCGTCGTGACCGTTCCCTGAGCAGCGAGAAGCGCCGCGAGACTGCGCCGATTCGGGATGTGCGAGATACGTCGGGAAATTCGTGCGGCAAAAGCCGCGACGATGCCGACACCGACCGGCACGGACCACGGGCGCTGCGCCAGGGTGACGGTGAGTAGCGCGATGCTCCACGGTGGCAGGGCCACCGGCGCGATGTCCTGCGGATGCCGCACACCGAGCCCGTATGCCCCCGTGCCGTAGTCGAACTTGCGCCGCATCCAGGCCACGAGCGAGGCACGATGTTCGTGCCGGACGATCGCGGTGGGGTCGTACGTCACGCGATGACCGGCGGCCACGAGACGCCACACGAGGTCGACGTCCTCTCCGACCCGGAGGTCGGCATCGAACCCGCCCCCGAGCGCAGAGACACGTGCGACGAGGCACGTGCTCGACACCCAGGACACGCGGCTGCGCGGACGGACGGTCGAGGCATCCGGACCCAGATCGAGTGAGGACCGCGCGTCCTCGTACCTTTCGAGCCAGGTCTCGCGTTCCTGCCGCAGCCCGCGGACACCGGGTGCGACCAGAGCGACGTCGGGGTCGATGAGGTGCCGGACGAGCGTCTCGAGCGCGTCCTCATCGAGGACGACATCCGAGTCGACGAATGCCACGTACGGCGTCTGCGCCGTCGACATGCCGGCGTTCCGCGCCGCGGCGGGGCCCCGATTCTCGGGCAGCTTCACGAGCCGCGCGCCATGCTCGGCCACGACGCGAGCAACGGCCTGCGGACGAACGGAGCCGTCGTCGACCACGACGACCTCGGCGACACCCGCGGGGACGCTCGCGAGCAACCGGGCGAGTGGGGTCGGGCGGTCGCGCACGGGGATCACGACCGTGAGCATGCCGAGAGGAACGTCCGGAAGGGAGGCCGACAGAAGCTCGCCCATGCCGGTCTCGAGAAGGTACCGAGCGAGCGCACGGCTCGTCTCGTCACCTACCGCGAGATCGCGTCCCGGCAATCGTTCGGCGGCCGCCGCGCTGATTCGCGAGACCCGGATCGGAGCACCGCCCACGAGGACCCGCCCGCCCGTTCGACGAGTGTGGGTATTGAGACGCACGATGGTGCCATCCGGCGGGAAGGTCGGGTCAGACATCCGTCCCGCCCCGATCGCCGGTTGCTGGCACGAGTCGTCCGTCGTCCGCGACGACGCCCGTGAGTCGCCTCCACGCTGCGTCGACAATGGTCGCCAGGAGCTGCTCGCCCGCCTCGGCCGACGCCCCACGCGGGTCGCCGAGTACTCCGTTCGGCGAGACCGCCCGCACACCGCCAGTGCGCAGGCGGGGGAGGAGAGCGGTGATCGGGTCGGTGGCGCCGGGTTCGAAACGATCGAAACGGATGGCCGGGGCACGCAGATGGGCCATGATTGACGTTTCGTCATAGCCCGCGTGGGCGTCGTGGCGCCCACGCGCGTCCGCTGCACACGGCAGCCAGGCCGCGTCGCGACCTTCCGACCGGAGCACACGGACGGACGCGACGAGGGCGTCCAGATTGCCCCCGTGCGCGTTGACGAAGACCACACGGGGCGCCCACGACGACGCCGAGCGACCGAGCTCGATGAGCATCAGCTGAAGCGCTGCCGTACCGATCGAGAGCGTGCCGGGAAAGTCCTGGTGCTCGCCGCTCGACCCGTACGCGATCAACGGCGCGACGACGGCATCGTCACCCCGATCGCGCGACCGCGCGGCGAGTCGATCGGCGACCGTCTGCGCAATCGCCGCGTCGACGTCGAGCGGCAGGTGCGGTCCGTGCTGCTCGGTCGCGCCGACCGGCACCAGCAGGAGAGGTGCGGCGACGCTCGGCCACGTTCGGTCGACGAGCCGCGCCGAATCGTCCAGCGGGTGCTGATCCGGGCGCTCGGGCATCAGTCGACCGGAGCCTGCGGAACCCCCAGTCGACGCTCGAAGCCCGGCGGGATCCAGAGGTCTTCGCGGCTCAACTCGTCGATGGAAGCCCGGCCGAGGCCGAGGACGGCAGAGTCCAACCCGCCTCGCAAGATGTCGAGCACGTTCTCGACGCCCGCCTGTCCGTTCGCGGCGAGGCCCCACAGGTACGCACGGCCGATCATCACGGCATCGGCGCCGAGCGCCAGGGCCTTCGCCACATCGCCGCCGCGGCGCACGCCGCCATCGAGGAGCACCTCGATCTGGTCGCCGACAGTCTCGGCGATGCCCGGAAGCATCCGAATCGCTGCGGGCGTGGAATCGAGATTGTTGCCGCCGTGGTTCGACACCGAGATCGCCGAGACGCCGGCATCCACGGCGCGGAGCGCGTCGTCGATGCGTGAGACACCCTTGAGGAGGAACGGACCGTCCCACTGCTCGCGGAGCCACGCGACGTCTTCCCAGCTCGGCGGCGGGGTCGTCATCCATTCTCCGTAGGCCCCGAAGAACGTCGGCGGCTTACCCCCGCCGACGGCCAGGTTAGGCGCCGTGAGATCGGGTACGCGGCCCGAACGCAGGAACTCGGCGAGCCACTGCGGACGCACGAGTGCGTGCGGTGCGAAGCGTGCGGCGGCGCGCAGGGTCAACTTTTCGGGAATCTCGGGGCTGCCCCAGTCGCGCCCGTGCGAGAACGACCAGTCGAGTGTCGCGATGAGGGCCTTGGCGCCGGCCGCGCGGGCCCGGTCGATTCGCTCGAGCATCGTGTCACGGGTGCCCTGCCAGTACACCTGGTAGAGCACGTTCTCGTTCGCGGCGGCCACCTCTTCGACGCTCTTGCTCGCGAACGAGCTCAGGCCGATGGGGATGCCCCGGTTCGCCGCGGCGCGTGCGACCGCGACCTCGCCGTCGGGATGGACAGCCTGCACCCCCGTCGGCGAGATGATCACCGGCATCCCGATGTCGAGACCCAGGACCGTCGTCGACAGCCGTCGTTCGGCCTGATGACCGGCGACCTTCGGAGCGAACGCGAGTTCGCCGAACGCGGCCAGGTTGTCCTTGTACGACAGCCCCCGCTCCGACCCGGCGATCAGTGCGCCGTAAACGGGGGCGGGCAGTCGCTTCTTCGCGCGACGCTGCGCCTCGGCGACCGTTTCGAACCACGGATTGGGCATGGGTGTCTCCTGAAAGGGGTCGTGCTGAGAAGGGAACCGGATGCGTCGAATCAGCCCGCGGGGGGCACGAATCCGGCGAGCGGACTCGACGCACACGCGCTGACGGGCATCGTCTCGATGTCGTCGCGACGCTTCAGGGTGAGGGGAACCGGCTTGTTCGTACGCGGCCGCGGCGGCGATGTGCGGTGTGAGTGGTCGCCGCTCGGACGAGGAGCATCCGCGGGATCCTGACGGCCCGCGAGCAGCTCTTCGCCATAGCCCTGGACGCACTCGGGGTCGGGCCCATCGAGCGGTAGTCCTGTGAAGAACTTCGCCGCCATGCATCCGCCCTTGCACGTGTCGAAGAACGCACACGACGCACACGCGCCACCGGTCTGCGGTGCACGCAACTCCTGGAACAACTCGGATTCGCGCCACACCTCGGTGAAGCCGCCGGGGGCGCGCACGTTGCCCGCGAGGAAGTCATCGTGGATCGCGAACGGGCAGGCGTAGACGTCACCGATGGGGTCGATCAGGCACACGACTCGGCCTGCACCGCACAGGTTCAGACCGGGGAGCGACTCGCCGTAGGCCGAGAGGTGGAAGAACGAATCGCCCGTCAGTACCTCATCGGCGTGCGCGAGCAGCCAGTTGTAGAGCTCGCGCTGCTGGGCCTGCGTCGGGTGAAGCTCATCCCACACATCGGCCCCGCGACCCGAGGGCCGCAGGCGCGTGAGGCGCAGCTGCGCGCCATATTCGTCGGCGATCCGCTTGAAATCGTCGAGCTGCGGGATGTTGGTGCGCGTGCAGACGACCGACAGCTTGAAATTCTTCATGCCCGCGTCGCGGAGATTGCGCATCGCGGTGATCGCGGTCTCGTACGAGCGCGGGCCTCGGATGTAGTCGTTGACCTCGGGCGTGGCGCCATCGAGTGAGATCTGCACGTCGACGTAGTCGTTGGCGGCGAGCAGCGCCGCGCGTTCGGGCGTGAGCATCACGCCGTTCGTCGAGAACTTCACGCCGACGTGGTGCTGGGTCGCGTAATCCAGCAGCTCCCAGAAGTCAGATCGCACCGTCGGCTCGCCGCCGCCGATGTTGACGTAGAAGACCTGCATCCGCTCCAGCTCGTCGATGACGGCCTTGCACTCGTCCGTCGACAACTCGCGAGGGTCGCGGCGACCCGAGCTCGACAGGCAGTGCAGACAGGACAGGTTGCACGCGTAGGTGAGCTCCCACGTGAGGCAGATGGGGGCATCAAGACCGCGCTCGAACAGATCGACGAGGCGTTCGGGTCGCGGTGCCGGTGCGCGCGGGGGCGCGAGAGTCGTGGACTCGAGTGCGATGGTCATGCGGCGTGCTCCTCGATACGTCGTCGTTCGATCATTCGAGACTCAGCGAGAGTCCCGAGAGCACGCAGGTAGCGCGCTTGGTCCTCATCGGCGACGCCCACCGCGACGCACGCGGTGCGAGCGCTAGGGGAGTCCGACAGGGACGTGACGATGCTCAGCAACGTCCGGTCTTTCAGGAACGACAGCTTGCGGGTGCCGAAATGATAAAGCAGAGCTCCGAACGGCTCGGGCCGGACGGAAACCTGCTCGCTCAGCGTCCACCCCGCGTCGGGGTCGAACACGTCAGTACACGCCGCACATGCCGTCGATGGATACTTCCTCGACGAGGCTGTCTGATTCGACGGGGCTGTCGGCTGCGACTGCCTCGGTCGACGTGGCGGGCTTCACGATCTGCGGATCCATGGGATGCTCCTTCACAACGCCACGGCTCCTTCGCCGTGCGCGGTACGCTCGACTCTAATGGCACTGAGTGCCGAATGGAAGACAGAAGGCGAACAACACGCCGTGACGACATCGCCCCGTATCGGCCGCGCTCCGGCAACGACGCACGGAGAGCTCAGTACCATCGCGCTCGGGCTATTTCTTGAGCACGGCTACGACGAGACCACAGTCGACGACATCGCCGCCGCCGCCGGGATCGGCCGCCGCACGCTATTTCGCTACTTCCCCTCGAAGAACGACCTGCCGTGGGGGGACTTCGACGCTCTGCTGACGATGATGCGCGGCCACCTGACCGATCTGCGACCCGATGTGCCGGTCATGGAAGCGCTGCGCGTCGCCATCATCGAGTTCAACAGGTTTCCTCCCGAGCAGATCGCGCTGCACCGCGAGCGCATGCACCTCCTTCTTGAGGTACCCGCACTCGTCGCGCACTCGTCGCTGCGCTATCGAGACTGGCGCACGGCTGTCGCGGAGTATGTCGCGCGGCGAATCGGGGCGGACGTGAACGACCTCGAGCCGCAAGCCGTCGCCTGGGCGTGTCTCGGTCTCTGTCTGTCGGCGTATCAGGAGTGGCTGCACCACGACAGCGAGGATCTGCTGACGCTGATCGATCGGGCTTTCCGCCGTCTCGAAGCCTCGTTCCAGGTGTCATCCTCATGAGCATCGACGAGAACGGCCCGGACCTCGACGTCATCGTCGTGGGCTCGGGTGGAGCGGGTGCGCCGCTCGCCGCTCGCCTGAGCGAGGATCCGAAACGTCGCGTGCTGGTGCTGGAAGCGGGGCCGGTGCCCCGCAGCCGACGCGACTACCCGGCGGAACTGCTCGACGCATCCACCGTCCAGGGCGCGATGCCCGGATACCCCCACAACTGGGCATACCTCGGTCACCTGACCCCCGAGCTGCCCTACCTCGTGGCGCGGGGCCGGATCCTCGGGGGATCGACCGCGCTCAATGGCGCCTACTTCGTGCGCGCGACCCCCGAGGACTTCGCCGCCTGGGCCGAAGTGGGGGGACCGGACTGGACCTACGAGGCCGTGCTCCCCGCGATGCGCCGCCTCGAAAGCGATCCCGCGTTCGCCGACGATCCGCGCCACGGCGACGCGGGTCCGATCCCCATCGAGCGCTCCGCGCTCACCGACCGACTGAGCGCGGCTTTCCGTGCCGCGGCGCTCGAGCGGGGGTTCGCCGACGAGCCGGATAAAAACGTGCCGGGCACACCCGGTGTCGGACCGGTGCCCTCGAGCCTGCATCGCGGGATGCGGTGGAATACCGGCCTCGCCTATCTGCTGCCGGTGCTTGATCGAGCCAACCTCGAGGTGCGGGGTGACGCACGCGTCGTGCGCGTGCTCATCGAAGACGGCACGGCGGTCGGGGTCGAACTCGCGGGCGGTGAACAGCTGAGAGCCCGCGAGGTCGTGTTGGCAGCCGGCGCCATTGCCACGCCGCAGCTTCTGCTTGTGTCGGGCGTCGGACCGCGCGAGCAGCTCGAGGGATTCGGCATTCCCGTCGAGGCCGACCTGCCCGTCGGGGCCGCATTCTCGGATCATCCGGATATCGCGGTCGGGTGGCGTCCGCGCGCGAGCGTCGGTAGCCCGGGGGATCGGGCCGCGTTCCCCGCGTGCCTGAACTTCGCCTCGGCCGGGGCCCCGCACGCCGATCTTGAGATCCTCCTGTCCGTGAAGCCCTTGGGCTACCTGCTCACCGGGTCCGCGCATCCGCTCGGCAGTGGGGTGCTTGCGGCGCTCCGGCATCCGTTGCGCACGATCCGCGCGCTCGTCGGAGTCTCAGCCCGGCGGATGGCCTCGCAGTTGGCGCACCGGGACGACCTGCAGTTGATCGTCGCGGTGCAGCAGCCCGAGGGTCGCGGCTCGATCCAGCTCGTGAGCGCCGATCCCGACGACGGCCCCCGCATCGATTACCGCTACCTCGAAACGCCGTCCGACCGCGCCCGCATGCGCGAGGGACTGCGGGTTGCCGTGAGCCTGCTGCGTTCCAACGCCTTCGCGCCACTTTTCGGCGGTCTGACCGAACTGGACGACGCGACCCTCGATGACGACGATCGCTTGGATGACTGGGCCCGGGCGCACCTCGGCACGGCCATCCACATGTGTGGGACCGCGCCGATGGGTCCGGCCGGGTCACCCGGTGCCGTCGTAGATGGGCAGGGACGGGTGCACGGGATCGCGGGGCTACGCGTCGCCGACACATCCATCCTGCCGACCGTCCCCTCGCGCGGGCCGGCCGCGACGGCCGTGCTCATCGGCGAGCGCATCGCCGAGTTCATCGCCCGCGGTGACTAGCGGTCGGTCGTTGAGCGGGTCACTTCGACAGGCTCAGTGACCATTGCTGAGTACAGGAGATCCGACCGAGACAGGACGATACGCGCCGAAGTATCCTGTCCTGGCCGAATCTCCTGTCCCTGTGTAAACCCACCGGGGCTCAGCGCCAGATCGACTTGACCTCTTGGAAGTTGCGCACAGCCTCGGCGCCGAATTCGCGGCCGAGTCCCGAGTCCTTGTACCCGCCGTAGGGCGTGTTGAAGTCGGGGCGGTAGCCGTTCAGACCGATGGAACCGGTGCGGATGCGACGGGCGACACCCACGATCTCGTCCTCGGCCCCGTAGACCGCGCCGGCCAGTCCGTAGTGCGAGTCGTTCGCGATGCGCACGGCGTCGTCGACGCCGTTGTAGGACATCAGGGTCACGACGGGGCCGAAGATCTCTTCCTGGACGATCTCGCTGTCTTCCGCGGCGCCGGTGATGACCGTCGGCGCGTAGAAGTAGCCGGTGCTCGGCAGCGACTGTCCGCCGGTGAGGACCTGCGCGCCGGCTGCGCGCGCACGGTCGACCATTCCCGAGACGCGCTCGTGGATGCGCCCCGAGACGAGCGGGCCGAGCTCGGTGCTCTCGTCGTGGGGATCGCCGACCTTGAGATCGCCGGCCAGAGCGACGAGCCGGTCGCGCACCTCGTCGTACATGCTCGCGGGGGCCAGCACGCGCGACATCATCGCGCAGATCTGTCCGCTGTTATCGAAGATGGCGTGACGCAGGCTCGTGAAGGCCTTGTCCAGGTCGGCGGATTCGAGCACGATCGCCGCGGACTTGCCGCCGAGTTCGAGCGTGACCGGGATCAGTCGCTGTCCGCCCGCGGAAGCGATCTGGCGCCCCGCGTCGGCCGATCCGGTGAAGCTGATCTTGTCGATCCCGGGGTGTGCGACGAGCGCCTGGCCCGTCTCGCGCCCGCCGGGAACGATGTTGATGACGCCCGGGGGCATCCCGATCGCGAGGCTCGCCTCGGCGAACGCGAAGACATCGAGCGCCGTCTCGGCGGCGGGCTTGATGACGACCGTGCAACCGGCCGCGAGGGCGGGGCCGAGCTTGAGCGTCAGTGAGGCCTGCGGATGGTTCCACGGCACGATGAGGGCGGCGACACCGAGGGGCTCGCGACGGATGATGGAGTTGCCGTCGCCGTGGATGTTCGGCCGCTCCTCCTCTTCGAAGTCGGGGCGCCGCGCGACCTTCGCGTAGTAGCGCAGATGCGTGATGGGTCGAACGCTCGCCCATGGGCGCGATACCGAGATGGGCTGACCGATCTCGGCCGTGATGAGCTCAGCGGTATCGAGGCCGCGGCGTTCCATCTCGTCCGCCAGTTTGTCGAGCCAGTCGGCCCGTTCGGCGGGGGACATGCGTCCCCACGGGCCGTGGTCGAAGGCCTCGCGGGCGGCACGGACCGCACGGTCGACGTCGGCGGCGATGGCGTCGGGGGCTCGGCCGACCTCGCTGAGGTCGACCGGGCTCTCCAGGATGATCTCGGCGGTGGTGGAGGGTGAGACCCACTCGCCTCCCGCGAAGATGCTGTCGCGAGAGACGGAGCGCGGTGTGGTGGTTGCGGTTGTCATGATCAGTCCTCGGGGGTAGTCGGGGTGACGGATGCGGGGTGCGCGATGCCACCGCGCATGTTGCGGCCTTCGATCAGGTCGACGTACCCCTGCTCGATGTCGTCGAGTGCGTAGGTCGCCGAGATCAGTTCGTCGAGCTTCAGCTGTCCCGTCTTGTACATCGCGTACTGGCGGGGAATGTCGGCGCGCGGGTTGCTCGCGCCGTAGATCGCGCCCTGGATGCGCTTCTGGAAGCGGGTGATGTCGAGCGGTGAGATGGGGATGCTGACCTCAGAGCTCGGCGCGATCGCCGTGACGACGACGGTGCCCGCCTTGCGGATCGCGTAGAACGCATCGGCGACATCTTGGCCGCGCAAACTACCGACCGTGATGATCGCGCTGTCGGCGCCCTGCCAGTCGGTGATGCTGCGCGCGAACTCGGCCGCGTCGGCGATGTTGTCGAACGCGTGCGTCGCGCCGACCTGGAGGGCCGTCTCGCGCTTGAGCTCGACGGGGTCGACGGCGATGACCGCCATCGCGCCGGCGTGCGATGCACCCTGAACCGCGTGGATGCCGACGCCACCGACACCCATGACGATCACGACGTCGCCCGGGCTGACATCGGCCGCGTAAACCGCCGAGCCCCACCCGGTGCCGACACCGCAGCCGAGCAGCCACACCTTGTCGAGATCAGCGTCCGCGGGAAGTTTGACGGCGGAGTTGACGTCGACGACGGTGTGCTCGGCGAAGGTGCCGAGGCCGCACATCTGGCCCACGGGCGTGCCGTCTTCGAGCGAGAAACGGAAGCTGTCGGTGTCGGTGAAGCGGCTGCCGCGCATCAGGAACGCGCCGAGCTGGCAGAGGTTCGTCATCCCCTCGTTGCACCAGCGGCACTTGCCGCAACTGGCGATGAACGAGAAGACAACCTTGTCGCCGACTGCCCAATCGGGGGTGTTGGGTCCGACCGCCTCGACGATTCCGGTTCCCTCATGCCCGCCGACCATCGGCAGGTGCCCCGCCGTGCTGTCACCCGTGACGAGGTGGTAGTCGGAGTGGCACAGACCGCTCATGACCATCTTCACGAGAATCTCGCCCTGGCGCGGGTCGTCGAGAAGGACGTCGGTGACTTCGAATGGTCCGGGCTGCTCGCGGACGAGGGCCGCACGCGTGCGAATCGGCATGGTTTCTCCTTTGAAACGGGGACTTCCCGCGTTGTTCGAAACGACGTGCGGGGTCGCGATAACGATAGCCATGAAATCCGTCGTTTGCACCACTCTGCGTACAGAAGTACGCAATGTGTTGATTTGAGCCCTCCGGGTGTGGCAGCATCACCTGCGTCGGACACCGTCGAAGTCGAGGTGTCCGGCCATACCGGACGGAGTGCATTCACCCCGGGCCCGGGCCCCGCGCAGTGGCGCGCGGGGTAACCCGACTGGCAATGGAGGCAGTAATGAAGTCCCTACGCACCCGCGCACCCCTCACCCTGGGGATCAGCATCCTCGCCGTCCTCGGTCTTGCCGCATGCGGCGCCCAGACCGACGCCGGCACCGACAGCAGTGCCGACACCAGCGACGCGCCCATGGAGGTTCAGCCGCTCGTCGCCGGTGTCATCCCCGTGACCGACATCGGACCCGTCTTCATGGCGCAGCAGAACGGCGTCTTCGAAGAGAACGGCTTCGACCTCACGCTGCAGCCCGCAGGCTCGTCGACCGAGATCATCCAGGCCATGCAGTCCGGCCAGGTACAGATCGGCTATGGCGGATCGACCGGCGTGTTCCAGGCCGTGGAGAACGGAGTCGACCTGGTCATCATCGCGGCGGCGAGCGCGACGCCCGACGACCCGGAGAACGGCATCAACGACCTGCTCGTCACGGCCGACAGCCCGCTGGAATCGGCGAAGGACCTCGAGGGCAAGACCGTCGCCGTCAACGCCCCCGGCGGTTACACGCAGTTGCTCGGCGACATCGCGGTTGCCGCGGACGGCGGCGACCCGAGCCTCGTGAACTACGTGCAGATGGGTGTTCCGGACCAGCCGGCGGCCCTGGCCAGCGGCGCGATCGACGCATTCGTCGCGGGCGAGCCCTTCGGTACCCTCGGTCGTGAGCAGAACGGATTCCGCACCCTCGCGAACCCGTTCACGGCCCTGTCCGACAGCGCCGTCATCGCCGGCGTCTGGTACGCCCTCCGCGCCGACGTCGAAGAGGACCCGGAGTACTACGAGCGGGTCGCCGCGACGATCGACGAGGCGAACGCCTACGCCTTCGAGAACGACGAAGAGCTCCGCGAGAACATCGCCGAGTTCACCAAGATCGACCCGGAGCTCGCAGCCCGTATCCGACTCGGTTCGTACGGCAAGCTCCCGCTGACGATCGACAACCTGCAGGCCATCGCCGACTGGTCGTTCGAACTCGGCTACGTCAAGAACGAGGTCGATCTCGACGGCCTCGTGTGGGTCCCCTGACCCTCACGGCGTAAGAACGCTGACAACGCGGGTTCGCGGCTTCCGGATGTTCCGGGGGTCGCGAACCCGCACAGCCAGGCCCCCGACCGCCCCACCCTCACGGAGGATGCGCATGCCGACACGTGCGGCGCCCGCAAGCAATACCACCCGTCTCGCTTTCAGCCAGACCAAGATTTCGACGCCGATCCTCGGCATCCTCGGGATCCTCGCGTTCATCGCGGTCTGGGAACTGGCCTCGCGGCTCGAGCTCGTGAATTCGACATATCTGCCGCCCTTCACCGAGGTCGCGGTGACGGTCGTCGAAGTCGTCTTCGGTGAGCAGTACCGCGCACAGTTCTGGACGGCGCTCGGCAACACGATGCTCGGTTGGAGCGTCGGCCTCGCCATCTCCCTCGTTTTCGGGATCGTCGCCGGTCTCGTGATCGGATCGAACCGGTGGGTGCGCGAATTCACCCACTCCACGATCGAGTTCCTCCGACCGATCCCCTCGGTCGGTCTGATCCCGATCGCCATCGTGATCTTCGGCGTACGGCCCACCGCGACGATCGCGATCGTCGTGTGGGCGTGTTTCTGGGTCATCCTGATCCACGTCGTCTACGGCGTGAGCGACGTCGATCCGGTCGCCGCCTCAACCGCTCGCAGCTACGGCTTCGGCCCGCTCGCCCGCGCCCGCTACGTCGTCTGGCCGACGCTGCTGCCCTACCTCATGACCGGGGTCCGTCTCTCCGGCACCATTGCCCTGGTGGTCGCGATCACGATCGAGATCGTCGTCCAAGCCCCCGGCGTCGGCCAGATGATCGCGCAATATCAGTCGGCCGGAAACGCCCCCGTCGTCTACGCCCTCGCCCTGCTCGCGGGCGTGCTCGGACTCATCATCAACCTCGTGCTGCGGCAACTGGAGAACTCGGTGCTCGCGTGGCATCCGTCCGTCCGTGGGGAGGTCATCCCGTGACCGCTCGCACCCTCACCCGACGCGTCTTCATGGCGCTCGCCCTGCCCATCATCATCATCGCGCTCTGGTGGTTCGCCACCCTCGACGACACGAACCCGTTCGTCCCCAAACCCGTCAACGTGGTGACCGACCTGACGACGGTGTGGGCCGGCCCCCTGTTCGTCGAACAGGTCTTCCCCTCGCTCTACCGGCTCGGGGTCGGACTCGGCGGTGCCATCATCGTCGGCGTGCTGCTCGGCATCCTCGTCGGCCTCAGCCGTGTCGCTCGCAAGCTCACGGGTCCGCTGTTCGAATTCGTTCGGGCCGTACCGCCGCCCGTGCTCTTGCCCGTGCTGCTGCTCGTGATCGGGATCGATGACCGCTCGAAGATCTTCCTGATCTTTCTCGGATGCCTGTGGCCCGTCCTGCTGAACACGATCGACGGGGTCCGCTCGGTCGATCAGGTGCTCGGTGACACGACGCGCACGTACGGGTTACGTGGCTGGTCACGGCTGCGGTACTTCGTGCTTCCCGCTTCGATGCCGCGCATCATGACCGGCATCCGGCTCGCCCTGCCGATCGCGATCATCCTGATGGTTGTGTCGGAGCTGTACGCCGCGCTCGATGGGCTCGGCTACCAGATCATGCTGTTCAAGCAGACCTTCCAGACCGGGCCCATGTGGGCCGGAATTTTCATCATCGGTTTCATCGGCATCCTGCTCGCCTTCATCTTCCGGGTGATCGAGCGCCGGGTGCTGGGCTGGTACTACGGACAACGAGAGGTGGAAACCAGTGAGCGCTGACGTGAGGGGGGCCGAGGCCCCCGTACTCCTCTCGGTTCAGGGGATCCAGAAGATCTACTCCACGACGGGTGGAGGCGGGGTCGAGGCCGTTCGCGACCTCACGTTCGACCTGCGCAAAGGCGAGTTCGCCTGCCTCGTCGGACCATCAGGGTCGGGCAAGACGACGCTGCTGAAGGTCATCTCGGGCCTCATGGGTGCGACGAAGGGCCAGGTCGTCCTCGACGGCAAGGTCGTCGACGGGCCCCCGCGCAACATGGCGCTGGTCTTTCAGGAGTACGGGCGCTCGCTCTACCCGTGGATGCGGGTCGCCGAGAACGTCGAGCTGCCGCTGAAAGTGGCGGGTGTCGGAAAGGACGAGCGCAAGGCGCGGGTCGCCGAGGCGCTCGAGGCGGTCGGGCTCGCGCACGTGCCGAAGTCCTACCCGTGGCAGCTGTCCGGCGGCATGCAGCAGCGCGTCGCCATCGCTCGGGCCGTGGCGTACCAGCCCGAGGTGCTGCTGATGGACGAGCCCTTCGCGGCGGTCGACGCGCAGACCCGAGCGGACCTCGAAGACCTGGTGCGATCGGTGTGGGCGAAACTCGGGCTGACGGTGCTGTTCGTGACGCACGACATCGATGAGTCCGTGTATCTCGGCGAGCGCGTCATCATCCTGTCGTCGTCGCCCACCGTGATCCTCGAGGATCTGGCGATCGACCTGCCCGCCGAGCGTGACCAGCTCGAGACGCGATCCGACCCACGGTTCGTCGAGCTGAGGCACCACGTCTACGAGCAGATCCAGAAGGCGAAGACGTACACGGGCGATACCGACACGATTCGAACCGTGGCCTGAATCCCGTGAGCGACAGACGCGCCGCGATCTCGTTGCGCAACGGTTGGACGCCCCCTATCCCTAGGATGGTGCCGGTGGACGCAGAGCGTCCACACGGAGAAGGGGCTGACATGTTGGATGAGAGATCGCGCGATCGCATTCAGAGCATCGAACGCGGGGTGGAGGTGCTTCGCGCCTTCAACGACCGTCAGGGCCCGCTCAGCGTCGCCGACATCGCGGCACGCGTCGATCTCGCTCGGCCGGTCGTCCGACGGATCCTGCTGACGTTCGCGCATCTGGGATACGCCGAGTCGGCGGGCGGACTGTGGAGCCTCACCCCCCGCATCCTCGAACTCGGCTCGGGCTACTTCGCCTCGTCGTCGCTGCCCGAGATCTCGTACGGGTACATGGTGGACCTGGTCGAGCGCACGGGCGAGACGTGCAGCATCGGTGTGCTCGACGGCATGGACGTCATCCATGTCGCGCGCGTGGAGGATCGGCGCCCGCTGCCCGACTCGGTGCGGATCGGCAACCGGCTGCCCGCGCACGCGACGGCCATCGGCAAGGTTCTTCTCGCTCGACTGTCGGATGCCGAGCTCGACGACGTGCTCGCGACCGCCGCGCTCGAGAAGCACACCCCCGCGACGGTGACGGATGCCGAGAGGCTGCGGGCGCGTCTGGTCGGGGTGCGTACGAACCAGTACGACATCTCGATGGAGGAGTTGCACCCCGGGCAGGTCGCCGCGGCGGTGCCCATCCTGATCGACGGTCGGGCGGTCGGCGGACTCGCCGTCTCATCGACGACGGTGCGTGAGACCGAAGAGAGCCTGCGCGAGGTCATCATCCCGGTGCTCTTCGCAACGGCGGCCGACATCGCCAGCGCCTACCGCAACGCCAACCCGCAGCTGTTCCGCGCGAACGCGCGCTGACCCGCCCCGCGCCCCCTGCCCCCGCCCCCAGGCGCGAGACTTCACCTGTGTCACGAATCGGCCCGCACAAAGGGACAGAGGTGAAGTCTCGCGCGTCGGATGCGGGGGTCAGGGCACCGGGACGGCGATGCCCTCGGGAAGGCGCGCGCCGAGGTACGCGCCGTCCGCCTCCAGCCGCTGCTGGAGCGTCGGGACGTCGACGCCGGCAGTGGTGCCGTCGGTCGAGAGTGCCAGGTCGGCCGCGGTGCCCGCCGCCTGACCCATGACCCAGCACGGTCCCGTGACGCGGCCGGACGACTGTCCGCCCTGCGTCATCGACGCGGCACGCCCGGCGACGAAGAGGTTGCCGACGACCTGGGGCACGATCATCCGGTACGGAAGCTGGTTGTAACCGCGCGAGTCCTCGGGCGCGAACTTGAACACGACGTCGCCGACGACGTGCGCCTCGACGGGCCATCCGTTGACACCGATCGTGTCGTCGAAGTCACGGCACTCGAGGACGTCCTCCTGCGTGAGCTGATACGCCCCGATGATGCGTCGAGTCTCTCGGATGCCGATCGACGGGGCGATGTCGACGACGTAGGAGTCCTGGAACCCGGGCGTCACCTGCTTGATGAACGCGAACGTGTCCTTGACCTGCTGGCGGCCCTGCAGTTCGCCGCGGGTCAGCTGGTCGACGTTGGTGCCGTCGATCGCCGAGCCATCCTCGTTCGAGAGCTGCGTGAGATTCGAGCGCCACTCGAGCGGGTTGCGCTGGGGGCGCACGATCGGCTTCTTGCGGGGGAAGTGATGCGTGCCGGCAGCCTCGGCCTCTTCCATGAGCCGCCGCACGGTCTTCCACGCTTCACCGGCTTCTTCGGGATGCACGCCGTTGATACGGAACATGAGCGAGGGATACATGAGGTGCTCGCTCACCTCGAACGGCGCGCCCGACCACGCGGCCAGGTCGCCGTCGCCGGATCCGTCGATGAAGAACCGGCCCCGAACCGCGGCGCGCCCGGACTTGGACTCGACGATGACGGCATCGATCGTCTTCTCATCCCGCATGACGACATCCGCGACCGACGTGTGGAACAGCAACTCGGCACCGCCCGCGACGACGAGTTCGTCGGCGGCGATCTTCAGCGCCGAGATGTCGTACGAGAGGGCCTGGATGCGGTTGTCCACCGACAGGTGCACATCGTTCAGGCCGTCCATGACACGCATCCGGTCGAGGAGTTCATCCGCGAAGCCGTGCACCGACTGGAAGTCGGTGCCGTACGCCCGTGCGTGCATGCCGCAGAACGTGGCCAGGCCACCCATCGTGCCGGCGCCGCCGAGGAATCCGTACTTCTCGATCAACAGAGTGGAACGACCGGCGCGCGATGCGGCGGTCGCCGCCATCAGCCCGGCCGGACCGCCACCGACGACGACCACGTCGTACTCGCCGATGACGGGGATGTTGCGCTCGGGCTCACGGATCGTGCCGTGTGCGGGGGAGGTGGTCATGCTGACTCCTTGACAGGGGAGGGGTTCGTGGAACAGGGCCGCGCGCACAGCACGGCGCCGCAAGACAGGGGCTGAACGAGGGCCTCGTACTGGTCGAGATACCCGTGGCCCGTGTCGCGATCGACGGGCGGAACGTAGTCGGGGCGTGCCGCGAGTTCATCCGCGTCCACGAGCAGGTCGACGGTGCCGCGTTTGACGTCGATCTCGATGAGGTCGTCGTCGCGGACGCGTCCGAGGGGGGAGCCGGGACTCGCGGCCTCGGGTGAGACCTCGCCGACCGTCATGCCCTGGTTGACCAGGCCCGAGAACTGCCCGTCGGTCACGAGGGCGACGCTGTGGGCGAGCCCACGCGCGTGCAGGGCGAAGATGAATGCCGAGGTCAGGCCGAGGCCGGGGGCGCCCGTCACACCGATGCCGCGGATGACGGCGACGTCACCCTCTTGCAGACGCCCGCTCGAGATGGCGGCGATCGCCTCTTCGCGCGTGCCGAAGATGCGTGCGGGGCCGCGGAAGGTGTGCGGTCCCGGGTCGGGCACGGGGCGTTTGGCGACGGCGCCGCCCGGGGCGAGCGTGCCCTTCAAGACGCTGATCGCAGGATCGGTTCCGAAGGGATCGTCGATGCTGCGGATCACGTCGCCGTCTGCGGGCTTGGCGAGCGCCGAGTTCTCGGCCACTGTCGCGCCCGTCACCGTCAGCTGAGTGCCATCGAGCAGGGGGAGCAGTTCCCGGATGATCGTCGCACCACCGCCGGCGTCCTCGAACTCTTCCGTGAGTCGCGGGCCGTTAGGCCGGACCGAACACAGCAGTGGCGTCTCTCGACCGAGCTGGCGGAACAACTCCCACACGTCCACGTCGAGTCCGGACTCGATGGCGATCGCCTGGAGGTGCTTGATGGTGTTCATCGACCCGCCGATCGCGAGCATCGCGCGGACGGCGTTTCGAACCGAACCCTCGGTGATGATCTGGCGCGGCCGGATGTCCTTCTCGATCAGCGCGGCGAGGGCATGGGCCGAGCGGCTCACGGTGTCCCACATCGGCTCGCTCAGCGCCCGCACGGGGGCGGAGCCCGGCATCGCCATGCCGAGCGCCTCGGCGAGGATGTGCATCGAGTTCGCGGTGGCGAGGCCCGCGCAGACGCCCGGGCTGAGGATGGCATCTTCAGCGAGCAGCTCGAGCTCGTCCGTCGACTCACCCGTGACCGCGGCCTTAGACGCGTGCAGGAAGATCTCTTCGATGTCGGCCGTGCGGCCCTCGGCCAGCCCGGAGTGCTGGTAGCCGCAGGGGATGATGATCGTCGGGATGTCGAGTCGGCCGGCCGCCATCAGGTGGCCGGGTGTCGTCTTGTCGCACGAGGACAGGCAGATCATCGCGTCGAGCTTTGCGCCCTCGACGGCGGCCTCGATGTCGTCGACGATCAGGTCGCGGCTCGGCAGGATGTAACGTCCCGCGCGCCCCGCGCTCGTCACGAAGTCGCTCGGTGCGGTCGTTCGGATCTCGAAGGGAAGGAGTCCGGCGTCTCGCAGCTCGTGCTTGAGTCGCGCGGCGACTTCGTCGAGGTGCGAGAAGCACGCGGCGAGGTCGGACGACGTATTGACGATCGCGACCTTCGGCTTCTCCCAGTCGGCCTTGGGGATCCCAAGCGCCGTGTAGTGCGCACGGCGGGCGATGGCGAGTGCCGATGTCGGTGGCAGGTTGCTGCGTAAAGCGGGCATCTTTGTCCTCTCGTCGCGGCGGGGCATCCGGATCTGACCGAACGATGCGACACCATCGAGTGTACGCATTGCGGACGATAGGTCGCAATGCGTAAATTGATGCCGCGACGAGGAGGTGCGCATGGGCCCGTTCGACCGACTCGGCGGCGGAGGTGCCGGGGGCGAGAGCGCGCCGCGGCTCACTCCCGGACTGCTCGTGGTGCTCTGCGTTCTGATGACGCTGAACCCCATCGTGGCGAACATGTACCTGCCCGCGCTGGGCATCATGGCGGACGACCTGGGCACCAACATCGTCGGTATCCAGCTCGCGCTGACCGCATTCTTCCTCGGCGTCGCGGTCGGTCAGCTCGTGGTCGGGGCGCTCTCCGACAGCCTCGGCCGTCGGCGGGTCCTCGTTCTCTCGTTCGTTGTCTTGACGGCCGCGAGCTCATTCGTCGCGGCGGCGCCGACCCTCGAGGTCATGATCCTCGGGCGCGTGCTGCAGGGGTTCGGCGCGGCGGCGAGCGTCGTGATCGTCCGGGCCATCGTCTCGGACATCGGCGTGGGCACTCAGGTCTCTCGCGCCTACAGCATCCTGATCGGGACACTCGCTGTCGGGCCGCTGCTCGCCTCGCTCTCGGGGACCGTGTTGCTCCAGATCTCGGGATGGCGCGCGATCCTCGTCGGCACGGTTGTCGCGAGCGTCGCCTACCTCGTGATCGCGGTCGTGGCGATCCCCGAGAGTCTGCCCGCTGCGCGGCGCGCTCCGTTCCGGTTGCCGTCGATGATCGGATCGTACGGACGCCTGCTGCGCGACCCGGCCTACGTCGGTTTCGCCCTCACCATGGCGTTCGTGTTCGCGGGGCTCACGGTCTACGTCAACGCGACCTCGTTCGTGGCCCAGGACGTGCTGGGACTCAGCCCCTGGGGCTTCTGGCTCATCTTCACCGCCTACGGACTCTCGGTTTTCGCGGGGGGCTGGGCGAACGCGCCGCTGTCCGCGCGGTACGGCTCGCGCACGATGCTGGCGGTCGACCTTGCCGTCGCGATCATCACGACTGCGGCGCTCGTCGTGATCACGTGGCTGGGCGCGCTCACTGTGGCCACCTACGCCGTGTTGATCGTCGTCTGCTGCGCCGCCGTCGCGGGAGTCATGGCGAACGCGACCACGCTGACGCTCGGACGGGTGTCGTTCGCGGCCGGGTCCGGCGCGGCGCTCATGGGCTGTGTGCAGTTCGCCCTCGGCGCTCTGGCCGCGCCCATCGGGGGGCTCGCCGGGCCCGAAACCGCGCTGCCGATGACGCTCGGGATGCTGGGATGCTTCGTCCTCAGCCTCGTCGCGAGCGTCTTCGGCCGCCACCACGAGCGCCGTGCCCCACGCGGCTTTCCGACAGATGAAAATCCGCCTGCGCTGCCGGGAGGCGGCGCGGCACCGTAGAACCCGGCGGCCAATGCTGGCCACTGACGGCGGCCAACGGCGGATCGCCGCGAGACCTGGAGGAAACCATGACCACTTCGACACGCGAAGCACTCCTCGACCCGACCGGTGCAGCCGAGGGCGCAAGCGACGGTACGCTCTCGCCGCGCCCCGTCACCCTCAAGGGGCTGACGGTGGGACTGCTCGATAACACCAAGCCCAACTCCACACTGCTGCTCGACGAGATCGCCGCGGACCTCAAGCGCGACTACGGCATCGGCGAGATCAAGCACTACGTCAAGGACTACTTCGGCACGCCCGTCAAGGACGAGCTGTTCCAGCAGATCGTGTCGGAGGTCGACATCGTCATCACCGCCGTCGGCGACTGCGGGTCGTGCAGTGCGGCGACGGTTGCGGACGGCATCATGTTCGAGCGCGCAGGCATCCCGACCGTCAGCATCACCTCCGACTCGTTCGCCATGTCGGGACGGGCGATGGCCGAGGTGCAGGGATTCCCGGGCTTCCAGTTCGTCATGGTGCAGCACCCGGTCGCGAGCTTGGACACCGAGCACATCCGCGGCCGCGCCGACCAGGCCGTGCCCGACGCACTCCGCATCCTCGGGGTCACCGAGCTGGCTTGAGGTGGCGCCCGGCGGGGGCATCGGGCCCAGCTTGGATCAGCGCCACCGGGTAGGTCTCATCTCGTCCGTGTTCACAATTCAGTCTGCGCGTTGAGGGCAGACACGGGCGCCCGCTGAAACAGGAGGGCGTGCCGGGATTACGAGTCCGGCGGGACTGAATTGCGAACCGTGGATCCGACGCAGAGGCCTTGAGTGCGCGGTCCGCGAGCACGGCAATCTCACAGGCATCCCTATATCGAAGCGGCCCTCAGCGACATATCGTTGAGTATCGTTAGATAGGCGGCAATCGACACCGCATGGAGGTCATGATGAGCGATTCATTCGGAACCAACGGCTTCGGATTCGGCGGCGGAAGCGGCATGGGCAACGGCGGCTTCGGCGCCGGACTCGGCTCGGGCTTCGGCAAGACCGGCGCCGGAATCTGGGATGCGATGGAGCAGCTTCGCGACGAGTTCGAGCGTCGCGTGATGCCCAAGGGTGGGGCCCGTATGGGCCGCGGTGATGTGCGAGCGGCCGTTCTGGCACTGCTCGCCGAGAGCCCCATGCACGGCTACCAGATCATCCACGAGATCGAAGAGCGCAGCGGCGGTAGCTGGAAGCCCAGCCCCGGCTCGGTCTACCCGACCCTGCAGCTCCTGACCGACGAGGGACTCGTCACCGCGGAAGAGGCGAACGGTCGCAAGACCTATGCCCTGACCGAGGCGGGACGCGCCGAAGCGGATGCAGCGGGTGAGCGCCCCGCGCCGTGGCAGGCATCCGGCGCCGGAACCACCACTGGCGCCCGCGAAAGCAGCGGACGTGCGACGGCGCTGCCCAAGGCCGGCGTCGAGCTGGCCCAGGCTGCGGCTCAGGTGGCTCGCACCGGTACGCCCGAGCAGGTGCAGCAGGCGGTCGCCGTGCTCGAAGACGCGCGTCGTAAGCTCTACTCGATCCTCGCCCAGGACTGACCGGAGTGCCCTCGGCGCGAAGGCGTCGCGAGGGAGCAGGGCGTTGGTGAGAAATACAGTGAACGGCAGGGTCGTCGACAAGACCGACGCGTACGATGCCGGCGCCATGCGCGCCCGGTATCGGCGCATCCTGCGGTTCGCTGCGCGCTACCTCGCACAGACGTGGTGGTTCGAACTCGTGCTGCCCCGCATCGGCCTGACCCGGATCGCGGTGCGCACGCGCAACAAGCGCATGAAGCGGTTCGCTCGGGCCTTCCACGGGCTCGCCGTCGACCTCGGTGGCCTGATGATCAAGGTCGGGCAGTTCATGTCCTCGCGCCTTGACGTTCTGCCGCCCGAGATCACGAAAGAGCTCGAGGGCTTGCAGGACGAGGTTCCTGCCGTGCCCTTCGATCGCATTCGGTCGGCCGCGGAGGCAGAGCTCGGCATGCCGCTCGACCGCGCCTATTCGTGGTTCGACGAGACCCCGGTGGCCGCGGCATCCCTCGGCCAGGCTCATCGCGCGCGCCTGTCGGCGCTCGACGCGAGCGAGACGGGGCTCGACGCGGTCGTCGTCAAGGTGCAGCGACCGGGCATCCAGCAGATCGTCGATGTGGACCTTGCTGCGCTTCGCAAGGTCGGCGGATGGCTGAGCCGCATTCGCCTCGTCTACACCCGCGTGAATGCGCCCGCGCTCGTCGAAGAGTTCGCCGTGACGAGCCTCGAAGAGATCGATTACGTTCACGAGGCCGCCAACGCCGAACGCTTCGCGCGCGACTTCGAGGGCGATCCGCGGGTGGCGGTGCCGGAGGTCGTGTGGGAGCGCTCGACCGGACGCGTCCTGACACTTCAGGACGTGACGGCGATCAAGATCAACGACTACGACGGTCTCCGCGCCGCGGGCATCGACCCCGACGAGGTGGCCCGCGAGTTCGCGTCGGTCATGTTCGACCAGTTGTTCGACCATGGCTTCTTCCACGCCGACCCGCACCCCGGCAACGTCTTCGTGACATTGATGCCGGATGCCGCGGGCTCCGGAGCCGGGGGAACGGGCACCGTGGCGGGCTCGAGTCCCGGGGCGAACGCATCCGTCTCGGTCGCCTCGTCGCCCGCCTGGCGCTTCACGTTCATCGACTTCGGGATGATGGGCGAGGTTCCGCCGGGGCTGCGCCGCGGGATGCGTCAGCTGCTCATCGCCGTGGCGTCGCGCGACGGGCGCGGGCTGGTCGACGCGATCCGCGAGGTCGGCGTGCTGCTGCCCTCGGCCGATACCGGCGAGCTCGAGCGGGCCATGACCGCCCTGTTCGCGCGGTTCGGGGGCATGGGATTCGCCGAGTTGCAAGAGGTCGACCCGCGCGAGTTCCGCGACTTCGCGATCCAGTTCGGCGATGTGGTGCGGTCGCTGCCGTTCCAGCTGCCCGAGAACTTCCTGCTGATCATCCGCGCCTCGTCGCTCACGTCGGGCGTCTGCAGCGGCCTGAACCCCGCGTTCAACCTGTGGGATTCGGTCGAGCCGTACGCCGCGCAGCTGCTCCGCGACGAGCGCGGCAACATCGCGCAGGCCGTGGGCAAAGAGGTCGTCTCGATCGCGGGCCTGGCTGCGCGACTCCCGCGGCGCCTCGACGAACTCGTCACCCGAATCCAGGACGGCGAGATCTCGGTCGACACCCCACGGCTCGACCGGCGCGTGGCTCGGTTGGAGCGGATGGTGCGCCGGGTCGTCTCGGCCGTGCTGTTCGCCGGACTGTTCATCGGCGGCGCGGTGCTCCGACCCGAGGACCCCGTCTTCGGCTCGGTGCTGATGATCGGCTCGGTGCTTCCGCTGCTGCACGCGCTGTTCGCCGGGGCGCGCCGGGGGCCCGGCGCGGGCTGAGGCGCGGCCGAGCCACCCCGGGGACTTCTGGGCCGCCCTCCTCGGCGTGCCCCGCCCCGCGAACGGACGCAACACGCCGTGTCGGGCGGCCGCAGGCGGCGAGTCGCGACCGTTCGGTGCGAGATCCGGGTCGATGAGCGGTTCGGGTCAGCCGGGATGAAGCGCTGCTCACCAGCCGCTGCGAGTGGGCGTGTGCCCCTCGCGAGCGTCGTCGGGCATCGCCATCTCGGCACGGACGCCGAGCAGTCGCACGGGCCTGTCGGGCTGGATCTTGGCAACCAGGCGCATCGCCTCGGCCGTCACGATCGAAGCATCCGTCGTGGCCGGAACCTTCCGCGTGAACGTCTTCGTCACGAACGGCGCGTAGCGCACCTTCAGTCCCAGCCCGACGACGGGCCGCGCATCCGCCGCAACGTCCGCCAGTACCTGGGCGAGCAGCATCCGTGCCGCATCCTCGATCTCCGAGCGTGCCTCGAGGTCCCGTTGAAAGGTCGTCTCGTGGGAGTGCCCGCGTGGCACGTACGGGGTGTCGTCCACCGTCGCCGATCCTTCGCCTCGCCCCAGTTGCGCGTACCAGGGACCCATGCGCGGACCGAATTCACCGGCGAGCGCGCCCTCGTCAGCGCTGGCCAGTTCACCGATGGTGCGGATGCCGAGGGTCGCGAGCCGCTTCGAGATCTTCGACCCGATGCCCCACATCTCGAGCGTCGGGCGTTCTCCCATGATCTCGAGCCAGTTCGTCGCGGTGAGCCGGAAGACACCGCGGGGCTTGCCGAAGCCGGTCGCGACCTTCGCGCGGACGAGCGTATCGCCGATACCGACGCTGCAATGCAGTGCGGTACGCGCGAGAACCGCGGCCTGGATGGCTCGGGCGCAGGTCTCCGGGTCTTCGGTCGTCACCCCGACGAACGCCTCATCCCATCCCAGAACCTGCACAACCGCACCCGGTTGCGCGCGCAGTTCGGCCATGACCTGCGCGGACGCGGCCTCATACGCGTCGCGATCGACGGGGAGGATCACCGCATCCGGGGCCTTGCGGGCCGCGACCCGCAGCGGCATCCCGGATCCCACGCCCAGCTCGCGCGCCTCGTACGAAGCGGTCGACACGACGGCGCGCTCCGTGGGGTCGCCGCGCCCGCCGACGATGACCTGCCTGGCCGCGAGTTCCGGATGCCGCAGCACCTCGACCGCTGCGATGAACTGGTCGAGGTCGACGTGGAGCACCCACGAGGTGGCGGTCATGAAGTCAGTGTGCGCGGTTTCGGTGGTGCGTGGCTAGGCTCACGGCATGCATCGGATCTTCACGACGTCCGTCTCGGCCGTGTATCCGCACTACCTCGCGAAGGTTGAGCGGAAGGGGCACACGCAGGCCGAACTTGATGAGGTCATCGAGTGGTTGACCGGGTACGACCGTGCCGAGCTCAAGCGACTCCTCGCCGACGGGACGACCTTCGAGCAGTTCTTCGCCGCGGCCGCGCTCAACCCGCATGCCGCCCTGATCACGGGCACGATCTGCGGCGTGCGCGTCCAAGAAGTGGAGGACCCCTTGATGCAGAAGATCCGCTACCTGGACCTGCTCGTTGACGAGGTCGCGCGCGGCAAGAAGATGGAGAAGATCCTGCGTCAGCCGTGAGCCGCGGTGTTCGCCTGCGTTCCCTGCCGGTCCCGGTTCCGGCGGTTCGTTATCGTTCGTGACCTGCCCGGTGCCGGGATGATGCGGATTCGACCCATCAATGTCGGTGGTCGTTCGTACATTTGTTCTATGACCTCGGGCGTCCCATCACCGCTTCCGCGCCTCACCAGTGCGGTCGATCGGATGACGGGGGTCATGGCCGACTGCGCGCTCACCGCATTCGTGCAGGAGGTGGACGATGACACGCTTCTCGCCGTGTTGACCGACGCCACTGACGCACGAAAGGCCCTCGATCTGATCGTCGCGGCCGCGACCGCGGAGGTCGGGCACCGGTCGGCACGCGAGCTCGGGTACGCGGGACTTGCGCAACGCAAGGGGCATCGAAATGTTTCATCGCTCGTGCAGAACATCACGGGGCAGTCGCGAGGAGATGTGGGGCGGTCTCTGCGGACCGGCGACGAGCTCGTGCCCGTCTTTCGCGGCGTGGGAGCAGTCGAGGGTGATCCCGCCGGTCCGGATGCGCCACCCGCCGTTGCTACGTGGCTCTCGATGCTTCGCGACGCGCTGACATCTGGGTCGCTGAGCTCGCCGCAGTTCCAGGCGATCAGAACGGGGTTGGGAGAGCCGCCCGTCGAGCGCTATCCCGAGCTGGACGCCGCGTTTCTGCCCGAGGCCTGGGCGCGGGCGGTGGCACTGCTCATCGAAGAGTCTGGCCATCTACCGGTAGAAGAACTTCGCGCCGCCGCCCGGATCGCGCGGGACCGGCTCGATCCCGTCGGGGTCACGCTGCGGTTCGAGGAGCGCTTCGCGGCGCGGTCCTTCCGCGCATGGATCGACGAGAATGGACAGCACCACGCGCGGATCGTGTTCGACGACGACGCTGCGGCATGGGTCCATGCGATTCTGCAGGCGTCGCTGAGGCCGCGGCGCGGACCGCGATTCGTCGGTGAGGACGCGTCCGAACAGGCTGCCTTCGCGGCGGTCGACGAGAGAACGAACGAACAGCTTCAGTACGACACCGTGATGGCCGTTCTGCGCACGGGCGCTGCCGCGGATCCGAATCAGTCCTTCGGTGACCGGCAGCCCGGGGTTCGCATCCTGCTCGAGGCCACGGCGATCGAGGACACAGGGGTCGAGGACACAGGGATCGCGGACGCAGGGATCGAAAGCGCGGGGATCGCGGACGCAGGGATCGAAAGCGCGGACTCCTCGGGAGGAAAGCGGGTTTCGGGTATTGGCCACCTCGAGGACGGCGGTCAGGCGCTGCCCGGCGGTGTGGTCGAAACGTATCTCTGTGACGCCGGCACGATAGAGATCAGTCGAGATTCGTTTGGGCGACCGCTCGACGTGGGCCGCGAGCGTCGACTATTCACCCGAAGACAACGCGTCGCGATCGCCGCTCGCGACGGGGGATGTATCTGGCCCGAGTGCATCGCGCCCATCTCTCAATGCGAGTACCACCACACCAAACACTGGTGGGAGGACCACGGGGCAACCGACGTGGATGACGGGGTCCCGCTCTGCCGCAACTGTCATCTCCGTCTGCACAACCAGGGCTGGCGCATCACCCGCGAGCGAGATCCCGACTCGGGGATCGACTCGTATTGGCTCCATCCGCCGCCCGACCCGCTGACCGGCGAGGTGCCGGAACGGGTTCGGCTGGCCTCGAAAACTCCGACGAGGTTCGAAGCGGCGTGACGCTGGGCGAAAAGCGGCGTGACGCTGTGCGAAAAGGCGTCCAGTGAGTAATCCGGAGCTCAGTGGTCAGTGCCGCCGACCTGCCGGGTGACGTCAGTGTTGCGCCGAGGTGCGGAGTGACGTCAGTGTTGCGCCGAGGTGCGGAGTGACGTCAGCGCTGCGCCGACCTGCGGAGTGTTGTCAGTGTTGCGCCGAGGTGCGGGTGATCGCTAAGTCAGTACCAGCCGACGGATTGCGAGTGCGACCAGGCGCCACACGGGGTGCCATAGCGACCCGAGATGTAGCCCAGACCCCACGAGATCTGGGTCGCCGGGTTGGTCTGCCAGTCAGCACCGGCCGAGGCCATCTTGCTGCCGGGGAGCGCCTGCGGGATGCCGGTCGCACCACTCGAGCGGTTGTACGCCAGGTAGTTCCAACCGGACTCCTTGTTCCAGAGCGAAACAAGGCACGAGAACTGGTCGTCGCCCCAACCACGAGCCGTCACCATTCCGCGTGCGGTTGCCTGCGCTTCAGCGGCACTCGTGCCGCTCTGGGCGAGCGCCGGCGTGCCACCGGACGACGCGCGCGGAGCCGCCTGCTGGGCGGCGGTGGCGGCGGCGGCGGCAGCCGCAGCGGCCTCTTCGGCCGCCACGCGAGCGGCTTCGGCGGCGGCGGCTTCTTCTGCGGCCTTCTTCGCAACGGCAGCCTCGAGGCTCCCACGCAGACCGGCGACACGCTCGTTGACCGGCGTCACCAGTTCGTTCACATCGGAGATCAGACCCAACACCAACGGGGCGGGAAGCAAGTCGGCGCCCTCGAGGCGATCCGCAGCCTTCTCGAGCGCGGCAGTGTCGACGCTGGTGTCCGGTTCGCCCACGTCGAGGCCGGATGCCTGGATGTCCGACGACACCGTGGCGGCCGCGGAAACCGAGGCATCCGCGGCGGCAAGCGCATCGCGCATGTCAGAGGAACCGTCATCCGTGCCCGTCGCGGTGAGGATCGGCGTGGCCGCAACAGATGTCGTGAACGAGGCGAGCGTCATCGTCAACGCTGAGTCCGACCGATCGGAGGCCGGCGATGCCTCGGCCTGCACTGCGGGAACCGTCGAGAATGCGAGGGCCCCGACGAGCGCGACGGCGAGGCCGGTCGAGATGAGGGCGGGGCGGCGGCGGGCTCTGCGGGCGCTTTGCTCAGCGAGTCGTCGGGTGCGGCGGGCGGGCAAAGAAGTCGAGGCAGAGCGCATGAAGACCAGTTCCGTATCGGTGAGCTACGCCCTCGGGCGGGCGCGTCGCATCCGCACCTGCGGACACAAAGCATCGACTTTGGCACACCCCACCTGGACGCTTCCGGTACGTTTCCTGGGTGCCCGGTGAGAACCGGGGTCCGAAAAAGGCCAGATGGCGGGCGCTCGAGGCGTCCGGAACGAGGCGCTGGACGAGCCCTCGGCGGGTCGTCAGCGGGTCGTCAGCGGGGCCGGATCAGAGCGACGCGAACGCCTCGAACGTGGTGTCGGAGGGCAGCAGGTCGTAGAACAGGGCCTCGAACTGCACCTTCGTCCCGTCGCTCGGCAAGCGTTCGACGTAGCCGTACTCGGCGCCCAGGATTCGGCCATCCGGAGCTCGCGCGACCACGACGATGCTGACGAACTCCTGTTCCGTCTCGAACGTGCCGCTGACGGTGCCCGTGACCGTCGTGGAGAAATCATCCGACATCGGAGTCACGCCCTCGATGATGAACGAACCCGTCTCGTCGAACGGCGACGCGATGGCTTCCGCCGCCACGGGGCCCCGCACATCGAGTTGGGTGATCTCCGCCTGCCCGACGGCGGTGAAGATACCCGTGATGGCGGTGCGTCCGCTCAGGATGGTCGGGTAGTCCGACGACGTGTCCAGGATCGTGCCGTCCGCGCCGAGCGCCTCCACGTCGATACCGGCGAAATCGAAGACGTAGTCGGCGTTCGGGTTTTCGAGGATGACGACGTACCACCACGTGGTCGGGTCGTAGGACGTGCGACCGAAGGCGGATTCCACGAAGACGAGGTCTTCAGCCGCGGTCGCCGGATCGCCCGCAGGGTCGTCATCGCCGGGTGGCTCGGTGACGGCGATACCCGGACCCGGGTCGATCGTCTCGGTCGTCGCGTCCGCGAGGATCGCGAACGATGCGATCGACATGACGACGGAGACGATCCATCCGACGACCGAGATCACGAGGGCCGCGATGCTGAGCCCCTTCGCCCCCTGCGTCTTCTTGATCAGCGCGATGAGCGCCACGACGAAGCCGGCGAGCAGAACGAAACCCGAGAACCAGGTGACGAAGGGAACGAAGGCCATGACCAGACCGATGAGCGCCAGGACGAGACCGATGATCGCGAGCGTTTTCGGTCGCGACCCGGGTGGGGGAGCGGCGCCGGCAACGGGAGGCGGCAGGTAACCACCCCCGTAGGCTGCCGCGGGTGGTGCGCCGGGGTAGGGCTGCACAAGCGGCGCCCCCGCGGGAACACCTCCCGCCGCCGCGGCTCCGGGGTAGCCCGGTACCGCGCCCGGATACCCGTCACCGGGAAGGGCGCCGCCCTGGTGCGGCGCCGCCGCATAGGGCGGGAGGGGCGGAACAGGAGCCTCCGGTGGGGGCTCGCCGATGCCATCCGGATCGCGGGAATCTGACATGAGGCTCTCCTCCGAATTGGCGCTGAGCGGTCGGACCGGCCGTCGGGCGCGAAAAGGCCTGACTAGCGGATGCTATCGAGGAACTGCTCCCGAAATCGACGCCGCGCCCGCTGCGATAATCAGCGGATGTACGGACCTCGAATCGAACGCTGGCAGAGTGCGACCGATTGGCTGCTCACCACCGCCGCCATCCTGTTCCTGATCGCCTATGCGACGCAGATCCTCGCCGAGCCGACCGGTGTGATCGCCGGTGTGTGCGAAGTGATCCTCTACGTAACCTGGGGCGTATTCCTGATCGACTATGTGGTGCGCCTTGCGATCGTCGAAAATCGGGGGAGGTGGTTCGTCCGACATCTCCTCGACCTGGCCATCGTCGTGCTTCCGATGCTGCGCCCGCTGCGTCTCATGCGATTCCTGGCGATCATCGCCATTTTCCAGCGCGGCGCCGGCAACATGCTTCGTGGGCGCGTGGTCATGTACACGGTCGGTGCCACGATCCTGACGGTCGTCATCGCCGGCCTCGCCGTGTACGACGCCGAGCGCGCGAACGGCAACATCGACTCGTTCGGGGACGCGATGTGGTGGGCGTTCGTGACGATCACGACCGTGGGTTATGGCGACTACTACCCCGTGACGATCGCGGGCCGCGTCGTCGCGGTCGGGCTCATGATCGGCGGGATCGCCCTCATCGGTGTCGTCACGGCGACCTTGGCGTCGTGGATCGTCGAACGTGTCTCGGATGCGGCTTCCCAGCAGAAGCCCGCCGCCACCGAAGAACACGTCGAATCCCTGCGACGCGAGATCGCCGATCTGAAGGAGCTGGTTCGCGGCCTGGTGCCCGCGAAGTGACGGGGCAGGCTCACCGCGAAGGGGCTGCGCGGCAGTGTCTACGGAGGAAAGCGCGACGTACGCTGGGCGGGTGTCTGCACCATCCACGCCGTCCACACCGCAGGACGCACGATCGCAGCTGATGGCGTTGACCGAGGTCATCGCGGCCGGCCGGTTCGATCCGCAGATCGCCGCTCGCTTCGGGCCTCCCGTGGACGACGCTCGGGCCGCTGCCGTCCTCATCCTGTTCGGTGTTCTCGATTCGCTGCCGAGCGATCACCACGCTCATGCGAGAGCGGTCTCGCGGGACCTCGATGTCCTGCTCCTCGCGCGGGCGCTCACCCTGCGGGCGCATCCGGGCCAGGTCGCTTTTCCGGGCGGCCGGGTGGACCCGGGCGACGACGGGCCCGTCGGGGCGGCCCTGCGCGAGGCTCGCGAAGAGACGGGCCTTGATCCGGAGGGCGTCGAGGTGCTCGGATCGCTGGGCACCATCCCGCTCGCCTTCTCGCGGCACGCGGTGACTCCCGTGCTGGCGTGGTGGAAGCATCCGTCCCCCGTGCGCGCCGTCGATCAGGCCGAGTCCGCCGACGTCTTCCGAGCTCCCGTGGCGGACCTGCTGAACCCTGCGAATCGGGGCACGACAGTGATCCGCCGCGATGGGCAGGAGTGGCGCGGACCCGGATTCCTCGTGCAGCACGCGACCGGAAACCACCTGGTCTGGGGCTTCACCGGGATGTTGCTCGACGGACTGTTCGACCTGCTGGGCTGGACCGAACCGTGGGACACGTCCCACGAACTGTCCGTCGAGGTATGACTCCGCGCGGAGCGCGCAGGTAGCTCCGCCTCGCGAGACCGTGCGCGAGCACGCGACGCCCGGGATGTCCGGTGGAGAACGAATCCAGTCAGTCGACCACCCGACGGGCCCGTTGCCGTGTCACGGCTGACACTGCCACCCGCCACCCGACGAGCAGAACGAGCAGGGACACAGAAGCGACGATGACGAACGCGAGCGCGGTGCCCTGCCCGCTGGCGACGCGGAGCAGCATCCCGCCGATGATCGTGATGCTCCATACGCCCAGCCCCGTCCGGACGGGCACGAACGGCTGGCGCCACGCCAGGGTGACGAGCCAGCCCGCAACCAGCGCGACGAGGAATGGCCAAGAGGTCTGCAACAGGCCGGACCCGCCGGGACCGAGCACCGCTTCATCGTGACTTGCTCGACCGATGACGGCGAAGACGACGACGAGGACGGCGTCGGCGACGAAAGCAAGGACGACGCGGCGATTCATGGGAACTCCTGTGCGTGCTCGGACCAGATCCGACCCCAGCATGGCACTCGAAGGCGCTGGTCTTGACAGGAGCCACATGCCAGGATGGGCATGTGGCGGCAGAGCTGCACGTTGTCGTGGGAGCCGGCCCCGTCGGCGCTACTGTCGCGCATAAGCTCGCCCGTGACGGGCGCCGCGTTCGGTTGGTGACGCGCTCCGGCTCCGGGCCCGAACATCCGCTCATCCAGAGGGTCGCAGCGGATGCGTCCGACGTTTCCGCATTGACGACGATCGCGAAACGCGCGACTGTCATCTACAACTGCGCGAACCCCGGCACCTATCCGCAATGGAAGCGCGTCTGGCCGCCGCTGGCCTCGTCCATTCTGCGCGCCGCGGAGTCGTCCGGCGCGGTGCTGGTGACCCTCGGGAACCTCTACGGATACGGGCCCGTGACCGAGCCGATGACCCGTGAGATGCCGCTCAGACCGAGCGATCCCAAAGGTGCTCTGCGGGCGCGAATGTGGGAGGAGGCGCTCGCTTCGCACGAAGCAGGGCGAGTGCGCGCCACCGAAGCCCGCGCGTCGGACTACATCGGACCCACCGCCCCCGCCCGCAGCTCGGTGCTCGCCTTCTACGCGAACGCGACCCTCGCGGACCGGGTGGCCTGGGTCTTCGCCGACCCCGATCAGCCGCACGCGTGGACGGCTGTCAGCGACATCGCGGCAACCCTGATCGCGCTCGGCTCGGACCACCGTGCGTGGGGTTCCCCCTGGCTTGTCCCGTCGAGCGCCCCCATCTCGACGCGGGAGGTCTTGAGGCAACTCGCCCGAATTGCCGGCGCCGGAGAACCGCGATTGCGTCGCATCCCGCGCGGCCTCTTGCATGCCGGAGGTATCTTCCTGCCAACGATGCGTGAACTCGCGGGGGTGCTCTACCAATTCGACGCACCGTTCGCCGTGGACGCGAGAGCGACGACCGAGACTTTTGGTGTGGCCGCGACCGCTTGGCGGAAAGTCTTGAGCCGGACCGCGCCGATCTGGCGTGAGCGCGCGCTGGTCTCCCGCACGACCTGACAGTTGGTGCGTACCGCTAGCCAGGTCGGGCGCGTTCCGCAACCCCGGGACGGATGCGTCCCCACATCCGTACGGTGGCTCACGCCGGACACCACCGGTCGGAAGCGGAGGCCCTGTGCCGCCGACCGCACCGACGCAATCATGACGACGGAGAACCCATGTCACGAGACCAGTACACCCTGACCGATCCCGCGAAGCTCTACGCGGACATCGAGCCCGAGAAGCAAAAGATGTCCGAGCCCGGCCTCGACGCCGAGCTGAACGACAAGGCCGACCTCGGCGAAGAGACCTACCGTGGCACCGGCTGCCTCACCGGTCGCAAGGCGCTCATCACCGGCGCAGACTCGGGCATCGGAGCAGCCACCGCCATCGCGTTCGCCCGCGAGGGAGCGGATGTCGCTATGTCGTACCTGCCCGAAGAGAAGGAAGATGCCGACCGCATCGCCGGGATCCTGACCGAGGCCGGCGCGAACGTCGTGCAGTTGCCGGGTGACCTCCGTGACCCGGACTACTGCCGCGATCTCGTCGCGCAGTCGGTGGAGAAGCTCGGGGGCCTCGACATCCTCGTGAACAACGGCGGCAAGCAGGTCGCCGTCGAAGACCTGGCGGACGTGACCGACGAGCAGTTCGACGACACTTTCAAGACCAACGTCTACGCGATGTTCTGGATCACGAAGGCGGCGCTGCCGCACCTGAAGCCGGGCGCGACGATCATCAACACGACGTCCATCCAGGCCTACAGCCCGTCCGAGACGCTCGTCGACTATGCCTCGACGAAGGCGACGATCAACAACTTCACGAAGGGGCTGTCGCAGCAGCTCGCCCCGAAGGGCATCCGCGTGAATGCTGTTGCACCGGGTCCGATCTGGACGCCGCTGCAGCCGAGCGGCGGCCAGCCGCAGGAGGCGCTCCCGACCTTCGGTGAGCAGACCCCGCTCGGACGCATGGGCCAGCCGGCCGAGTTGGCGCCCGCGTACGTCTTCCTGGCTTCGGCCGAGTCGAGCTATGTGATCGGCGAGACGCTCAACGTGAACGGCGGCATGCCGACGCCGTAGCGGCGAGAGCTCGAACGGACGCGACACGCCGTCTGCCGTTGTGGTGGACGGCGTGTCGCGTCCGTTCGCGGCGGTTGGGGAAACTCACGCGGCGGTGCGGTGTGCGACGGGGATGGGCACCCTCGCGCTTAGGATCGGGGGCGGGCGCCCCGCATCCGCGCCGGAGCCGAACGAGGAGTCACGTGAACGACAACGACGCGCGCACGACCTGGGTGCTCGTCGATGGCGAGAACATCGACGCGACGCTCGGCGGTTCGATCCTCGGACGCCGCCCACAGCCGGACGAACGCCCCCGCTGGGACCGCCTCCTCGACTTCGCCGAGCGCCAGTGGGCGCAGTCGGCCCGCGGGGTGTTCTTCCTGAACGCGTCGATGGGCATCCCGATGCCCTTCGTCCAGGCGCTGAAAGCGATGGACTACATCGTCGTGCCGCTCTCGGGTTCGCCCGACGAGAAGGTCGTCGACATCGCTATCCAACGCACGTTGCAGGCGCTGCTCGCTCGCCCCGAAGACGTGATGCTCGTCAGCCACGACGGGGACTTCCTGCACGACCTCGGAGCTCTGCTCGCGGCCGATCGCCGCGTCGGCGTCGCCGCCTTCTCCGAGTTCCGCAACGCGGGGTTCGGCACCCTCGCGGGCCTCGAGAAGTTCGATCTCGAGTACGACGCGCATGTCTTCGATGCGCCGCTCCCGCGCATCCGGGTCATCCCGATCGATGAATTCGACCCGAGCGACTTCTTGCGCTGAACGCACGGCAAACGCGGGTGGCGGCGGGAGTCGGCGGGGTGTCAGGATGTGCAGAACACCCCTACCCGGAAGGCGCCCCCATGGTTGCGTTCGCATACGGTCCCGTCGAGTTGTATCTCGTCGGTCTGGAGAATGAGCGTCCCGCGCCGGGGGTCGTCGATGCACTCGCCGAGGTCCTCGATGCCGGGCTGGTTCGTCTCCTCGACCTGGTTCTCATCTCCCGCGATGAGAACGGCAACCTCACCGTCATCGAGATCGAAGACGAGGCCGACGACTACGGATTCGAGGGGGTCGAGCTCGCCGTGGTCGGAATCGTCGGCGACGAGGACATCGCGGAGCTCTCGGAACTGGTGGAGCCCGGAACATCCGCGGTTCTGGTCGCGCTCGAACTCGCGTGGGCGCGGCGACTCTCCGAAAAGCTCGCGGCTTCGGGTGGGCAGCTGTTGAGCGTCGAGCGGATCCCCGCGCCGGTCGTCAACGCCCTGATCGATTCGATCGACGAGGACTGATGACCACCGCGGCGCGTTCACCCGACCGCGCCGCTTGAGATACGCGTCGACCGCGCGTCCCCGCCGGCCGACATCACGAACGGATGCTTCACATGAGAAGAATGGGACGCCCCGGCTTGCTCGGGCTCGCCGCCCGTACCGCTGTCGTCGCCGGCACGGCCTCCGCAGTCAGTGGAACGATGTCCGGCCGCCAGCAGCGCCGAGCGCAGGATCAGTACGAGCAGGAGCAATACCGCGCAGCGCAGCAGCAGGCGCAGATTGACACGGCCGCGCAGGCCGCCGCGGCGCAAGCCGCAGCACCGGCCGTCGTGGCGCCCGCCGCCGCAGCGCCCGCGTCGGCCTTCGATCTCGTCGGCGAGTTGCAGAAGCTCGCCGCGCTGAAGGATGCCGGAGTCCTGAGCGATTCCGAATTCGAGGCCGCGAAGGCCAAGCTCCTCGCCTGACGCCTGGGTAGAATCGCCGGTTCCCGCGTTCGATGCGTATCGGCGCGCCCGAGGACCGAGAACCCGAGGACCAAGAACGACGAAAGGCGACGATGTCGGACACCACACCCACGAACGTTCCTGCAGGCTGGTACCCCGACCCGACGGATGCGTCGTGGCAGCGGTGGTGGGACGGCTCCGGGTGGACCGAGCACGCGGTGCCCGCGGCATCCGCCTCCGTTGCGCACAACACAGGCACCCCCCAAGCGCCCGCGTACGTGCACGCCCCGGCTTCGCCCACCGCGCCGTTGCGCACCGACATCCAGACCAGCACGGTGTGGATCTGGCTCGTCGTGCTGCTGCCACTCGTGATGCTGCCGACGATCTTCCTGATCGACTGGCGTGGATACCTCGAGTCGAGCTTGGACATGTCGTCGCTCGACAGCGCCAACCCGATGATGCCCTCCGTCGGCATGACCCTCGGTTCGCTCGCCCTCAGCGTCGCCGGCTACGTCGTGGCCGGTCTCGGGATCCTGTTCGCCTGGCTCGACTGGCGCGAACTGAAGCGTCGCGGTATTCAGAAGCCGTTCCACTGGGCGTGGGCCTTTCTCGCCCTGGTCGTCACGAACGGCGTCTACGTGATCGGCCGCGGTGTGATCCTGCGCCGACAGACGGGCAAGGGTCTCGGTCCGGTCTGGGTCTGGATCGCCGTCTCGCTCCTGAGCCTGATCGTCGGGGTCGTCTACGCCAGCATGATCATGGGCGAGGTATTCGACCTGATCTTCGAGCAGGCCGGTGACATGCAGTTCTCGTAGCGCCGATCACTCGCCTCGCGCGTGCGCGATGATCAGTCGCGCCGCGGGAGCGGGGTTCGTGATCATCGCTTCGTGTCCGCGTTCGGGGATATCGCGCATCCGGGCGTGGGGGAGAAGCTCGGTGACGTGCGCGACCCACGCGCTGGGGCACACGCGGTCGTCGGCGCCACGCAGCACAAGCGCTTCGGCCTTCACCGCGGGCAGCGTCTCTTCGATCCGGTGGTCCAGCATCACGCGCAGCTTCCGCAGAAACCAGCGTGGGCCGGTCTTGACGTAGCTCACGGCGCCGATCCAGATCACGCGCGGGTTCTCATCGATCAGGTCCTGAACCATCCGCCACGCCTGCTTTCGCACACTCCGCTCGGCGGCGTTCACCGTCGGCGCGATCAGCACGATGCGATGAGACACCGCGGGATGCCTCGCCGCGGCCTCCGCCACCACCTGCGCACCCATCGAGTGACCGACCAGCACGGGATCGACGATGCCGAGTCGCGCCACGAAGTCGATGATCAGATCACCGGATTGCGCCATCGTCCGCGGTCGGGACGATTCGGGGGACTCGCCGAAGCCGGGAAGATCGAGGGCCAGAACGCGTCCCGCGGTGCCGAGCTGCTCCGCGAGTGCGCGGAACACGCTGTGCCCCATGCCGATCCCGTGCACCAGGACGAAGGTCGGACCGCCACGGACACCGGTGTCTTCGTAGACGATGTCCTGGTCGCCGATGCGCACCGTTCTGTCGTGATGTTCGGGCTTGCTCTGCGGCACCCCGTGAGCTTAGTCGGGAGCGCGAGTCGCGAGTCGCGAGTCGCCGGTTACCCGTCGGCGTCCCGGTCTGAGGATGCCGCGGTTGCGCGCGTGCGCAGCTCCGCACGTCGAGTCCGACCGCGCCGGATCGCTCGGCGGATGACCCAGACGATCGTTCCGGCGACCGCGATGACGACGATCCAGGGGAGGAGGAAGCCGAGCCCGATCACGATGCCGTTGAGGGTCGCGATCAACCCGTTCCACCCCGCGACCAGACCGTCGCCGAAGCCCGCCGGGTCGGCCTCCACGCTCTCCTGGGCAAGCGTCAGATCGACGTTCAGGCTCGACATCTCGACCTGGCCCTCGAGCATCTCGAGCTGCTGTTGCAGCGACTCCAGGGTCGCCTGCCGCTCGGCGAGCGCCGACTCGGCGGCGATCAGGTCGGCGACCGACGCGCTCTGCGACATCAGCTCGGTGAGTCGGGCGACGGATGTCTCGGCCGACGTGATCCGGGCGCGCAGATCCACGGCCTGCTCGGTCACGTCCTGCCGAGAGATGGTCGACGCCGTCACCTCACCGAGCGAGCCCAGTTCGTCGATCATCTCGGTCAGCTGGTCGGCGGGCACCCGCACCTGCACCCACGCCCCGTTGGGAGCCGCGGGCATCGTCGTCATGCCGTCGATATCCATCACCATGCCATTGGTGCCGACGTTCAGGCTCTCGACGTATCCGCCGCGTGCCTCCGCAGCATCCGCCACCGCCGCCGCCGAGGTGTCGATGTCGTCCACGCGCAGGCTGAGCGAGCCCGAGGCGATCAGTTCGCGATCACCGGATGCATCGGACTCGGCCGGTGCGGCGCCGCCCTCGATCATGGCGCCGTCCAACGCGCTGCCGTCGATCATGCTGCCGTCTGCCCGCGCGCCGTCGGCGGACTCGGGAACGACGGCCATGTCACCGTCCTGAACCTGGCCGATGGCTGGCTGGCCCGCCTCGTTCGAGGCACCCGAGAATCCGCCCGATCCGCCCGCAAGAGAGGGGCCGACGATCGCTGCAACCACGACGACGGCCGCAGCAGCGCCCGCGCCCGCCCACATCCGTCCGCGCCGGGCGCGGCGCCGTTGCCGGTCGGCGGCGATGTCCGCGAAGACCGCCGTCTCGATCCGCTTGATCGTCTCGTTGCTGACGTCGGGCAGTGCGTCGGCGCCCGAAGCATCCTGTGTCGTGTTCATGTCGTCTCTCCGATGGCCGTCCGCATGCGCGTGCGGATTCGCGAGAGACGATTGCGGACCACGCCGTGTGGCACGCCGAGCTCGTCGGCGGCTGCCTGATAGGCATATCCGCCCGAGGCGCACAGCACGAAGATCTCGCGATCGAGCGGTGACAACCCCTCCACCTCGCGGAGGATCCGCTCGGCCACCTCGGCGTCGATGATCTGCTGCTCGACATCGATCGTGCCCGGCAGGTTCTCGTCGGCCGCCGCGCCCGTGTGCTCGCGGTCGCGCCTGCGGGCACGCATCCGATTCGCCGCTTGGAAGCGGCAGATCGTGCTGAGCCACGGAAGAAGCGAATCGCTCGCGAGTTCGAGCGATGGCAGTTTGCGCCACGCCACCACGAACGTCTCTTGCGTGACGTCCTCGGCATCGGAGGCATCGTTCAGCAGCCGATGCGCGATCCAGTACACGGGCTTCACGTAGGCCGCGTAAAGGGCACGAAAAGCGTGTTCGCTGCCTGCGGCGGCCTGTGCCACCAGCATCCTGTCGCTCACGTCCACCATCCCGCCACTCGGCCCTCGCCATACGGTGTCTTCGGCTCACCGCCCCACCCACGGGTGGCGCGGCTGCCGCTCATTGTCTCTCACCCTGCAGGTGTCGACATCGGGCCGATCGTCTCAGACGGGTTTGCCGGGCAGTATGCTTGCCGACGCGAGAGGGAGTATCCCGATAGCGCACATCCGTCATCACGGGTCCCGACGACGCGGCCCCGGGTGTGCGCCGCCCGGCACGATCCGGGCGAGGGAGAGACTTTCGTCATCGAATGACCCTCCCTCCTTTTGAAAGGCCCTCCATGGACCTGGAACTTCCCCTGTGGTTCGAGATCGGCTCGCTCGTCGTGCTGACGCTGATCCTCGCCGCCGACCTGCTGCTGATCCTGAAGCGTCCGCACATCCCCTCGACGCGCGAATCGACGCTCTGGGTCGTCTTCTACGTCACGCTCGCGCTGATCTTCGCGGGCCTCATGTGGGTCTTCGCGGGTGGCGAGTACGCGGGGCAGTTCGTGGCCGGATGGCTGACGGAGTACAGCCTCTCGATCGACAACCTGTTCGTGTTCGTGCTGATCATGAGCCAGTTCGCGGTGCCGCGGCGGTACCAGCAGGAGGTGCTGATGGTGGGCATCATCATCGCGCTCGTGCTGCGGGGCGCGTTCATCCTCGTCGGCGCGGCGGTGATCGAGAACTTCAGCCCGATCTTCTACATCTTCGGCGCGTTCCTCGTCTGGACGGCCATTCGTCAGGCGTTCCCGGGCGATCACGACGAAGAGGTCAAGCGCGAGAACTTCATCGTGCGGATGCTCCGCCGCACCATCGACATCAGCGACGAGTACGACGGCAAGAAGATCCGCACCGTGGTGAACGGCAAGAAGATCTGGACGCCGATGATCATCGTGTTCGCGGCGATCGGTGTGACCGACCTGCTGTTCGCGATCGACTCGATCCCCGCCATCTTCGGCATCACGACGAGCCCGTTCATCGTGTTCACCGCGAACATCTTCGCTCTGATGGGCCTGCGCCAGCTGTACTTCCTGCTCGGCGACCTGCTCGACCGTCTCCGCTACCTGCACTACGGCATCGCGTTCATCCTGGCGTTCATCGGTGTGAAGCTCGTGCTGCACGCGATGCACGTCAACGAACTGCCGTTCATCAACGGCGGCGAGCACATCGAATGGGCGCCCGAGATCTCGACGTGGACCTCGCTCGGCGTGATCGTGGCGTCCATGGTCGTGGCGACGGTGGCGAGCCTCATCGCCTCGGCGCGAGATCGCCGGGTCGTCGCGGCGGGTGGCGCGGGGACGACGGATGCGGGCACCCCTGCGGTCACTGACGGTCCCGCGGGCACCCCCACCGCTGCGGCCGCGGTCGTGGCGGACGAGAAGGGCACGCCGCCCACGGTCGAGCAGCCCCCTGCCCCCGACGCCCGCGGCTGACCTTCGGCTCCGCGAACGGACGCAACACGCCGCTGGCATGCGGTTCGCACGGCGTGTCGGGTCCGTTCGCCCAGGCCCGTGCTCCCAGGCCCGTGCTCCCGAGATCGCACGTTCGCGCTCCGCGACCTCGCGAACGGACCCGACACGCCGCTCGCAATCGCGTCGTGCGGCGTGTTGCGTCCGTTCGTCAGCGCTTCCAGCCGCGCGATGTGAGGGCGCGGGCGGCACGAGCCACGACTTCGGCATCCGTCATCGTCTTCGAGGCGCGAATGGTGAGCCATCCGGCCTCCGCAAGGTCGTTGTAGCGTTCGAGATCGTGAGCCCACTGCCGCGCGTCCGTGCGGTGCTGATCGCCCTCGTACTCGATCAGCACGCGCTGCTCCCGGTACACAAGATCGCCATGCACGATGCGCCTGCGCAGCGCGATGGTCGCGTTGAGTTCGGGTTCGGGAAGCCCGCCGCGAACCAGGGCTAGTCGAGCGCGGCTCTCTCGCGGCGAACGGGAACCTTCGCGAACCAGCTCCACGGCGCGTGCGAGCAGGCGATGACCCCTTCGCGCGGAGTGTTCGCTCACCTCCGCCAGCAACTCGTCGATTGTGGCGAGCGGGGTGGGAATGCCGAGCAGTCGATCACCCGCGATCACGAGCTCGTCAAGGCCCAGATGCGGGGCGAGATCCGTCCACGTCCGAACCGCCGAAGTGACCCGTACTCCTCCGGAGACGCGCATCGGCGGGATGCGCTGAGTCGTGTGCCCCGCCACGCCCGCCCCGCGTGGCGCGCGTTCTCCGAGAGCGGTTACGTGCACACGTGGATCGTTCTCGAGTCGACGCGGCAGTGGGATGCCATGGATCCGCGCCGCAGTGATGTGCGAGAACGTCCAGCGGGGCGGCATTTTCGCGGCATACGCCAAGCAGTCCGCGTACCAGCCCGTCATTTCGACCGGGCGCCGAACGGCGTGGAACGGAGAGACGAGGTCGCTTCGGCGAAGCCTGGTCGCGGGAACATTCCGATTCAGGGCGTCGGCGACAGCGAATGGCCGCCCGTGCAGTGTGTCCGGCAGTCGACGTGGTTGAGGCATCCGTGCATGGTTTCGCGCTCGGTGTCGCTCATCGGACGGAGCGTGCAGTTCTGTGGGCGTATTGCGGGTATCTGCGTTGGTGAGGACGCATGCCGAATCCGCGTACGTCGACTCGAACCCGTGCGGTCCCGCGAACGGACGCAACGCGCCGCTCTGGTCGGCGTGCTGCGGTGTGTCGGGTCGGTTCGGCGGCCGTCTCAACGAGTCGCCCGCCCGGGGCGGTCCCGCGAACGGACGCAACACGCCGATCCGTGCGGGCCGGCGCGGCGTGTTGGGTCCGTTCGGCGCGGGCGACCGCGGCCGACGGCTGGGCGCAGGCTGCCCGCGGGCGCACGACCAACGCGACACCGGCGGCGACGCCGGCGGAGCGGCCCGCGGTGGTAGCCTGGCCGAATGCTGATCGCTCGCCTTCTCCTTAGCGGCCGCGACGAGTCCTCGTTCTAGGCCCTTCTCGTCGCGGAGTCTGTCGCGGGCTTGATCACCCTCACAGGAGAGAACGACTGTCATGACTAACCCTGAATCCACGTTCACCGCGTCCAGCGCAGCAGAGCCGTCGGCCGCCCAGATCGCCGCCAGAATTCCGGATGCTCCGCGCACCCTCGCCGAGAAGGTGTGGGACGACCATCTCGTCGTCAAGGGCAACGACGGCGAACCCGATCTGATCTACATCGACCTGCACCTGCTGCACGAGGTCACGAGCCCCCAGGCCTTCGACGGTCTGCGCGCCGAAGGCCGGCCGCTGCGCCGCCTCGACCTGACGATCGCGACCGAGGACCACAACACCCCGACGCTCGACATCGACAAGCCGATCGCCGACCTGACCAGCCGCACGCAGATCGAGACCCTGCGCCGCAACGCCGAGGAGTTCGGCGTGCGCCTGCACTCGCTGGGAGACAAGGAACAGGGCATCGTGCATGTCGTCGGTCCCCAGCTGGGCCTGACGATGCCGGGCATCACGGTCGTCTGCGGCGACAGCCACACCTCCACCCACGGCGCGTTCGGCGCGATGGCGTTCGGCATCGGCACGAGCGAGGTCGAGCACGTCATGGCGACCCAGACGCTGCCGCTGAAGCCCTTCAAGACCATGGCGATCACGGTCGAGGGTGAGCTGAAGCCCGGTGTCACGGCCAAGGACATCATCCTCGCGATCATCGCCAAGATCGGGGCGAACGGCGGTCAGGGCTATGTGCTCGAGTACCGCGGCAGCGCGATCCGCGCCCTCTCGATGGAGGGGCGCATGACGATCTGCAACATGTCGATCGAGGCCGGCGCCCGCGCCGGCATGGTCGCGCCCGATGAGACGACGTTCGCGTACGTCAAGGACAAGCCGCACGCGCCGCAGGGTCAGGACTGGGAGGATGCCGTCGCCTACTGGCGGACGCTCCCGTCCGACGAGGGCGCCGTCTACGACGCCGAGGTCTTCCTCGATGCCAACGAGCTCGAACCCTTCGTCACGTGGGGCACGAACCCGGGCCAGGGCGTCTCGCTGAGCGACGTGGTGCCCACGCCCGCGGACATCTCGGACCCGAACGAGCGCGCCGCCGCCGAGCGCGCGCTGGAGTACATGGATCTGAAGGCCGGAACACGGATGAAGGATGTCCCGGTCGACGCCGTCTTCATGGGCTCCTGCACGAACAGCCGCATCGAAGATCTGCGCGCCTTCGCATCCATCATCGAGGGTCGCAAGAAAGCCGACGGGGTGCGGGTCATGGTCGTCCCGGGCTCGGCACGCGTGCGACTGGAGGCCGAGGCCGAGGGTCTCGACAAGATCATCACCGACTTCGGCGCCGAGTGGCGTTTCGCCGGGTGCTCGATGTGCCTGGGCATGAACCCCGACCAGCTGGCGCCGGGGGAGCGGTGCGCCTCGACGAGCAACCGCAACTTCGAGGGACGGCAGGGCAAGGGCGGACGCACGCACCTGGTTTCGCCCCTCGTCGCGGCGGCCACCGCGATCCGTGGCACGCTGTCCAGCCCGAGCGACCTCGAAGAAGACGTGATCGCGGACGAAGACACACCGATTTACGCGCGCGTCGAGGCGGGGGAGATCTGACATGGACAAGTTCGTCACGCACACCGGGATCGCCGCGCCGCTGAAGCGTTCCGCGGTCGACACCGACCAGATCATCCCGGCCGTATATCTGAAGCGCGTCACCAAGACGGGCTTTGAGGACGCGCTGTTCGCGTCGTGGCGCCAGGACCCCGAATTCGTGCTCAATCAGCCCGCATACCGGGGAGCATCCGTCCTCGTCGCGGGGCCCGATTTCGGGACCGGATCGAGTCGCGAGCACGCCGTCTGGGCGCTTCGCGATTTCGGGTTCAAGGTCGTGTTGAGCCCCCGCTTCGCCGACATCTTCCGCGGCAACGCCGGAAAGCAAGGCCTACTCGCAGGTGTGATTCCCGAGGCCGAGATCGAGCGCATGTGGGCGGCGATCGAGGCGAACCCCGGGGTGCAGATCACGGTCGATCTCGAGGCGCGCGAGGCCGTCATAGCCGATATCCGGGTCCCTTTCGAGATCGATGATTACACTAGGTGGCGTCTCTTGGAGGGACTCGACGACATCGGGCTGACCCTCCGGAACGAAGACAAGATCGCCGCCTACGAAGCGCGACGCGAATCCTGGAGGCCACGCACTTTACCGGTGCTGCCGCTTCCCGCACAGTAAGGCTGCACCGCATGACGACACTCCTGAACGACACCGCGGGCAACAAGAAGTCGGGGCCAGGGCGGAGCGCGAAAGTGAGTGCAGAAGTTCTGGCGATCCGTGGCGGCAGGCCGCTAAAGGGCACGATCGAGGTCAAGGGCGCGAAGAACCTCGTCACCAAAGCCATGGTGGCGGCGCTTCTCGGCGAGACCCCGAGCATCCTGCGCGATGTTCCCGAACTCAGCGACGTCGCGGTCGTCCGCTCGCTCCTCGAGGTGCACGGCGTGACGGTGACGGACGGCGACGAGCCGGGAAGTCTTGTGCTCGACCCGAGCGGCGCCGCCTCGGCGCACTTCGAAGAGATCGACGCACACGCGGGTGCCTCGCGCATCCCGATCCTCTTCTGCGGTCCCCTGCTGCACCTGCTGGGCGAGGCGCTGATCCCGGACCTCGGCGGATGCCGCATCGGCGACCGGCCGATCAACTTCCACATGGACGCCCTGCGCGCATTCGGGGCGATCGTGGACAAGAGCTACGAGGGCATCCGCATCACGGCGCCGAACGGGCTGCACGGTGCGAACATCGAGCTGCCGTACCCGAGCGTCGGGGCGACGGAGCAGGTTCTGCTCACCGCCGTCAAGGCCAAGGGCATCACCGAGCTCAAGAATGCGGCCATCGAGCCCGAGATCATGGACCTGATCGCGGTGCTGCAGAAGATGGGCGCGATCATCTCGTACGAGCCGAATCGCGTGATCCTGATCGAGGGTGTCGAGACGCTCCGCGGCTACGACCACCGCTCGATCTTCGACCGCAACGAGGCCGTGTCCTGGGCCTGCGCCGCTCTCGCGACGGACGGCGAGATCTTCGTCGCGGGCGCGAAGCAGCAGGACCTGCTGACGTTCCTCAACGTCTTCCGCAAGGCCGGCGGATGGTTCGACATCCGCGAAGACGGCATCCTGTTCCGCCGTGACGGTTCCATCAAGCCGGTCATCGTCGAGACGGACGTGCACCCCGGCTATATGACCGACTGGCAGCAGCCTCTGATCGTCGCGTTGACGCAGGCAGAGGGCGAGTCGACCGTGCACGAGACGGTGTACGAGAACCGCCTCGGATTCACCCAGGCCCTGGTCAAGATGGGTGCCGACATCGTCGTGCACCCGCACGGGCTCAAGGGTGGCGAGCGCCGCGTGCCGCGTCGCGCGCTCGAGCAGGCCGCCGTCATCAACGGTCCGACGCCTCTGACCGGCGCCGAGATCGAGGTCCCCGACCTGCGCGGAGGCTTCTCCTACGTCGTCGCGGCGCTGGCAGCCCAGGGCGAGTCCCGGGTGTCCGGCGTCGGCATCATCAGCCGGGGCTACGAGAAATTCTTCGACAAGCTCACCGCGCTCGGCGCCGACTTCGACATCGTCGGGTGACCCGGTGAGCCGGAAGCGCCCGCGATCGAGCGAGAAGTCACGGCCAAGCGTCTTCTGGCTGCTCGGCGGAATCGTCGAACCGTTCACGAAATACTTCGCCCGCATCCGCATCCACGGCGCGGAGAACATCCCGGCCGAGGGCTCGTTCATCCTCGCGCCGAATCACTACAGCGAGTTCGATCCGCTGATCGTCGCCGTGACGGTGTGGGACATCGGGCGGGCGCCGCGGTTCCTCGTCAAGGAAAGCCTGTTCCGGGTTCCCGTGCTCGGGTGGGCGCTCAAGGCCACCGGCATGATCCCGGTCTCGCGTGAGTCGACGTCGTCTTCGGCGAAGTCGACGTTGTCTGGCGCCGAGCGGCTGGCGACGACGGGTAGCAGCGTCATCGTCTACCCCGAAGGAACGCTCACGCGCGACCCCCTGCTTTGGCCCATGCGCGGCAAGACGGGCGCTGTGCGCCTGGCCTTCGAGTCGGGAGCGCCCCTGATCCCGGTAGCGCACTGGGGCGTGCATGAGATCATGCCGCGCTACGGGGGCAAACTGCGCTTCTGGCCACCGCGCAAACACGTCGACTTCCTCGTGGGCGAGCCGATCGATCTGTCGGACTTCGCCGGCCGTCATCACCAGCCGGGTGCGCTGCTCGAGGCCACGGACCGCTTGATGAACGCGATCACCGCGCTGCTCGAGGAGTTGCGCGATGAGAAGGCGCCGCCCGTTCGCTGGAACCCCGCGACGCACGCGCAGAAAGAGACGGGTCGCTTTGAGTCGTAAAGCTCCGGATGGTCCGAAGGTCGCTGTCATCGGCGCGGGGAGCTGGGGCACGACTTTCGGCAAGATCCTCGCCGACGGTGGCGCCTCGGTCACGATGTGGGCGCGTCGCCCCGAACTCGCGCACGAGATCGCCGAGGGCAAGCGCAACAGCGAGTATCTGCCGGGCGTCAACCTGCCCCGGTCGATGACCGCCACGCCGCACCTCTCCGAGGCCCTCGACGGTGCGACGCAGATCTACCTCTCGGTGCCGAGCCAGGCGCTGCGCGAAAGCCTCAAGGCCCTGCGTCCTCTCGTCGCCGACAACGACGCCCGGCTCATCAGCCTGATGAAGGGGGTCGAGCGGCGCTCGGGTATGCGGATGAGTCAGGTCATCGAGCAGGAGCTCGCGTGCGATCCGGGTCGCATCGCCGTGGTATCCGGTCCGAACCTGGCTCTCGAGATCGCTCGCGAGCAGCCGACCGCCGCGGTCATCTCGTCGACCAGTCAAGAGACCGCTGACGCCGTTGCTCGTCGAGCACGCAACACGTACTTCCGATCGTTCGTGAACACGGATGTCATCGGCACCGAGTTCGGCGGCGTGCTGAAGAACCTCATCGCCGTCGCGATCGGCATCGTCGACGGTGTCGGCTACGGCGAGAACACGAAGGCGTCGATCATCACGCGCGGGTTGGTCGAGATGACCGACTTCGCGGTTGCGTACGGCGCGCAACCCGAGACTCTGCAGGGCCTCGCGGGCCTCGGCGATCTGATCGCCACCTGCCAGTCGCCGCTGTCGCGCAACAACACGGCGGGCCGACTGCTCGGTCAGGGATACTCGTTCCAGGACGTCGTCAAGCAGATGCAGCAGACGGCCGAGGGACTCGCATCCGTGGCTCCCGTGCTCCAGCTTGCGAAAGAGGTCGGCGTCGAGATGCCGATCGTCGAGCAGGTCAAGCGTGTGCTGGATGGCACGATGAAGCCGCAGCAGATCGCCCCACACCTGACCACCGACGATGACACCCCCCGGGGCGAGAGGACGCAGAATGCACAAACCGGCGGTGGCGGTGCTCTTTGGCGGTCGCTCCAGCGAGCACTCGATCAGCTCCGCAACGGCGGGCGGGGTGCTGCGGGCGATTGACCGCGCGCGGTATCGGGTGATCCCGATCGGCATCACCCGTGACGGTGTATTCGTTCTCGAAGAAGACGATCCCGACAAGTTCGCCCTCGACGCCGAGAAGCTGCCGGAGGTCGTCGACAACGGCACCCGCATCGTCTGGCCCGAGGGTGGTTCGGCACGCGAGCTACGCGTGCGCCGAGCCGACGGCACGGTCGAGGATCTCGGTTCCATCGACGTCGTCCTGCCGATCCTGCACGGTCTGCACGGCGAGGACGGCACGATCCAGGGGTTCCTCGACACCCTCCAACTTCCCTACGCCGGTGGCGGGGTACTCGATTCTGCGCTGTGCATGGACAAGCACTTCATGAAGATCGCGCTGCAGGCCGAGGGTGTGCCCGTCGCTCCCTGGGTCACCGTGCGGCGCGGCCGCTGGGACAGCGACCCCGCGGGGGTGCGGACGGATGCTGCGGCGCTCGGAGACGTCCTGTTCGTCAAGCCCGCGCGTGCCGGGTCGAGTGTCGGCGTCTCGAAAGTGCATCACCTGGGCGAACTCGATGACGCGCTCGCCCTGGCCTTCGCCGAGGACGAGAAGGTGTTGATCGAGTCGGCGCTTGTCGGTCGTGAGATCGAGGTCGCCGTGCTGGAGGGACGTCGGGGAGCGCCTGCGCGAGCCTCGCTGCCCGGTGAGGTCGTGCTGACGACCCGTGAGTTCTACGACTTCGAGGGCAAGTACCTCGGCGGCGACGGCGTCGATGTGCGCTGCCCAGCGGAGCTCGAGGCATCCGACATCGACGCGATCCAAGCGCTGGGCGCGCGAGCCTTCGAAGCCGTGGATGGCCGGGGCCTTGCCCGTGTGGACTTCTTCCTGACCGCGGACGGGCTCGTCGTGAACGAACTCAACACGATGCCGGGCTTCACGCCGATCTCGATGTTCCCGAAGTGCTGGATCGCGTCGGGCATGTCGTACGCGGAGCTCATCACCGAACTCATCGACACGGCGCTCGAGCGCGCCTGACCGGGCGGTCTGCGGGCCGGACCGGTCGGCTACGGCACAGGGACGTCGGTGCATGCCCCGTCGATGGGCAGGCGTCCGACGGACGAAGCGAGTGCCTCGAGCACCACGGCACTCGATACGCCGGTGTCGACGTTCGTATCGAGATACAGCTCGACCGCCGGCGTCCGGCCGAACGTGGTGACGCGGAAGCGGAAGTCGCCGAGGTCCTCGATGATCCAGTCGACGCCGTCGACGGTGCTGCAGGGCAGGGTCGTCGGCCCCGGCGGCTCGATGCCGCACGTCAGCAGCACAGCAGCCGGGTCGCCCCACGCCCCGGTGGCCTGGGCATCCGTCTGGCGACGCTCCTTGCCGTCGAGCGTTTCGGGGAGACGCACCGACACCTCGGCGCAGAGCGGGTCGTTCGCGCTCGGAGCGGGCTGCATGGCCACGGGCGAGGTGCAGCCGCTCAGCAAGGCCGCCGACACGACCACCGCGGCCGAGAGGACGAGCGGGCGACGCAGGGGCACCCCTCCAGGCTAGCGTGGGGGCATGACAGAGCTGGACGACCCGCGCGTGGGCGACCTCGCCGAGTCCGCCATCCTGCGCACGATCCTCGCGAGCATCGGCACGGCCGAGGCCGCCGAGGTGGGCCCCGGCGATGACGCGGCCGTGCTGCGCGTCCCGGACGGTCGTGTCGTGGCGACGACCGACACGCTGGTGCATGGTCCGGACTTCCGCCTGGCGTGGTCGTCCGGCGTGGATCTGGGGTGGAAGGCGGCCGCGGTCAACCTCGCCGACATCGCCGCGATGGGGGCACGCCCGACCGGTTTGCTCGTCGCGCTGGCGATGCCCGCCGACACTCGTCTGTCGTTCGTCCGCGGTCTCGCGGAGGGGCTCGCGGCGTGCTGCAGCGCACTCGCGCCCGGCTGCGCGGTGATCGGTGGCGACCTGACCATCTCGTCCACCCTCACGATCGCCGTGACGGCTCTCGGGTCGCTCGAGGGGCGGGCGCCGGTGCTCCGCTCGGGCGCACGCCCGGGCGACGTCGTGGCGTTGGCCGGTGCAGCGGGTGTGGCGGCGCGCGGGATCGATCTGTTGTTTTCGCGATTCACGGATGCCTCGGGCCCGGTCGCGGTCGACCGGACGACGCTGAACGCGCTCGAGCTCGAGGCGCTCGACGCTCAGCTGCGCCCGTCACCCCCGATCGGACAGGGCGTGGCGGCGGCGGATGCCGGGGCCACCGCCATGATGGACGTGTCCGACGGGCTCGCCCTCGACGCGACGCGCCTGGCGGAAGCATCCGGGGTGACGCTCGCGCTTCGCGCTGCCGAAGTGGGTGGCGATACACGCTGGGCCATCGATGGCGGCGAGGACCATGCTCTGCTCGCGACCTTCCCCCGCGGCTCGGACGTGCCGGCGGGATTCCGCGTGATCGGCGACGTCACCGCGGCGGGCGCGCGCCCACTGTTGCTCGATGGCGAGCCTCGGGCGCCACGCGGGTGGGACCCGTACCGGGACTGGGACGCCGGAATCGGCTGAGCGGATCGGGAACGGCCCCGGGCAGTTCGCCTACGGGAGCTCGGCGCCCCCACGGGAGCTCAGTGCGCCTGCCAGATGACCGTGTCGCCGTAGGCGCGCTCGCGCGCGAGTTCGAGGCCGGGCGGCCATCCCGGCTCCGGTGAGTGCCGCGAACGCTCAACGACGACCAAGCCGTCGTCGGCGAGACGGGGCGCGAGGAGTGCGAGCGTCGTGGCCAGATCGGATTCGCCCAGTTCGTACGGCGGGTCGAGGAAGACGACGTCGAACGAGTCGACAGAGCCGCGCAGGTACGCGTCCGCAGCCACGGTGTGCACGCGGCCGAGTCCCGTGCGGCCGAGGGATCGCTCGACACGGCCGATGTTGTCGCGCGCGATCGCCGCGGCCGGGCGCGACAGCTCCACCAGATCGACGGATGCGGCACCGCGGGACAGGGCCTCGAGTCCCAGCGCGCCGGAACCCGCGTAGAGGTCCAGAACGCGCGCGTCATCCAACACACCCGCCGCCTCGATCCCGGCGAAGAGCGACTCGCGCACGCGATCGCTCGTGGGGCGTGTGCGGCGCGCGGGGACGGCGAGCCGGATGCCGCGGGCGCCGCCGGCGATGATCCGGGTCATCCCCTCACCCTACAAACCACGGAAGGCGATGGCGCACACGGCGGGCAGAGCGACGTCCCACCCGCGAACTAGAGTCGTGGCATGTCGTCGGTGCTTCTCGAAACCCGACTCGAGGGTGTCGTGGGGGGCAAGACCTCCGCGGCCCTCGAGCGAGCCTTCGGCATGCGCACGGTCGGCGACCTGCTGGCGCACTACCCCCGGCGCTACGCCCATCGCGGCGAGCTGACGCCGATCCGCGATCTGCCGGTGGGGGAGCAGGTCACGATCGTCGCGGAGGTCGTGAGCGCCGGTGAGCGCCGCATGCAGGCGCGCAAAGGTTCGATTCTCGAGGTCGTCATCAGTGACGGACAGGGGCGCCTCACGCTCACGTTCTTCAACCAGACCTGGCGTCTGAAAGAGCTCCATGCCGGCCGTCGCGGCATCTTCGCGGGCAAGGTCGGCGAGTATCGCGAGACCAAGCAGCTCGCGCATCCGGATTATGAGCTGTTCGACGACGAGGAGACCGCGCGTCGCAGTGCGCAGGAGTACGCGAACCTGCCGATTCCGATCTATCCCGCCACATCGACGATCGCGAGCTGGCAGCTGGCCAAGATCATCGCGATCGTGCTCGATGCCCTCGGCGAGGTGGACGATCCCATCCCGGCCGCGCTTCGTTCGCGCAAAGGTCTGGTGCCGGCGCGGGATGCTCTCGAGAAGATCCACCGTCCGGCATCCGATGCCGACGTTCACATCGCCCACGAGACGCTCCGGATGCACGAGGCGCTCGTCCTGCAGACGGCGCTTCTGCAGCAGCGAGCAGCGGTCCGCGCCCTGTCGGCTCGCCCACGCCCCGCACAGGGCGGCGGATACCTCGAACGCTTCGACGCGGCGCTGCCGTTCACGCGAACCCCCGACCAGGACGACGTCGGCGAACGGATCGCCGCCGACCTGGTGGGCGAGTGGCCGATGAACCGGCTGGTGCAGGGCGAGGTGGGATCGGGCAAGACGCTCGTGGCCCTGCGCGCGATGCTGCAAGTTGCGGAGTCCGGCGGACAGTCCGCCCTGATTGCCCCGACGGAGGTTCTGGCGGGGCAGCACCTGCGCTCGATCGCGCGGATGCTCGGGCCCGATCTGGCTCCGGAGCTCATGCCGACCCTGCTGACAGGTCAGCAGGGCGCAGCGGATCGTCGCCGTGCAGCCCTCCGCGTCGCGTCGGGACAGGCGCTGATCGTGATCGGAACACACGCCCTGCTGAGCGACACGACGACCTTCGCAGACCTCGGCCTGGTGGTGGTCGATGAGCAGCACCGCTTCGGTGTCGAACAGCGTGAGACGTTGCGCGCGAAAGGCTCCAGCCCGCACGCCCTGGTGCTGACCGCCACGCCGATTCCGCGCACGGTCGCCATGACGGTCTTCGGTGACCTGGACGTGTCGACCATCCGCACCATGCCCGCGGGCCGCGCCGGCATCGAGACGTTCGTAGCTCCCGTCGGGGAGCGCCCTGCCTGGTTCGAGCGCGTGTGGCAGCGCGCGGCCGAAGAGGTGGGCAAGGGTCATCAGGTCTTCGTCGTGTGCCCCGCGATCGATGTCGAGGCCACCGGCAAAGCGGCGACCGACGACACGGTCGAGGCTCCGCCCGTCGAGGGGGAGTCGGTGCGGGAGCGGTGGGGGGTCGTGCAGGTCGAACGGATGCTGGCGGCCCGCGCCGATTACGCCGAGTTGCGTGTTTCGATCCTGCACGGGCGCATGCCGGGGGACGAGAAGGATGCCACGATGCGTGCCTTCGCCGACGGCCAGATCGACGTGCTCGTCGCGACCACCGTGATCGAGGTCGGGGTCGACGTACCGAATGCCTCGACCATGATCATCCTCGAGGCCGACCGCTTCGGCGTCTCGCAGCTGCACCAGTTGCGTGGCCGTGTCGGCCGCGGCGGGGTGCCAGGTCTCTGCCTGCTCGTTACCGAGGCGCAGTACGGCACACCCGCCCGATCGCGCGTCGAGGCGGTGGCGCGTACGCTCGACGGGTTCGAGCTCGCCGAGGTCGACCTCGAGCTGCGGGGTGAGGGCGATGTGCTGGGAGACATCCAATCGGGTGCTCGCTCGTCGCTGCGGTTGCTGCGCGTCGTGACGGATGCCCCGCTCATCGCCGAAGCGCGCGCTCAGGCCGAGGCGATTCTGGGGGATGATCCGGACCTGTCCGCCCATACGGGGCTCGCCCGCGCTATCGATCGCCGCCTGGACATCGAGGACCGCGCGGCGATGGCACGCAATTGACCCAAATGCGTGCGGAGAAGCGCATCCGGCGTAACGCAGCTCGGTCAGGCGCGGTGGGCGCGGATAGGCTGGCCGAGTGAACAACAGGATCGCGGTCGTCCCGGGTTCGTTCGACCCGCCGACCCTCGGCCATCTCGACGTCATCCGGCGTGCGGCGTCGCTATACGACTCGCTGCACGTCCTCGTCGTGCACAATCCCGACAAAGAGGCGATGCTTCCCATCGCCCACCGTCTGGCGCTCCTCGAACAGTCGATCGCCGAGAGCGACATCGAAGGCGAGATCATCGTGGCGTCGTGGAGCATGGGACTTCTCGTCGACTACGCCACCGATGTGGGAGCGGGAGTGCTCGTGAAAGGCATCCGTTCGCAGATCGACGTCGTCTACGAAACGCCCATGGCGATCGTCAACCGTCACCTCGCGCACGTCGAGACCGTCTTCCTGCTGCCCGATCCGTCGCACGCGCTCGTGTCGAGCTCGCTCGTCCGTCAGGTAGCGGGGCTCGGAGGGGATGTCTCGCCCTACGTACCGGGGCCCGTGGCACGATTCCTCGCCACGGGAACCAGCGCGGGTTAGGGCCCACGCGCGACACGGCGACCGGGTCGCCTGACCCCGACGCAGCGCACCGCGGGTAGCATGGACCCCCGTGAGAAACCGCAGGCCAGGACCATTCGCCCTCAACGTCCGCGACATCGAGCGCCGTCCGGGCGAGATGCGCGAGCACGACTTCGAGGTGAGCCTCGTCGAGCGCTGGGGTGAAGGCCTCGTCTACCTCGAACAGGGCGGCGCGGTCGATGTCGATGTGCGGCTCGAGTCCGTCCACGAGGGCATTCTGGTCAGCGGAGAGGCGCACGGGGACTACGTCGGCATCTGTGGACGTTGCCTCATCGACATCGCCGCACCCCTCGAAGTCGAATTCCAGGAGCTTTTCGCGTACCCTGGAGAGGAAACATCTGACTTCGAGGTTCAAGACGATCACGTGGATCTTGAAACTCTGGTCAGGGATGCGGTTATCCTGTCGCTTCCGTTTCAGCCGGTATGCCAGCCGGATTGCCCCGGGTTGGACCCGGTGACGGGCGAGCGACTGGCCGATACGGATAGCAATTCTCTGAGTTCCGACCTCGATCCACGCTGGTCGGCGCTCAGGCAACTGGCCCAGGACGACGCTTCAGCGAGCGCCCGCGAGCCGGACCAGAACCCCTAAGACTCGAACGAAAGAGATAGAGCCATGGCAGGTAACCCCCCGAAGCGCAAGGTTTCGCGCTCCAACACCCGTTCGCGCCGCGCGCAGTGGAAGGCCGAGCCGATCGCGCTCGTCAAGACCATCGAGAACGGCAAGGTCGTCTACAGCCGTCCCCACCAGGCCAAGGTGGTCACGGACTCGCAGGGAACCGAACTGTTCCTCGAGTACAAGGGCCGCAAGGTCGCCGACGTCTGACCGGCTCGCTGTAGCCGTGGCAGTGCTTCCGGGGGGGAGACGCGCTCTCGTCCAGCGCCTCGGGGTCGTCATTGACCCCGGTTTGCTGACGCTTGCGCTGACGCACCGCTCGTACGCGTACGAGGACGGCGGAACCCCGCACAACGAGCGTCTCGAGTTCCTCGGGGATTCGATCCTCGGCCAAGCGGTGACAGTCATGCTGTTCACGCGCCATCCGGAACTGGACGAGGGGTCGTTGGCCAAGCGGCGGGCGAGCCTTGTGTCGACGGTGGCTCTTGCCGAAGCCGCGCGCCACATCGACCTGGGCCGCCATGTTCTTCTCGGCCGCGGCGAAGAGCAAACGGGTGGCCGTGACAAGGATTCGATCCTTGCCGACACCACGGAAGCGATCATCGGGGCGACGTACCTGTCGGCTGGCCCGGATGCCGCGACCGACCTCGTGCTGCGTTTGATCGAACCCCTTCTGGGCGACCCCGAGCGCTACGGCGCCGCGATGGATCCGAAGACGAGCCTGCAGGAGTTGGCTGCTCGCCGGCAGGAATCGCCGCCGGCGTATTCGGTCCAGGCTGCGGGTCCCGATCACAACCGCATCTTCACCGCCACTGTGCGTGTCGGCGCGACGGCAGCTCAGGGCGTCGGGTCCAGCAAGAAGTCCGCCGAGATGGCCGCTGCCCTCGCGGCCTGGCGGGACATGACGACGCGCGACGACGTCGAGAGCGACGACGTTTCCGCGAGTGCCTGAGCTCCCCGAGGTCGAGGTCGTCCGCGCCGGACTTTTCCCCGCGCTAACGGGCGCCCGCATCGTGGCTGTTGACGCACGCGACCCTCGAGCCCTCACGAGGCACACGGGAGGGGCGCACGATTTCGAGGCCCGATTGCGGGGACGCAGCATCACCGGAGCGGCGCGGCGCGGCAAGTTCCTCTGGTTGCCTCTCGAGGCCGATGTTTCCGGCGTGGCCGAGGGTTCCACCGGGGCCGAAGCGATCCTCGTCCACCTCGGGATGAGCGGACAGATGCTGTTGCGGCCGGATGGCGCACCGGTCGAGCGCCACGAACGCATCCGGCTGTCGATCGAGCACCCCGAGCACGGTCCTCTCGATGTCGTATTCGCCGACCAGCGCACGTTCGGATCGCTCGCGATCGATCCGCTCGTGCCGACGGCGGATGGCGAGGCGGCGGGATGGGGCACGCCGGATCCGCTCCTCCCGGGTCAGGTCGCCCACATCGGGCGGGATCCGCTGGACGCCGCATTCCGCGACCGGGCATTCGTGCACGCCCTTGCTCGGAAGGACTCGGCGATCAAGCGTGTGCTGCTCGATCAGACCCTCGCGAGCGGCATCGGCAATATCTACGCCGACGAAGCGCTGTGGGCGGCACGCATCCATCCCGAGACTCCCGCTCGCGCGCTCTCGTCGCGCGCCGCCGGACGACTGCTGACGGAGGTGCGGGTGGTGTTGAACCGTGCGCTGGCCGAGGGGGGCACGAGCTTCGACGCGCAGTACGTCAACGTCAACGGACAGGCCGGCTACTTCGCGCACAGTCTGCGGGCTTACGGACGCGCAGGTCAGCCGTGTGAGAGGTGCGGGCGCCCGATCGTGCGCGCGTCCTTCATGAATCGATCGAGCCACTTCTGCCCGCGCTGCCAGCGCGTCTCGCTGGCGCGCGCCTGACCCCGCCCGCCCGCTCCCGGCGCCGTGCCGGCCCCCCTCCTGGCGCCGGGACACCCCTTCTTCGACGAAACACCCCGTGGCGACGGGTGTTTCGTCGCGCGAGGGGTGTTTCGGCGAAGGTGCCGGAGGGGAGCGAAGGTGGGGGGAACGGATGGCCGGGGGTCAGGCGTCGAGCACCTTCTTCCACGCGCCCTCGTAGGCGATCGGCACGAAGCCGATGGCCTCGTTGATGTCGAGCATCGGCCGATTCTCTTCGGCGTTGTACGTGATCACCCGCGGCGAGTCGGGCACGAGTTCGCGCCACGCCCGGAGGCCCGCGCACTTCACGAGCATCCCGAGGCGATGGCCGCGGTGCGCCCTCAGCACGAGCGTGTCCTCCTGGTGGGATGCCGCGGTGCGGTCCGGTCCGATCGCCAACTCGTTGAACGCGCACAACCCACCCGTCGGGATGTGCTGGGCGGCGGTCACATGGAGCAGGCGCCCGCCGTCGATCGCGCGCGCGTCGCCCAGGGCGACGCGCTCCGCGTCCCACTTCTCTTCGTCGTACTCGATCGCGGCGGCGGGAGCATCCGTCACCATCCGCGACTTCATCCAGGCATAGCCCTCGGCGAATCGCGGGGGAGTGGGCGCGTTCCACGACACGATTCGGTAGCCTTCGGCCGCGGCAGTCGCCTCTTCGAACAGGCGATCGACCTCGTCGAACGGCCCCCGCAGGTCGAAGGCGCTGTTGCGCTCGATCTGCTCGAGAGTGAAGCCGTGTCGGACGTAGAAGCGCGCGCCCGGGTCGTCGGCGGGGATGCTGCCGAAACCGGTCGGCGGCTCGAGTCGTGGGCCGGGCCGATCGGGGTGCTCGGCCCACGATTGGAGGACAGAGCGCCCGTGCTCGCGCGCGACCCGCTCGACCAGCTCGAGCGCGCGGGTGCCGATGCCGCGGCCCCGGACATCCGGAAGCAACTCGATGAGCAGGTAAGCGACGCGCGATTCGGTCTCGATAGGAAGGTCGAGGCCGACGCGTCCGACCGGGCGACCGTCGTCGAGCACGAGCCACGACAGCCGAATCTCGTACGGCTCGGTGCGGTAGTTGGGCAGAAGTTCGCCGGGCGACATCGAGTGGTCGTCGTGACCGGAGGTGTACCGGTAGACGGCGTTTCGAACCTCGGTCATCGCGCGGAAGTCCGCGGCGTCCTCCGCATCGATGGATTCCGGGATCACGAGGGGTCGATACTCGACGCGATCGAGGGTGGTGGTGCTCATCAGAAGTCTCTTTCGTGGGGCGTTTTCGGGGGCGTCGCGTTCGCTGAGCGAACGGGCCGGATGGTGGGGGTGGATGAACGGCGCCGGATCAGGCACCGTGCATCCAGAGGCGCGTCGCATAGGCGGCGTCCGCCTCGTACTTCTCGCGCTGCTGGGCATGGAAGACACGACGGCGGTGACGCTCGAGCGCGTCGGTGGGGCTTGCGGGCCGCGAGCCCCACAACATGAGCCAAAGCCCGACGCGCATCGCTGCGCGATCGAGCAGCGAGGTCCGGGCGACGCGGTCCGAGGTCGGCGCGAGGAGCGCCGGCGGTTCGGGCGGATGGGATAGGTGCTGCGGCTGATTCAGCTGCATGTTCATGGTGGTTCCTCGAAGAAATGGCTGGAAAACGGGGTGGATGGGGATGCCGACGAGGGGCATCCGAAGGCCGTGATCCGACGGGGCGCGAAAATGCGCCGATTGTGCCGGACTGGCGGGAGGATGCGGGAGAGCCGCTGGACGGCCGCCGCACGCGTGAATTCATCAGCCCGAGAACGGGCAGAGTTCTCCTACGCGCGGGTCAGCTGCCGGTGTGGGCGCGGTGTCCCGAGAAGGCGCCGAGGGAAACGGTCACCACGGGGATCGCGACGACTCCTCCGAGTGCGGAGCGAGTGGCGGTGATGCGGGTGGGTGCGCAGTTCATCAACATGGTGACCTCCTTTCAAACCTCTGATGCGAGAAGTGACGCTAGCGCGGACCCGGTCGCGCGTCAAGCTGATTCACAGAATTCGTGAACGCCCGGGCGTTGCCTGACGGGAGGTACGCCCCGCCTCGGGTAGCCTGAACCGCACTGTAATGCTGGGTCGGAGGCTGAATTCATGCACCTGAAGAGCGTGACGCTCAAGGGGTTCAAGTCGTTCGCCCAGCCCACGACGTTCGCATTCGAGACCGGCGTGACGGCGATCGTGGGCCCCAACGGATCCGGGAAGTCGAATGTCGTCGACGCCCTGGCGTGGGTCATGGGCGAGCAGGGAGCCAAGACCCTTCGCGGCGGGAAGATGGACGACGTCATCTTCGCCGGCACCTCGACGCGCGGTCCTCTCGGCCGCGCCGAGGTCCAACTCACGATCGACAACGCTGATGGTGCGCTGCCGATCGAATACTCCGAGGTCACGATCAGCCGCACGCTGTTTCGGAACGGTGCCAGCGAATACGCGATCAACGGCGACACCTGCCGGTTGCTCGACGTACAGGAGCTGCTGAGCGACTCGGGCCTCGGGCGCGAGATGCACGTGATCGTCGGTCAGGGCCGCCTCGACACGGTGCTGCAGGCGAGCCCCGAAGACCGGCGCGGCTTCATCGAGGAAGCCGCCGGGATTCTGAAGCATCGCCGCCGCAAGGAGAAGACGCTCCGCAAGCTCGAGGCGATGGAGGCGAACCTCACGCGACTGAGTGACCTCGCCGGGGAGATCCGACGCCAGCTCAAGCCGCTCGGGCGCCAGGCCGAGATCGCGCGCGAGGCGCAGACGATTGCGGCTGTCGTTCGTGATGCCAAGGCCCGACTGGTCGCCGATGAGCTGGTGGGATTGCGGAACGAGCTCGCGGCACATGTGCGCAGCGAGCATGAACGCCACTCCGAGCGCCTCGTGCTGCAGGAGCGCGCGGACGATGTGCGCAAGCGCGTCGAGGTGCTCGAGGCCGAGCGCCGCGGATCGGATGCGGTAGACGCGGCGCGCAGCGTGTTGTTCGAACTCGAGAGGGTCCGCGAGCGGTTGCGCGGATTGTTCACGCTTGCGAACCAGCGCATCGCGCTGCTCGGATCGGCCGACGAGCAGACCGAGATCGGTTCGAGCGTTTCGCAGGCGGATATCGACGAGGCGCGTGCCGAGATCATCGAGCTGCGCGACGCGGTGGACGCCGCTGCCCAGATCGCAACGGATGCCGGACGTGCCGTCGCGCACGCCCGCGCCGAGCTCGACGCGCTCGACACCGACATCGCCGCACAGAGCGCCCTGGTGTCCGAACACGAGATGCGCATCACGTCACTTCGTGGATCCGCGGATGCCGCAGCATCCGCTTTGGCGGCCGTTCGCGGGGCGGTGCTCCGCCAGCAGAACGCGCTGGATGCGGCCCTCGTCCGGCGCGCGGCCGCTGCCGAGGCGCTGGAGGGTCTCGAACCCCTGCCGCAGCCTGCCGGAGACGTCGACCATCCCGCAGCGTATGACCGTGCCCAGCGTGCCGTCGCCGACGCGGATGCCGAGCTCGCGGGGATTCGCGAGCGCCTGCACGAGGCCGAGCGCGAGGCCGGTGCCCTGACCGCGCAGACGGCCGCGCTCACCCGCGCGCTCGACGTACGCAATGGTGCTTCCGCGCTGATCGAACGGGGTCTCGCGGGGGTGCGGGGCCTCGTTGCCGACGGCATGCAGGTGCGCCCCGGGTACGAGGCAGCTGTCGCAGCGGTGCTCGGCTCTGTCGCCGAGGGGCTGCTCGTGGATACGCGAGACGCTGCATTCGACGCCCTGGCCGAGGCCGAGCGCGCTCAGCTCGGGTCCGTGGAGGTCGTCGTGGGCGACGCGGATGCCACGACATCGACGACGTTCCCGACCCTGGACGGCGTCGTTCCCGCCCTCGATGTCGTCACCGCGCCGAATGGGGTCCTAGGCCTGCTCGCACACGTTGCCATCGCGGATGACCTCGACTCCGCGCGCGCCGCCTGGCCGCAGCTGCAGGCAGCGTGGGGTTCGACAGCCGTGACCGTCGTCACGCTCTCGGGTGAGGTCGCGACCGCGTACCTTCTGCGCGGCGGAAGTGGCGGGTCGCCGTCGCGCCTCGCTTTGGTGGCCGAACGGGATGCCGCGGCCGATCGGTTGAGCGAGCTGACCGTCATCGTCGACTCACTGCGCGAGGCATCGGCCGACGCCAAGGCTGCCCTGGCTGAAGCGCGCCAGAAGGCTGCGGCGGCACTCCACGACATGCGCGCGTACGACGCCGCCCTCGCCGCCCGCGCCGAGCACGTCAACCGCGTGACGGTTCAGCACGAGGCAGCCGTGGCCGAGTGTGAGCGCCTCGAGACCGGACTTGCTCAGGCTCAGTCCGCTGTGAGCGACGCGGAGGCCGCGGCACATCGCACCGCGAATGAGCGCGACACGGCGCTCGAGGCACCTCGCCCGATTCTCGACGCGTCTGCTCGTGAGGGCGTGCTCGGTGAAGTGGAGGCGGCGCGCGAGTCCGAGATGCGCGCTCGCCTCGAGGTCGAGACGCTGCGCGAGCGGGTGCGGGCGCAAGAGGCTCGGGTCGTGTCGCTCGAGCGCCGGCGCGAGAGCGAGCGTGCGGCTGCCGAAGAAGCGGCGCGTCGCGCTGTCATCCGTCGCGCCCAGCGCGAGGCCGCGACGGGAGTGATCGCCCGCGTGCCGCACGTCCTCGATGCGGTCGATCGGTCGGTCGCGCAGGCCGGGCTGGATCTTGCCAATGCCGAGCGCGAGCGCACGGAACAGAACGTCGAACTCGCGACGCTTCGCGAGCAGGATATCGGCCTGCGCGAGCGTCTGGCCGCGCTGACCGAGGGGGTGCATTCGCTGGAACTGAGAATCCATGAGAAGCGTCTGCACGTATCCGGCCTCCTGGACCGAGCTCGCTCCGAGCTTGGGTTGGAAGAGAATATTCTCGTCGAAGAATATGGGCCGGACCGTGAGGTTCCCACGCCGGAGGCGGGCGAAGACACATCCGAGCCGTTCGATCGCGCGCGCCAGCAGCGTCGCCTGCAGCAGGCCGAACGCACCCTCGCGCAGCTCGGTCGGGTGAACCCGCTCGCGCTCGAGGAGTTCGCCGCGCTCGAACAGCGGCACGCGTTCCTCGTCGAGCAGCTCGGCGATCTGACGCAGACGCGCAAGGACCTGATGACGATCATCGGCGACTTGGACGAGCGGATGCAGACGATCTTCGCGGCGGCATTCGACGATACGAAGGCGGCTTTCGCCGAGGTCTTCCCCGTGCTCTTCCCCGGAGGAACGGGAAGCATCTCGCTGACGGATCCCGACAACATGCTCACCACGGGCATCGAGGTGTCGGTGCGCCCCGCGGGCAAGAAGATCGAGCGCCTCTCGCTGCTGTCGGGTGGCGAGCGGTCCCTCGCTGCCGTCGCCCTGCTCGTGGCGATCTTCAAGGCGCGCCCGAGTCCGTTCTACATCCTCGACGAGGTCGAGGCAGCACTCGACGATGCCAACCTCGGTCGTCTGCTGAGTGTGTTCGAGCAGCTGCGCGAGAGCAGCCAGCTGATCGTGATCACGCACCAGAAGCGGACCATGGAGATCGCGGACGCCCTCTACGGTGTGTCGATGCGCCAGGACGGGGTATCGGCCGTCGTCGGTCAGCGCGTGGGGGATCGAACGGCCGAGCGCGCGTCCGCGTAGGCTGGACGGATGGCGGAAAGTTCCTGGTCGCTCGGTCGTGCCCTGCGCGGCATGTTCGTCAAGCCCACGATCGATGAGACGACGTGGGACGACCTCGAGACGGCGCTGATCCAGGCCGACTTCGGTCCCGACATCACCGAGCGCATCGTCGACGAGCTGCGCGCCAAGGTCGAGCGGTATCGCACGACCGACCCGAAGGATCTGCAGCGGATGCTGCGCGAAACGCTCGAAGAGCACTTTGCGCGCTTCGACACCACCCTGAACCTCACCGAGCGGCCGGCCGTCGTCTTGGTCGTCGGTGTCAATGGTGTCGGCAAGACGACCACGATCGGAAAGTTCGCGAAGTTCCTGCAGCGCTACGGCCGCTCGGTCGTCGTCGGCGCGGCCGACACCTTCCGCGCGGCTGCCGTCGACCAGCTCGCGACCTGGGCGGAGCGCGGGGGAGCGGCGATCGTTCGTCCGCAACAAGAGGGCCAGGATCCCGCATCCGTCGCGTACCAGACGATCGAATACGCGCAGCGGACCGGCACCGAGATCGTGCTGATCGACACCGCCGGACGACTGCACACCAAGGGTGGGCTCATGGACGAGCTCGGCAAGATCAAGCGCGTCATCGAGAAGCAGGCGCCGATCAGCGAGGTGCTGCTCGTGCTCGACGCCACGACGGGTCAGAACGGTGTGATGCAGGCGCAGGCGTTCCTCGAGCACGCGGGTGTCACCGGCCTCGTGCTGACCAAGCTGGACGGTTCAGCGCGCGGCGGCTTCGTCCTCGCGGTGCAGGAGCGCACGGGCATCCCCGTCAAGCTCCTGGGGCAGGGCGAGAGCATCGGCGACCTGACGGGATTCACCCCGCACGTCTTCGCGTCCGCACTCGTCGACTGAGGCATCCGAACGCACGCCGTCAGCTGCGTGACAGCTCTCGATTCGCCGCGTAAACGGCGCCGCGCCGCGTCGGGCTACCGTGTACGGCATCCGGCTGGTTACATGGGGGGATGGCGATCGAGCACGATTTCTTCGGGGTACTCGAGTCCGGACCGGACGGATCCATCTTCTGGTCCGAGAACATCGAGCTGGGTGACCAGTCGGTCACTGTCGACCTCACCGCGCCCGATCAGGACGACGTGTCCGCTGCCGCACTCGACATGGCCGCGACGCTGGTGTCGTCGATCGAAGAGGTCGACCGCCGGGCGCGCGACGCGATGCTGTCGCTCTTCGACGACCGCACGAGCGAGGTGACCGAGTACATCATCCAGCAGCAGGAGACGCTGGGCGACGATATCGAGGGCATGCTCACCGACATCTCGGGCGACATCGCCGTGGACGTCATCCGGTCCCTGCAGCTGATGAGCATGACGATCCTCGCCGACGAGATGGGCAGCGGCGACCCGTTCGCCGTTCTCGAGTACGCGCTCGACCCGGATGCGACCGACGACGTGCTGCTTGTCAACATGAGCAGCGACGGTGACGTCCAGTCGGTCACCAGCGCCGAGTAGCGGAGTCACGCGCGCTACCGGAGGAGATCCCCGGTTCGGAGGATGTTTCGGCGCGTTGTGATCCTCCGAAGTGGAGATTTCCTCCCGAGCGGGGATCGGGTGCGGCTCAGACGGCTTGGGCGAACCCGAGGTCGGCGGCCTCGGCGATATGCGACAGGTGTGCGGGGATCTCGCGCCCCTTCGACCGCATCGACTGAGCCCAGAGGCGCCCCGCCCGGTACGACGAGCGCACGAGGGGTCCCGCCAGCACGCCGAGAAAGCCGATCCGCTCGGCCTCCTCCTTGAACTCCACGAACTCGTGAGGCTTGACCCAGCGCGCCACAGGCAGGTGGCGCGGCGTGGGCCGCAGGTACTGGGTGATCGTGATGATGTCGGTGCCCGCGTCGTGCAGATCCTGCAGTGCCTGGACGACCTCTTCGGGCTCCTCGCCCATCCCGAGGATCAGGTTGGACTTGGTGATGAGGCCCGCGTCGTGCGCCTGCGTCAGCACATCGAGCGAGCGCTCGTACCGGAACGCGGGCCGGATGCGCTTGAAGATGCGAGGTACGGTCTCGACATTGTGGGCGAAGACCTCGGGCCGTGCGTCGAAGACGACGTTCAACAGGTCGGAGCGACCCGAGAAGTCCACCGCGAGGATCTCGACACCCGTGTTGGGGTTGGCGGCATGGATGCGCCGGACGGTCTCCGCATGCAGCCAAGCCCCCTCGTCGGGCAGGTCGTCGCGTGCCACGGCTGTGACGGTCGCGTAGCGAAGCTGCATCTGTGTGACGCTCTCGGCGACGCGCCGAGGCTCGTCCATGTCGTAGTCGGCGGGCTTGCCGGTGTCGATCTGACAGAAGTCGCAGCGCCGCGTGCACTGCGAGCCGCCGATCAGGAACGTGGCCTCGCGGTCCTCCCAGCACTCGAAGATGTTGGGGCAGCCGGCCTCCTGGCAGACGGTGTGCAGGCCCTCGTCCTTCACGAGCGAATGCAGCGCCGTGTACTCGGGGCCCATCTTCGCCTTGGTCTTGATCCACTCGGGTTTGCGCTCGATGGGGGTCTCGGCGTTCCGGATCTCGAGCCGCAGCATCTTGCGGCCGTTGGGCGCAGTCGCGGGCGTCGAGCTCGCTCCGTGCGAGTGGGAGCCCGACCCGCAGGAGGGTCCGCAGCCGCTCACGCGGAGACCCCGATCATGGTCGCGGCTGCTCGCGCGCCGACTTCTGCGTACGCGTGCTGGAAGGCCGCGCTCACGGTGTCGAGGATGTCGCGGGGTGAGACATCCGCCCCCACGACCTCGCTGACCGTCGTGACCCCGGCATCCGTGATTCCGCAGGGGACGATCGCGCGGAACGCGGCGAGGGAGTTGTTGCAGTTGATCGCGAAGCCGTGCATGGTCACGCCGCGCTGGACGCGAACGCCGATCGCGGCGACCTTGTCTTCGGAGAGGGGACGGCGGACCCAGACACCGCTGCGGCCCTCGACGCGGTAGCCGTCGACGCCGTGGGTGCTCAAGGCGTCGATGAGGATTCCTTCGAGGCGCCGTACGTGCGCGACGACGTCGATCGGCTCGTGCAGGCGGACGATCGGATAGCCGACGAGCTGGCCGGGTCCGTGCCAGGTGATCTTGCCCCCGCGATCGACATCGATCACGGGCGTGCCGTCGTTCGGCCGCTCGTGCGGCTCGGTGCGCTTGCCCGCCGTATAGACGGCCTCGTGCTCGAGCAGCATCATCGTGTCGGGACGTTCGCCGCCGACGACCTCGGCATGGATCAGCCGCTGCAATTCCCATCCTTCGAGATAGGGGACGTAGTCGGGTGCGAGGCCGACCTCCTGCACTTCGAGCACGCGCGCTCCCTTGTCGATGGGATGAATTGCTGGATCGCGTCTAACAATACCCCCGTCGACCCGCATCGGCTCTCACGTTCCGTTCCGCTGTCGCAGACCGCTCGTCGACGTTCGGCCGTAGGTAGATGTGCGACAGCGGAGCGGGGGAAGGGGGGAAAGGAGGGGGGTAGCCTGGCGGCATGTCCGAGCAGCGCAGCGGTCGCCCGCGCGCGTCATCGCGCGAGGTTCTCGCCGAGGCTGCCTGCGAGTTGTTTCTCGAGCAGGGATACGCCGCGACGTCCGTCTCGGACATCACCCGCCGCGCGGGGGTGAGCCGGTCCAGCTTCTTCAATTATTTCCCGTCGAAGGCCGACGTCCTCTGGGGCGGTTTCGACGAGCGGATCGCCGGGCTTGCGGAGCTTCTCGGGGGCTCGGAGGCGGGCGGCACGGTGAACGAAGAGGTGGTGCGCGGTCTGGCAGCCATGGCCGATGGGTTCGCCCCGGACAGCCTCGCGCTCGCCCTCATCAACGCGCAGCAGATGGAACTCGACGACGAGCTCGAGCGTGAAGCATCCCTCCGTCAGTCGCGTATCGCGCGGATCGTGGCGAATCGGATGCATCAGGCCGGTGTCGACGACTTGCGCGCCGCCGTGGTCGGATCGGCGTACGGGGGCGCAGTCATGGCGGCGGTCGAGGAATGGGCGCGGCAGGGCGCGGGACGTGTGCAGCTCGGCGAGGTCGTGGCTCGCGCTCTCGCGGTCGTGGACTTTCGCGCGGACTGAGGTCCGTTCTCGGGAGACATCGTGCGGGATCGGTCCCCGGCATCCGCTCGCGTAAACTCGAACAATCATGGCTACCTTCGGCACCCTCTCCGATCGGCTTACCGATACGTTCCGCAACCTTCGTAAGAAGGGGCAGCTGACTCCTGCGGATGTCGACGGCACCGTTCGCGAGATCCGACGCGCTCTCCTCGAGGCCGACGTCGCGCTCGTCGTGGTCAAGGAGTTCACCGCCAAGGTGCGCGAGCGGGCGCTCGGCGACGAGGTCAATCGCGCGCTGAACCCGGCACAGCAGGTCGTGCAGATCGTCAACGAAGAGTTGATCGCCATCCTCGGCGGACAGCAGCGTCGCCTGCAGTTCGCCAAGACCGCCCCGACCGTCATCATGCTCGCGGGTCTCCAGGGTTCGGGTAAGACGACGTTCGCGGGCAAGCTCGCGAAGATGCTCGAGAAGGATGGCCATACGCCCCTGCTCGTGGCCGCGGACCTCCAGCGCCCCAACGCCGTCAACCAGCTCCAGGTCGTCGCCGGCCAGGCGGGCGCTGCGATCTACGCGCCCGAGCCCGGAAACGGTGTCGGCGACCCCGTGCGCGTCGCGCGCGACGGTGTTGAGACCGCCCGTCGGCAGCAGCACGACGTCGTCATCATCGACACGGCCGGACGCCTCGGTGTCGACGCCGAGATGATGAAGCAGGCCGCCGACATCCGCCGCGGCACGAACCCCGACGAGGTCCTGTTCGTCATCGACGCGATGAGCGGTCAGGACGCCGTCAACACGGCCAAGGCCTTCCAGGAGGGCGTCGACTTCACCGGCGTCGTGCTGTCGAAGCTCGACGGCGACTCGCGCGGTGGTGCCGCGCTGTCCGTCGCATCCGTCACCGGTCGCCCGATCATCTTCGCGTCCACGGGGGAGGGGCTCGACGACCTCGAGGCCTTCCACCCCGACCGCATGGCGAGCCGCATCCTCGACCTGGGTGACATCCTCACCCTCATCGAGCAGGCGCAGGGCGCCTTCGATGAGGAGGAAGCCCGCAAGGTCGCCGAGAAGATCGCGACAGACAGCTTCACGCTCGAGGACTTCCTGCAGCAGATGCAGCAGCTGAAGAAGATGGGCTCGATGAAGAAGATGCTCGGGATGCTCCCGGGTATGGGCGGGATGAAAGAGCAGCTCGAGAACTTCGACGAGCGCGAGATCGACCGCACCGAGGCCATCATCAGGTCGATGACACCGGGTGAGCGTCACAACCCGAAGGTGCTCAACGGCTCGCGGCGTCTGCGCATCGCGCGTGGTTCCGGGATGACGGTGACTGACGTCAACCAGCTCGTGCAGCGGTTCGACCAGGCAGCCAAGATGATGAAGACCGTCGCCCGTGGCGGTACGCCGCAGATTCCGGGCATGGGTCCGATGCCGGGCGCGCGTCCCGGTGCGTCGTCGAAGCGCGGGAAGCAGGCGAAGGCCAAGGGTGGGTCGCGATCGGGCAACCCGGCGAAGCGCGCGGCCGAGTCATCCGGTGTCGTCGCGAAGGCCCCGACGGGTTCGGGCTTCGGGCTCGGCGCGGGCGGGGCGGCGAAGGAGCCCACCGAGGCGGACCTGGCCGAGATCCAGAAGCTCTTCGGCCGCGGCTGAGCGCTCCTTGAGCGGATTCGGCTGCGTTCTCGGCTGAGCGCGCGTTGGTCCCGCCGCGCCGCACCATATCCGCTCCGGCGAACGCCGAAACACCTGTCGTGCGTCGAAACACCCTGTGTCGAGAGGTGTTTCGCCGCACATGGGGTGTTTCGGCGACGTTCGAGGTTTGGGTCAGGCGCCGAGCTTCGCGAGGTGCTCGCGCAGGGTCGGGCCGGCCCGGAATTCGCGGATGAGGTGTTGGACGACCTCACGCAGATCCCCGCCCGCAGCATCCGCGACGAGCAACTGGCGCGAGTAGCTCGCACCACCGGTGAGAATTGCGTCGAGCCCGGCGAACTCGCGCGCGCAGTGCAGCTCTTCGGCAATCGTCTCGAGCCGCTCCATCGTCTCGCGGATGTGGTCGGCGACCGGCACCTGCGTGCCCTGGCGGTCGACGATCACCCGCGCGTCGAGGCCGTACCGGGCGGCTCGCCACTTGTTCTCGCGGACGAACCACGGCTGGATGATCGTCAGGTCGCGGCCCGCGTCGAGCTCGCGCGAGAAGTGCTCGACGAGCGTCTGCACGAGGGCTGCCACCGCCGCGAGCTCGGGCAGCGTCGACATCCCGTCGCACGCACGCACTTCGATCGTGCCCCACTTGGGTGCCGGACGGATGTCCCACCGCACCTCTGTCGCATCCTCCATGACGCCGGTGCCGACCATGTCCGCGAGGTACGACTCGTACTCCGCCCAGTCCGTCAGGGGCCAGGGGAGGCCCGCGGTCGGCAACTGCTGGAAGACGAGGGAGCGGTTGGACGCGTAGCCCGTGCGCTCGCCCGCCCAGAACGGGCTCGATGCCGAGAGCGCCTGCAGATGAGGCAGGTAGACGGCCAAGGCGTTGACGATCGGCAGCACCTTGTCCACATCGTCGACGCCGACGTGCACGTGGATGCCCCAGATCATCATGTTGCGTCCCCACCACTGGGTGCGCTCGATGAGCGTGTTGTACCGGGTCTTGTCGGTCACGCTCTGCTCGTACCACTGGGCGAACGGATGACTGCCCGCACACAGCAACTCGACGCCGAGAGGATTCGTGATCTCGCGCACCGCCGCGATGGCGTCGGCGATGTCGTCGACGGCAGCTTCGACGGTGTCACCGATGCCGCTCGTCACCTCGACGGTGTTGGTGAGCAGCTCCTCGGTGACGGTGTATCGCTCATGTTTGGTGGCCTCGCCGACCGGCCCGGTGACCTCGCTGGCCCGACCGACGAGATCGCCGGAGTCGCCATCGGCGAGCATGATCTCCCACTCGAGTCCGACCGTCGACCGGCCGGAGGACGCGAAGGTCACAGTCATGCGCTCAGTCTGGCACGCAGGATGGATAGCGCCCATGACATCCGGATGGTTCGCGACGCACCCCGTCATCTGGCAGAATGGTGGGTCGGGTGGGCGCTCGACCCTCTATCCAGCGCCCGGTCCCTTTCATTTGAGCTTCCGCCGGGTGTGCACCCCACTCTCCAGGCGATCGGTTCGTCTTTTTCGTAATTCACATTCAGGAGAATCGTGGCTGTCAAAATTCGTCTCAAGCGCATGGGCAAGATCCGCGCGCCGTACTACCGCATCGTTGTCGCCGACTCGCGCACCAAGCGCGACGGCCGTGTCATCGAAGAGATCGGCAAGTATCACCCGACCGAGGAGCCCTCGTTCATCGAGGTCGACTCCGACCGCGCACAGTACTGGCTCGGCGTCGGTGCCCAGCCGACCGAGCAGGTCGCCGCGCTGCTGAAGCTGACGGGCGACTGGGGCAAGTTCAAGGGTGACAAGGACGCGGTTTCGACCGTGCGTGTCGCCGAGCCCAAGAAGCCGTTCGAGGCGGATGCCGCCAAGAAGGCCGTTCTCGTGCCGAAGGCCGAGAAGAAGGCTCCGAAGGCGGACGAGTCGGCCGAGGCCGACGCCCCCGCAGACGCCGACGCGAACGCAGCTGAGTAGTCCGTTGCTTTCCGCCGCACTCGAACACCTGGTGAAGGGCATCGTCGATCACCCCGACGAGGTCCGGATCACGTCCGCAACCTCCCCTCGCGGGGAGGTCCTCGAGGTGCGCGTGCACCCCGACGATCGCGGGCGGGTGATCGGGCGCGGCGGACGCAACGCCAAGGCCCTGCGCACCCTCATCGGCGCTCTCGCGGGAAGCCGACGCGTTCGCGTTGATGTCGCGGACGACTGACGTGGCCGAGAAGGCCACGCCGCCCGAGGGCGCGAAGACGCAACTCCGAGTCGGACGCCTGGTCAAGGCGCACGGCTTGAAGGGTGCGCTCAAGCTCGAGCTGTACACCGACGACCCCGCGGGCCGTTTCGCTCCGGGTTCGACGTTCACCCTGCAGGTGCCGGAGTCATCCGCCTGGCACCGAAAGACACTGACGGTCCGCGAGTTCCGCTGGATGAACACGCACCCCGTCGCCTTCTTCGAGGGCGTCGACGATCGTGATGCCGCGGAAGGTCTGGTCAAGGCGATTCTCTGGATCGACGCGGATGCCACGGCCCAGCCGATCGAAGAGGACGCCTGGTACGACCACCAGCTCGTGGGCCTCGATGTCGTCCGTGATGGCGTGAGCGTCGGCACGATCGTGCGCGTGGATCACATGCCCGCGCAGGACCTGCTGATCATCAAGGCGGGCGAGAACGAGGTCATGGTGCCGTTCGTCGCCGCGATCGTTCCCGAGGTGGATGTCGCGGCGGGTCGCGTCACGGTGACGCCGCCCCCGGGGCTGTTCGAGGACCTCGCCGACGACGCGGACGAGGCTCCGTCGGACGACGCTGGTGCAGCTGAGCCGTCGGCACCGGACGCACAGACCGACTGAGTTCGGGCGCGGCGTCCTTCGGGCCGGATCAGACCCGGTCACGCCACCCGGCGCAACCTCACAATCCCCAAGGCACGGGGGTGAGGACATTGTTACGGCCGTGCAACTGCGCCGACACTCGAGCGTGTAGGTGGCCCTGCTGGAATATCGACACCCCCGACAAAGGAGTGTCATGTCCAAACTGTTTTCGCCCTTCACGCTGAAGGATGTCACGCTGCGCAATCGCATCGCGATGTCCCCGATGACGATGTATCGCTCCACCGACGGCAAGATGGATGACTTCCATGTCATGTATCTGGGAGCTCGCGCGGCCGGCGGCTTCGGGATGGTTTTCCCCGAGCAGGTCGCGATCACGCCTGATGGACGCACAACGACCAGCTGCGCTGGAATCTACGACGACGACCAGATCGAAGGGCACGCGCGCGTGACCCGAATCATCCGCGACATGGGCGCCGTCGCGGCCATTCAGCTGGGTCACACCGGTCGGAAGGGATCGCTCGTGAAGCCCTGGGAGGGCGGACACATGCTCCCGCCCGAGCACGAGCTGGGCTGGCAGACGCGTGGACCGTCGGCCATTCCCTACGGCGACGACATGCCGTACGCTCCGACCGAGCTTTCCCGGGAAGAGATCGCGCAGCTGATGGTGGACTACGCCTCTGCCGCTCGCCGCGCGGTAGACGCCGGATACCAGTGGATCGAGATGCACTACGCCCACGGCTACCTGGGTTCGAGTTTCTTTTCGCCGCTGGCCAACCAGCGGACCGATGAGTACGGCGGCTCGCTCGAGAATCGCGCGCGCTTCCACCTGGAGGCGCTGGACGCGGTGCGCGCCGTCATCCCCGAAGGGATGCCCCTCACCATGCGGCTCGGCGTGGACGACCTCAATGCCGACGGGGTCCAGCTCGAAGAGGCCATCACGGCCGTCGGATGGATGAAGGAACACGGCCTGGATCTCGCCGATCTCAGCCTCGGAATCAACTCCAACCAGATGAGCGAGAACCCCTTCAACCAGCAGGGGTACATGGTCGGTCGGGCAAACCGTGTCCGCGAGGAGGTGGGTATCCCCGTCGCGACGAGCTGGAACCTGGGTGATCCCGCTTTCGCCAACGAGATGATCTCGCGTGAACTGATCGACCTGGTCTATGTCGGACGTCCCGCGCTCGCCAACGCGCACTACCCCGTCTGGGCTGCACGCGAACTCGGACACGAGGACCCCTTCGGGCTCGTTCCCGAGGACTGGGCCTGGTGGCTGCGCAATCTCCGTGCCCACCCCGCATCCATCGGGTGGCCGGAGGTCGCCGAGGGTGACGTCGCCACGCCCTCCCTCTTGAGCGCTATCGCGGATCCCGAACCTGAGCGGCTGATCGCCTGATCGTCGAACCTCGCGTCGGTGGGTAGGCGAACGGGAGCGAGACGATCGTCCCCGCTCCCGCTCCCGCTCCCGTTCGCGTTCGCGTCGTGAGCGATGGGTGAGGCGGCCGATCGTCCCTAGACTCGTCCCTGTGCGCATCGACATCGTGACGATCTTTCCGGCGTTCTTCGAGGTGCTGGACGTCTCGTTGATCGGCAAGGCTCGTGACCGCGGCATCCTGGATCTGCGGGTGCACGACCTGCGGGACTGGACGTCGGACCGGCACCGCACGGTCGACGACACCCCGTACGGGGGCGGCGCGGGCATGGTCATGAAGCCCGAGCCGTGGGGCGATGCGCTGGATGCGACCCTCGCGGAGGATTCGGTTCTGATCGTGCCGTCCCCCGCGGGAGAGCTGTTCTCGCAGGCGCTGGCGAGAGAGCTGGCGGGAGAGGCGCGCCTGGTGTTCGCCTGCGGACGGTATGAGGGCATCGATCAGCGCGTCGTCGACCACTACGCCGAGCGTGGCCGCGTGCGCCTGGTGAGCCTCGGCGACTATGTGCTCAACGGGGGAGAGGTCGCGACGATGGCGATGATCGAGGCGATCTCGCGTCTCGTGCCGGGAGTCGTCGGCAACCCCGAGAGCCTGGTCGAAGAATCCCACGAGGACGGCCTGCTCGAATACCCGAGCTACACCAAGCCTCCGGTCTGGCGGGGCCTGGAGGTGCCGCCCATCCTGTTGAGCGGCAATCATGGCGCGATTGCGGCATGGCGGCGTGAGCAGAGTATCGAACGAACCCGCGAGCACCGGCCGGACCTGCTGCCCGACCTGCCGGCCTGAGCTGCCAGTCCGAGTCGCCGGCGCGAGCCGCGCGCCTGAGCCGCCTCGTTCAGCCGACGGTCGCGACGCTGTCGGCCCGCAGCTGCTCGGCCGCGGCGCGGTAGCGCTCGACGATCAGAGCGGCGATGCGCACATCCGGCGCAAGCGGAGCGGTCACGACATCCGCGCCCGTCCGCCCGATCACGTCGTGGAAGTGGCCGGGCGCGAGGACGTAGCTCGCCGCGATAACCCGTTCCGCTCCCGCCGCGCGGGCTGCCGCGATCGCAGCGGGGATGCGCGGTTCCGCCCCCGCCGCGAACCCGACCGTGACGGGTGTCAGGATGCAGCGCTGCAGGAGCGCCGCCATGCGAGACACGGCCACCGCGGCGGCGGGGTCGCTCGAGCCGGCCGCCGCGAGGACGACCGCGTCACCGCCCTGCAGCGCGGCTTCGGCGAGACGGGACTCCAGGACGAGCGCGAGCAGGTCGTGGGGTCCGAGGGCGGGCGCGGGGATCGCGCGACCCGGATGTGCGGCGACGGCACGCGCGATGTCCACCCGCGTGTGGAACCCGGCCGAGAGGAGGACGGGCACCACCACAGCGGCGCGGTCACCTGTCCTCTCGGCGGTCCCGTCCGAGATAACTCGCGCCACGACGTCGTCGATCGCGGGCTCCTGGACGTCGACGAACGCCTCTTCGACGCGCACGTCCGGCAGCAGGGCGCGGACCTGGTCGAGCTGTGCGGAGATCGCGGCTCGCCCCTCGATGGATCGGGTGCCGTGCGAGCAGGCGATGAGGGTGGGGGTCATGGTCGCTCCTCCACGCTTTCGATCGTGTTGAGGCGGTAGCCGCGCTTCACGACGGTTTTGATCAGGTCCGGTTGCGCGAGAGACTCGCGAACGCGCGCGACGGCCATCTCGACGGCATGGGTGTTGTCGCCCGAGCGGGGCAGCGCGCCCTGCAGGCTCGTCCGAGAGACCACCCCGCCTCTCGCATCAAAAAGCGCCGCGAGGATGGCGATGCCAGCGCGGGAGAGCGGGATCAGGCGTCCGCCCAGCACGGCGCCCGTGCTACGGATCTCGAGGCGGCCGGCGACGGTGTCCAGCCCGACTGAGTGACCACCGCCGAAGTGCGTCACGACAGCGCGGACGAGTGAGCCGAGGCGGCCGCGTTCCGCGACGAGCGGATCGAGGAAGGCGGCCTCGAGCGGTCCCGCGGTGATCGGCCCGACGGCCGCCACGAGCACGCGGCCGCGCCCGACTCGCTCCCGGATGTCATCAAGAACGTCCGCACGCCGCGCGGCCGCCACCCACTCCTGCGCTCCCGGCGCCGAGGTGAAGAGCACCGCGTCGACCTCGCCCACACTCGTCGCGATCACCGACCGCCGGACGACCTCGGGGTCGGGTGGCGGCCCCCACCGGTACATGGTCAGGCTCACGACATCCGCGCCGTGTTCGCCGAAGAGCTCATCGAGGCCGTCCGCGCCCGATCCGTGGTGTTGAACCGCGATCCGCTTGCCGGCCACGCCCTCGGCGAGCAAGAATTCGCCGAGTTCCGTCGAGGTCTCGGACTCGGCCACCCAGTCCGCGGTGAATCCGGCCTGCTGGATCGCCCCGCGTGCCTTGGGCCCGCGCGCGACGATCTGCGCGCCGGCGAGTGCGGGCTGGAGCGCGTCGAGCAAGCCGGCCTCGTCGGCGGCCTCCATCCATCCGCGGAACCCGACGCCCGTCGTGACGACCACGATGTCGGGTGGGCTCTCGACGAGTTCCCGGGTGCGGGCGATGAGTGCTTCGTCGTCGATGTGCGGCACGATCGTCAGTGCCGGCGCGTGACGAACGGTCGCGCCGTGCCGCTCCAGGGCCGCCGCGAGTTCGCCGGAGCGACGATCGACGGCGATGACGATCGTGCAACCGGCGAGCGCGGCGGACAGCGTGGGGCGTTCGGTCACCGGCGTGCGTCACCCGCCAGCACGTGTTCGGGCAGCAACAGGTTCGCGTCGGCGACCCGGCCGATCACGATGACGGCGGGGTTCTGGACTCCGGCGGCCGCGGCATCCTCGACGGCGCTCCCGAGCGTGGTGCGCGTCGTACGCTGGCGCGGGGTGTGACCGCTCTCGATGATCGCGATCGGGCGGTCTGCCGGGGCGCCCGCCTCGAGGGCCGCAGTGACGAGCCGGGGCAGGGCGGCGACGCCCATCAGCACCACCGTCGTGACGGCGGCGTCCCCGATCGCCGCGAGGGTCGCCGAGCTGATCTCGGCCTGCCCGTTCACGACGTGCACCGACGCGGCCGTGCCGCGATGCGTGACCGGGATGCCGGCTGCCGCCGGAACCGAGACGATGCTGGTGAGCCCCGGAACCACCTCGACGGGGACGCCGGCCGCGAGGCACGCCGTGACCTCTTCGCCGCCTCGACCGTAGACGAACGGGTCGCCGCCCTTGAGGCGTACGACGCGCTTGCCCGCGAGCGCGTGCGTCACGAGCAGCGCATTGATCTCGTGCTGTGGCACCGGATGGTGGCCCGGCTGCTTTCCGACGTCGAAGATCTCGACCTCGGGGTCGAGTTCGGAGAGGACATCCGTGGGACCGAGGCGGTCGGCCACGACGACATCCGCTTCCGCCAGCAGGCGGCGGCCGCGGACCGTCATCAGGTCCGCGGGGCCGGGTCCGCCACCGATGAGATCGACGCGACCGGCCGCGCCCGCGCGCCGACGACGGAGCGGGAGGCGACCCTCGCGCAACTGCACGCCGATCGCGTCGCGCAGTTGCGCGGCACGGCGGGGGTCCACGCCGGCATCCGAGACGACTCCGACGACGACGTCCCCGGACCGTGTTTCGGCGGTGAGGCGGGCCGTCCCGTGCGCGCCGTCGGATGCGTTGACGCACAGCACGCGGCGACTCTCGCACGCCGCGGCCAGGTCCGCATCCGCTCTCGGGTCTCCCGTCGCGGTGTGCACGAGCCAAGCCTCGCCGATGTCGGCGACTTTTGCACGCCGGGACGTCCACGAGAGTCCGTGCTCGTCCACCAGCGCCCGCACGTCCTCGCACAGCTCGGGCGCGACGATCCGCACGCGTGCTCCGTCCTCGAGAAGACGACGCAGGCGCCGGGCGGTCACCGCGCCCCCGCCCACCATCAGCACATCGCGTCCGGCCAACGAGACACCGAGCATCGTGGTCATGCGTTTCCCTCCAGACGGATGAAGACATCGCCGTCACGAACGGCGGCGGGCCAGACCTGTAGCGACGCCGGCTCCTTGCCCTGCGTGTCGAGGCAGACGCCGGTGCGGAGGTCGAAGACCTGCTTGTACATCGGCGAGGCCACGGTCGGTGCTCCCTGGCGGGTGCCGACGATGCCGCGCGACATGACGTGGGCGCCGCTGTACGGGTCGCGGTTCGACACGGCATACACGCGACCCTCGTGGGTGAGGAACAGGGCGAATTGGACGCCGTCGACGAGGGCCGCTCGACCGCGTTCGGTCTCCAGCGCGTCGAGCGGGCAGATCCGGACCCACGTCGTCTCGGGGGAGCCGGGCTCGGTCGATGGGACATCGGCCCCGCTGAACTCGGTCGTCCGGGCTGGGGTGATCCCGGTTTCGCCGATGGTCATCGGCGCACCTCCAGCGTCGTTCCGGCGATCAGCACGCGCCCGCCATCCTTCTCTTCGGCCGTCGCGGGCCGCGGCTGTCGGCGTTCCACGGTGTAGGCGAGGGACGGATCCGGGGTGGTCGGCGCATTCACGAACGACGCGAAGCGGCTGAGCTTCTCGGGATCTTCGAGCGTGGCTTTCCACTCGTCCGCGTAGTTCGCGACGTGGGCGGCCATCGCCGCATCCAGGTCAGCGCAGATGCCCAGGCTGTCATCGAAGATCACGCGACGGAGCTCGTCGATTCCGCCCTCGAGGTCCTGGAACCACGGCGCGGTTCTCTGCAGACGGTCGGCCGTGAAGATGTAGTACATCAAGAACCGGTCGATCGCGGTGAGCAGCTCGTCGTCGCTGAGCCCCTCGGCGAACAGCACGGCGTGCCGCGGCGTGAAGCCCCCGTTGCCACCCACGTACATGTTCCACCCGGCCTCGGTCGCGATCACCCCCACGTCCTTACCGCGGGCCTCGGCACACTCGCGCGCGCAGCCCGACACACCGAGCTTGATCTTGTGGGGGGAACGCAGCCCGCGATAGCGCAGTTCGAGGTGCACGGCCATCCCGACGGCATCCTGGACGCCGTATCGGCACCAGGTGGATCCGACGCACGACTTGACCGTGCGCAGCGACTTGCCGTACGCGTGACCCGATTCGAAACCCGCGTCGACGAGACGCCGCCAGATGTCGGGGAGCTGCTCGAGCCGTGCCCCGAACATATCTATGCGTTGCCCGCCGGTGATCTTCGTGTAGAGGCCGAAGTCCTGGGCGACCTGGCCGATCACGAGAAGGCCTTCGGGCGTGATCTCGCCGCCGGGGATACGGGGAACGACCGAGTAGCTGCCGTCCTTCTGCAGGTTGGCCATGACGTGGTCGTTGGTGTCCTGCAGCGTCGCGTTCTCGCCGTCGAGGACGTGCGCTCCGACGAGGGTCGACAGGATGCTCGCGAGTGCCGGCTTGCAGATGTCGCATCCGCGTCCCGACCCGAAGCGCTCGATGACGGCGCTGAACGTGCGAAGCCCCGAGACCCGTACGGCGTCGAACAGCTGCCGCCGCGACAGCTCGAAGTGCTCGCACAGGGCGGTGCTGAGTGTTGCGCCCGTCTTGATCAGCTCGGCGCCGACGATCTTCTTGATCATCGAGACGCACGATCCGCACGCGGCTCCCGCCTTGGTGCAGGCCTTGACGGCGGCAACATCCTGGCATCCCTCTTCGCCGACGGCGTGACGGATGGCGCCTGCCGTGACGCTGTTGCACGAGCACACGAGCGCGCCGTCCGGCAGCTCGGCCGTCGGCGCGGCGACCCCGTCGGCCGGCATCAGGTACGCGGCGGGGTCGCCGCCGAGCGGGCCACCGACGAGGGGACGAAGCGAGCCATAGGCCGACGCGTCACCGACGAGGATGCCGCCGAGCAGGGTCTTCGCGTCGTCCGACAGCACGAGCTTCTTGTAGACACCGGTGATGGGATCGGCGTAGACGACATCGAGGGCACCGGGCGTCGTGGCGAACGCGTCGCCGAAGCTCGCGACATCCACCCCGCTCAGCTTCAACTTGGTCGACAGGTCGTAGCCGGGGAAGGATGCTTCGCCGCCGAGCAGTCGGCTCGCGGCGACCTCCGCCATCGCGTAGCCGGGGGCGACCAGGCCGACGCACGCGCCGTCGTAGTTGGCGACCTCGCCGATCGCGAGGATACGCGGGTCGCTGGTCGCGCATCCGTCGTCGATCACTACGCCGCCGCGCTCGTGCACCTGCAGGCCGGCCGCGTGCGCCAGCTCGTCGCGCGGGCGCACACCGACGGTGAAGATCACGACGTCGGTGCTCTCGCCGGTGCCGTCGCGGAACGCGATCGCGTTCACGTGGCCGTCGGAACCGCTGTCGATCCGCATCGTGAGGGAATCGGTTCGGACCCGGATGCCGCGGGCCTCGATGAGTCGGCGCAGGGCGTTGCCACCGCTGAGGTCGAGCTGGGCCGACATCAAGCGGTCCGAGGACTGCACAACGGTGCACTCGACGCCGAGTTCCTGCAGGGCGCCGGCGGCCTCGAGACCGAGCAGCCCACCGCCGATCACCGTGCCGGTGAGCGCGCGGCCGAGTTCGGCGCTGCGACGCTCCACGAAGGCGCGTAGCCCTGAGACGTCGTCGAGGGTCCGGTACACGAAGCATCCCTCGGTCTCGCCACCGTCGACGGCGGGGCGCGCGGCGAACGAACCGGTAGCGAGCACCAGACGGTCCCAGCCGATGTCCTCGCCGCTGGCGGCGGTGACGTTCGCCCTCTCGAGATCGATGCGCGCCACCCTGTCGCCCGCGACGAACCGGACGCGTTCATCGGCGAGCACCGATCGTTCCAGGCTCAGGGCATCCGCGTCCGCTCCAGAGAAGTACCCCGTCAGCCCGACCCGGTCATACGGATGCCGTCCCTCGTCGCCGACGACCGTCACGCGCCACTCGGCGCCGGCTCGGCTCAAGAGACTCTCGACGAATCGGTGCGCCACCATCCCCGCACCCACGACGACGACGTGTTGACCCGTCGTCGCGTTGCTCATGTCGTCACGGTACGTCGGTGATGTTGCCGCGTCATCAGCGGAGTGTTTCGTGGCGTCGACAGTATGCGACAACCGGGCGGATGGCGTCCGATCGCTGGCCGGGCGTTCTGCGTCCTGGGTCATGACGTCTCCTGCGGTCGGCGGGTGCGGCTGTCCGTCGAGGCTAAAGGCGCGGTGTTTCGACCCGTCGCGGGCTTCGATTACCCGCAGCGAACGTTTCGCTCACTCGCGGTGCACGCGGATTGTGAGATCGATGTGGGTGACCGTGCGAACGATGTCGGACTGGTGCCGATCAGAGCCCTTCGATGCCTCTCCCGATGAGGAGGAACCCGAACACGACCAGGAGCAGCGTCATGATCGCGGAGTTGTGGAGTGTGAGCCAGTCGCGCAGGCGGACCAGCACCGCCGCCATGCGCTTTGGTGCGACGGTCGACGCGAGAACAATGGCGAGGACCGCCGCCGCGGCGAGAACCACGTAGACGAGGCCCGCCGCCACGGCCGGGCCGCCGATCAGTCCCGCGGCGCCGATCGAGATACCGGCCGCGACACCGAGCAGGGCGTTCTTCGGGTTCGCCGCCGAGAGGAGCAGGCCGAGCCCCACGGCGCGCGCGGGCGAGGCGGACATCAAACCCGACATCCAAGCGGGGAGCTCAGGCTCCGCTCGGCGATTCTTGACGAACTTTCGCACGGCCATGAGCAGCAGGACGATGCCGAAGACGAGGCGCGCCCACGAGGCGATCGCCGTTGTGCCCTCGGCATCCGCGCTTCTCAGAAAACCCGCCGCGAAAGCACCGATCGCGACGACGAGCCCGCACCCGAGGATCCACCCCGCGGCGAAGGCCGATCCGCTCGCGCGTGGGCGCGGAGACATCATGATGAGGACGACGGCGATCAGGGGAATCGGGCTGAGCCCCGCGGCGACCGCGAGAGGCAGGATGTCGCCGATGACCTCGTTCATATGCCGATCCTGGCAGAGCACGTGCAGGCGGTGCCGACATAGTTCGTTACGCGCCGTTCATCTGTCGCGACGCTCCTCGCGCAAGAATCGACCGGGGCCCGATGTCCGGGCGCGAAGGGACACGTATGCGCCGCGCGAAGATCGTTGCCACCCTGGGGCCTGCCTCGTCGTCCTATGAGGTGATCGAGGGGCTCGTGCGAGCGGGGATGGACGTTGCCCGGCTGAATCTCAGCCATGGCGCATATGAGCAACACGAACAGACGTACGCGAACGTACGTCGTGCGGCGGACAGCACGGGCCGAGCGGTCGGGATCCTGGTCGATCTGCAGGGTCCGAAGATCCGCCTCGGACGGTTTGCGGATGGACCCCACGTGCTCGGGGCCGGTGACATCTTCACGATCACGACGGAGGATGTCGTGGGTACCCGCGAGATCGTGGGCACGACATTCGCGCCTCTCGCCCGGGACGTGAAGGTCGGCGATTCGATCTTGATCGATGACGGCAAAGTGCGGCTACGGGTGCTCGAGACCGACGGCGTGAGCGTCCGGACCGAGGTGGTGGTCGGGGGAGCGGTCTCGAACAACAAGGGCCTGAACTTACCCGGGGTCGACGTGAAGGTTCCGGCGCTCAGCGAGAAGGATGAGGCCGATCTGCGCTGGGCGCTGGCGCTCGGCGCCGACATGATCGCGCTGTCGTTCGTGCGTTCAGCCAAGGACGCGCATCCCGTTCGTCGCGTGATGGCAGAAGAGGGCCGGTTCGTGCCCGTCATCGCGAAGATCGAGAAGCCCGAGGCCGTCGCCGTGCTGCACGAGATCGTCGACGCGTTCGACGGCGTGATGGTCGCGCGCGGCGACCTCGGTGTCGAGCTGCCGCTCGAGCAGGTCCCGATCGTGCAGAAGCGCGCGGTCGAGGATGCGCGGCGCTGGGCGAAGCCGGTGATCGTCGCGACGCAGATGCTCGAGTCGATGATCGAGAACGCGGTGCCCACGCGTGCCGAGACATCCGATGTCGCGAACGCGATCCTGGATGGCGCGGATGCCGTGATGCTCTCGGGCGAGACGGGGGTCGGGGCTCACCCGATCACCGTGGTCGAGACGATGGCGCGCATCATCGCCTCGACCGAGGAGCAGGGCCTCGACCGCATCGTCCCCCTCGGGACCCGGCCCCGCACGCAGGGTGGAGCCCTGACCCTGGCGGCGGCGAGCATCGCGGACTTCGTCGACGCGAAGTACGTCTGCGTCTTCAGCCAGTCGGGGGATTCGGCGAGGCGGATGGCTCGGCTGCGCTTCCGTCTGCCGACCCTGGCCTTCACCGATCTCGCGACCACGCGGTCGCGCCTCGCGCTGTCGTGGGGCGTCGAGACGTTCCTCGTGCCGCGGGTTCCGACGACGGATGAGCTGATGCGGCTCGTCGACGAGGTCCTGTTACAGACGGGACGTGCGGTGCCGGGGGACCGGGTGATCGTCACGGCCGGTGCCCCTCCGGGGGTTCCCGGCTCGACGAACAACGTGCGGGTGCACCGCGTCGGCGACGGAGTAGGTGCCGATATCGCGAGCGAGCTGGCGGGACGCGCCCGAAGTTAGCGCACGCCGAGGAACGACCGGTCGGTCAGCACGATCGGTCCGTCCGCGGTGATCGCGATGGTGTGCTCGGCATGAGCGCCGCGCGAACCATCCGCGCTGCGGAGCGTCCAACCATCCGGATCCGTGATCAGCTCGTCGGTCGTCTGCAAGAACCAGGGCTCCAGCGCCACCACCAGGCCCGCGCGCAGCGGGTAGCCGCGACCGGCCTTGCCGTCGTTCGGGATGTGCGGGTCGCCGTGCATGATGCGCCCGACGCCGTGGCCACCGAAGTCCGTATTGATCGAGTAGCCCTCGCCGTGCGCGACACCGGCGATGGCAGCGGAGATATCACCGATCTTGTGGCCGACGGTCGCGCTCGCGATTGCAGCATCCAGGGCGCGCTCAGCCGTGTCGATCAGGCGCAGGTCCTCGTCCCGCGGTGTGCCGACGACGAACGACACCGCCGAGTCCGCGACCCAGCCATCGACCGCCACCGCGAAATCCAGCGATACCAGGTCGCCGTCGCGAAGGACGTAATCGTGGGGGAGTCCGTGCAGCACGGCATCGTTGATCGACGTGCAGATCACCTTGCCGAAGGGACTCGCGCCGAACGAGGGGTGGTAGTCGATGTAGCAGGACTCGGCTCCGGCACGCCGGATCAGGTCGTGCGCGCGCCGGTCGATCGCGAGCAGGTTGGTACCGACCGTCGTCTCGTCGCGCAGCGTCGCCAACGTTTCGGCGACGAAACGCCCGACGGGACGCATCGCTTCGATCTCGGCGGGTGTGCGCAGTTCGATCATTGTGTTCCTCTCCTGCCTTCCTTTCCATTGTGGCTGACTCACGCGACGTATCTTCCCGGTGGCGCTGGGAGGTTGCCCAGCGCAGTCGCCATGGCGCCCTCTGGCGACCCGTCGAGGCGTACCATCGTTCACATGTGGCTGCGGCGTGCTTTCTTCCACTGGCTGATCCCAGCCGCATTTTTGCTGCCCATTTGGCTGCTGGTCGGCTGGGGCGTTTTCCAGGGCGGCGCGGGGGCTTTCCTCTGGGTCCTCTTCATCGCCGTTCCGTCCGTCTTCCTCGGCCAGCTGCTCCTGACGCTTCTGGTCCGCGCTCGTCCGACCGTGCGGGCCCAACGGGCCGTTTCGTGGTGGGATGTCGCGGGTTTCGCGCTCTGGCATGCACTCACGGTCGCGGTCGGCTTCTTCGGGTCATGGTTCGCCGCGCTCCTCGTGGGCGCGATCGTCGTGGCCGTGGCGCTTTTCTGGTTGAGCCTCTGGCAGCTGTGGAGCGAAGCGCGCTCGGGAACAGGCCGAATCGTGTTGCGCTACTCGACCGCATCCGGCGGGGCCACCTCGGAGGACAACACATTCGACGGTGTGCGCGCGGCGCGCGAGTCGCACAGCCTCGACGGCGACGTGATCGTCCTCTCCGAGACCTCCCAGCCCGGAGATGGTCGCGTCTCGCACTGACGCGGTTTGGTGGCCCCGGTCATTCGTGGCAGAATAGGCGTTTGTGCCGCGACCGGCTCTGCCACAGGGGAGTCCAAGGATCGAACTGATCCCGCATCGCACGACATCCATCCTTTTCACACTTTCACCCGCGCCCGACCCGTGGCGGACGCAGAGAGATAGATCATGCGGATCCTCGACGCCGTTGATGCAGCATCGCTGCGCACAGACATTCCCGAGTTCGGACCCGGCGACACCGTCAAGGTGCACGTCAACATCACCGAAGGCACGCGCTCGCGTATCCAGGTCTTCCAGGGCTTCGTGCTCGGTCGCTCGGGCGATGGCGTGCGCGAGACCTTCACGGTCCGCAAGATCAGCTTCCAGGTCGGCGTGGAGCGTACCTTCCCGGTGCACAGCCCGGTGATCGACCACATCGAGGTCGTCACCCGCGGTGACGTCCGTCGCGCGAAGCTCTACTACATGCGGAACCTCCGCGGCAAGAAGGCGAAGATCAAGGAGAAGCGCGACAACTGAGTCGCCTTATCCGACGAGACCCCGTGGCCTACGCCACGGGGTCTCGTCGTTTTCCGAGCCCCCGATCGATCTTCGGATGTGTGCGTGCCCGGCGTCTGCATAGGTCGGGATGTGCGACGCTTGATGAACGGGCGCACGATACTTGCGAGCCGTGAAGGACGAGACCGTGAGCAGCCCCGCAACAGATACCCCTGAGACTCCGTCGCGAGCGCGCAGCCGTCGCCGCGGCGCGTTGGCGCTGCTGCGCGACATCCTCGTGATCGTCCTCGTGGCGGTCCTCGTCTCGTTCCTCGTCAAGACTTTTCTGGTGCGCTCGTTCTACATCCCCTCCGGGTCGATGGAGAACACGCTTCTGGTGAATGACCGCATCCTGGTCGACGAGATCACGCCGCGTTTCGGCGGCTACGAACGCGGCGATGTCGTCGTGTTCCGCGACCCGGGCGGGTGGCTGCCGCCCTCGACCCAGCCCGAGCGTGCGCCGGTCGTGGAGGCATGGGAGTGGGTCCTCTCGCTGGTGGGACTGGCCGCTCCCGATAGCGAGGATCACCTGATCAAGCGGGTCATCGGTCTTCCGGGAGATCACGTCCAGTGCTGCAATGCGCTCGGCCAGATCACGGTCAACGGTGTGCCGGTCGATGAGTCCTCGTACCTGTCCCTGCCCCCGGGTGAGACCGCCGCATCCGCCGACGCGTTCGACGTCGTCGTGCCCGCGAACAGCCTGTGGGTGCTCGGCGATAACCGGTACCGCTCGAAGGACTCGCGCTACAACCAGGATCAACCCGGGAAGGGTTTCGTCCCGCTCGATAACGTCGTGGGACGCGCCTTCCTCGTCACCTTCCCCTTCTCGCGGTTCGGCACGATCGACTTCCACCACGGGGTGTTCGCGGGCGTGCCAGAACCCGAGGGTGCCGCGGGGGCTCTCGCGCGATGACCGTCATCGAGCCGCGTCTGACGCTCGAGCGTCGGCTGCTGCGCGAACGGCCGATCGTGATCGCATGCGACGAGGTCGGGCGCGGAGCTCTCGCCGGCCCGGTAGCCGTGGGAGCGACGGCGGTCGACGCTGGACGCGCACGTAAGCGGGTCCCGCAGGGTCTGCGCGACTCGAAACTGGTTCCCGAGGCGCGCAGAGCGGATGTGGCAGCTCGGGCGGCCGATTGGGTGCGTGCGAGCGGGGTCGGGTGGGCCTCCGCGGCAGAGGTCGACGAGGTCGGGATCATGCGTGCCCTCGGGCTGGCGGCCATCCGTGCCCTCGCCGATCTGCGTGCCCACGGCATTGCGCTCGAAGAGGGGATCGTCATCCTCGACGGCAACTACGACTACATCACGGCGGCGGGGGCGACGGGCCTGACGGTGCAACCCGTCATCAAGGCCGACCGAGACTGCGCGAGTGCGGCCGCCGCATCCGTCATCGCGAAGGTCGCGCGTGACGCCGTGATGACGGGGCTGCACGACGATCTGCCCGCGTATCAGTGGGCGCGAAACAAGGGCTATGCGAGCGCCGAGCACCGGCTCGCGATCGACGAACACGGGCTGAGCCCGCACCACCGGGCGTCGTGGGCGATTGCGCCCGCCACACTTTTCTGACTCTGATACGGAGCCCGTGCGGCCTGTTCGGGGCAGAGCGGGTAACTAGGATGGAAGCATCATGGATGACGATGTCTTCGAGGACTATGACCGCGAACTCGAGCTTGCTCTCTTTCGCGAGTATCGCGACGTCGTTTCGCAGTTCCAGTACGTGATCGAGACCGAGCGTCGCTTCTACTTGGCGAACGAGGTCAATGTCGTCCGCCGCGACACCGAGCACGACTTCTACTTCGAGATCACGATGAACGACGTGTGGGTGTGGGACATCTACCGCGCCGACCGCTTTGTGAAATCGGTGCGCGTGCTGACGTTCAAGGACGTCAACGTCGAGGAGCTTTCGCGTCGTGACTTCGAGTTGCCTCAGGAGCTCTCGCTCGACGGGGAGTAGCGCTCAGCCCTCCACATCGACGTGAATCCCGGGTGTTCCCCGGATTGGCCGTCGGCGCCCTACTGGCGGTCTGCGCGCTGCGAGGGTTGACCCGCATCGACCGTCGGTCGGGCGGGAGGGCGGCCGATGGCGCAGAAAGACGAGCGCGGGCGAGCGGGAGAGCAGCGGGCTGCCGAGTATCTGGAGCGCCTCGGCTACACCGTGCTTGACCGCAATTGGCGCTGTGATCAGGGCGAGCTCGACATCGTCGCGCGCCAGGGCGATGATCTCGTCTTCATCGAGGTCAAGACGCGTCGTGGCACGGGCTACGGGCATCCGTTCGAGGCGATCACGCCGGAGAAGTTCGCGCGCCTGCATCGCCTCGCGATCGCGTGGATCATCGCCCACCCGGGTTCCGGGTGGGAACGTAGCATCCGGATCGACGCGATCGGCATCGTCGGCGACGATCCCGCGACGGGAACGCTGGAGCACCTCGAGGCGCTCCGATGACCATCGCGCGCACGTGGTGCGTGGCCCTGAGCGGAATCGACGGTTCGCTCGTCGAGGTCGAGGCGGACCTGTCCAGCCAGCTACCTGAGTTCCGCCTCATCGGATTACCCGACAAGGCGCTCGGTGAGGCGCAGTTGCGGGTTCGAAACGCCACGGCCAATTGCGGGATGCCCCTGCCCGCCCGCCGGCTGACGGTGAACCTGTCGCCCGCCAGCCTTCCCAAACACGGATCCGGTTTCGACGTTGCGATCGCGGTCGCCGCGCTGGCCACCGCTGGCGGGTTCGATGCTTCGTCACTAGCCGAGACGGTGCATCTCGGTGAGCTGGGGCTCGACGGTCGTCTGCGTCCCGTTCCCGGGATTCTGCCGGCGGTGCTGGCGGCGGCGCGGGCGGGCATCCGGCGTGTGGTCGTGCCCCATGCGAACGCCGACGAGGCGCGGCTGATCGACGGTGTCGAGGTGCTCGGGGCGGTCTCGCTCGCCGACGTGGTTCGACTGCACGGGGTCGAGGCCCCCGAGTTGGATCTCGAGCCGGTGCCACGCACGGCGATGCCGGACGCGCTGAATCGTCCGCCTGAGCTCGCCGAGGTGGTCGGCCAACGCGAGGCGGTCGAGGCTGTGATCGCTGCCGCGGCCGGTGGCCACCATCTCTTGATGTCGGGTCCGCCGGGCGCCGGCAAGACGATGATCGCCGAGCGCCTGCCGGGCATCCTTCCTCCCCTCGCCGACGATGAGGCTCTCGAGGCCGCGGCGTTGCGATCGCTTTCCGGAGAGGCCGTCGATGCGCTCAGCCGCACACCTCCCCTTGAAGCGCCGCACCACAGTGCCTCGATGGCTGCGCTGGTGGGCGGCGGGAGCCGACTCGTCCGCCCCGGGGCGATCGCGCGCGCTTCGGGCGGAGTCCTCTTCCTGGACGAAGCGGGCGAATTCCCGGCATCCGTTCTGGATGCGTTGCGTCTGCCGCTCGAGAAGGGGGAGATCACGATTCACCGCTCCGGGGTGTCCGCCACGTTCCCCGCGCGGTTTCAGCTGGTGCTGGCGACCAACCCCTGCCCGTGCGGAAATCACGGCGTTCCCGGCGGCTCCTGCACGTGCCCGCCTCAGGCGATCCGTCGGTATGTCGGACGCCTTTCCGGCCCGCTGCTGGATCGCGTAGACATCCGATTCGGGCTCATGCGCGTCTCGCGGGTTCCGGGCGTCGCCGAATCCGACACGATCACGACAGCGGTGGCGCGGGAGCGAGTAGCCGGCGCCCGGGACCGCGCCCGGCGACGACTGAGTGGTACGCCCTGGCAGACGAACGCCCAAGCGGCCGGAGCATGGCTGCGTCAGGGACCCGTCGCCCTGGCGCCCGAATTGCGTCGTCCTCTCGACACGGCCCTGCAACGCGGAGCGCTGACTCTGCGCGGCTACGACCGTACGCTCCGCGTCGCGTGGACCCTTGCGGACCTCGGCGGGCGGGACCGACCCGCGCTCGAGGACATCGGGCGGGCCCTGTTCCTGCGCAAAGGGGTGCAGGCGTGAACCCCGAATTGCCTGACCGCGTGGAGGACCGGCGTGCTCAGCTCGCGGGGATCGTTCCCGCCAATCTGAAGGACGCAGATGTTTCGGATGCCTGGGCGCGGGCGATCTGGAGTCTCATTTCGGAACCGGGCGACGGTGTCGCGGGCCACCTGGTCGCGGCGCTCGGCGCTGAGGAGGCGTTGCGGGAGATCCGCTCCCAGGCGTCCGCTCGGAGGGGACCGCGCTCGTTGGCGCTGACGGCGGGACTCAAACGGTGGTTGCCTCGTTTGAACGACATCGCCGTAGAAGGCATGTTCAGGACGGCCCGGTTTGCCCGCCTACGACTCGTGACCCCGGAGAATGCCGACTGGCCGCGTGGGCTGACAGATCTCGGTGCGCACGCCCCCTTGGTGCTGTGGGTGCGCGGCGCTGGTGTCGCGTTGTCGTCGGGCGGTCCGCGTGTGGCGCTCGTGGGGGCGCGAGCATCCAGCGCGTACGGCGAGCTCGTTGCGGCCGATCTTGCCGCTGATCTGGTCGACCGCGGTGTGTGTGTTGTGTCCGGTGCCGCGTTTGGGATCGATGGTGCCGCGCATCGCGCGGCTCTCGGCATGGGCGGGGCGACGGTCGCCGTCCTGGCGGGCGGGGTCGACCGCCCGTACCCCTCGAGGCACTCCGAGCTGATCGCTCGAATCGCAGACCACGGCGCGGTGATCGGGGAGGTCGCACCCGGAGGCGCCCCGACCAAATCGCGGTTTCTCGAGCGGAACAGGGTCATCGCCGCGATGTCCGACGCGACGGTCGTGGTCGAGGCAGGCTGGCGGAGCGGATCGCTCAACACGGCGGGGCATGCCGCAGCCCTCGGCCGGCCCCTGGGCGCGGTGCCGGGTCCGATCACCTCCGCCACCTCCGCGGGCTGCCATCGCATGCTGCGGGAGTTCGACGCGACCTGTGTGACGTCCGCCGCCGACATCATCGAGTTGACCGGATGGGAAACGCAGCCGACGCGACGCGCGGCGGCGGATGGGGAAGACGAACGGGCTATCGCAGGCGAGACGACCCGGACGAATGAACCCAGGCGCGCCGATTCGTCCATGGACGCGAACACGAGCGTGCTCAATGCGCTGGGCGCCCGTGCGCGCAGATCGAGTGATGAGATCGCGCGTCGAGCGGGGCTGGTCACCGCGCAGGTGGAGGCGCAACTCGGCCTGTTCGAGCTCGAGGGGCTCGTCGTGCGAGAGGACGGCGGCTGGCGGCGCGCCGCCGCGCGACCGGAGCGGGGATGAGCGCATGCTGGGATCGTGGACTGGCACGAGGCATCCGAGGCGTTCGAAACGCATCTCAGGACCGTGCGCCGCCTCTCGCCCGCGACGACCCGTGCGTACCGTTCCGACCTCCGAGACCTGATCGAGGTCGCCCTGCTGACCGGTGTGCGAACGCCCGCCGAGGCAGACCTCGAACTGCTCCGTGAGTGGCAGGGGCAGGCGAGCGAACGCGGTGACGCGCGAGCGACCCTTGCACGCCGAACCGCGGCCATCCGGTCGTTCTTCGCGTGGACCCTCGAAATGGGCATCGTGACGCAGGATCCGAGCTTGCGGCTCGTCGCCCCGAAGCGCGGACGGACGCTGCCGACCGTCGCGACAGCCCCGGCGGTGGCCGAGATGCTCGACGGGCTCGACTCCCTCGCCGAGGGCGGCGACCCGCTCCCGCTGCGAGATCGGGCGATGCTCGAACTGCTCTACGGCGCGGGCGTCCGCGTGTCCGAGTTGTGCGGGCTCGACGTCGGCGACCTCGACCTCGATCGTGGCACGGCGCGCGTGCTCGGCAAGGGCTCGAAGGAGCGCGTCGTGCCGTTCGGTGCTCCCGCGCGACGCGCGATAGGTGCCTACCTCACGCGGGGACGCCCCGAACTCTTCGTGGAACGCTCGGGCGACGGCGCGGCCTCGGGGGGAGGCCCCGAGACACGGGGGAGCGGCAGTGCGCTGTTCCTCGGCTCGCGCGGGGGCAGGATCTCGCCGCGCGCCGTCTACGCCGTCGTCTCACACCGGCTAGCACCGGCGCTCGGCGTCGAGCACGTCGGCCCGCACGCGCTACGGCACTCGGCCGCGACCCATTTGCTCGACGGCGGCGCCGACCTGCGGACGGTGCAGGAGATCCTCGGGCACGCGAGTCTTGGCACGACCCAGATCTACACGCACGTCTCGAGCGAGCGGCTCCGCGCCGCCTATCGTCTGGCGCATCCACGGGCCTGAAGGGTGCGCCGGCGGGACGGCGGGAGGATCGCTCAGCGGCCCCCGTACGGAAGGAGCACCGCTCGGGGCATCGCACCCAACAGCACGAGCGGATTGATGTACTCGCCGTTCAGCCGCGCACCCCAGTGGAGTCGCCCGGGTTCTGCATGGCCACCTGAACCGAGCGTCGCGATCAGCTGTCCCCGTTGAACCCGGTCGCCTGCTCCGACGAGCGGATCCACCGGTTCGAGCGTGGAGACGATGCCACCAGCGTGCGAGATCGTGATCACGGAGCGGTCCGCGACGCGCCCTGCAAAGGCAACGACACCACCCGCCGGGGCACGGACGGAATGCTCGCCCGCTACGGCGATGTCGACACCGCGGTGACCTGCGCCATACGGGTTCGGAGGCGCGACGAATGCTCGCGAGACACGGACCGGCGCCCGTACCGGCCACTGAAACTCTGAGGCGCTGTCCGGCCCCGTGCTGTCCGTCGACGCGGGAACCATGGATCCAGACCCGAAAAGACGGTGTTCCGGTGCGACGCGCTCCACAGCCTGCGCCGGATAGGTCGCCCAGGTCAGTGTCACGAGTAGGGAAAGTGCGCCAGCAACTCTCACCATCGTCGACCCCGTGCGCGACCGAGCTGACTCATCCATCCGCCGAGCCTGCCAGCGTGGTGGAAGGGATCGGACGGGCGCTGCCCGGGCCGGGGTGATTCGGTCCCACCGAACATTGTGGAGGAGCGACTGCGCCGAATCCCGGCGGAACCAGCCGCCGCGGGCGTCTCAGGGGATCAGAGGAATAGGCGCCGGTGCCGGACGCTACCACCCAGACGGCCCACGCGAGCGCCGAGGTGTCGAGCCGCCACCACCAGGTCGATTCGATTTCGCGCGGTCACGAGCAACTGGAGGCTGCGACCCCACCGAAGCGCTGCGCGAAGCTGGCCCGACGCCTGCCAACCGCGCTCGTGGTACCGGCGATAGAGCGCTACCTGTCCGGCGCCCCATCCGCGACTCTGCCGGAACGCGTCTCGCACCCCGAGCCGCAGACGATAGTTGAGTGTCGCCTCTGGGACGTACCGGAACGTCGCACCCGCGTCCAATTGCGCTCGCCAGCAGAGGTCCGTGTCCTCGGTCGTGAGCAGCGAGTCGTCGAACCCGCCGACTCTGTCGAACGTCTCTCGTCGAACGCCGAGTGCACCACCGAAAGTCCATGGAAGGAAGCCGAAGTGACTCATCGGCCCCGACTCATGCAGCCCCTGCCAGTCCTTGACGAGATCCGCCGGGTTGAGCATGTCGAGCCGGATCCGCGGGGATACCAGGTCCGCTTCGTCGAGCGCCGCCGCCATCGCGAGGACGTAGTTCGGCGAGACCACGTCGTCGTCGTCGAGAAACAGAAGTCCGGGTGAACTGCTGTGTCGCGCGCCGACGTTGCGTGCGTAACCCGGGCTGCGAACCGTGCTGTCCTCGATCAGTGTCAGATTCGGCAGGCGTTCCCGAAACTCATCGATACGGACCGAAAGCGCGCCGGGAGTACCGTTGTTGACCACAATCACTTCCCGGGGCGCATGCTCCTGCGCAGCGAGGGACGCGAGCTGATCGACGAGCCAAGGACCCCCGAGGGTCGCTATGACGACAGTGCACTCCAAAATTCCTCCTGGAAATCCAGCGTAGGACCCATTCACCGACGTGCAAGCCGCCAGCCCAGTCAGTGACCGGTCAGGACGGGTCGTCTTCCGTTCGCTCGGCCCTGATCGCCGACCTCAGCCCCCACAGCTGGACGGTGATCGCGGTCAACTCGGCGAGGATCTCACCGAGAAATGCTCCCGGGGCGCCGGCCACGACAGCGAGAAGGCAGATTGCGGGTAGACCCACCACCGCGGCGACAGCGGTGGAGAGCGTCAGCCACGGGACGCGCCGATAGGCCACCAGCGCGAGCCCACCGGTTGCCCGCGAAACGCATACGAGGAAGACGACGACACCGCCGAGGGCTGCCACATGCCACGGTACGGAGACGGTTCCGGTGAACAGCAGCGGCGTCACCACCGGGGTCGCGACAGTGAACACCGCGCCCGCGACGATACCGAGTCCGCCGCATAGCAGGATCGACCGCGTAGCCCGCTCGCGCCGCTCGTCGCGACTGCGGGCCGAACCGAGCCAGTTCTGCAAGACGTTGGGGACGGCCTGGAGCAGGGTGAGGCCCATCCTCATCAATCGTTCCGCGGCCGCGAACATCGCGAGAGCTGCGGGTGCGAAAGCGCCGACCAGCGCGATCGGAAGCGCCATGTACAGCGCGGCGATGGAGCGGACACCCACGGCCGCAAACTGCTCCCTGATGACCCCGAAGTCCTGCCTCAGGGTGAACCGAGCGGCGAACTCCCGGTCGCGCCGGGCGAGGAGCAGGCTCGCGGCGGGGCTGAAGATTGCGGCGAGCAGGTAGCTGGCGGGAATGACTACGAGCGGCGCGCCGGCGACGACCGCAACGGAAGCGACGATGATCAGGAGGGTTCGCGGCAGTGCCTCGGACGCCAGAATGCGCAGCGGATGTCCCGTGCCGACGAAATACCAGCTCCCGGACAGGCCGACGGCAACGCAGGCGAGAGCCATGAGGCCCGCCGTGGCGACATGCTCGGACCGCGCGTTACCGGCGAGGAGCATCGCGACGACCGTCGCGACCGGCGCGACGACGACGAGTGCGATCAGGCGGGTACGCACAGAAGAGACGAGCGTGACCCAGCGCCGTCCAGGCGCTTCGGCGGCTACGCGCTGCGGGCCCATGAGCGACCAGCCCAGCTCGACGATCACTCCGCCCGCCGAACCGATCGACAGGCCCAGCGCATACGCTTCCCACCCGGGTGCGCCGGCAGTTGCTGTGATCGCCGGGATGGCGATCAGGGGCGTGGCCGCGCTCAGCCCGGGAATGACCAGGAAGGCGAGCAACTGCAGGAATCGGTTCACGGGGTTACGTCAGTCGCGAAGAACCACTTATGCACGCTGCTCACCGACAAAATCGTACGCCAGGTCGAGGTACCCACGGCCACCATGTCGCTGTCACCGACTGATACACTGGCAGAGCACCTCGTTTACGGGGTGACTTCGCGTGCCCAGAGCGCTGCGATCCGAGGATCGCGCGTGGCATACCCTCCCCACGGTCCCGCCTCACGGCGGGTGGGAGTGTGCCGGGCACCAGGCCCGTCGCCCAACCGGAGCGACGAATCACAACCGCAAGAGGCACCCGCGTGGTGCCAAGACAGGAGTCGGCCATGGCCGTCGTTACAATTCGCCAGCTGCTCGATTCGGGCGTGCACTTCGGACACCAGACGCGTCGGTGGAACCCGAAGGTGAAGCGCTTCATCCTCACCGAGCGCAGCGGCATCCACATCATCGATCTGCAGCAGTCGCTGTCGTACATCGACAAGGCGTACGACTTCGTCAAGGAGACGGTCGCCCGTGGCGGCACCGTGCTGTTCGTCGGCACGAAGAAGCAGGCTCAGAGCGTCGTCGCCGAGCAGGCGACCCGCGTCGGCCAGCCCTACGTCAACCAGCGTTGGCTCGGCGGTCTGCTCACGAACTTCCAGACGATCTCCAAGCGTCTCGCTCGTATGAAGGAGCTCGAAGAGCTCGACTACGAGGTTCCCGCGAACAGTGGCTTCACCAAGAAGGAACTGCTGATCAAGAAGCGCGAGCTCGACAAGCTGCACAAGTCGCTCGGCGGAATCCGCAACCTGACCAAGACGCCCTCGGCCATCTGGGTCATCGACGCCAAGCGCGAGCACCTCGCGATCAACGAGGCCAAGAAACTCGGCATCCCCGTCATCGGCATCCTGGACACGAACGCCGACCCGGACGAGTTCCAGTACCCGATCCCCGGTAACGACGACGCGATCCGCTCGGTGGGCCTGCTCACCCGCATCATCGCCGACGCCGCCGCCGAGGGTCTGATCCAGCGCCACCAGCCCTCGGGTGAAGCCGAAGCGGCCGAGCCCCTCGCCGACTGGGAGCGCGAGCTCCTCGAGCAGGCTGCTCCCGAGCAGTCCTCGGCCACCACCGAGAAGGTTGCCGAAGAGGCTCCCGCCGAGGCCGTCGCCAGCGAACTCGTCGCCGACGAGCAGGCCATCGAGGGCGCTTCCGCCACCGAGTCCGCCGCTGACGCCGAAGGCGCCGCCTCTCACGACCAGACGATCGCCGAGGCCGCGGGTCTCGACGCCGCGGACGTGAAGGCCGCCGAAGACGCAGCCGCGCCGGCCTCCGCCGAATAAGCGCGTCGGCTCGCCGGGCGGGATCCCGTCCGGCGAGCCTTCACCCCGACATCCACGACACACCAGAGACACCGCAAGGGGTTCACACACCATGGCAAACTTCACGATCGCCGACATCAAGGCGTTGCGCGAGCAGCTCGGCACCGGCATGGTCGACACGAAGAAGGCGCTCGAAGAGGCCGACGGAGACGTCGAGAAGGCCGTCGAGATCCTGCGCCTCAAGGGAGCGAAGGGCAACGCCAAGCGTGCCGATCGCTCCACCAGCGAGGGACTCGTCGTCGCCCGCGAGGTCGGTGGCAAGGTCACGCTCCTCGAGCTGGCCTGCGAAACCGACTTCGTTGCCAAGAACGAGCGCTTCATCGCCCTCGCCGACAAGGTCGCGGATGCCGCGGCCGCCGTTTCGGCCGACTCGGTCGAGGCCGCTCTCGCCGCGCCCGCGGGCAACGGAACCGTCGACCAGCTCATCTCGGACGAGGCTGCGATCATCGGAGAGAAGGTCGAACTGCGCCGCGTGCGCACGCTGACCGGCGATCACTTCGAGATCTACCTCCACAAGACCAGCAAGGACCTGCCGCCGCAGATCGGTGTCGTCGTCGCCTACTCGGGTGACGACGCCGAGACCGCGCGCAGCATCGCCCAGCACGTCTCGTTCGCGAACCCGTCCTACCTCGCAAAGGCGGACGTTCCCGAGGCAGACGTCGAGCGCGAACGCGACATCGTCACGAAGATCTCGCTCGAAGAGGGCAAGCCGGAGGCCGCGCTGCCCAAGATCGTCGAGGGCCGTGTGAACGCCTTCTTCAAGCAGGTCGCCCTGCTCGAGCAGGACTACGCGAAGGACAACAAGCTGTCCGTCGCGAAGGTTGCTCAGGATGCGGGCATCACCGTGACCGACTTCGCTCGGTTCAAGGTCGGCGCCTGACGCTGTGATGAAGGGGCCTGGTGCGATTGCACCGGGCCCCTTTTTTCTGCGCGCGTCACACGCGGCGCGCGGTGAGACGACCTCTGCCGTTAGGTTGGAGGCAGACGGAAGGATGCTGAGTGATCGACGAGGATACCGGGCGCCGACGCGTCCTGCTCAAACTCTCGGGTGAGGCGTTCGGCGGAGGGGCTCTCGGGGTCAACCCCGATGTCGTCAGCCAGATCGCACGCGAAATCGCCGAGGCGGTGGATCGCGTCGAGATCGCGATCGTCGTCGGCGGCGGCAACTTCTTCCGGGGCGCCGAACTGAGCCAGCGCGGGATGGACCGGGGCCGCGCGGACTACATGGGCATGCTCGGCACCGTGATGAACGCGCTCGCGCTGCAGGACTTCCTCGAGCAGGCGGGTGCCGCCACGCGCGTGCAGTCCGCGATCTCGATGATGCAGGTCGCCGAGCCGTACATCCCCCGCCGCGCGGAACGCCACATGGAGAAGGGGCGTGTCGTGATCTTCGGAGCGGGCGCCGGTCTGCCGTACTTCTCGACCGACACGGTCGCGGCGCAGCGCGCGCTCGAAATCGGTGCGAGCGAAGTGCTTGTCGCCAAGAACGGCGTCGACGGGGTGTACACCGCCGACCCCCGAACCGATCCGTCTGCCGTCCGGCTCGACAGCGTGACATACAACGACGCCCTGCAGCGCGGCCTGAAGGTCGTCGATTCGACCGCGTTCAGCCTGTGCATGGACAACCACATGGACATGCGCGTGTTCGGAATGGAACCCGCCGGAAACGTCACGCGAGCGCTTCTCGGTGACGAGATCGGCACGCTGGTCACGGTCTGACCGCGACCCCGCGGCTAGACTGGGTGAACGTTTTAACCCCTGAAGGAGTCACCGTGATCGCGGACGTCTTGGCGGATGCCGCCACCCGTATGGACCGTGCCGTGGAGTCCGCGAAGGACGACTTCGCGACCGTACGGACGGGTCGTGCGAACCCCCAGCTGTTCCAGAAGATCCTCGTGGACTACTACGGCACCCCGACCCCGCTTGCGCAGCTCGCGTCGCTCAACAACATCGAGGCGCGCACGATCGTCGTCACGCCGTACGACAAGTCCGCGTTGAAGGCGATCGAAGAGGCCATTCGCAACACCCCCAACCTCGGCGCTAACCCGACGAACGACGGAAACCTCGTTCGCGTGACCATGCCCGAGCTGACGGAAGAGCGTCGCAAGGAATTCGTGAAGATCGTCCGTACGAAGGGCGAGGACGCGAAGGTGCACGTTCGCGGCATCCGTCGCAAGGCGAAGGATGACCTGGACTCACTCAAGAGCGACGTCGGCGAGGACGAGATCTCGCGCGGAGAGAAGGAGCTGGACGCGCTGACAAAGGCGCACGTCGATCTGATCGACGAGGCACTCAAGCGCAAAGAGGCAGAGCTGCTCGAGGTCTGAGCCGCATCCCGACCATGAGCGACGCACCCGACGAACCAGAGCTTCGAGAAGCGCCGTCCCCGACGACGCGCGCGGGGCGCGGAGGCGGCGATTCCGCTGCAGCGTTCCAGGAGCACGTTCGTCAGGCGCGCAGCGACCTCGAACAGCAGGTTGCCCACGCGCGCGACCAGTTCGGTGAGGCGAACGAGCGGATCAAACAGAGGACGGGGCGCGACCTGATCGTCGCGATCATCATCGGCCTTGCGATCGGCGTCGTCGTGATCGCATCGCTGATCTTCTTCAAATGGGTCTTCGCGATCTTCGCGCTGGCCGTTGCGCTCTTCGGGACATTCGAACTGTGTCGTGCGCTGCAGGTGTCCGGTCGCAAAGTGGACATCGTTCCGCAGGTCGCCTTCGTGTTCGTCTTGGTCCCGGCGGGATTCTTCCTCGAACTGTGGGCCCTGTGGGTCCTGGTTTTCGTGGACATCGCCGTGGTGATCGTCTGGCGCGTGCTCGGTCAGATGATGGCGCAGGACGGCCGTCGCTACGGTGACGTGCTCTCGGACGTCTTGATCGGCGCTCTCGTCCAGCTGTACGTGCCGTTCCTCGGCAGTCTCGCCATGGTGCTGTTGCGACAGGACGGCGGGCAGTGGTGGGTGCTGTCGTTCATCATCATCGCCGTGGCATCCGACACCGGCGCGTACGCGACCGGCTTGGCTTTCGGGCGCACGCCGATGGCGCCCCGGATCAGCCCCAAAAAGACCTGGGAAGGCTTTGCCGGCGCGGTCGCGGCTGCCCTCATCGCCGGTGTGCTCCTGGCGTGGCTCATGATCGGGCTGCCCTGGTGGGCGGGCCTCATCCTCGGGGCGGTCATCGTCGTGACAGCGACGGCGGGTGACCTCGGCGAGTCGATGCTCAAGCGTGATCTCGGCATCAAAGACATGAGCTCGTGGCTTCCGGGTCACGGGGGTGTGCTCGACCGGCTCGACTCGATCCTCCCGTCGGCTGCCGCGGCACTCGCGCTCTTCTATCTGCTTTCGCCCCTGGGAGTGGCATGACCGACCCGACCCCAGCACTTTTCCCCGAGGCACCGCGCCGTGTACTCGGCTACGACAAGACAGCGGTCGACGCCTTCCTCGAGCGCGCGCGTCAGGAGTTCGAGGGTGAGCCGGCCGCGGACGGTACTCCTTACCTCGACGCCGCCGCCGTGCGCACCGCGGCGTTTCCTCTCGTGAAGGGCGGGTACGCGATCGATCCGGTGGATGCCGCGCTCGCCCGTATCGAGGACGCTTTCGCGGCCCGCGACCGGGAAGCGGCGGTCGCCTCCACGGGGACGAAGGTCTGGGTGGAACGCGCCCGCGATGACGCACAGGTTCTGCTCGATCATCTTTCCCGGCCCCGTCGGCGACGTTTCGCCCGCGCCGGGTGGCTGCGATTCGGGTACCGCACGGACGAGGTCGACCTGGTCGCCGATCGGCTGGTCGAGTACTTCGAGACGGGGCGTCCCATCACGGTGGACCAGGTGCGTGCGGTCGCGTTCCGGATGCAGCGGCGCGGGTACCGCGAAGAGCAGGTCGACGCGGTGCTCGACGCGGTCATCGACGTGATGCTCGCGGTGCGCTGACGATTCACTCGGATCCGCGCCGCGTGCGGCCATAACGTGGCACCTCGCCGGGGTCGCGGCTAAGCTCAAAGCACTGTGAGCCAGGGCAACGAGATCATCCCGACGCCGACTTCCACGTCTGTGGGTCGCGTGTCGTCGACGAGTTCGTCACACCTCGCACGCCGCGTGCCCGCGCCCCAGCCCGTCCGCTGGTCTCGGCGTCGCGGAGTCCTCGGGGTGTTCGCGACGGTCGCTGCGGTCGGCTTCCTCGGTGCGTACATCGTCGTTCCGACCGGGGCGGCTCTGGCCGAGGCATCCGCGGAGGACACGAGCGTGACGACCCTGTACGCGGCAGCCCAGAGCGACGCCCAGTCGCTCGTGGTCGACATCGCGGGCGAATCGAGCGCTCCCGAGCTGTCGCGCGGCAGCTACCAGGTCTATGTGAAGCCCAAACCGAAGCCCGTCGTGCCCGCCGCGGCGGCGAGCACGAAGGCTGCGAGCGGGTGGGCGCCGCCGAGCGTCGTCCCCGACCCGGGATCCGCACAGGCGATCGCATTCGACATGGTTGCGGCCCGCGGGTGGGGCACCGGCGAGTTCGACTGCCTCGTCGCTCTGTGGAAGAAGGAATCGGGCTGGCGCGTGAACGCGCACAACAAATCCAGCGGCGCCTACGGCATCCCGCAGGCTCTTCCCGGCACGAAGATGGCGTCCGCGGGTGCGGACTGGGAATCGAACCCCGCGACGCAGATCGCCTGGGGACTCGGGTACATCGGCGGCCGCTACGGCGCACCGTGCGGCGCGTGGGGTCATTCCCAGGCCCGCGGGTGGTACTGACCGCGATGCCGCGGTCAAACCGACGCAGACCCGACCCGCCCGGTGACGGGCTCGAGCGCCTCATGGCGGGCTGGAAGAAGTCCGAGTCTCGGCGTGGCGTCGAGTACACGGTTCAGCCCGTCTCGGCACACCGCGCCGTGAAGTCGTACACCTGTCCCGGTTGCGGGCGACCCGTCGCCGCGCACACCGCGCACCTCGTCGTGTGGCGTGCGGACGGCGTCCTCGGCGAGGCCGCCGATCTCGCGGCTCGGCGACACTGGCACACGCACTGTTGGAGGATCGCTTGACAGAGATACGTGGACCACTTCAGCTGCCCGCTCGTCGCGAGGATATCGAGCTGCGCACGTTGGACGGACTGACGTTGGTGGGGGAGTTGGCCTTGCCACTGTCGACCGAACCGGTGGCGACGCTCGTGACGCTGCATCCGCTCCCTACGGCGGGCGGATTCATGGACTCGCACATCCTGCGCAAGGCAGCGGGCCGTCTGCCGGCGCTGGCCGATCTGGCTGTGCTGCGTTTCAACACCCGAGGCACGACATCGCCGCGGGGGACGAGCGAGGGATCATTCGATGGCGGGCACGACGAGGCTTTCGACGTCGCCGCGGCGATGGACTTCGTGCGCGAGCGGGGCTTGCCGAATCCCTGGCTGGTGGGCTGGTCGTTCGGTACCGAGCTCGCCCTGAAATACGGTCGCGACCATGACATCGCGGGCGTTATTCTCCTCTCGCCGCCCCTGCACCGCACGAGCGATGACGAAATCGCCGCGTGGGCGGGGGATGACCGCCCCCTCGTCGCCGTGATCCCCGAACTCGACGACTACCTCCGACCGGATGCCGCGACGGAGCGCTTCGCGTCGATCCCGCACCTCGTCGTGGTTCCCGTCGAGGGCGGTCGGCACCTGTGGGTCGGCGAGACCCAGACCCGGCGTGTGCTGACCGAGATCGTGGCTGCGGTGAACCCGGGGGCGCTCCCGCTTGCCACGGAGTGGGACGGCCCGCTCTAGCCCGTGGCGCGGCGCGCTACAGCTCGTTCATCTTCGGGATGACGACCTGCCGGTAGATGATCAGGATGCTGGCGGCCACCGGGATCGCGACGAGCGCCCCGAGCAGTCCCAGCAGCGAGCCACCGGCGAGGGCCGCGATCACGACGACCGCGCCCGGTACGGAGACGGCGCGGCTCATGATGCGCGGTGCAAGAACGTAGGCCTCGATCTGCATGTAGATCAGGTAGTAGATCGCCGCCGCCAGGGCCGTACCGGGCGAACCGACGCCGGGCAGCAGGCAGGTCAGAACGATGATCGCTGATCCCGTCAAGGTGCCCACGAGGGGAATGATCGAAAACAGGAGGGCGACCACCGCCAGAACGGCTGTGAACGGCGCTCCGATGATCGACAGGAAGATGAAGCTCAACACGCCGTTCGTCAGACCGAGACTGAGCTGGCCCATGACGAAGTACCCCACAGAGTCGGTGATCTGCTCAGCGAGATCGATGAACCGGGCCCGTCTGCTGGCGGGCACAAGCTGATAGACCGCTGCTTTCAGGTTGGGGGTGGACGCGGTGAAGTAGATCGTGAGGATCATGACGATGAATCCACCGGCGATTCCTGCGACGACGGCCGCACCGAACGCGATCACACTCTCGCCGATCGCCGCGAAGTCGAGCGAATTGACCCAGTCGGTCACGTATTGCAGCACACGGTCGACGTCGAGGTAGGGGAAGACTCCGCCGAGCCAGGTCCGGAAGTCCGCGAGGAAAGGTTCTACTCCTTCGTCGAGCGCATCGGAGATCAACACGACGAGTTGGCTGATCTGGTCGACGATGATCGGGACGATCATCAAGACGATCCCGGTGAAAGCAGCCAAGATCCCAGCGACCGTGATCAGCACCGCGAGCCAGCGCTTCATGCGCCGGCGCTCGAGGAACGAGATCGCCGGTTCGAGTCCGAGTGAGAGGAAGAGCGCCGTGCCGACGTACAACAGGATCGTCGAGAGAGTCTGAATACTCGAGATCAGGACGATCCCGAGCCCCACGCCGAGCGTCGCGATGAATGCGACGCGGAACGGGTTGTGAATCTTCACGTGCACCTCCGGCTGCGACGCGCCCGACGCGCGTCACGTCAGACTACGTGCGCGGCGTCCAGATCCCGTGCTCTACGCGCGTGCGGCTGACATTCAGGCGTACTTCGGTAGTCTGGGATGTCCGCTTCCGCGCCGAAACTCTCCCGGGCGCGTCGATGGAGGAGTTTTCGTTTGCGTTTTGTCTGGGCTGTCGCGGCATTCGTGCTCGCCGCCGTACTGATCGGTGCGGGTATCGCGCAACGAACGGTCTTCGTCGGCGCCGAGACCACAGAGACCGAGATCAGCACGGAGGATGCGCTTCCGTACACGCTGATCGAGGGTGCTGTACTGACAAGCACGCCCGGTTCGCAGACGATGATCGCGACGGCCGATTCCGGCCCCGTTTACGCCGCTTACGGGCGTACGGCGGACGTCACCGCCTGGCTCTCCGATGTCTCCTACACGCGTGTGACGCTCGACGACGCGGGCGAGATCGTGACGGAACTCGTCGAACCCGAGCTCGTCGAACCCGAACCGACCGCGCCCGAAACAGACGAGCCCGCGACGGGCGCGGAGGGTGACACCGCCGACGACGGTGCGAGCACGGATGCGTCGACCGAAACGCCGCCGGACGCCACGACGGGGCGCAACCCCGCCGGTTCGGACCTCTGGCTCGATGAGTTCACCGACGAGGGAACACTCACGGCACAGCTGCAACTGCCCGACACGATGAGCGTGCTGCTCGCTTCCGACGGCACGGCGCCGGCGCCGGAGACGATAGAACTCAGCTGGCCCCTGGACAACTCGACGCCGTGGGCGGGACCGCTGATCGTGGCCGGGGGCATCCTGATGGTGCTCGGCGTGCTGCTGTATCTGCTCGGCATCCGTCATGCGCGTCGCTCGCGGGGCCCGCGGCGCAAGGGCATCCCGCAGCCCGCTACCCAGCCGCTCGACACGATCCCCGCCGGCGACGCCGAGGCGAAGGGTGTGATCAGTTCGGGAACTCCGTCCCGCCGAGCCTTGCGCGGCGGCACCCGCGGTTTCATCGTGATCCCGAGCCTCGCGCTCGCGGGTCTGCTCTTCACCGGCTGTACCGCCGCATCGTGGCCGCAGCTCGCCCCCTCGGCCACTCCGTCTCCCACCGCGAGCGTCCTCGACGCGGACCAACAGGACGCACCAGCCGTGACCGAGACCCAGGCGAAGCGCATCCTCGCGAAGGTCGCCCAGACCGTCTCCGAGGCTGACGTGGCGGCCGACGGTGATCTCGCGGCCACCCGCCTTGCCGGCGCGGTGCTCGACGAGCGCAAGGCGAACTATCTCATCCGCAGCAAAGTGGCGGATCACCCCGCGCTCGCGGCCATCCCCACCGAGCCGCTGCAGATCTTGCTGCCGCAGGCCAACGACGACTGGCCACGAACGATCATGACGGTTGTCGGCGAAGAGGGCGAGACGACCGTGGCGCCCACCGTCGCCGTGCTGACGCAGAACGACCCCTGGTCCGAATACAAGCTGACCTACTTGGCGAGCCTCGCGGCATCCGCCGAGTTCCCTGGCGGCGTCGCTCCCTCCACGATCGGCGCGGCGCTCGTCCCGCCCGACTCCCCGTTCCTGCTGCTCGAGCCGCAGGAGTTGGCCGCGGCCTACGCGGACGTCATCGACAACGGCGACAACAGCTCCTTCTCATCGCTGTTCGAGGAGGAGGGTGATCAGTTCCGTGTCAAGGTCGCAGAGGATCGACGGACACGCCTCGAGCAGTTCAATCAGACGGGTGCCGAGACGGGCAGCCTCACGTTCTCGTCGGCTGCCGGCGCCTACCCGGCGATCGGACTGGCCACACTCGAGTCCGGCGCCATCGTCGCCATCAGTCTCACCGAGACCGATACCGTTAAGCCGACGAACAGCGACGCCGTCATCAAACTCGACGGCAACCCGACGGCCGAGGCCCTCGCGGGAACGGCCAGTTCGGCCTCGGGCTTCCAGATCAATTTCTCCGACCAGCTTTTCTTTTACGTACCGAACCAGGCGGACGGTGGACAGATCCGACTGCTCGGTTACGCCTCGAACATTCTCAGCGCAGGAGTCATCCAATGAGCCAGAACGCCAATCCGGGCGCCGTCCTCCGCGGTGCCGTCGACCTGTCGTCGCTACGTAACCGTCCGCAGCCGACTGCGCCCGGTGCTGCTCCCGCATCCGCTGGCGCGTCGGCGCCGACCGGCACCGCGGGCCTTGTCCGGGATGCGACGGATGAGACATTCGGCGAGATCCTGGAACTCTCCCGCACCGTACCGGTGGTCATCGACCTCTGGGCCGAGTGGTGCGGACCGTGCAAGCAGCTGAGCCCGATCCTCGAGTCCGTCATCACCGAGCTTGCCGGCCGTCTGGTCCTGGTCAAGGTCGACGTGGATGCGAACCCCCAGCTTGCGCAGGCCTTCCGGGCCCAGTCCATCCCCATGGTCGTGGCGCTCGTCGCCGGTCAGCCCGTGCCGCTGTTCACGGGCGCGGTTCCCGAGCAGCAGGTCCGCGAGGTCTTCGCCCAGCTCCTGCAGCTTGCGGCCCAGAACGGAGTCACGGGAACGCTGGCCGTAGACGATGCGGATGCCATCGACCCGGACGATGAAACGGTAGAGCCGACGCTCCCGCCGCTGCATGCCGCAGCCTTCGCGGCCATCGAAGAGGGCGACTACGACGCGGCGATCGCGGCATACGAGCAGGCACTCGTGGAGAACCCGAGGGACGAGGATGCGCGGGCAGGACTCGGGCAGGTTCGCCTGCTCAGCCGCGTCACGGGCCTGGAGCTCGAAGCGGCACGCGCCGCCGCGGCTGCTGCGCCCACTGATGTCGCAGCGCAGTTCGCCGTCGCCGACCTCGACATCGCCGGGGGACACGTCGACGACGCCTTCGGCCGCCTGCTCGACCTGTTCGGTGCACTTCCCGAGGATGAGCGTGCGCCCGTCCGTGAGCGCCTGCTCGAGCTCTTCGGGCTCATCGGCGACCCTGACCCGCGCGTCATCCGTGCGCGTGGACGGCTGGCGTCGCTCCTCTTCTGACAAGCCTGCATCCGCGAGGGTGCCCATTCCATCCGCGAGGGTGCCCGTTGGTGTTCAGGACGGGCACCCTCGGGATCCGGAACGGGCACTCTCGCGCTGAGGCGGGTCAGCGGGTGTGGTGCAGCCAGACGACGCCGAGAGGCGGGAGGGTGACCGTGGCGCGCGCGGCGCCATCGGCGGTTGCCGAGGCATTCACCGCCCCGAAGTTACCCACCCCGGATCCGCCGTACTCGACGGCGTCAGAGTTCAGGATCTCTGTCCACACGCCGGCCTCGGGCAGCTCGATGTCGTAATCGTGCACCGGGACGCCCGAGAAGTTGCAGAGCACGGCGACCGTGTTGCCGTGCCAGTCCGTGCGCGAGAACGCCACGACGCTCGGGTTGTGATGAGACCCGAATAGTCGCCGGAAGGCCGCACCGTCGTGGTCGCGGGCCCAGAGGGGCGCGTGCTTCCGATACGTCTCGTTGAGCACCGACACGTATGCCTGAAGCTGTGCGTGCAACGGCTGGTCGAGGATCCACCAGTCGAGCGAGCGTCCCTCGGACCATTCCGAGATCTGCCCGAACTCCTGCCCCATGAACAGAAGCTGCTTGCCCGGATGCCCCCACTGGAAGCCGAGGAAGGCTCGAGCATTGGCGAGCTTCTGCCAGTGGTCACCAGGCATCCGTGACACCAGCGTGCCCTTGCCATGGACAACCTCGTCGTGGCTGATCGGCAGCACGAAGTTCTCACTGAACGCGTAGACGAAGGTGAAGGTGATCTCGCCCTCGTGGTGCTCGCGGTACATGGGATCGCGCCCGAAGTACTGGAGCGTGTCGTTCATCCAGCCCATGTTCCACTTGAGCCCGAACCCGAGGCCGCCCTGATCGGTCGGGGCCGTCACCCCCGGATAGCTCGTGGACTCCTCGGCGATCATCGCGATCCCCGGATAGCGCTTGTACGCCGTCGCGTTGACCTCTTGCAAGAAGCCGATGGCCTCGAGGTTCTCGCGACCACCGTGGATGTTCGGCGTCCACTCGCCCTCGTTGCGCGAATAATCGAGGTAGAGCATCGATGCGACGGCGTCGACGCGCAGCCCATCGACGTGGAACTCCTCGAACCAGTACAGGGCGTTCGCGACCAGGAAGTTGCGGACCTCGCGACGCCCGTAGTCGAAGATGTAGGTGCCCCAGTCCTTGTGCTCGCCACGGTGCGGATCCGGATGCTCGTACAGCGGCCGTCCGTCGAAGCGTGCGAGGGCGAACTCGTCCTTCGGGAAGTGACCCGGTACCCAGTCCATGATGACGCCGATGCCGGCCTGGTGCAGTCGGTCGATCAGGTATCGCAGGTCATCGGGCGTGCCGAACCGGCTGGTCGGCGCGTAGTACCCGGTGACCTGATACCCCCAGGATCCGCCGAACGGGTGCTCGGCGAGCGGCAGGAACTCGACATGGGTGAAGCCGAGGGAGGTGACATGCCCGATGATCTCGTCGACCGCGGTGCGGTAGGTGAGGCCCGGACGCCATGATCCGAGGTGGAGCTCGTAGACCGACATGGGCTGGTCGACGGGCGTCGTGCGGGCGCGTCGCTCCATCCATACGTCGTCCTGCCAGAGATGTCGAGCCTTCGTCACGACGGACGCGGTCGCGGGTGGCACCTCGGCCCAGCGCGCCATCGGGTCGGCCTTGACGATCCAGCGTCCGTCGCTCGTGAGGAGCTCGTATTTGTAGGCCGAGCCTTCGCCGACCCCGGGCGCAAAGAGCTCCCATACTCCTGAGCCCCCCATGGAGCGCATCGGATGACTCTGGCCGTCCCAGCCGTTGAAATCGCCGACGACACGTACCGCCTGTGCGTTCGGAGCCCAGACGGCGAAGGAGGTGCCCGACGCGCCCTGGTGGTCACGCAGGTGAGATCCGAGCACACGCCAGAGCTCTTCGTGCCGGCCCTCGGCGATCAGGTGCAGGTCGAGGTCGCCGACGGTCGGGGTGAAGCGATAGGGGTCGTCGGCGGTCCACGTCGGCGCAGACGCGTAGGTCGCCTCGATGAGATAGGGAACCGGGGCTCCCTGATGGGTACCTTCCCAGATCCCACTGCGGACGTGCTCGAGCGCTGTTCGTTCACTACCGTTCGTGATGGCGGTCACGGTCTCGGCGAGGGGACGACGAACGCGAATCGTGGTGATCGCGCGGCCCGAGGCATCCTGACCCGCGTGATGACCGAGCACGCTGTGGGGCGAGTAGTGGGATCCCGTGGCAACAAGATCCAGATCGTTCTGAGATACGACAGTCATCGCGGGCTCCTCACCTTCAGAATGTGTACCGGCTCGGCGAAGGCATCGAGGCGGACATAGTTGCGGTCGGTCCAGGTCCAGACGGCACCGGTGACAAGGTCTTCGACCTCGAAGGGCGCCCCGGGTTCGACGCCCCAGAGGGTCGTGTCGAGATAGACCGTCGTCTCGCGGGCGGAATGGGGATCCACGTTCGCGACGACGATGATGGTGTCTGCCTGCCCGGTCGGCGAGAGGGCAGCGTCGAGGTGCTTCGAGTAGACCAGGATCGCCTCGTCGTCGCTCCAATGGGTGCGGAGGTTGCGCAGCTGCTGCAGCGCAGGATGCTCGTTGCGCACGCGGTTGAGCATCCGCAGATACGGCGCGAGAGAGTCACCGGATGCCTCGGCACCGGCCCAGTCGCGCGTCTTGTACTCGTACTTCTCGTTGTCGAGGTTCTCTTCCGACCCCGGTCGGGCCACGCTCTCGTAGAGCTCGTACCCGGCGTAGACGCCGTATGTGGGCGCAGCCGTCGCGGCGATCGCGGCACGGGTCTTGTAGCCGGCCCTGCCGCCGTACTGCAGGTATTCGGTCAGGATGTCGGGGGTGTTGACGAACAGGTTCGGACGCAAGAAGTCGGCCGTCTCGGTCGCCAGCCCGGTCAGGAACTCCTCGAGCTCTTCCTTGGTGTTGCGCCAGGTGAAGTACGTGTAGCTCTGCTGGAATCCCGCCATCGCAAGACCCTGCATGATCGCCGGGCGCGCGAACGCCTCGGCGAGGAACACAACCCCGGGATGCTCGGCGTTCACGGTGCGGATCAGCCACTCCCAGAACTTCAACGGCTTGGTGTGGGGATTGTCGACGCGGAAGATCTCGACGCCTTGAGCGATCCAGTGCCGGATGACCCGCAGGGCCTCCGAGCGGATGCCCTCGTAGTCGTTGTCGAAGTTGATCGGGTAGATGTCCTGATACTTCTTCGGAGGATTCTCGGCATACGCGATCGAGCCATCAGGAAGGGTCGTGAACCATTCGGGATGCTCAGTGACCCAGGGGTGATCCGGCGACGCCTGCAGGGCGAAATCGATCGCGACCTCGATGCCCTCGGTTCGCGCAGCCTTCACGAATGCGCGGAAGTCGGACAGCGTCCCCAGGTCGGGGTGGACGGTGTCGTGCCCGCCTGCGGCGCCGCCGATCGCCCAGGGCGACCCGGGGTCGCCGGGCTCGGTGACGAGCGAATTGTTCCGTCCCTTCCGGTGCGTCTCGCCGATCGGGTGGATCGGGGGCAGGTACAGCACGTCGAAGCCCATCGCCGCGACCTCCGGCAGCCGCTTCATCGCCGTGCGGAAGGTGCCGCTCTTGACGCGTCCGTCCTTCAGCCGTTTGGCGCCTTCCGAGCGCGGGAAGAACTCGTACCAGGCGCCGACGCCCGCTCGGCGACGTTCGACGAGCAGTTCTCGTGTCGCACCGACGGTGACGAGCGAGGCGACCGGGCGGGCCGCGAAGGACGCGGCGATCGCGGCGTCCTGAACGATCAAGAGCGCGTCTTCGTCCGACACCTCGGGGTCGAGCAGACGAGCAGCGGATGCCTGGAGCAGACGTCGCTCCGCAGCCGGTCGGGTGCGCTCGCGCCCCGCACCCTCGAACAGGTCGGCCCCGATCCGGCGCATCACGGGCGCATCGACGCCCGCGGCGATCTTCAGGCTCGCGGCATGCCGCCAGGTGGCGTACTCATCCGCGAAAGCCTCGTACTGGAATGTCCAGACACCTTCTTCGAGGAGGGCGACGAGGACCTGCCATCGATCGAATCCGTCCTCGAGAGCGGTGAGTCGGTGCAGCGATTCGTCGCCGCTCGGGGAGAAGAGGCGCAGGTGCACGCCGATCCGGTCGTGTCCTTCGCGGAATGCCGTCACGATGAACGGGACGACCTCTGTTGCGTAGGCCTTCGGCCGGTACTGATCGCCCGGCACGGACGGCCTCGGCTGGAACATCGGGATGCGCCCGGCAGCCGTGACGCGCTCATCGGGCCACGCGGTGGCGGGGCGGACGGGGAGAGCGGCGGCACTGCGCCACGCTCGGGGGACAGCATTCACGGAAGGGGCAGCCACACCCCGAACCTACCTTGCATGCCGAGGTGAGGATACGCCTTGCGCGGCCCGCCGAACGGTGTTACTCGGCGCGGAAGAGTCGCATCGAGGTGCCGGGAAGAGGCACGATGTCACCGGGCTCGAAGGTCTGCTCGACATCCCTCGGGCGCTCGTCGATCGATGACCACAGCTCGACGTATCGGGTCACGCCCTCGACGTCCGGCAGGGTGACGTCGATGGGCGACTCGTTGCCGTGCACCATGAGCAGGATCCGGTTGAAGGCCTCGTGTTCCGGGGTGGACGCTGCGACGTACTGGATCGTCCTGTGCGCCGGATTCGTCCATCGGTCGATGGACATCATCGCGCCGCTCTCGTCGTACCAGTCCATGACGGATGCCGAGGGCGTCGGCCGGTCTTGGACGGCGAACCGGCTGGGCCGGAGGGCGGGGTTCTCGCCGCGCAGGGTGATCAGTCGGCGGACGTGCTCCTGAAGATCCGTCTGCCACTCGGCGTGGTCCCATGACAGCCATGTGAGGGCCGAGTCATGGCAATACGCGTTGTTGTTGCCGCGCTGCGTCCGGCCGAATTCATCCCCCGCCGTGAGCATCGGGATGCCCGACGAGAGCAGAAGCGTTCCGAGCAGATTCCGCATGGCCTTGCGGCGTGTGGCGAGGACGTGCGGATCGTCGGTCGGACCCTCGGCGCCGTGGTTGAAGGCGCGGTTGGTGTCGGCCCCGTCGCGGTTCTGCTCGCCGTTGGCGAGGTTGTGCTTGACGTCGTACGAGACGAGATCGCGGAGGGTGAAGCCATCGTGCGCGGTGACGAAGTTGACGCTCGCGAGCGGTCCGCGCTCGTGCGAGAACGTGTTGGAGGAGCCGGCGAGGCGGGTTGCGAAACCGCCGATCCCGACCGGGGCGGTCGATGCCCGGCGGGCGTAATCGACGTCCGAGAGCCAGAAGTTGCGGACGCGATCGCGGTATCGGTCGTTCCATTCGCTCCAGCCGGTCCCGAAGTTGCCGGTCTGCCAGCCGCCCATGCCGACGTCCCATGGTTCGGCGATCATCTTGACCTCGGCGAGCGCCGGGTCGTCCATGATCGTCTGCAGCAGGGGGTGCTCGGGCGTGAAGTGGTGCTGCGCGTCACGACCGAGTGTCGCGGCGAGGTCGAAACGGAATCCGTCGATCTGCACGTCGTTCGCCCAGTACCGGAGCGAATCGAGGATGAGTCGCGCAGCGGCATCCGTCGCCGTGTTCACGGCGTTGCCGCATCCGGTCTCGTCAACGTACGTGCCGTCGTCGAGTTGGCGGTAGTACGAGCGGTTGTCGATGCCGCGGAAGCTCGAGCGCGGACCGCCGACGCCCTCTTCGGCGGTGTGGTTGTAGACGACGTCGAGGATGACCTCGAGTCCGGCCTCGTGTAGCAGGCGCACCATGCCCTTGAACTCGCGCAGGATCGCCTCGGGCCCCTCGCGTCGGCTGGCCTCGGTGGCGTAGGCGGCGTGCGGGGTGAAGAAGTTAAGGGTGTTGTAGCCCCAGTAATTGCTGAGTCCCAGCTGGTGCAGCCGCGGTTCGCTCGCGAAAGCGTGAACCGGCAGCAACTCGACGCTCGTGACGCCGAGCCCCACGAGGTAGTCGATCATCGCCGGATTGGCGAGCCCGGCATAGGTTCCGTGCAGTGCGGGCGGGACCGCGGGGTGACGCTTCGTCAGGCCCTTGAGGTGTCCCTCGTAGATGACGGTCCGATCGAGGGGAACGCGGGGCTTCTGGACGCCGCCCCAGTCGAAGGATCCGTCGAGGGCGACCGAGCGCCAGTCGCTGAAACCACCGGACACGAGGCCGCGCGCGTACGGGTCGAGCAAAAGGGTGCGCGGGTTGAATGTGTTGCCGGGGCCAGCAGGACCGCTGACGCGGATGGCATAGCGCGTGCCGGGGCGGAGCAACGGCGTCGTGACCTCCCACACCGACCCGCCGACGAGTCGCAGGGGGAGGGTCTCGACGATCCAGTCGAGGTCCGTGTCGTCGAAGACGACGAGGTCGATGCCATCGGCGTGCCCCGACCACACGCGCAGGCGACCGCCCTCGGGGGTGTACGTGACGCCCAGGTCGTCTAGCGCGGGCGAGAGGAGTGCAGGGCGCGCGTCGGTCGTCGGTGTCGGGATGACCATGGGGACAAGACTAATGAGCACGTGAGTCCGGCGCGTTACGCGGGAATGGACGCGGGTTCGCGTCGGTCCTTGAGAGTGTTGCGCCCTCGGCCCCCGAACCCTGTCGACGGGTCCATCCAGCGCGGGCACGGATATGTGAGAGTTGTCGGGTGAACGCACCCCTCGACCGCGCGTATCTGGATCATGCGGCTACGACCCCGCTGCGGGCCGAGGCGCGGGCGGCCTGGATCGAGGCATCCGAGATCGTCGGTAACGCGTCGTCCATCCACGGCGCGGGGCAGGACGCGCGGCGGCTGCTCGAGGACGCCCGCGACCGGCTGGCGGCCGCGCTGGGCTGCGAACCGATCGAGGTCGTGTTCACTTCGGGCGGCACCGAGTCGATCAACCTCGCCCTCGTCGGCCTGTTGCGCACCCGCCGCGCGGCGACCGGGCGGAACCTGATGGTCGTGCCCGAGGGCGAGCACCACGCCACGCTCGACACCGTCCGTTGGTTGGAGTCGAGCGGTCAGGCGGACGCCCGGTGGGTGTCGATCGATGCGGACGCCCGGGTGGACCTGGATGTCTGGCGCGCGGCGCTCGCGGACGAACGCGCCGCTGTCGCCACCCTCCTCGGCGCCAATAACGAGGTCGGCTCGCTGCAGCCCGTGGCCGAGGCATCCGCCGCAGCCGCGGACGCCGAAGTTCCGCTGCACGTGGACGCGGTCGGCACGTTCGGGCACGTCCCCCTGTCATTCCGCGAGCTGCGCGCGGATGCGCGTGGCGGCACGGGGCTCGTGGCGCTGAGCGTTTCGGCGCACAAGGTCGGCGGCCCGGTCGGCGTCGGAGCCCTCGTCGTATCGCGCCACGTCACGCTCGAGGCCTTGCTGCACGGCGGTGGACAGCAGCGGGGCCTTCGGGCAGGGACGCAGGATGTCGCGGGCGCGGTCGCCTTCTCGGTCGCCGCCGAACTCGCCGTCGCCGCATTGGCCGCCGAGGCCGAACGGGTGGGTGCGCTCCGCGACACGCTCGAAGAAGGCCTGCGGGCGGCGATACCCGACGTCGTGGTCTCTGCAGCCGGGGTGGATCGTCTGCCCGGGCACCTGCACGTCGTGTTGCCGGGAGCCCAGGGCGACTCGTTGCTCCTGTTGCTCGATAGCGCAGGTGTTGCCGTTTCCACGGGATCCGCATGCCAGGCAGGCGTTCCGGAGCCATCCCACGTCCTGTTGGCGATGGGCGTCGCGTCCGACCTCGCCGCGGGCGCCCTGCGCTTCACGCTCGGGCGGACGTCGACGCGTGCGGACGTCGACGCGCTTCTCGCCGCCTTACCGCCGGCCTACGACCGCGCCCGGCGCGCGGGTCTGTCGTCGCGCACCCCCCGCGCCTGAGCGCGCGCTTCCTGCTCGGCCGGCGCACATCGATGTTTCCGAGCCGGGTGGGCGTCGATGTCCGACAGCGGAACGGACCCACGCAGAGGTGCCCCGCGTAGAATCGATGGATGCGTGTTTTGGCGGCGATGAGCGGCGGGGTGGACTCCGCGGTGGCTACCGCGCGCGCGGTCGACGCGGGTCACGACGTCACCGGTGTGCACTTGGCGCTCTCGCGCGCGGGCGGAACGCTGCGGGCGGGCAGTCGCGGATGCTGCACGATCGAGGACGCTATGGATGCCCGCCGCGCGGCCGACCGCCTCGGCATCCCCTTCTACGTGTGGGACTTCTCCGAGCGCTTCCGCGACGACGTCATCGAAGACTTCGTCAACGAGTACGCCGCCGGCCGCACGCCGAACCCGTGCATGCGCTGCAACGAGCGGATCAAGTTCGCCGCCGTCCTCGAGAAGGCGCTCGACCTCGGATTCGACGCGGTCGTGACGGGGCACTACGCGATCGTTCGGCCGGGCGCATCCGGCGAACTCGAGTTGCACCGCGCCAGCGACGCGGCGAAGGATCAGTCCTACGTGCTGGGAGTGCTGACGGCCGAGCAACTGCCGCACACGCTCTTCCCGCTCGGTGAGACGCCGTCGAAGGCGCTCGTCCGAGCCGAGGCCGAGGCGCGCGGCCTGACCGTGGCGCAGAAGCCGGACAGCCACGACATCTGCTTCATCCCGGACGGCGACACGCGCGGGTGGTTGGCCGATCGGGTCGGAACGGTCCCCGGGGACATCGTCGACGCATCCGGCGCCGTCGTCGGTGCGCACGAGGGAGCGCACGCGTTCACGGTCGGGCAGCGGCGCGGCCTCGCGCTCGGGGTGCCCGCGGCGGACGGCAAGCCCCGATTCGTGCTTGAGGTCCGTCCGGTGTCCAACACGGTCGTCGTCGGTCCGCGCGAGGCGCTCGCGATCGCCGAGATTTCGGGCGATCGCTTCACGTGGGCGGGTTCTGCGGCGCTGGCGGTCGGGTCGGAACTGACGTGCCATGTGCAGATACGCGCGCACGCGGATCCCGTGCCCGCGACCCTGAGTTTCGTGGCGGGTTCTGAGGTCGGTTCCGGCGTGGACGGCGACGGGATGCCGCGGCTCGTCGTGCGCCCGGACGTGCCCCTCGACGGCGTCGCGCCCGGCCAGACCGCGGTGCTGTACGCCGGCACGCGCGTGCTCGGGCAGTTCACGATCGACCGCACGGTCTCCGCGGTTCCCGCGGGCGTCTGACCTACCCTGGCTGAACCTTCTGGCGTTCGCGTCGACTGACCATGCGTCGTCCGCATCTTGCGGCGTTCGCGTCGTCGCGCGCCCCACTCGTGCGGGGGCTGAAGTGCAGTCGCGGGTCGCGGACGGATGTCGGAGGTCGAACCTAAACTGAACCGGTGGCATCCGAAGCGCCGGTGGAATCCGAAGCATCCGAACTTCCCGACCTCACACTCGACGAGGCGCGCGAGGAGGCGCGGACCCTGGCCGAGCGGATTCTCGGAGCGCGAGAGGCCTACTACGGGCGAGACACGGTCCCGGTCGACGATGCGACCTACGACGGCTGGATGCATCGACTCGAGGCGATCGAGCGGCTGTACCCCGAATTGCAGGGGCAGGATTCACCGACGCTGACGGTCGGTGCCGCTCAGGGGACGCAGTTCGCGCCCGTCGAACACGCCGAGCGGATGCTGAGCCTCGACAACGTCTTCTCGCTCGACGAGTTGCGGGAGTGGTGCGCCAAGGCTCAGGCGGGTGCCGGCCGAGCCGTGCGGTGGCTGACCGAGCTGAAGATCGACGGGCTCGCGATCAGCCTCCGCTACGAGAACGGCGTGCTGACGTCCGCGGCGACGCGCGGCGATGGCCGCGTGGGCGAAGACGTCACGTTCAATGCCGTTCGGGTGACCGGTATCCCGCAACGGTTGGCGGGTACAGGGCATCCGCCGATCGTGGAAGTACGCGGTGAGGTATTCATTCCGGTGGCGGCCTTCGCCGCACTCAACGCCCTGCAGGCGGACATGCGCGATCGTGCGGTCGAAGAGACGCGCGCACGCTCTCGCGCATTCGATGAGGACAGGGCGCGGATCAGCGCCGAGCGTCGTTTCCCCGCGTTCGCGAATCCGCGGAACGCCGCGAGCGGAGGGCTGCGCCAACAACTTGACAAGAAGGATGGGCTCGAGCTCGAAGCCGGGCAGGCGCGACTCGATTCACTCCGCCTGTTCGTGCACGGCATCGGGGCGTGGGAGCGCCCGCCCGTCGACTCGCAGAGCGAAATCTATGCTCTGCTGAAGGAGTGGGGTCTTCCGACGAGCCCGTACTTCCAGACGATGGACTCCATCGACGGGGTCACGGCTTTCGTCGAGCACTATGGCGAGCATCGCCACGACGTCGAGCACGAGATCGACGGAATCGTGGTGAAGGTCGACGAGCTCGCGCTGCACGACGAGCTTGGTGCGACGAGCCGCGCGCCGCGGTGGGCGATCGCATACAAATACCCGCCCGAGCAGGTCAACACCAAGCTGTTGGACATCGTGGTGTCCGTGGGGCGCACCGGCAGGGCCACCCCCTTCGCGGTCATGGCCCCCGCCCGTGTCGCGGGGTCGGTCGTGCGTCAGGCGACCCTCCACAATCAGGATGTCGTGCGTGCCAAAGGCGTGTTGATCGGCGACACGGTGGTGCTCCGCAAGGCGGGCGACGTGATCCCCGAGGTGCTCGGACCGGTCGTCGAGCTGCGCGACGGCACCGAGCGCGAGTTCGTGATGCCGACGGAGTGTCCGGAGTGCGGCTGGACGCTGGCGCCCGCCAAAGAGGGTGACATCGATCTGCGCTGCCCGAATACGCGGGCCTGCCCCGCACAGGTTCGAGGCCGGGTCGAGCACATCGGGTCGCGCGGCGCCCTCGACATCGAGGCGCTCGGCGAAGTGACGGCCGCCGCGCTGACGCAGCCGTCCACCCCCGCGGTCCCTCCGCTCGAAACCGAGGCCGGGCTCTTCGACCTGACGATCGAACAACTCGTTCCGATCGAGGTCATCGTGCGCGATTCCGAGACGGGTGAGCCCCGCGTCGACGACACGACGGGGGAGCGGGTCCGCCGCGCGCCGTTCCGGCGCAATCCGTCGCCCGCCGAGAAGAAGCAGGGCCTCACAGGGCCGCAGCCATCCGCTCAGGCGATCACACTCCTGGAGGAGTTGCAGAAGGCGAAGACGAAAGACCTGTGGCGTTTTCTCGTCGCGCTCAACATCCGACACGTCGGACCCGTCGCGGCGCGCGCGCTGGCGCAATGGTTCGGCTCGGTCGACGAGATCCGCAAGGCGTCGCGTGACGATCTGGCCGCCGTCGAGGGGGTCGGCGGCATCATCGCGGATGCCCTGATCGACTGGTTCGAGGTCGACTGGCACCAAGAGATCGTCGAGCGGTGGACCGCGGCGGGCGCTCAGCTCGCGACTCCTGGACACCCGGGCCCGGGGGCCGCCGTCGCCCCGGGCGGGGTGCTCGAGGGCATCACCGTCGTCGCGACCGGGTCCCTCGAGGGCTATACCCGCGAGGGTGCGCAGGAGGCGATCATCGCTGCGGGCGGAAAGTCAGCGTCGAGCGTTTCGAAGAAGACGGATTTCGTCGCCGCGGGTCCCGGCGCGGGGTCGAAGCTCGGCAAGGCCGAAGAACTCGGCGTGCGCATCATCGATGCCGCGCAATTCCGGCTGCTCGTCACCGAAGGTCCTGCGGCGCTCGAGGCGATTGACCCCGACGCGGGCTGAGTGTCGTACGTATGTTCTACTCTCGTCGAAACGAGAGGGGAACACATGTCATCGAATTCGGATCTCGAGATCCAGGCATGGCTCGACCAGGAAGACGAGCACACGGCGCAGATCATTCGTGCCCACGGCGTCTACCTGCAGTACGTCGGCGGCGACAGCCGGCACCGCGAAGCATCCTTCGCCTACACGGTGGGACTATTCGGTGTCGGTCATCCGGAGCTGCTGATCGTCGGGGTGGGGCCCAACACGGCATCGGGGGTGCTGAACGACGTGTCGGCGAAGATCAGGGGCGGGCGCAATATCGTCGCGGGCGAGATGCTGTCGTTCGCGGATTGGCCGCACCGGGTTGTGGCTGAGGCCGTGCCCAATCCGGGTGAGATCGCGTTCGCGGCCAACCGGTTCTATCAGCGTCCCGCGGAAGCATCGGTGCCTCTCCTGCAGCTCACGTACGACGACAAGAACGGCCGATTCCCCTGGGAGGACGACTACGCGAATGCGCCGTGGGTTCAGCCGCGTCCGGGGGAGCTACGCGCCTGAGCGCTCGCAGATCGCGCTAGCGTCCGGTCGTGAGCTGGAGGAGCGAGTCGCGCACCTGGCGGCGTAGCACCTTGCCGATCAGCGACTTGGGGAGCTCGTCGACGACGAAGATGCGCTTGGGCACCTTGTAGGGAGTCAGGATGGCCCGGGCGAACTCTCGAACGGACTCTTCGTCGAGCGTCGCCCCGGGAACGGGAACGATGGCGGCGACGACCTCTTCGCCCGAGTGTTCGCTCGGTAGACCCACGACCGCGGCATCCTCGACCTGGGGGTGCTGGCGCAGCGCGATCTCGACCTCGGTCGGGGCGACGTTGAACCCTCCCGTGATGATGAGCTCCTTGATCCGATCGACGATCCGGACAAATCCCATCTCGTCGATCGTGACGATGTCACCGGTGCGGAACCATCCGTCGACGAACACTTTGTCGGTCTCTTCGGGCTTGCCGTAGTAGCCGCCGAAGACCTGGGGCCCCCGCACGAGCAGTTCGCCGCGCTCACCGGCGGGGACATCGCGGGTGGGTTCATCGGGGTCGACGACCCGGCACTCGGTACCGGGGAGTGGCAGGCCCACGGTCCCTGGCACTCGGTTGTCGGCGACGGGGTTCGCCATGAGAACGGGGGAGCACTCGCTCAGACCGTATCCCTCGACGAGGTATCCGCCCGAAGCGGCCTCGAACGGCACCACAAGGTCATGAGGCAACGCCATCGCGCCCGAGATCGCGACCTCGGTTCCGGCGAGCGAGACTCCCTGCTCGAGGGCGGCCTTCAGCAGGCGATCGGCGATGGGCGGCACGAGGGGGAGGAACGTCGCCGGGTGTTTCTTCGTGACCGCGAGCACCATGTCCGGGTCGAAGCGCGGGAAGAGTACGAGTCGTGCGCCCATCGACATCGCGAAGGTCAGGCACAGGGTCAGGCCGTAGGCGTGGAACATCGGAAGGACGGCGTATACGACGCATCCTTCGCCGCGCCGGATGGACGGGACCCATGCGCGGGATTGGGCGGCGTTGGAGATCAGGTTTCGGTGGGTGAGTGAGGCGCCCTTCGGGGTTCCCGTGGTGCCGCTGGTGTATTGGATGATCGCGAGATCATCGGTCTGGGGCTTCGAGACCGTCGAGGGCAGCGGGTCACTTCCGACCAGGGTCTCCCACGGGACGGTGCCGCTGACTCTCGTCGTCAGCGCCGATCGGGCCTCGCGGGCCTGGGGGATCGGGAGCCTCAGCGCGAGCCGTGTGCGTGTCGGCATCGCTCGCGTGACGTCGACCGACACGATCGCCTGGAGGGCCAGGTCGGCGGGGAACTGCTGCAGGGTCTGCACGACCTTGTTCCACACGATCGCGTGCACGGCGCCGTGGTCTTCGAACTGCTTGCGCAACTCGCGGGGAGTGTAGAGCGGGTTGTGCTCGACGACGACCGCGCCGAGCCGCAGGACGGCGTAGAACGCGACGATGTGCTGCGGACAGTTCGGCAGCACGATCGCGACCGGATCACCGCGCTTGACGCCCTGCGCGCGCAGGCCCGCGGCTGCTCGCTCGATCTGCTGCTGCAGCTCGCGGTACGACGTGGTGCGACCGAAGAACTGCAGGGCCGGAGCATCCGGATAGTCCCGCGCGGACGCCTCGACGATGTCGACGAGCGACCCCGTCACGGGTTCGAGGTCGTCCGGAACACCCTCGGCGTAGCTCTGGATCCACGGTCTCGGCGGCTCATACGTCGTCGTCACGTCGTCAGCCTACTGCCGGGGAGCCGCCCGCCCGGGCTCCGCACCGCGGTCCACATCATGGCGAAACACCCCGCGTGCGGCGAAACACCCTGTGGAGTGGGGTGTTTGGTCGCGGCAGGGGTGTTTCGCCGTGGCGGAGGGCGGGGCGAGGGCACCGGGGTGAGCATGACGGGGAGGCGAGAGGGCGACGCCTAGAATGGGGCAGTGTCTGAAATCACCCCCGAACTCGTGCGCCATCTGGGCGTGCTCGCCCGGATCCAGCTGACCGACGAGGAGGTGGACCGCCTCACCGGAGAGCTCGACGTCATCGTCGACAACATCGCCAAAGTGTCGCAGGTCGCCACCCCCGACGTCCCCGCGACGAGCCACCCGGTGCCCCTCCAGAACGTCTTCCGTCCCGACGTCGTCGGCGAGACGCTGACCCTCGAGCAGGCCCTCCAGAATGCGCCGGATGCTGCAGACGGACGTTTCCGCGTGACCGCGATCATGGGGGAGGAGCAGTGAGCGACCTCACGCGCCTGAGCGCCGCCGCCCTCTCCGAAAAGCTCGCGCGGGGCGAGGTCTCGAGCGTCGAGGCCACCCGCGCGCACCTCGACCGCATCGCCGCCGTCGACGGCGACGTCCACGCGTTCCTCCACGTCAGCGACCACGCCCTCGACGTCGCGGCGGACATCGACCGCCGCCGCGCCGCGGGTGACGAGCTCGGCCCTCTGGCGGGGGTGCCACTCGCGATCAAGGACGTGCTTGTCACGACCGACATGCCCTCGACCAGCGGCTCGCGCATCCTCGAGGGGTACATGTCGCCCTTCGACGCCACCGTCGTTGCGCGCTCGCGCGCCGCGGGACTCGTGCCGCTCGGCAAGACCAACATGGACGAATTCGCCATGGGCTCGTCCACCGAGCACTCGGCGTACGGCCCGACCCACAACCCGTGGGACCTCGACCGCGTGCCCGGTGGGTCCGGTGGTGGTTCGGCCGCTGCCGTCGCCGCCTTCGAGGCGCCGCTGGCGCTCGGTTCAGACACCGGCGGCTCGATCCGCCAGCCCGCGCACTTGACCGGCACCGTCGGCGTGAAGCCGACGTACGGCGGAGTCAGCCGGTACGGCGCAATCGCCCTCGCCTCGAGCCTCGACCAGGTAGGTCCCGTCACGCGTTCGGTGCTTGACGCGGGCCTGCTGCACGACGTCATCGGCGGGCACGACCACCGTGACTCCACGTCGTTGACCGACGTCTGGCCCTCGTTCGCCGAGGCCGCCCGCGACGGAGCCCGCGGCGATGTACTGAAGGGCCTGCGCGTCGGCGTGGTGCGCGAGCTGCCCGACAGCGGGTTCCAGCCCGGGGTGTCCGCGTCCTTCCGCGCATCCCTCGCGCTGCTCGAAGCGAACGGAGCCGAGATCGTCGAGATCAGCGCCCCGCACTTCGAGTACGGTGTGGCCGCGTACTACCTGATCCTGCCGGCCGAGGCATCCAGCAACCTGGCGAAGTTCGATTCGGTGCGTTTCGGTATGCGGGTCACCCCGAACGCCAACGCGACGGTCGAGGATGTCATGGCCGCGACGCGCGAGGCGGGCTTCGGCGACGAGGTCAAGCGCCGCATCATCCTCGGCACCTACGCCCTGTCGGCCGGATACTACGACGCCTACTACGGGTCGGCCCAGAAGGTTCGGACGCTCATCCAGCGCGACTTCGACGCCGCTTTCGAGGCCGTCGACGTGATCGCGACGCCGTCCGCGCCGACGACCGCGTTCCGCCTCGGTGAGCGCGTCGACGACCCGCTCCAGATGTACCTCAACGACGTCACGACCATCCCGGCGAACCTGGCCGGTGTGCCGGGTATCTCGATCCCGTCGGGTCTGGCAGAAGACGACGGACTGCCCGTCGGCATCCAGTTCCTCGCGCCCGTCCGCGAAGACGCGCGTCTGTACCGCGTCGGCGCGGCGTTAGAAACACTGCTCGAGAATGCCTGGGGCGGACCGTTGCTCGACCGAGCCCCCGAGCTCACCACCCGAGGAGGGGTTTCCTGATGGCCAAGGCCCCGCTGATGGACTTCGACAAGGCGCTCGAGCTGTTCGAGCCCGTGCTCGGCTTCGAGGTCCACGTCGAACTCAACACCGTGACCAAGATGTTCTCGGCCGCACCGAACTCGTTCGGTCGCCCCGCGAACACGGATCTCGCGCCCGTCGACCTGGGGCTGCCCGGGTCGCTGCCGGTCGTGAACGAGCAGGCCGTGCGGTACTCGATCAGCCTGGGCCTCGCGCTCGGCTGCCAGATCGCCCCCTCGAGCCGCTTCGCGCGCAAGAACTACTTCTACCCGGACCTCGGCAAGAACTACCAGATCTCTCAGTACGACGAACCCATCGCCTTCGAGGGCAGCGTTACCGTTGAGCTCGAAGACGGCACCGAGGTGGTGGTGCCGATCGAGCGCGCCCACATGGAAGAGGATGCCGGCAAGCTCACGCACGTCGGCGGTGCGACCGGACGCATCCAGGGCGCGGAGTATTCGCTCGTCGACTACAACCGTGCCGGCGTTCCCCTCGTCGAGATCGTCACCAAACCCATCTACGGCGCCGAGCACCGCGCTCCCGAGATCGCCAAGGCCTACGTGCAGACGATCCGCGACATCGTGCTCGCGCTCGATATCTCGGACGCGAAGATGGAGCGCGGCAACCTGCGCTGCGACGCGAACGTCTCGCTGCGCCCCCGGGGTCAGGAGAAGCTCGGCACGCGCACCGAGACGAAGAACGTCAACTCGATGCGTTCGGTCGAGCGTGCCGTGCGGTACGAGATCCAGCGTCAGGCCGCGATCCTTGCCGCGGGCGGCACGATCACGCAGGAGACGCGGCATTGGCACGAGGATACGGGCACCACGTCGCCCGGGCGTCCGAAGTCGGATGCCGACGACTACCGATACTTCCCGGAGCCCGACCTGCTGCCCGTCGTACCCGCACCCGAGCTGATCGAAGAACTGCGAGCCGCGCTTCCCGAGGCGCCGCCCGCTCGTCGTCGTCGGCTCAAGGCCGAGTGGGGTTTCACCGACCTCGAGTTCCAGGATGTCGCCAACGGCGGACTGCTCGCCGAGCTGGCGGCGACTGTCGCTGCCGGTGCCTCGCCCGCGGCCGCGCGGAAGTGGTGGACGGGCGAGATCACCCGACTGGCCAATGCGGCTGGGCGTGAGGCATCCGATCTCATTTCGCCGACGGATGTCGCGGCCGTGCAGGCGCTCGTCGATGCCGGAACCCTGAACGACAAGCTCGCCCGCCAGGTGCTCGAGGGTGTCATAGCGGGGGAGGGCACGCCGCAAGAGGTCGTCGACGCGCGCGGGCTGGCCGTCGTCTCGGACGACGGGGCGCTGATCGCCGCGATCGACGAAGCGCTGAAGGCCCAGCCGGACGTGCTCGAGAAGATCCGTGACGGAAAGGTGCAGGCCGCCGGCGCGGTCATCGGTGCGGTCATGAAGGCCATGCGGGGCCAGGCCGATGCGGCCCGCGTGCGCGAATTGGTTCTGGAGCGCGCCGGGCAGTTGTAGCCCAGGGATCGAGATGCCCGGGGCTCCCGGACTGGTTTAGCCCATCGTTGGGCCCGGCAATGTCGGTGCCCCGGACGAGAATGGACGCATGGGACGCGGCGACGGCAGTGGGCGAATCGTCTCCGCCGACGGCGCGGATGACTCCGGCACCGGAATACTGCACGTCGACATGGATGCGTTCTACGCGGCCGTCGAGGTGCTCGACAACCCCGCGCTCCGCGGCAGGCCCATCATCATCGGCGCACCCGAAGGGCGATCGGTCGTCTCGAGCGCGTCGTACGAGGCGCGACGCTTCGGAGTGCGGTCCGCGATGCCGGTCTCGCAGGCACTCCGGCTGTGCCCCGCCGCGATTGTCGTCCCGCCCCACTTCGACCGCTATCTCGCGCTCTCGACCCAGGTCATGAGCATCTTCCACGACGTCACGCCGCTCGTCGAACCGCTGTCGATCGATGAAGCTTTCCTCGACGTCCGCGGCGCCCGCCGTCTCTGGGGGAGCCCTGGGGAGATCGCTCGGATGCTTCGGCAGCGCGTCCAGCAACAGACCGGTCTGACCTGCAGTGTCGGTGTCGCAGCGACCAAGCATGTCGCCAAGATGGCCTCGACCATCAGCAAACCCGACGGCATGCTGATCGTGTCGGCCGCTGAGACGGAAGCCTTCCTCCGCCCGCGCTCCGTTCGCGCGATGTGGGGGGTCGGGCCGAAGTCCGCCGAGTCCCTCGAGGCTCGAGGCATCCGGACGATCGCCGACATCATCGAAACGCCTCGTGACGTCCTGGATCGCATCGTCGGGCCCGCGTCGGGTGAGCGTCTCTCGCAACTCGCCCGCGGCATCGATCCTCGCGAGGTCTCGACGACGCGCGTTGAGAAGAGCATCGGGCACGAAGAGACGTTCCATGAGGATGTCTGGGATCCGGCGTTCCTGCGCTCCGAACTCCTGCGGCTCTCCGACCGGGTCGCGAGGCGCCTGCGCAAGGGTGGCTGGGACGCCGCGACCGTCGCGATCAAGGTCCGTTTCGCGGACTTCACGACGATCAGCCGATCGCGCACCCTCTCCGAGCCGACGGACGTCGGCCAGCGGATCGGCGACGAAGCCCGCGATCTGTTCGCATCGATCGAGGCGCGGCAGCCCATCCGTCTGCTCGGGGTACGGGCCGAGAATCTTCGACCGGCGGCGCACGGACAGTCCCTCTGGGACGACGACGAAGACCGCCGCAAGCTCGAAGACACACTGGATGCAGCGTCCGCACGGTTCGGCGGTGCTGCCGTGATGCGGGCCACCTTCGTGGGCCGGTCGGAGCGTCCAACGGCACTTCCGTCGCATCCGCGACCGCCCGCAAGACGTGATTGATCGCGCCCGCAAGCCCCTCGTCACCGGCGGGATCGCGCGCTAGCGTGGGGGAATGCCCAACATTGCACAGGACCTCGCCCAGCAGTCCGTTCACTTCGGCGTCAGCAGCGCTTACGGCGATCAGCAGGATGTCGATGGTGTGCGCATCATCCCCGTCGCCGCGACCTGGCACGGCTTCGGCGGCGGCTCAGACGAGAAGGGTAATGAGGGTGGCGGCGGTGGCGGCTACTCGCTCCCTTTCGGCGCCTACATCCGCCGGGGCGACGATCTTCGCTTCGAGCCGAACGTGATCGCTCTGCTCGGAGTGGGCATCCCGTTCCTGTGGGTTGCTGGCCGGGCGCTCAGCCGTGTCATCCGCGCCCTCAAGAAGTAGACCCGCGCCCGACGATCCCCTCACCGCGGCGTCCCAGGCCGGCGTCGCCCGCATCGTGGGTGAGCTGCGCGGCCTCGACGCTCTGAATCCCGTCGTGCTGATCGATGGGCAGAGCGGGGCCGGGAAGACGAGACTCGCGGCGGCGCTCGTGCGGCAGTGGCCATCGGCGGGTCGGGTCCAGCTGGTCGCGCTCGATTCGATCTACCCCGGTTGGGACGGACTGGAATCCGGCGTCGAGATCGCGCGTCAAGACATCCTCGTTCCACACGCCCGCGGCTTGATGGGCGTGTGGCGGCGGCATGACTGGGAAACGGATGCTCCGGCAGAGGCGCACGCCGTCGATCCGTCACTGCCGCTCATCGTGGAGGGCGCGGGCATCATCACGGCCCAGACGCTCCGCCTGAGCGACATCGCCGTGTGGGTGGAAGCGCCCGAAGAGGCGCGGAAACGGCGCGCCCTCCTCCGCGACGGCGACACCTATCGGCCGCACTGGGATCGCTGGGCGGCTCAGGAGCGAGCCCACATCCGGGCGGACGATCCGGCACAGCGTGCAACGCTCGTGGTCTCGATGCCCTGATGCAGCCTTGATGCGGCCCTGACCGTACGACCGCCCAGGTGGGCTCGCGGCGGTCTCAGTCCGAGGTCTCCAGCGCGCGGACGATCCCGTCCAATCGGTAACCGATCCAGTCGTAGACGGCGAAACGGTCGTCGTCGGGGTCATGATCGTCGTCCGCGCCCGAAATGCCGAGGCGCGTGGCGATGACGAGACGGATCGCGGTGAGCGTGCGCATCCAGGCCCAGCCGGCGTCCCCCTCGATCGCCAGGTCGATCGTGTCCGCGGCGGGATCGGGGTCATCAGGGTTTCCCGAGGCGAATGAGGGCGCGAGATCGGCGAGCACACGCAGGGCGTCATGCTGGCGGCGCTCGAGCAGATCGTGCCGCGTCGCGTCATGGAATTCTGCCGCGGCATCCGCGTCATCGGGGTACGGGTTCGGCGCGAGTCGCGCGAGTGCCGGGTCGCGCGACGCGTCGGATGCATCGGCATCGGCGACCGCGTGCGGTTCGAGCAGCTCTGAGAACTGGGCGACGAGGTCGGCGAGCTGCTGAGCCTCGAGACGCGAGATCGTGAGGATGAGAGCGTTCTCGGTCATTGGGGGATCCTCCGAACGGTGGCCCAGAGGCCGTAATCGTGCATCGCCTGCGCATGCAGTTCCATCTGTTCGCGTGGCCCCTCCGCCACGACCGCGTGACCGCGTTCGTGGACATCCAGCATCAGCGCCGTCGCCCGATCGGTGGAGAAGCCGAAGTAGCTGCGGAAAACGTGAACGACGTAACTCATCAGGTTCACGGGATCGTTCCATACGACGGTCTGCCAGACGGCGGGATGCTCGGGGCTTTCTCGTTGTCGAACCTCGCGGTCGATATCGGGTAGGGCGATCGACATCAGGCCCAACCCAGCTCATGCAGGCGATCGTCGTCGATCCCGTAGAAGTGCGCTATCTCGTGAACGAGGGTCGTGTGGATCTCTTCCCGCAGTTCGTCCTCGTTTTCGCACGCCGCCAGGTGGGGTTCGCGGTAGACGATGATGCGGTCGGGCAGCTCGCCGATCCCGTATCGGTCGCGCTCGGTGAGTGACGTGCCGTCGTAGAGGCCGAGCAGGTCGAGGCTGCCGTCCTCGGGCCGGTCGTCCACGACGAACACGACGTTGTCCAGACCCTCGACCATCTCGTCGGGGAGCGCGTCGAGCTCCGAGACGACGAGCGCCTCGAACGCCTCGGCATCCAGTTCAATCATTGGGGTGAGTAACGGGGCTCGAACCCGCGACATCGGCCACCACAAGGCCGCGCTCTACCAACTGAGCTATACCCACCATGTACCCGTGCGCCCGGGTAACCCAGCAATTGTATTACACCCCCGGGGCGTATGAAGACACGGCGGCGGCAGCGGCGGCGCGCGCGCCATCGCTGGTGGGGCCCGGCTGGGGCACGAAGACGGCCTGGCGGTAGTAGGCGAGCTCGCGGATCGACTCGCGGATGTCTGCCAGCGCGCGGTGTCCACCATCTTTCGCGGGGGCGTGGATGTACGCGCGGGGGTACCAGCGCCGCGCGAGCTCCTTGATGCTCGAGACGTCGACGCTGCGGTAGTGCAGGAAGCGATCGAGTCGCGGCATGTATTTGGCGAGGAATGCGCGGTCCGTGCCGATCGTGTTGCCGGCGAGGGGAGCCTTGCCCTCGTTCGCGAAGCGCTGGACGTACTCGAGGGCGAGGAACTCCGCCTCGGCGACGCTGACCCCGTTGGGGATCTCTTCGAGCAGCCCCGAGCTCTCGTGCATCCCGGTGACGAAGTCGTTCATGTGCTCGAGTGCCGACGCGTCGGGCTTGATGACGATCTGGAACCCGGGGTCGAGCACGCGCAGTTCGAAGTCCGTGACGACGACGGCTATCTCGACCAGTTCGTCCTGGTCGAGGTCGAGCCCGGTCATCTCGCAGTCGATCCAAACGAGCCGGTCGTTCTCATGCGCTGGCATTTCGACATCTTATCCATGGGCATGGACCCAACCGGCGACCTCGACGGCGAGGCGATAACCTGAACGGGCGCCCTCGTAGCTCAATGGATAGAGCATCGGCCTTCTAATCCGACGGTTACTGGTTCGAGTCCAGTCGGGGGCACAGCCGGGGAGGAGTCCGAGATGCCGATGCCGGTGTGGTTGGCCGATACAGTCGCGAAGCTGATGCAGAGGCTTCCGAACAACATGCCCGCCCGGGCTGATCTCTCCTTTGATGAGATCACCGCGACCCTTCGCGACGCGACGATCCCGACACGCCACGGCGCCGTGGATGCAACGCTCTATCTGCCGCCCGACGGCTCAACCGGCAATGGTGTCTACGTGAACTTCCATGGCGGAGGGTTCGTGATGCGGCATCCGGAGCAGGATGACGCGCTGTGTCGATACATCGCGGCCGAAGCCGGGGTGACCGTCGTCAACGTCGACTACATCCCCGCGCCGCAGTCCCGATTCCCCGGACCCGTCGAGCAGGCGTATGACGTCGCGGTCTGGGCGGCCTCCGTTGAGCGACCATGGCTGGGCGAGAAACTGGTCCTGGGTGGACAGTCGGCGGGTGGCGCGCTTGCTGCAGGTGCGGCACGTCTCGCGCTCGAAGCGGGAACGCCGCACGTCAGCCTTCAAGTGCTCATGTACCCGCCACTGGACCTGACGGTGCCGGCCAAGACCAAGGTCTCGGAGGGCAAGGAGACGCTCCTTGCCCGCATGGGGCCGATCTTCGACACCGCCTACTGTCCGGACGTGGGGCTCCGGACCGACCGATTGATCTCGCCCGCCTCGAGCGCGGACAGTGCGGACCTGACGGGCATCTCGCCGGCGCTCATCGTCACGGCAGAGAAAGACATCCTCCGCGAGGAAGAGATTCGCTACGCCGCTCGGCTCGCGGGCGTGGGCGCCCTGCGCGAGCATATCGATCTGGCGAATGTCGGACACGGGTTCAACGTCAGCGACGCGCCCCGCGAGCTCGTCGAGACGGTTTATGCGGCGATCGCACGGCATGTGCGGGGAAGTCTCTCCTGACCCCTGGTGCTGTCCTCGGGTCAGGCGTAACGTCGCCACCGTCGAGAGGAGTTCGATGATGAATAACGCGACGAAGACCCGCACGATCTGGGTCGCATTCGGCGAATCCGGTGTGGTCGGGACGATCCGCAAGGATTCGGATGGCTACACGGTCACGATGGCAGGGGCCGAGGCATCCGTAGGGATATATCCCACGATGGATGTCGCGAAGTCCGCGCTCCATGCGCGGATGCGCCCGGGAAGCGACTGGCCAACCTTTCAGGAGCATTGAGCCGAGTTCACCTGCTCGGAGTTAGAAGGGGTCGGTGGAACGTGTCCGTCGCCTCGCGGGCCGCTGAGTGTCGAACAACCGCAGGGCCGCATGGCTCGCCGGTCCAATGGCGAGCGCGTAAACGAGGGTGCCCACGCCGACCGTGCCACCCAGCGTCCATCCGATCGCCAGCACCGTGATCTCCACGGCCGTACGCGCCAACCACAGGGGCCAGCCCCAACGTGCCGAGATACCCGTCATCAGGCCATCACGCGGGCCCGGTCCGAACCTCGCCCCGAGATAGAGACCACCGGCGATCCCCACGAGCGCGACCCCGCCCAGCAGCAGGGCGCAGGACTGCAGGAGGTTTTCGGGCGATGGCACCAGCGGCAGCGCGAACTGCAGGGCCGTGCCGACCACCAGGATGTTGGCGATGGTTCCGAGCCCCGGCTTCTGCCGCAGCGGTATCCACAGAATCAGCACGGCGAGCCCGATGATGTTGGTGATCCACCCGAGCCCGATCCCGGTCCGAAGGGCCAAGCCCTCCGCGAGAACGGTCCAGGGGTCGACTCCGAGGCCTGCGACCACGACGATGGCCACCCCGACGCCGTAAAGAATGAGCCCGAGCATCAGTTGTGTGAGCCGGCGCACCTGGAGAGGGACGGAGGGCGATGCCGGGGGACCTTGCTCGGCTGACGCTCGTGCTGGTCGGCCGGTGGTGAGGAACATGTTCCGTAGCCAATCCGAATATTGGCCTTTTCGGTAGAGGCCAATCCTCGTAGGGTGGACGGATGGCCGACTCCCGACTGTCTTCCCGCGCACTCGTCCAGTTGCTCGGCGAATGGCGTGACAGCGCGCCCGCGTACCGTGGGCTCGCGGATGCTGTTCGGATGCTGTGCTTGGACCGGCGCATCGCACCGGGCACGGCCCTCCCCGCGGAGCGTGATCTCGCAGCCCGGCTCGAGCTGAGTCGAACGACCGTGGCCGCCGCGTATCGGGATCTGCGCGAGTCCGGCCACATCGCGAGTTTGCGTGGTTCGGGCAGCGTCGTGCGCGCCGTCGGGCCCATCGCGGATGTCCCGGAGCCGGGGGACGAGGACACGATCGATCTGCATCGGGCGAGCCCGGCGGCTTGGCCCGGCCTGAGTGCGCTCTTCGTCGAGGCAGCGTCCGATGCGGCACGGTGGGTTGGGCGGTCCGGCTACGATCTCGTGGGCGCGGTCAAGCTCCGTACCGCGATCGCCGACCGCTACACGGCACGCGGCCTACCCACTGATCCCGACCAGATCATCGTGACGACAGGCGCGCAGAGCGCTATCTCGCTCGTGACGGATGTGATCGTGCGACGTGGGGACCGCGTCGCGATCGAGACTCCGACATATCCACACGCCGCCGATGCGCTTCGGGAGGCGGACGCGCGGCTCGTGGCGATTCCGGTCGATGCGGAGTACGGGTGGGATCTCGAGCGCGCCGACCATGTCCTGCGTCGCGCGGCTCCGAGCTTGGCGTATCTGATGCCCGACTTCCAGAACCCGACCGGCGCGACGATGAGTGAGCACACACGTCGCACGTTCGCGGAATCGGCGGCGGATGCCGGTGCGATAGTCCTCGCGGACGAGACCACCGCCGACCTCAACATCGATCGACCGTTCGAGAGCCTGCCATTCGGCTTCGGCTTCGGTCTCGATCCCGCGGTCCAGCGAAGTATCGTCACGATCGGATCGCTCGGAAAGACCGTCTGGGGTGGCCTGCGGATCGGGTGGATCCGCGCGGACCTCGACCTCGTGCCGAGGCTCATCGCGGCACGTCCTCGGCGCGAGCTGGGGACTCCGGAGCTGGAACAGCAGGTCGCCATACTCGCGTTCGAGCGTCTACCCGAAATCCTGTTGCAACGCGCCCAGCTCCTGCGTGAGGGACGCGACACACTCGTGCGCGCGTTGTCCGAGCGTCTGCCCGAGTGGACGGTGCCGACCGCGCACGGGGGAGTCTCGTTGTGGGTGGGCCTCGGCGCGCCCGTCAGCTCGCCGCTGGCGCTGGCCGTCCGGAGCCGCGGCCTCATTCTCTCCTCGGGGCCCCGCTTCGGGGTGGACGGTGGGCACGAGCGGCACCTGCGCGTGCCATTCACGGCGCCGCCGGCCGAGCTCACGCGAGCGGTGGAGATTCTCGCGGAGGCGTGGCCGGAAGCACGCGATCGTGGTCGTCCGGTGACGGAGACGGTACTGGCCGCAGTCGTGTGACCATGTCGGCAGCCGACCGCGGTCGGCTTGATCGCAGCATCGAGCGGTCGTGCAGGCGGGTCAACCGTTCCGCAGTGCGCTGACGGCCTCATCCACAGACCAGAACTCCCCGACGGTCCGGAAACCCACGACACCGTCGCGGTAGCGGCGCGCTGCCCATCGCGAACCGAGTGCGTGATCGAGCTGGTGCAGATGGCCGATGATGCGACCCGTCCCATCGAGCACGCGCCACAGCGCCGGCCCGGCTGGGGCAAGCCGGACCCGTAGACCGGGGGACGGTGCGGGAGCTGTGGCGGCGAGGCGAATCGACGGAGGAGCGGTGAGTGCGGGGGTTGTCATCGAGGAACTCCTTTCGACTTCGAATCTATGTTCGACCTCCGACATTCGCTCGATCGTTCTCGTGGGCGGGGTTTGTTGGACCTCCTCCCCAGGCGTGTGCCGCACGGCGTTGTCCCCGGATCAGGCGATCGGCCGTCACTGCGGGGGCGCCGCGCGACATGCTGGCCGAAGAGGGCACCGTGCTCTCGGTCGGGAGAGCACTCCCGTGCGAAAGGAGTCGGGTCATGAGCGACCACATCACGATCATCGGCAACATCGCGGGGGATCCGCGACATACCCAAACCCCTTCGGGAATCCCGATCACGACTTTCCGGATCGCGAGCTCCCCGCGTCGGTTCGACCGCACGACCGAGAAATGGGTGGACGGCGAGACCAGCTGGTACTCGGTGTCTGCCTTTCGCGCTCTCGCCCTCAATGCCGCTGCATCGCTTCAGCGCGGCGAACGGGTCATCGTCAGCGGTCGGCTCAGGATCCGGACGTGGGATAAGGGCGATCGCAGCGGAACCACCGCCGAGATCGATGCCGAGGCGATCGGGCATGACCTGTTGTGGGGTACGACCCGCTTCGAGCGAGCCGGTGCGCGCGAAGCGCCCCCCGCCTCGACGAACCAGGGCTCGGCAGATGCCGAGGGATGGTTCGCGCCCGGTACGCAGAGTGACTCCGGACCCGAAGAGGCGGCCGTGGGGACGATGGAGGGTGCATCGGCGCCCACGGGGTCCTTGGTGTCGCACGAGCCGGATCGCGAGCCCGTTCCCTTCTGAATCGGCCGGTGTCCGTCGGCGTCAGCCGATGTCGGCGGGCACTGCCACCAATCCAGACGGTCGCCGTCAGCTGTCTGGGTCTCTCGGCGGGCGCGCTTAGACTTTCCTGGTGCAGCCTCGCCGATCCCTTCGTGCTGTCGCCCGTGGAGTCGCCCTGGCCGTCGCCGCTTTGACTCTGACCGCGTGCGTGCAGTCGCCGGCGCCCGACGCTACGCCGACATCGGCGGCACCCACCGTGTCCGTCGCTCCCTCGGCGACGCCCATCCCGCCGCAAGCCCCCACGTTGCAGCCCCAGGGAACCGCCGACGACAACCTGCCGTACTTCAGCCTTGTCGTTCAGCAGGTTTGGGCGGGTCCCGAACGCATGGCCGGGCGTGCCTATGTCGATGCGCTCGTGGCGGCGGGCTTCGATAAGAGCCGGATGCAGGTCACGAAGGATCAGACGGCCATAGGGAACGCGGCCGACAGCATCCAGTTCTCGGTCGCATGGAACGACGCATGCCTGATCGGACAAGCGGGGGCGGCGTTCGCGGAACCGGCGACGGTGGTAGCGCCGATACTCGAGGGCGGGGCATGTCTCATCGGGGACACCCGTCCGATCGACTGGTGAAGCCCCCGTCGCCAGACGGAGTGCTATGCGGCGCTGAGCTGGCGGTGTACCGCCCGTAGACTGGACGGGACATGGCTGAATATATCTACCAGATGGTGCGCGCCCGCAAAGCGGTCGGCGACAAGGTAATCCTCGACGACGTCACGATGGCGTTCCTCCCCGGCGCGAAGATCGGCGTGGTGGGCCCGAACGGTGCGGGTAAGTCCACGATCCTCAAGATCATGGCGGGGCTCGACATCCCCTCCAACGGTGAGGCCCGGCTATCGGCGGGTTATAGCGTCGGCATCCTGATGCAGGAGCCCGAGCTCGACGAGGACAAGACCGTCCTCGAGAACGTGGAGCAGGGCGTCGGGCCCATCAAGGCCCAGCTCGACCGGTTCAACGAGATCTCGGGTCTCATGGCCGATCCCGATGCCGACTTCGATGCACTCCTCGCCGAGATGGGCACGCTGCAGGAGGCCATCGACGCCGCTGACGCGTGGGATCTCGACTCCCAACTCGAGCAGGCGATGGACGCCCTCCGCACGCCGCCCTCGGACGCCATCGTGTCGAACCTCTCGGGTGGAGAGAAGCGCCGTGTCGCGCTCTGCAAGCTGCTGCTCCAGAAGCCCGACCTGCTGCTGCTCGACGAGCCCACGAACCACCTCGACGCCGAGAGCGTTCAGTGGCTCGAGCAGCACCTCGCCAAGTACCCCGGGGCCGTTCTCGCCGTCACCCACGACCGGTACTTCCTCGACCACGTCGCGGAGTGGATCTGTGAGGTCGACCGCGGACGCCTGTACCCCTACGAGGGCAACTACTCGACCTACCTCGAGAAGAAGCAGGAGCGTCTGCAGGTCCAGGGCAAGAAGGACGCGAAACTCGCCAAGCGGCTCGCCAGCGAACTCGAATGGGTTCGCAGCAACGCCAAGGGGCGCCAGACCAAGTCGAAGTCGCGTCTCGCACGCTACGAAGAGATGGCCGCCGAGGCCGATCGCACCCGCAAGTTGGACTTCGACGAGATCGTCATCCCGCCGGGACCGCGACTCGGCCAGATCGTACTCGAGGCCAAGAAGATCCAGAAGGGCTTCGACGGCCGCAGCCTGATCGACGGCCTGAGCTTCTCACTGCCCCGCAACGGCATCGTCGGCATCATCGGCCCCAACGGCGTGGGAAAGACGACCCTGTTCAAGTCGATCGTGGGACTTGAGCCCCTCGACGGAGGCGAACTGAAGGTCGGCGAGACCGTCGAGATCTCCTACGTCGACCAGACGCGTGGCGGCATCGACCCGAACAAGTCGCTCTGGGAGGTCGTCAGCGACGGCCTCGACTGGATCCAGGTCGGCAAGGTCGAGATCCCCTCGCGCGCCTACGTTTCGCAGTTCGGCTTCAAGGGCCCCGACCAGCAGAAGAAGGCCGGTGTGCTTTCCGGTGGTGAACGCAACCGCCTGAACCTCGCACTCACCCTGAAGCAGGGTGGCAACCTCCTGCTCCTCGACGAACCGACGAACGACCTGGACGTCGAGACACTCGGCAGCCTCGAGAACGCGCTCCTCGAGTTCCCCGGATGTGCCGTGGTCATCACGCACGACCGGTGGTTCCTCGACCGCATCGCGACGCACATCCTGTCGTACGAGGGGACGGAAGAAGAGCCCGACAAGTGGTACTGGTTCGAGGGCAACTTCGAGGCGTACGAAGAGAACAAGATCGAACGCCTCGGCCCCGACGCACTGAACCGTTCGAGCTCGACGTACCGCAAGCTCACGCGTGACTGACCCCACGACCACGAACCCCGGCGGCGTGCGGCTGCACGTGCCGATGCCGCTCCGCTGGGGCGACCTCGACGCGTTCAACCACGTCAACAACACGTCGATGCTCAAGCTGCTTGAAGAGGCGCGCATCCGCGCCTTCTGGCGGTCGACGGGCGAAGACGGTGAGGATGCGCCATCCACCGCGGTACTCGACTCCGGGATCGAGCACGGCGTTCTTTCGTTGATCGCGCGCCAGGAGATCGAGTACCTGCGCCCGGTTCCCTATCAGCGTCGGCCGCTCGACGTGCAGATCTGGTTCGGGCGGATCGGAGGCTCGAGCATCGAGATCTGCTACGAGGTCTACAGTCCGCTCGGGGCCAATGCCGACGACCACGACACGCAGGAGTTGTACGCGCGCTCCTCCGCGGTACTCGTGATGGTGGATGCCGCGAGCGGCCGTCCGCGACGCCTCACCGACGAGCAGCGCGCCGCCTGGACGCCGCTACTCGGCGAACCGATCGTGTACGCGCGACGCGGCTGACGAAGCGAGCAGTCAGGACGCGTCGGGAACCCGGATGACGATCTCCTGAGCCGACGTCGCCACGAGCAACCCGTCACGGGTGTAGATGCGGCCGGTCGCAAGTCCTCGCCCGCTGCTCGCGCTCGGCGACTCCTGCACGTACAGCAGCCACTCGTCGACACGGGCGGGTCGATGCCACCACAGCGCAGCATCCAGGCTGGCGACCTTGATGCCGGGGCGCGTCCACGCGATACCGTGGGCCCGCATCACAGACTCTTGGATCGTGTGGTCGGAGATGTAGGCGAGCGCCGCACGATGCAGCGCCGGGTCATCGGGCAGTCGACGCCTCGTGCGCACCCATGCCGCGTTCTCCGGACGAGCATCGGGATCGGCGTGAAGGTAGACCGCGGGCAGAACATGACGCACCTCGACGGGGCGGTCCGTCAAGAGACGCTTGGACATCGGATGCACCTGATCGGCACCGCGGGGCAGCTCAGACAGCGACTCGGGGTCGGGGATCCCCTCCGGCATCGGTGTCGCGTGCTCGAGTCCAGCGCCAGCCGTCTGGAAAGACGCGATCATCGAGAAGATCGGCTCGCCCTCCTGGAAGGCTTGGACGCGGCGGGCCGAGAATGAGCGCGCGTCGTTGATGCGATCGACCGAGAACGTGATGGGCTTCAGCGAATCGCCGGGCCGCAGAAAGTAGCCGTGCAGGGAGTGTACGAGACGTTCTTCGGGCACCGTACGCTGCGCCGCGATCACGGCCTGCCCGAGCACCTGCCCACCGAACACGCGCCCGCCGGGCATCGGTTCGGACTGCCCCACGAAGATGTCCTCGGTGGTCCGCGCCTCGCCGCCCTGGAGCGACAGCACGTTCAGAAAGCGATCCACCGGATCGTCCGAGCTGAGGGTGGGAACGGCTGAATCAGTCACGAAAATCCTCCCGTGGCCTGGGGGCTACGCCACCTTGATAGCTTAGAGGGGATGCCGCAGACCCTCAGATTCCCCGATTCCGAGGCGCGCGACGACTTCGTGACCTTCACGTCCCGTGCCTCGCGCCTGAGCGACCCCGAGGTGCGGCTCGAAGCATCCCGCGGCACACTCGCCACCTGGGCGCCGATCCTCGTGCCGCGCGGTCTGCTCGACCGCACGCCGACGATCCTCGCCCTGCGTGCTCTGCCCGTCGATCCGGAACTCGTCTGTGATCTCGTTGTGGCGGCGTCGAGTGTTGCGGCATCCTCGAGCGACCCCACAGCAGCCGAGCTGCCCGCGACTGCCGTGCGCGCGACGTGGGCGGGCGTTTCCGCCCCGCGTGGCGGTTGGACCCCCGTGCGAACGATCGACAGCGCGGATGTCGCGGCCCGAGCGCACGAGGGGATGGCGCGGGTCGCCGAGGTCGTGCCGGCCGATGCCGGTGCCGAAGCTGTGCAGCGCGTGCGTTCAGCCGTCTGGAGCGAGCCGGTCGAGGTCTGGTCGGGGCTGTCCCTCGGCGCAGGTTTCGCGGCCGTGGCGCTCGGTTTCATCGTGGGATCCGAACAGGTGCATCTGCTGAAGTCCGGGGCGTGGGCCCGACTCAGCTTCACCCGCGGCCACGTGTTGGTACGCGGCGCGACGATCACCGTCTGACTCCGACGCTGAGTCAGACCGTGGCCGCGGCCGCCCGACCCGCCGCACGTCCCGAGAACAGGCATCCGCCGAGGAACGTTCCCTCGAGTGCGCGGTAGCCGTGGACGCCGCCCCCGCCGAAGCCGCTCGCCTCACCCGCGGCGAACAACCCGGGAACAGGTCGGCCACCCATGCCGAGCGCGCGCGACTGCAGGTCGGTCTCCATTCCGCCGAGCGACTTGCGGGTCACAACGTGCAGTTTGACCGCGATCAGGGGTCCCGCCGACGGATCCAGGATGCGGTGGGGTGAGGCGGTGCGGATCAACCGGTCGCCGCGATAGGCACGAGCCGACCGCAGCATCGAGATCTGTGCATCCTTCGTGAAGTCGTTGTCGATCTCTCGGTCGCGCGCCTCGAGCTCACCCCGCGCGCGCCCGACGTCGAGGGCGTCGCCGCCGGGCAGGGCCGCCATCCCGGTGAGCAGGCGGTCCAGTGTGTCTGCGACGACGAAGTCCGCGCCACGGTCCATGAACGCCTGTACGGGGTCGGTCGGGCCTTTCGCCAGTCGTGACCGAACGAGGAGCCCCAGGTCTTTGCCGGTCAGGTCGGGATTCTGCTCACTCCCCGAGAGGGCGAACTCCTTCTCGATGATGCGGCGTGAGAGCACGAACCAGGAGTGTTCGTGCCCGGTCGTGCGCAGGTGCGCGAGGGTGCCGAGGGTGTCGAAACCGGGAAACAGCGGCACCGGAAGGCGTTTGCCGGTCGCGTCGAGCCACACCGACGACGGTCCCGGGAGGATCCGGATGCCGTGATTCGGCCAGACGGGATCATAGTTCTGGATCCCCTCGACGTAATGCCACATCCGGTCGCCGTTGATCTGGTGCGCCCCCGCCCGTTCGGCCACGTCGAGCATCGCGCCGTCGACGTAGGCCGGGACTCCGGAGAGCATGTGTTCCGGGGGAGTACCCAGACGCTCGGGCCAACGACTCCGCACGAGCTCGTGATTGCCGCCGATCCCGCCGGAGGCGACGACGGTCGCACCCGCCGTGATGGTGAACGATCCGACCACCTCTCGGGATGTCGCCTCGCCCCGCGGGGCTCCGGAAGGGGCGAGGATCTCGCCCACCGCGCCGACCACGCCGCCGTCGTGCGTGACCAGGTCGGTGACTCGGTGGCGGGCGAGCACCGTCGCGCGTCCCTCCGCTTCGCCGCGCTCGACCCGTGCCTGGAACGCCCCCACCAGGGCGGGCCCGGTGCCCCAGACGATGTGGAAGCGGGGGACCGAGTTGCCGGGACCCATGGCTGTGTACCCGCCGCGCTCTGCCCATCCGACAACAGGAAAGAGGCCGATGCCCAGTTCGCGCAGCCAGGCGCGCTTCTCGCCCGAGGCGAATTCGACGTATGCCTCGGCCCAACGCCTCGGCCAGGCATCCTCTTCGCGATCGAATCCGGCGGTGCCGAACCAGTCCTGTCGCGCGAGGGCGAGCGAGTCCCTGATGCCCATCCTCCGCTGTTCGGGGGAGTCGACCAAGAAGAGCCCCCCGAACGACCACCACGCCTGCCCGCCGAGGTTGCTGCGGGGCTCTTGATCGACGATCGTGACCGTCTTGCCCGCGTCCAGTGCGTGCGCTGCGGCGACGAGCCCGGCGAGGCCCCAGCCGATCACGAGGACGTCGGTGGTATGGGTTGTCTCGGCCATGGCGACTCCTGTGTCGATGGATCCGCGGGTCGCGCGGGGGGCGTGCTCAGGTACCGGGCGAGGGCGGTTCGTCGGCCGGTGCCTTCGGGACGGGGGGATGGTGCGGACCCGCGACGCTCGCGGTGAACGCGGTCCGCCCGCCGCTCGGCGGACCGATCGGCGATGCCTCGAATGTGTTGACCATAGCCATCGCGGCGCGCTCGAGGTAGTCCCAGAGGGTCGCGTCGTGGAGCGGCGGCAGGTCGAGTTCGTCGAGCGAGGCGCGCATGTGCCGTAGCCAGCGGTCGCGGGCGTCGGGGTTCACGTGGAAGGGGTTGTGGCGAGCGCGCAGACGCGGGTGGCCGCGACGCTCGCTGTAGGTCGTCGGGCCGCCCCAGTACTGCTCGAGGAACATCGTCAGGCGCTCCGCCGCGGGGCCGAGGTCTTCTTCCGGATACATCGGCTTCAGGACGTCGTCGGTCGCGACGCCCCGGTAGAAGCCGTCGACCAGCCGGACGAAGGTCTCGTGGCCGCCGACCTCGTCGTAGAAGCTCAGGGGCGACGCATCCGTGCCGTCTGTCATGTTGTGCCGCCTGTCTTCGGGGTCGTATCGTCGTCCGGGGGAGGGGTCTCGCCAGTCGCGTTGTCGCCGCTCGGGTTGCGAGCGGCCCCGTTCTCGGGTGCCGTCGCGGCAGGTGTCGTCTCTGCCGGGGGCGCGGTCTTGCGGGTGCGCTTCGGCTTCCACACCGGGCGCTCCGGCATCGGCGCGGCTTCGGCTGCGACCGGGGTCGGGCGGGTCTTCGGGGGATTCGCGCCGCGAACGCGCTGCGCACCCTCGAGTCCCGTCAGGACGATCGAGTTGAGCTGCGGCAGTGTCAGGCCCATTGCGTCGATCGCGCGCTTGAGACGCATCCGCAACTCGCGTGCGACATCGTCCTTCGCGTTGGCTCGCGTCTTCATGACCAGGCGGATGACGAGGGCGTCACCCGAGACGGACTCGAGACCCCATACCTCGGGCTTCTCGATGATGCGGGTGCGCCACTTCGGCTCCTTCGCGAGGTCCTTGGCGGCCTCGAGCATGGCCGACTCGACTTCGTCGATGTCGGCGTCGACCGGAACGGCCAGGTCGATGATGACCCGCGACCACCCCTGCGACATGTTTCCGATGCGGGTGATCTCACCGTTGCGGACGTACCAGAGCGTGCCGTTGACGTCGCGGACGTGCGTGATCCGAACGCTGACGTACTCGACGATGCCGGTCGCGAGACCGAGATCCACGACGTCGCCGATCCCGATCTGATCCTCGGCGACGATGAAGATGCCGTTCAGCACGTCCTTGACGATGTTCTGCGCACCGAAGCCGAGACCCGCACCGATCGCCGCGGTAAGGAGGGCGAGCGAGCCGAGCGCATTCGGGGCGATCGCGTTGATGACGAGCACGATCGCGACGATGCCGACGGCCACGTTGACGATGTTCTGCAGGATCGACCCGAGGGTGCGAGTGCGCTGAACGAGGCGGACGGCAGCCAAGGGGGAGCGTTCCAGAGCCTGGGTGTCGTCCACGTTGGCTTTGTTCTTGGCCCCGTTCACGATGCGTGTGACCACGCGTCGGATGACGATGCGAAGGATCCACGTGAGCAGTAGCGCTCCGATGATGATCGCCACGACATTGAGTGCCCGGAAACCGGCGACGGTCAGTCGCTCGAGGAGTTGCGCCCACCACTCGGGGTTGGCGACTGTCTCGTCAGCGGGGGCGAGGGGGAGCATCCTCCCGATTCTACCGGCGGGCACTATGCCGTTCCTGTGACGCCCAACCGGTGAGCGAGGATCACGGCCTGTACCCGGTCGCGTGCGCCCATCTTCGCCAGGACCCGTCCGACGTGTGTCTTGACGGTGGATTCGCTCACGAACAGCGCGGTTGCGATCTCGGTATTTGTCAGACCCTGACCGATCGCGGCGAAGACGTCGCGTTCCCGCTCGGTGAGCGTCGCGAGTGCGGCGAGATCCGTGCCGCCACCGGAGGCGTTGGGCAGATGCCCGCCGAACAGTTCCAGCATCCGTCGGGTCACGCGTGGCGACAGTGTGGCATCGCCCGAATGCACGGCCCGGATGGCTGCCGTCAGCTCGCTCGCCTGTACGTCCTTCAGCAGAAAGCCGCTCGCGCCCGCGGCGAGCGCTCCGAAGGCGTATTCGTCGAGGTCGAAAGTCGTGAGGACGATGATCCGCGACTCGGGATGCTGCTGCACGATCTGCTCTGTCGCGGCAATGCCGTCGAGCCGAGGCATCCGGACGTCCATGAGCACGACGTCGGGGGTGAGCTCGCGCACCGCCTCGATCGCCTCGGCACCGTTCGCGGCCTCACCGACCACGACGAACTCCGGCGATGCCTCGAGCACCATCCGAAAGCCCATCCGAATGAGCTGTTGGTCGTCGACGAGCAGGATGCGGATGGCTGCGCGGTCACTCATGCGGTGGCTCCAGGGGGATGCGGGCGCGGAGTCGCCAATGGTCGGGAGAGATCATCCCTGCCTCGAGGCTTCCGCCGAGGTGGGCGAGGCGTTCGCGCAGACCCAGCAGCCCGAGACCGCCGCCGCCCGATGGCTCGTCGAGCCGCGATCCGTCGTTGTCGACGCTCAGCGCCAGTTCGTTCGGGGCGTGGACGACCTCGACACGGATGAAGCGCGGGTCGTGGGCGTAGCGCATCGCGTTGGTGAGCCCCTCTTGCACGATGCGACGGACGGCTTGCCGGACGACCGGTGGGCAGTCGGCGACGCCGGTCACCGACAGGCTGACAGGGAATCCCGCGTTACGCGCGGCATCGACGAGATCGTCGAGCGAGCCGTCCTCGATCGGTGCCAGCGGAGCACCGGCAGGTCGATCATCGCGGAGCACACCCAGCATCATCCTCATCTCGGCGAGCGCATCGCGTGCCGTAGCGGCGACCGCACGGGATGCCTCGCGCGAACGCTCCGGGTCGGATGTGACACTTGCCCCCTCGGACAGCGCAACGATGACGGTGAGGGAGTGCGAGACCACGTCGTGCATCTCGCGTGCGATGCGGGTCCGTTCTGCGGCTGCTGCGAGCTGCGCCTGCTGATCCCGTTCGACGAGGAGCTGTCGGGAGCGGTCGATCAGTGCCTCGAGGTATCTCTTCCGGTTTCCGACGTTCGCGCCGACGAGCGTTCCGAGCAGGAGGGTCACGCCGAAGCTGATCGCGATGTTGAGCAGCAGCGTCAGATCGGTGTACCCCGTGAGGGTGTGAATCGCGATGTACAGGCCGAGCGCGACCACCGCGGATCCGAGCGCGATCCACGCGGCGCTCGCGCTGCGGTAGACCGCGATCGAATAGATCGCCACCACCGTCGCGGGCCCGCTGATCGTGTTGATCTCGTCCGGACCGAGAAGGAGAACGGGCGCCAACGCCACGACGAAGACGGCGATCGGCCACCGTCGGCGCCACACGAGTGCGACGCAGCCGAGGACAGCCAAGCCGATCATGAGCGCCAGGAGCACCCCCGTCGGCGGGTTCTCGCGATCCGCCCGAATCGTGAGCGTCGGCGCCGACAGCAGGAACGCGAAGATGGCTATCAGGATGTCGGCGAAGAGCGGATGCCGTGCCCAGAAGCGTCGAAAGACACCGGGTGGCCGCGGCAGACGCAACTCGTCCTCGGCCGGGCGGGTGCCCGGGCCGAGGACGAGTTCGCGTGCTGCGGACATCGATCGACTCTACGCGTCGCGCGTCTTCAGGACCGCGATCCCGCCGACGAGCGCGGCCGCCGCCCACACGATGATCGTGATGATCGCCGGGACGGTGTCGAGCGCGTCGCCGGACATCCCACCGCCGAGGAACAGTGACTGCCCGGCGTTCGAGGGCAGGTAGCTGGCCAGGTCGTGAATCCAGGCGAACCCGTCGACGCGCGGGAAGAAGCTGACGAGGAGAGGCGCGACGAACACCAGTCCGATGCCGACAGCCAGCGCGCCCGGCCCGTTGCGGATGATGAACCCGATCCCGACTCCCATCATCGCCATGAGGGCGAGGAAGAGAGCGGCGCCGAGGAGCGGCATGAGCGCCGTCTCGGGCTCGCCGAGATCGAGCGCGTTGGTCGTGAGGATCGGTGCGGTGACGATCGCGATGATCGCGAACACCACGATGCTCGTGACGAACATCGTCACCCCGACGACGAGTGCCTTGGCGAGAACCGCGCCGCTGCGCCCCGGGGCTGCGGTCAGGGTGGAGCGAATCATCCCGGTCGAGTACTCGCCCGTGACGGTGATGGAGCCGAGGATGACGGCCAGCAGTTGGGTCAGCACCGTGCTGAAGACGATGACCTGCACGGCGACGGCGTTGCCCTGGGGCATCCCCGCCTCCGCGTTGTCGAGGGCGAAGCTCGCGTACGACGCGGCCATCAGCAGGCTGAGACCGACAGAGAGGACGAGCACGAGCGCGATGGACCACCACGTGGAGCGGATGGTGGTGAACTTGTGCCATTCGGAACGCACGAGGCGCACGAAGGAGAGATGGATGCGGGGGTCCGCCGCAGCGGGGGCGGTGGACTGCGCGGCGGGTGCTGTCGCGTTCAGGGTGCTCATGCGATGTCCTTCGTCTTGTACTCGACGTCTTCTCCGGTCAGGCGGAGGTAGGCGTCTTCCAGGGTTCCCGAGGCCGGGGTGAGTTCGTGGAGTGCGAATCCGCGCGAGGCGGCGAGGTCACCGACGGTGGCGGCCGTGACGCCGACGATGTCGAGCAGGCCGGGTTCGGACGTGGTGATCGTGACGCCGTCCGCGGCGAGCGCCTCGGCGAGGGAGGAGGCGTGCGGGCTCCGCACCCGCACGGAGTGCTGGGTCCACTGCGAGACGAGCTCCCTCACAGGTGCGTCCGCGAGCACCTTGCCGCGACCGAGGACGATGATGTGGTCGGCTGTCACGGCCATCTCACTCATCAGGTGGCTGGAGAGCAGGACGGTTCGGCCCTCGGATGCGGCGTGGCGGACGAACCGGCGCACCCACATGACGCCCTCGGGGTCGAGACCGTTGACCGGCTCGTCCAGGATCAGGGTGTGCGGGTTGCCGAGCAGCGCGGCAGCGATTCCGAGCCGCTGACCCATGCCGAGTGAGAAGCCTCCGGCGCGCTTCTTGGCAACGGAGGTGAGTCCGGTGATCTCGATCACTTCGTCCACCCGGGAGCGGGGGATGCCGTGGGTGGCGGCCATCGCGCGCAGGTGGTTCTTGGCGCTCCGGCCCGTGTGCACGGCCTTCGCATCGAGGAGCACGCCCACCTCGGTGAGCGGCGAACGCATACCCGTGTACGCGCGGCCGTTCACGGTGACGCTGCCCTTCGACGGACGGTCGAGTCCCACGATCATGCGCATCGTGGTGGACTTGCCGGCGCCGTTCGGGCCGAGGAACCCGGTGACTTTGCCGGGTTGGACGGTGAAGCTGACATCCGAGACCGCGTGCTTGGTCCCGAAGTCCTTGCTGAGATTCTCTGCGACGATCATGTGCTTCACGCTACGGAAGAACCCGCCGTCGGCGCGTCCGCCTCCGGAGGGTTCTTCCGTGCTGTGGCGTGGTACCGCGGTACCGTGCCGTGGGTCCTGCGGGTCAGGCTGCGTCGCGCTCCTGCACCGCGATGGCGCGCTCGACGCCGGCCAGGTTCTCCAGCACCAGACGACGCAGGGCCGCCGGAGCATCCGCGTTCGCGTCCAACCAGGCGAGCGTCGCATCGCGCAGCGCGGCATTCGCCAGCGGCGCGGGGTAGAGGCCCGTGATCAGGTACTGCGCGATCTGGTAGCTGCGTGCGTTCCAGACGGGCAGCAGCATCTCGAAGTACGGCTTCACGAACTCCCCGAGAAGCTCGACGCCGGCCGGATGCGTGAAGCCCAGCGCCGTCGACCGCACGATCGTGTTCGGCTGGTCGGAGCGCTCGACGAGCGAGTCCCAGGCCGCGAGCTTCGCCTCGACGTTCGGCAGGGCGGCCTTCGCCTGCGCGGCGAGCTCGCCCCCCTTCGAGGTGTTGTCCTGCGCGAGCGCGTCGTCGATCTGCGCGGCGGTGGCGAAACCACCCGCGGCGAGGGAGATGAGCAGCTGCCACGACAGGTCGGTGTCGATCGACAGTCCCTCCATGACGGTCTCGCCGTCACGCAGGCGCCGCACCTGCTCCCACTGCGTGGCCGACGAGGCCGCCGTGGCGAACGCGGTCACGAACTGCAGCTGGCTGTCGCTGCCCGGCTCGGCCTGTTCGGCGAGCGCCCACAGGCCGTCCGCAACCCGCTCGCGGGTAGCCTTCCGCTTCCCGGGTGCGACGTACGAGTTCGCGGCGAGCTGCAGCTGCGCGAGCGTGGTCCGCACGGTCGTCGACTCGGTCTCGGATCCGATGTTGAGCAGGACGAGATCGACGTAGTCGGTCGCGGAGGCCTCGGCATCCCGCGTCTGATCCCACGCCGCGCCCCACACGAGCGAGCGGGCGAGGGGATCGGCGATGTCGCGCAGGTGGGCGATCGCGGTACCGAGCGAACGCTCGTCGAGGCGGATCTTGGCGTAGGCCAGGTCGTCGTCGTTCAGGAGGACGAGGTCGGGGCGCGTGATCCCGGCCAGCTCGGGCACCTCGGTGAGTTCGCCGTCGACGTCGAGCTCGACCTTGTGCACGCGGGTGAGCGCGCCGTTCTCGAGCGAGTAGAAGCCGACACCCAGGCGGTGGGGGCGGATCGTCGGGTAGTCGGCCGCGGCGGTCTGCGTGATCGCGAATCGCGTGATCGTGCCCTCCGCGTCCTCCTCGATCACCGGGGTGAGGGTGTTGACACCGGATGTCTCGAGCCACAGCTTGGCCCAGGAGCCGAGTTCGCGGCCGCTCGTCTTCTCGAGCTCGACGAGCAGGTCGCCGACCTCGGTGTTGCCCCACTGGTGCTTGTCGAAGTACGCCGCGACACCCGCGAAGAACTTCTCGATGCCGACCCACGCGGCGAGCTGCTTGAGGACGGACCCGCCCTTGGCGTACGTGATGCCGTCGAAGTTGACCTGCACGTCGTCGAGGTCGCGGATCTCGGCGACGACCGGGTGCGTCGAGGGAAGCTGGTCCTGGCGATAGGCCCAGGTCTTCTCCATGGCGTTGAACGTGGTCCACGCCTCGGTCCACTCGGTCGCCTCGGCGGTGGCGATCGTCGACGCCCACTCGGCGAACGATTCGTTCAGCCAGAGGTCGTTCCACCACTTCATCGTCACGAGGTCGCCGAACCACATGTGGGCGAGCTCGTGCAGGATCGTGACGACGCGGCGCTCCTTGACGGCATCCGTCACCTTGCTGCGGAAGACGTACGTCTCCGTGAAGGTGACGGCGCCCGCGTTCTCCATGGCGCCGGCGTTGAACTCGGGCACGAAGAGCTGGTCGTACTTGGCGAACGGGTAGGGGAAGTCGAACTTCTCCTCGTAGTAGGCGAAGCCCTGGCGCGTCTTCTCGAACACGTAGTCGGTGTCGAGGTGCTGCCAGAGGCTCTTGCGGCCGTAAATCCCGAGCGGGATGACCCGGCCAGAGGCGCTCGTCAGCTGCGAGAACGTCGACTCGTAGGGGCCGGCGATGAGGGCCGTGATGTACGACGAGATGCGGGGGGTGGGCTCGAATGACCACGTGGCCGTCCCGTCCCCGTGCCGCTTCGGCTCGGGGGTGGGGGAGTTCGAGACGACGGCCCATGGCTCGGGCGCCGTGACCGTGAACCGGAAGGTGGCCTTGAGGTCGGGCTGCTCGAACACCGCGTACATCCGGCGCGAGTCGGGGACCTCGAACTGCGAGTAGAGGTAGACCTCGCCGTCGACCGGGTCGACGAAGCGGTGCAGCCCCTCACCCGTGTTCGTGTACAGGCAGTCGGCGTCGATCACGAGCTCGTTGTCGCGCTCGAGACCCGTCAGGGCGATGCGCGAGTCGGCGAATGCCGTGGCGGGGTCGATCGAGCGGCCGTTCAGGGTGATCTCGCGGACGTCGCGCGCGATCAGGTCGATGAACGTGTCGGCGCCCTCCGTGCCCGTGAACCGGACGACCGTGCGAGAGCCGAAGATTCCGGCTCCGCGGGTGAGGTCGAGCGTGACTTCGTACGAAATCCCGGCTCCTGAGCCTGTCGAAGGATCGACGACGGCGCGGCGCTCCTGCGCCTCGATGCGGGTGAGGTTCTCTCCAGGCACAGCGTTACTCCCGTGGGTCGTGGGCGATGGGTGCCGCACGCGCGGCTGGCGCCCGCGGCATCCGTCCAGCCTACTGACGCGTGCGACACGGCGCGCCGGGCGGCTCCTCTCAGCCCGCCCGGGTCATCGAACGGGCGCGACACGCCGGCGCGCCGGGCGGGTCCTCTCAGCCCGCCCGGGTCGTCGAACGGGCGCGACACGCCGCGCGCGCCGCGACCAGGCGGCGTGTCGCGTCCGTTCGCGGGAGGGATGGTCCGCATAAGACGACACGGACGCCGGAACCCGAGGTGCGGCTGCGCGGAGGTCAGGACTCCCGGACGACGTGGCTGCGGGCATGGGCGATGGCGGCGGGCAGGTCGGTGAAGAGGTGGTTCTGGTGCCGGAGCGCACCGAGCACACCGACGGTTCGGAAGAGCTCGACGTGCCCCTCGCGCACGCCCTTGATCAGGACCGTGACACCGCGTCGCTCGAGTTGTTGCACGATCTCGCCGAGCACGTGGGCTCCGGTCGCGTCGACGAGTTCGAGCTGAGACATCCGCAACACCACGACCGAGACATCGTCGAGGGAGGTCACTTCCGCCAGCACGCGGTCGGCCGCCGCGAAGAAGAGCGGACCATCGAGACGGATGATGGCGATCCGCTCGTCGCCGCGTTCCGGGTCGCCGAGGATCGGCTCGCGCTGGACCCCGGTCGCCCGAGCGAGCCCACGAAGCGCGAAGATCGCCGCGACGATCATGCCGATGACGACCGCGACGATGAGGTCGACCGAGACCGTCACGATGTAGGCGACCGCGTCCGCTCGTGTCGAGCGCAGGATCGAGCGAGCCGTCGCGAGGTGGACCATCCGGATGGCCGTGACCATGAGGACGCCCGAGAGCGCGGCGAGCGGGATCGCGCCCACGGGGCCCGCGACCGCCACCACGACGAGCAGCAGCACGAGCGCGTGCACGATCGCGGCGAGGCGCGTTCGAGCCCCGGCGCGGACATTGACGGCCGTCCGTGCGATGGCACCGGTGGCGGGCATCCCGCCGAACAGACCTGATCCGATCGAGGCGAGTCCCTGTCCGAAGAGCTCACGGTCAGGGTCGTACGGGCCCGTGTCGGCGAGGGATGCGGCGACCCGGGCGGACAGGAGGGACTCGATCGCTGCGAGGGTCGCGACCGTGAGAGCCGGCAGCAAGAGGCCCGAGAGAGTACCGAGGTCGAGTGCGGGCAGGCTCGGGACCGGCAGCGCGGCGGGAAGGGCGCCGATCACGGCGAGTGGGTCCGACACGACGAGCGTCAGCAGCGTCACGAGGATCACGCCGACGAGTGAGCCGGGGATGGCCGGATGCAGGCGGGGGAGCAGGAGCATGCAGCCCGCGACGATGACGACCGCACCGAGCGCCCAGAGCAGGTAGCCGATGTCGGCCGAGGCCAGAGCATCGAACGCCGCCAGGACCACATTCGTGTGCGAGCCGCCGTGCGTCGAAGGTCCGGTCAGCGCCGGCACCTGCTGCAGGAAGATGATGACGGCGATTCCGAGGGTGAAGCCCTCGATCACCGGCCAGGGGATGAACGACACCGCACGGCCGAGCCGAGCGATCCCGGCGATCACGACGATGACCCCGGCCATCAGGCTCACGATCGCGACGGCGCCCATGCCGTTAGCCGCCACGATGGGGGCGAGCACGACGACCATCGCGCCGGTCGGTCCCGATACCTGCACGTTCGACCCGCCGAAGACCGCCGCGATGACACCCGCGACGATCGCCGTGATCAGGCCCGCCGCGGCGCCCGCACCAGACGAGATACCGAACCCGAGAGCCAGCGGAAGCGCGACTATGCCGACCGTGACGCCGGCCAGCAGGTCGCGGCGCCAGCTGTTCGGGACTTCCCGATAGTCGGCACGTGACGGCAGTAGCGCGCGCAGAGCATGCAGCGCGCGGATCATGAGGATGCGCCGAAAGACGGCAGCTCGGCGACGTCGTCAGCACGCGCACCGTCCTCGGCGACCAGCGCGGCGAGGAGTCGGCGTGCGACGCCGAGGAGCTCGGCCACTTCCGGTCGCGCGAGTTGGTAGTAGACATTGCTGGCGCGGCGCTCGGACGTGACCAGTCGGTGCCGGCGCAGCACCGACAGGTGTTGGGAGAGGTGGGATGCCTCGAGCCCGGTGCTCGTCTGCAGGTAGCCGACCGTGTGTTCGTCGCCGTCTGCCAGCAGCTCGAGCATCCGGATGCGCAGGGGATGCGACAGGCCCTTGAACAGCCCCGCCTTGACCTCGTAGAGCGGACGCTGTGAATGGGTTAGTGACATGATGAATCCATCATATCGCGCGAGGGTAGGTTGGGCGAGTGACAACTGAGCGGGTGACGGATGCCGCGGACCCGCGTTTGGCGGACTACCGTGACCTGACCGATGTCGCCCTCAGGCGGGTGCTCGAGCCCGAGGGTGGGCTGTACATCGCCGAGTCCGCCAAGGTCCTCTCCCGTGCCCTGGCCGCGGGGCACCGTCCGCGGTCGGTGTTGACGCAAGAGAAGTGGCTCGGTGACGTCGAAGACCTGCTCGGGGAGGACGACGCGACCCCCGTGTACGTCGTGGATGCCGAGCTCGCCGAGAGCGTGACCGGCTATGCCGTGCACCGGGGCCTGCTCGCGTCGATGCATCGGCCCGCAACTCCCTCGGTGCAAGAAATCCTCGCCGACGCGCGCCGGGTCGTGGTGCTGGAAGACCTGGTGGATCACACCAACGTCGGGGCCGTGTTCCGCGCCGCCGCGGGCATGGGGGCAGACGCCGTGCTGGTATCGCCGCGGTGCGCCGATCCGCTGTACCGACGCAGCATCCGGGTCAGCATGGGAACGGTCTTCCAGGTGCCGTGGACGCGCCTGCCGGCCTGGCGCGAGAGCACCGAGCTCCTGCACGAGGCCGGTTTCCACATCATGGCGCTCGCCCTCGCTGAGGATGCTGTTTCGCTCGATGACTTCGTCGAGAACCCTCCCGAGCGGGTGGCCATCGTGCTGGGTGCGGAGGGCGACGGCCTCTCGCGCCAGGCGATCGCCGCCGCCGACTCGACCGTGACGATTCCGATGACCGGCGGAGTCGACTCGCTGAACGTCGCCGCCGCAAGCGCGGTCACCCTCTGGGCCCTGCGCATCCGCTCGTAAACCACGGTACCGAGGCCCGCGCTGGCTAGACGGTCTTCGCCGGCCCGGAATCGGGGTCCCGGCCCGGCGCGAGGATCTGCATCGGGAGCGGTTCGGGGCGCTTCGCCGTGACGTGATCGCCCGAGGACTGGTGCCGAAGGCGCCGCAGCACCCAAGGGACGAGGTGCGAGCGGGCCCAGACGAAGTCCCCGACGCGCGCGGTGCGCCAGGTCGTGGCGGGGAGACGGTCGGGCTGCATGGGGACGAGGTCGTTCGAGACGTTGAGCGTCCGAAGCACCATGCGAGCCACCTCGTGATGGCCGAGGGAGTTCAGGTGGAGGCGATCGGCGTCGAAGAAACGGGCATCCTGGATTTCTTTCAGCCCCCACTGGTCGGCGACCACGCAGTCGTACCGGTCGGCGATAGCGCGCAGGTTCTCGTTGTAGATCGCGATCTTTCCCCGCATGGGGCGGAAAACCGGCTGCCAGCCGACATCGATTCCCGTGAAGATGACGATCGTCGCGCCGCTCTGCGAAAGCCGTGCAACGGCATCCTCGAACTGTGCGGCGACGGCGTCCGGATCGGCTCCCGGACGGATGATGTCGTTTCCCCCTGCACACAACGTGACCAGGTCGGGTTTCAAGGTGAGGGCGGGTTCGATCTGTTCGGCGATGATCGGCGCGATCAGCCGCCCGCGCACCGCCAGGTTCGCGTAGGCGAAGTCGGGCACCTGCGAACCCAGTACCTCGGCCACACGGTCCGCCCACCCTCGGTAGCCGCCGTCGAGTCGCGGCTCCGGGTCGCCGACGCCCTCGGTGAACGAGTCGCCGATCGCGACAAATCGACGCCACGGATGCGTGGGCTGATCTGCCGTATCCGCGGTGAGAGAGACTTCGGGCTCGTGTGCGGGCATCGGACCTCCTCGCTCGTGATCGTTTTCGACCATACCGCGCGGAGGTGACACCGCTGGGCGTCCAGGTTGGCAGCACGGAGGCCGGGTGTCTGCGGGTTCGTCTATCGTGGTCAGTCGTGCGTTCGGGCGAGCGGATGCCGACGCGGGAGGGGTGTGCAGGGTGATCGACGAGCAACCCGGCGCGCACGTCGGCAGCTTCGCGGCCGAGCACCTGTCGCCCTCCTACCCGCAACGCGCCCCCTGGGGCACGGCCCAGGCGCTGCGCGCGTGGCAGGCCGAGGCCCTGGACATCTACTTCGCCCTCGACGGCCCCGAGGGCGTAGGAAACGGCCCGCGCGACTTCCTCGCGGCGGCGACGCCGGGTGCCGGTAAGACCACCTTCGCCCTCCGGCTTGCAACCGAGCTGCTCCGCCGTCGCGTCATCTCCCGCATCGTCGTCGTCGCCCCCACCGAGCATCTGAAGACGCAGTGGGCGGATGCTGCGGCCCGCGTCTCGCTGCGGCTCGATCCGAACTTCAGCAATCGGCACGCCATGCCGTCGAGGCAGTACCACGGCGTCGCCGTGACCTACGCGCAGGTGGCGGTCAAGGCATCCGTCCACGAACGCCTGATCATGGATGCGCGCACGCTCGTCATCCTCGACGAGGTCCACCACGGTGGCGACGCGCTGAGCTGGGGTGATGCGCTGCGTGAGGCCTATGGCCGCGCGACCCGCAGACTGCTGCTGTCGGGCACACCCTTCCGGAGCGACACCGCTCCGATCCCGTTCGTGGAGTACGCGCCGAACGAGAAGGGCATCCGCCTCTCGCGTACCGACTACAACTACGGGTATCGCCGCGCGCTCGAAGACGGCGTCGTCCGGCCCGTCATCTTCCTCGTCTATGCCGGCAAGATGCGCTGGCGCACGCGGGCCGGCGACGAGATGGAGGCCTATCTCGGCCAGGACAACACGAAAGACATCACCGCTCAGGCCTGGCGGACGGCGCTCGACCCGAACGGTGACTGGATCCCCGCCGTATTGCGCTCCGCCGATCGGCGACTGACCGAGGTAAGGGAGCAGATCCCGGATGCCGGGGGGCTGATCATCGCGACCGATCAGACCGCGGCGCGCGCCTACGCCGCGATTCTGGAATCCATCAGCGGCGAAACGCCGACGGTTGTGCTGTCGGACGAGGCCGAGGCATCCGCCCGCATCGAGCAGTACGCGAACTCGACGTCGCGCTGGCTGGTGGCCGTACGCATGGTGTCGGAGGGCGTCGATGTGCCGCGCCTCGCCGTCGGGGTCTATGCGACATCCGCGTCGACGCCCCTGTTCTTCGCGCAGGCGATCGGACGTTTCGTGCGTGCGCGGCGCCGCGGCGAGACCGCGAGCATCTTCTTGCCGAACGTGCCGCAGTTGATCGCGCTGGCCGGCGAACTCGAGCGGGAGCGTGATCACGCGCTCGACCGTGACAGCGACGGCGATGACGAGTGGGCCCTCGACGAGGACGCCATGGACGCGGCCGAGCGTGAAGAATCCGCGTCGGACGCCCTCACGCAGGAGTTCACGTACCAGGCGCTCGGATCCTTCGCCCACTTCGACCGCGTCATGTTCGACGGGCGCGAGTTCGGTCAGCTCGCCGTCCCCGGCACCCCGGAGGAGGAGGAGTTCCTGGGTCTGCCGGGTCTGCTCGAGCCCGAGCATGTGCACGAACTGCTGATGCAGCGCCAGGCCCGGCAGGGCAAACACCGGAGCGTCCGCGAGGCCGCCGAAGCGGCTTCGGGCGACGAGCGGGCGGCGGATGCTCCACCGCCCGCCCTGCACCGGACCCTGCGGGAGCAGCGCCAACTGCTGAACAGCCTGGTCGGACTTTATTCCCGGCAGGCGGGCGAACCGCACGGACTCGTGCACGCCGAGCTCCGGCGCATCTGCGGTGGCCCCGCCGTCTCGCATGCGACGGTGTCTCAGCTGCAGGCGCGCATCGAAGTGCTCCGCCGTCGCGTCCACTCCTGATCGCGGACGCGTACCGGGTGCGCTTCGGAGGCCCGAAATGCTGGCAATAGCGGCAAACGACGGCCGCGGGCAGTGCGCTGTGGATAGCGTGGACGGGTTCCCCACCCCCGACTACTCCACCGTCCCCGCCGTCCTGGAGGCCCTATGAGCGAGCCCGCGCCGACACCGACCGCTGCCGACAGGCGGCGATGGATCCGGTACCTCGTCAACGAACGTGCGGAAGCGAGCGTTTATCGGCACCTCGCAGCGCGGCGCGAGGGCGAAGAGCGCGACATCCTGCTCGCGCTCGCGGAGGCCGAGGGGCGGCACGAGGCGCATTGGCTCGAGCTGCTCGGCGGCGAACCCGCCCGCCTCCCGAAGGCCGATCTCGAAACGCGCGTGCTCGGATGGATGGCCCGGCGCTTCGGATCCATCTTCGTGCTCGCCCTCGCACAGAACGCGGAGGGTCGGTCGCCCTACGACAGCGATGCGGCCGCGACACCCGCGATGCGTGCCGACGAGAAGATCCATCACGAGGTCGTGCGAGGGCTCGCGGCTCGGGGGCGGCGACGGTTGTCCGGAACGTTCCGCGCCGCGGTGTTCGGTGCGAACGACGGCCTGGTCAGCAACCTCGCCCTGGTCATGGGTATCGGGGCGACGGGTGCGGCGCCGCAATTCGTGCTCTTCAGCGGCATCGCGGGACTCCTCGCCGGCGCGCTCTCGATGGGCGCGGGGGAGTTCGTGTCCGTGCGGTCGCAGCGTGAACTGCTCGCGGCGACCGAACCCAACGGATACGCGGATCATGTGCTGCCAGACCTCGACCTCGACGCCAACGAGCTTGCGCTCGTGTACCGCACGCGGGGGATGGCGATCGACGACGCCATGGATCGTGCGCGCCTAACGGTCGAGGCGGCGCGCGCGGCCGACCGCTCAGTACCGTTCACGGTGCCCCGGGAGGCCGCGGGCGAGCATGATGTGGTCGGCGGCGCGTGGGCCGCTGCGGGCTCGAGCTTCCTGTTCTTCGCCTCGGGCGCGATCATCCCCGTGCTGCCGTGGATCTTCGGACTGTCGGGTGTCGCCGCGATCGCGCTGGCGCTGGCTCTCGTGGGTGTCGCGCTGCTCGCGACCGGGGCGATGGTGGGGCTGCTCTCGGGTGGACCCCCGCTCCGACGCGCGCTCCGGCAGCTCGCGATCGGGTTCGGCGCTGCCGCGGTGACCTACGTGCTCGGCCTGGTCTTCGGCGTGTCGATGGGCTGATTACCGCCCGACGACGACTCGGTCGGCGTCGAGCGCGAGCCCCGGGATGTCCTTCTCCAGCGAGCGCAACTGCCACTCGGTGCGGAACAGGGCAAGACGCTGCGCCTTCCGCATCACGATCTCCGAGTCGCGGCGGGACGCGAGCGCGGCAGCCGTATCGGCGTCGACGAGCCGGGCGACGGTGTAGGGCAGGTCGGTCAGCCGTATCTCGACCCCGAACTCCGACGCCATCCGCCCCGACAGCACCTCGAACTGCATCGCACCGACCGCACCGAGCACGGGGTTCTGGGGCCCGCGCTTCTCGGAGTCGAGGAGCTGAACGACCCCCTCTTCGGTGAGCGCCGTGATGCCCTTCCGGAACTTCTTCGCGGTGCTGACATCGACGGGGGAGGCGAGCGCGAAGAGCTCGGGGGTGAACGAGGGGATGCCCTCGAACTCGACCCGGTCCTCCGAGTAGAGCGTGTCGCCGGGTCGCAGGTGCGTGGCGTTGACGAGGCCGACGATGTCGCCGGGCCACGCGGTGTCGACGGTGTCGCGTTCGCGACCGAACATCTGCAGGGCGTACTTCGTCGCGAAGGGGCGTCCCGTCTGCGCGTGCACCACGGACATCCCACGCGTGAAGATGCCCGAACAGATGCGCATGAACGCGACCCGATCTCGGTGCGCGGGGTCCATGTTGGCCTGAACCTTGAAGATCTGTGCCGAGAAGGGCGCGTGAACGGGACGGGGCGTCCCGTTCACGGTGACCCGCGGCGTTGCCGAGGGTGCGGCGCGGCAGACGAAACGCAGCAACTGCTCGACGCCGACGTTGCGGACGGCGGCACCGAAGAACACGGGCATACCGGTCAGATCCGCGAAGGCCTGGGCGCGGAACTCTCCGCCGTCGAGTTCGACCAACTGGGCTTCTTCGACGGCGGTCTGCCAGTCATCCCCGAGCATCCCGGCCGCGTCCGTCGCGGGATGCAGCTGGATCTGCGGAAGGTGCGCGTTGCCGTCGACGTGCTCGAACGTGAGAAGTTCGCCGGACGTGACATCCCGTAGCCCGAGGAACCTCCCCGCCTCGCCGACGGGCCAGTTGAGCGGCATCGGCTGGCGGGACGTGACGCGCTGCAGTTCATCGAGCAGGTCGAGGGGATCGCGGCCGGGGCGGTCCCACTTGTTGATCATGACGATGATCGGGATGCCTCGGTTCCGACACACCTCGAAGAGCCGGAGTGTCTGGGCCTCCATACCCTTCGACGCGTCGATCAGCATCACGGCCGTGTCGACGGCGGAGAGTACGCGGTAGGTGTCTTCCGAGAAGTCCGCGTGACCCGGCGTGTCCACGACGGTCACGACGACGTCCTCGACGATGAACTGGATCGCGGCGGAGCTGATCGAGATCCCGCGCGCTTTCTCCATCTCCATCCAGTCGGAGACGGTCGAGCGTCGCGTCGACTTGCCGTGCACGGCGCCGGCCTCGGAGACGGCGTGCGCGTTGAGGAGCAGCGACTCGGTCAGTGTCGACTTACCCGCGTCGGGGTGGGAGATGATCGCGATCGTCCGTCGCCGCTTCGCCTCGTCGACCACGCGGGGGTCCGCCGGGCGATGGTCGGCAGGTCCGGTCTTTTCTTCAGATGTCACGATGCTCTCGATTTTAGGCGACTGGGGCGGTACCGCGCTCCGCGAGCGGGCGTTCAATGAAGAAGGCCCCGGATCTGAAATCCCAGATCCGGGGCCTTCTTTACCGCTGTGCGCGAGGGGGGACTTGAACCCCCACGCCCGTTAAAGGGCACTAGCACCTCAAGCTAGCGCGTCTACCTATTCCGCCACCCGCGCATGGGTGAGCTGCTTTCGCAACCGAGGATCGAGACTATCACGACTCGGCCGACTACCCCGACCCCGGTAGCGTGGTCGGCATGCCCGGAGCTGATGCGTCCTCATCGTCGTCCCTCTCCGGGCAGAATCTGCCCGAAGTCGCTCGGATCGCGCGTGACCTGATCCGCTTCGACACCTCCAACTGGGGTGGCGGCAAGGCGATCGGCGAGCGCGAGGCTGCGGAGTACGTCGGCGCCTACCTGGAAGCCCTCGGGCTGGCGGTCGACTACTTCGAGCCCATTCCGAAACGCACCAACGTCCACGCCCGGATCCCGGGCCGCGATGCGTCCCAGCCCGCTCTGATCCTGCACGGGCACCTCGATGTCGTGCCCGCCCCGGCGGAGGGCTGGAGCGTCGATCCGTTCGCCGGTGAAGTGCGCGACGGAATGCTCTGGGGCAGGGGAGCGGTCGACATGAAGGACATGGATGCCATGATCCTTGTCTCGATCGCCGATCTTCTGCGCGCCGGGGAGCAGCCCGAACGAGACGTGATAGTCACATTCTTCGCCGACGAAGAGAACGGCGGTGTAGAGGGTTCCCAACTCGTCGTCGCCCAGCGTCCCGAATGGTTCGCGGGGGCGACCGAGGCGATCAGCGAGGTCGGGGGCTACTCCATCTCGGTCGACGACCGCCGGGCGTATCTGCTGCAGGTCGGTGAGAAGGCCCTGATCTGGATCCGCCTGATCGCTCGGGGCCGTGCCGGTCACGGTTCCCGTCTGCACCCCGACAACGCCGTGACCCGCCTGGCCGAGGCCGTCGCTGCCCTCGGTCGTACGCAATGGCCCGTGCGCCTCACCGCGACGACGACCCAGTTGCTCGAGGGCCTCGCCGCCCTCACGGGAACAGGCACGGGCGACCCGGACGCGCTCGCGGCGCACGCGGGACCGGCTGAGGGATTCTTGCGTTCGACCTTCCGTACGACCACCAACCCGACGGGGCTCACCGCGGGCTACAAGCACAACGTGATTCCCGATCACGCCGAAGCGCTGATCGACGTGCGGGTTCTGCCGGGCACCGAAGAGGCGGCACTCGCCGACATCCGGCACATCATCGGTGACGACGTCGAGATCGAGATCGTGCACGCCGACATCGGCCTCGAGGTGCCTTTCGCCGGATCGCTGGTCGACGAGATGGTCGCGGTGCTCGGCGAGCACGATCCGGGTGTGCCCGTCATCCCGTATCTGATGGGCGGCGGCACCGATAACAAGGCGCTGGCGGCTCTCGGCATCGCGGGTTTCGGCTTCGCGCCGTTGCGCCTCCCCGCCGACCTGGACTTCACGGGTATGTTCCACGGCATCGACGAACGCGTGCCGATCGAGTCGCTCGAGTTCGGTCAGCGCGTGCTCACCGATCTGCTTCGCCGATACTGACTTACGGATGATCCGGTCTTTGGCCGCTCATCCGCTCCTGCCCTCAACACCTCGCACCGAAAGTGGCCCATGCAGTTCATCGAAGCCCTCATCCTCGGCATCGTGCAGGGACTCACCGAGTTCCTGCCCATCTCGTCGAGCGCGCACCTGCGCATCCTCGGCGAGTTCCTGCCGTCGGCGACCGACCCCGGGGCGACCTTCACCGCCATCACGCAGATCGGCACCGAGGCCGCGGTGCTCGTGTACTTCTGGGGCACGATCGTCCGCATCATCTCGCGCTGGGCGCACTCGCTGGCGGGCAAGGTACCCCGCAGCGACCCTGACGTGCGGATGGGTTGGCTCATCATCATCGGCTCCGTGCCGATCGCGGTTCTCGGATACCTGTTCCAGGACACGATCCGCGGCACGTTCCGAAACCTCTGGCTCGTCGCGATCGTGCTGATCGTGTTCGGCCTGCTGCTCGGTGCCGCGGATTACTGGGGTCGCCGCACGCGCGAGCTGAAGGACCTCACCTACCCGCACGGTCTGGCGCTCGGATTCGCTCAGGCGCTCGCGCTCATTCCGGGCGTATCGCGCTCGGGCGCGACGACGACGATGGGTCTGACGCTCGGCTACACCCGTCCCGCGGCTGCCGAGTACGCCTTCCTGCTCGCCGTGCCCGCCGTGTTCGGGTCCGGGTTCTACGAGCTCGTGCAGAGCTTCGAGGGCCCGAGTGGCCCCTACAGCCTGTTCGACACGGTCGCCGCGACGATCGTCGCGTTCATCGTGGGCCTCGCGGTCATCGCGTTCCTCATGCGGTACCTCAAGCGCGGCAGCTTCCTGCCGTTCGTGATCTATCGCCTGCTGCTCGGCGGCGCCCTGATCGTTCTGCTGTCGATGGGCGTGCTACAGCCGTACTGACCCGCGCCCATTCATCCGCGAACGGACGCAACACGCCGCGAGAACACGGGCCGTACGGCGGGTCGCGTCCGTTCGCGAGTGGCACGACGAGACGGTGAGTGATCGGCGGGCGCGTTAGCGGCGAGCGTCAGCGGCGCGGATCGTCGCGGCCGGGCTTGGACGGCCCGTCGCCGCCCCGGCGCAGGTAGCGCTCGAACTCCTGAGCGATGGCGTCGCCGGATGCCTCGGGCGAGTCCCATGTGTCGCGGGTGCGCTCGAGTTGGCGGATGTACTCCGTCATCTCTTCGTCGTCGGCGGCAGCGGCGTCGATGGATGCCTCCCACGTCGCCGCCTGGGTCGGCAGATCGCCCCGCTCAATAGGTGCGCCCGCGACATCCTCGAGGCGGTCCAGCAGCGCGAGGGTCGCCTTCGGCGAGGGCGTATGTCCTGCGACGTAGTGCGGCACGCTCGCCCAGAGTCCGACGGCGGGGATCCCGGCCTCTTCCGCCGCGGCCGAGAGGACGGACAGAATGCCGACGGGCCCCTCGTACGTGCTGCGCTCGAGGCCGAGGCTCTCTCGGATGCGCTCGTTCTCGGTACCCGCGAAAACCGAGATGGGGCGCGTGTGCGGGACGTCGGACATCATCGACCCCAGGCCGACGATGCCCGTGATGTCCTCGCGGAGGGCGACGTCGACGAGCTCGGCGGCGAACGCCTGCCAGGCCCGCGCCGGCTCGACTCCCGTGAGCAGCCAGAGCTGCGTGCCACGGGTGCGTTGCGCGGGACGAAGGATGGTCGCCTCGGGCCAGCGCAGCGAGCGACGCCCTTCGGCATCCATGGCCACCGATGGGCGCGTGTATTGGTAGTCGAAGTAGAGCTCCGGATCGACCGAGTGGACGGGTTCGAATTCTCCCGCGCCACGCAGCACCCCGAGGGCAGCCGAGGCTGCTTCGCCCGCGTCGTTCCACCCATCGAATGCGACGACGAGCACTCTGCGTCCGAGACCTTCCACCGCGCCTCCTCCCCGCGCCTCCTGGGCGTGCGGTCCACGTGATGACGGATGTCGTCGCGCGGAATCACTCCAGGATAGGCGCTCACGCTCGGGCACGGTCCAGGCTCGGCGCGAGGCGCTCGGTAGCATAGGGCGGGTGACCCATCCCCATCCGCGTGCTGTCCTGTGGGACATGGACGGAACCCTCGTTGACACAGAACCCCACTGGATGGCGGCCGAGACCCCGCTCGTGGAGAGCTTCGGAGGGACGTGGTCACACGAACAGGCTTTGCAGCTCGTCGGTCTCGGACTCGAAGACTCGGCCCGCATTTTTCAGGCCGCCGGCGTGCGGATGAGTGTTCCCGAGATCATCGATCGCCTGACAGACGATGTGCTGGCCTCGCTCGCGAGCGGCGGCGTGCCGTTCCGCCCGGGAGCGCGCGAATTGCTGATGGGTCTGCGCGAGGCGGGTATCCCGACGGCCCTCGTGACGATGTCGATGCGCCGGATGGCGACGTCGATCGTGGATCTGCTCGATTTCGACGCCTTCGACCTGATCGTCGCCGGAGACGACGTCGAACGGCCCAAGCCGTTCCCCGACCCCTACCTCAAGGCTGCGGAACTGCTCGGTGTCGAGATCAGCGACACGGTCGCCATCGAGGACTCCCCGAACGGGGTGCGCTCGGCGGTCGCGGCGGGCTGCACCGTCATCGGCGTGCCGAATCTCGTCTCGCTGGCGGGTACCGGCACCTCGGTCATCATCGAGACACTGGCCGGAGTGGGCGTCGCGGATGTCGCACGTATGCATGCCGAACGCGGCCTGCACGCCGGGCACGTCGCATGACCGGCGCCGAGCAGCACGAGGGTCCGCGCACGTCCGGGCCATTCGGCGCGGGTGATCGGGTACAGCTGACCGGTCCCAAAGGTCGCCTGCACACCATCACCCTGCGTGCCGGCGGCGAGTTGCACACGCACCACGGCGTTCTGCGTCACGAAGCGCTCATCGGGCTGCCGGATGGTTCGGTCGTGGAGAACAGTGCGGGTCACGAGTACCTCGCGCTCCGTCCGCTCCTGCGCGATTTCGTGATGTCGATGCCGCGCGGTGCCGCGATCGTCTACCCGAAGGATGCGGCGCAGATCCTCGCGCAGGCGGACGTCTTCCCGGGCGCGACGGTCGTCGAGGCGGGGGTGGGCTCGGGCGCGCTGTCGCTGTGGTTGCTGCGGGCGATCGGCCCGGCCGGGCAGCTGGTCTCGTTCGAGCGTCGCGCGGACTTCGCGGAGGTTGCCCGGGCGAACGTCCAGACCTTCCTCGGCGAGGAGCCGCCGACCTGGCAGGTCGTCGTCGGCGATCTCGCCGAGGAGATGCCCGCGGCGACCGAGCCCGCGAGTGTCGATCGCGTCGTGCTCGACATGCTGGCCCCCTGGGAGTGCATCGGTGTGGTTGCCGAGGCGCTTCGACCCGGCGGCGTCGTGATCTGCTACGTCGCCACGGCGACGCAGCTCTCGCGTGTCGCCGAGTTCTTGCGCGGCACGGCGCTGTTCACCGAACCCGAGTCATCCGAGACCATGGTGCGCGGATGGCACGTGGAGGGCCTTGCGGTCCGGCCCGACCATCGGATGGTCGCGCACACGGGCTTCTTGATCTCGGCTCGCCGTCTCGCTCCCGGAGCGATCGCGCCTGAGCAGAAACGCCGCGCCTCGAAGTCGAGCTACGGCGACGAAGACGTGGAGCTGTGGACACCGGGTGCCGTGGGCGACCGCGATATCACCGACAAGAACCTGCGCAAGCGGGTGCGCGAAGCGCAGCGTGCCGCCGACGCTCGGCGGATCGGCGACGGGACTGCCGACACCGCTGCAGACGATGGCTCGGACGTTGACTCTGACGCTGGCCCGGGCACTGCGCCTGACAGTGACGCCGAAGCGCCGACCGTAGACTGATGCCCGTGCGTAAATTCCTCGTAGCCGCGGTCGCGGTCGGTCTCGTCGGCGTCGGACTCGTCGGGTGCTCGTCGGCTGACACGACGGACACGTCGTGTGTCCGGCCCGCCTCTCCTGGGACCGAGCTCCCGGCGACCGTGACGGGCGCCTTCGGCTCCGAGCCCGAACTGGACGCGTATACCCCCGTGATCACGGACGAGACGGTCTGGACGGATCCCATCGAGGGTGACGGACTCGCCATCTCGACGTCTGATCAGCTCGTGCTCGCAGACATCGTGCTCTTCGACGGGTCGACCGGGGAACGCCTCGGCGCGACCCTCTTCGACGGCGACGCGGCGCAGGCGCGCCCGCTGTCGGAATGGACGACGACGTTTCCGGGGCTCGAGGATTCCCTCGTCTGTGCCCGTGAGGGAAGCCGCGTCTTGACGCTGATGCCGAGCGCTTCGTTGCCGGCCGAGTCCGCGGCGAGCCTGGGCCTGACCGAGGACGGCACGGCGATCCTGTCCGTCGACCTGCAGAAGGTCTATCTGCCGAAGGCGGACGGTGACGATCAGTTCGTGACCGAGAACGGCCTGCCGAGCGTCGTTCGCGCACCCGATGGACGTCCGGGGATCATCGTCCCCGACAGCGCCCCGCCGACGGATCTGAAGATCGAGGTCCTGAAGAAGGGCACCGGCGCCGAGGTGACCGGAGATGTGCCCGTTCGTGTCGCGTATACCGGTGTGCTCTGGGACGACAAGTCCGAATTCGACTCGTCGTGGGGCAAGACGCCCGTTTCGTTCTCGCTCGATCAGGTCGTCGAGGGGTTCGCGGAGGGTCTTCGCGGCCAGACGGTGGGTTCGCAGGTGCTCATCGTCGTCCCGCCCGAGCTCGGCTACGGCGATCAGGCGAACGGTGCGGTGCCGGCAGACTCGACGCTCGTGTTCGTGGTGGACATCCTGGGGCTCGACGAACTGCCGGAGTGATCCCGCGCCCCGTCTGGGGTTCCGTGCCCGCGCCTAGGATGGGTCCGTGCCGGAGAAGATAGCGCCCGAGGAGCGACTGCTCAGTCTGACCGTCGCGCTCATGGCACACCGGTACGGGCTGACGAAGGAGCAGATCCTCTCGTCCGTCTCGGGCTATCGTGAGGCGCGCGCGGAGGGTCGCAGCTCTGATGCGCTCGAGAAGATGTTCGAGCGCGACAAGGATGCTCTCCGCGACCTGGGAGTACCGATCCACACGGTGGGGGACCACGCCGACCCGGACGACATGCGCGAGGCGCGGTACGTGATTCCCAAGGCCGAGTACCTGCTGCCCGAGGACATCACGTTCACGCCCGCGGAGGTGGCTGTCCTGAACCTTGCCGCGGCGGTGTGGGGCGAGAGCTCGATGTCGGCGGACGCGAGCGCCGCTCTCCGGAAGATCCGTGCGCTCGGAATCGACGTCGACGAGCCCATCATCGGCTTCGCCCCGCGGATCTCGGCTCGCGACCCCGCCTTCGCCCCGCTGCGTCAGGCCAACGACCAGGCGCGCGTCGTGCGGTTCACCTACGTCAAGCCGGGCGACGACGTCCCGCGTGTGCGAACGGTCGAACCGCACGCGCTGATCGAATTCGAGGGCCGCTGGCACGTGCACGGGCTCGACCGCGATCTCGGGCAGACGCGCACCTTCCTGCTCTCGCGAATCGTCGGTGATGTCGTCCTGACGAAAGAGGGGTTCGATCCCGAGGTGCGCGTGGGTGCAGGGGAGCGCGCTCGTGTGGGGCTCGAGAGTGTGTCGGCGCAGAATTCTGCCGAGTTGCGCGTACAGGATTCGACCGAGGCCGCGGTGCGCCTGCGTCGGCGAGGTACGCGTGACGGGGACATCCTGCATGTCCGGTTCGTCGATATCCACGTTCTCGCCGATGAGCTCGCCTCCTATGGTCCCGAGGTGCGCGTCGAATCCCCGCCGGAGCTGCGGCGCGAGGTCATCGCGCGGTTGCAGCGGACCCTCGAAGCGCACGGGGTGAGCGCATGAGTGCCGACAAGCCGCTTCTCGCGATCGACCGCGTCGCGATCGTGATGAATCTCGTGCCTTATCTGGTGGAACGCGGGCCCGTCTCGGTCACCGAGGCCGCGCGCGAGCTCGATGTCGCGCCCGACGTCTTGCGACGTTTGGCCGAAGGGTTGGTCGTGATCGGCCTACCCGACGGCATGCACAACGAGCTGTTCGACATCGACTGGGATTTGCTCGACGAGCATGACGAGCTGCAGCTGCTCAACACCGTCGCCTTCGAACGGGCGCCACGGCTCACGGCGCGCGAAGCTGCAGCGCTTCTGGCGGGGCTGCAGCTCGCGGGTGCAGCACCGGGTGTCGCCGCGCAGGGTGTCGTGCCGGGGCTCATCGCGAAGCTCTCGCGCGGCGCGAGCACAGCGCCCGCCGAGTTGACGGTTGCGGCACATCCGGCGGACGAGGTGCGATCGGCTGTCATGGACGCGCTGGACCGCGGGTTCGCGGTGTCGTTCACGCATCAGAAGCCGGATGCCTCGCCCACCACCCGCACGGTCGACCCGGTCAAGATCATGGTCAAGGACGACCAGTGGTACCTGCGCGGCTGGTGCCACATGCGCCGCGACATGCGGACGTTCCATCTCGATCGCGTCAGCGACGTCGTGGTCACCGACATCCCAGCGGGCGCCCACGATGATCCCGAGGCGAGCATCTTCGGCACGGCAGACGGCCCCCTCGAGGCCACCATCCTTTTCAGCTCTCATGTCGCTCCACTTCTCGGGCAGTTCCTAGACCACGCGGTGGTGAAGGCCGAAGGAGCGCGGTCGAGCGCGGTGCTCCGGGTCGCCGATCCCACACAGCTGAAGCGCCTGGCCACGCGCCGAGGGGGAGAGGTCGAGATCGTCGCCCCGGACGAAGCGCGCATCGCCGCTGTGGAGTGGGCACGTGCGGGGCTTGCTCAGTACCGGTAGGTCGTCGCGCCTTCAGGACTGCCCCCGCACACCCGGGGTAGACTGAAATCTGCGCACGTTCTGGCGATACGACGGAGAGAGCACATGCTAGGAAACCTGACTGGATGGCACCTGCTGATCCTCCTCGCCGTGATCCTTCTTCTTTTCGGTGCCGCCAAGCTTCCCGCGCTGGCTCGCAGCATGGGCCAGTCCGCCCGGGTGTTCCGGGGCGAGATGAAGGCCATGAAGGAAGAGGACGCGGCTTCCGAGAGCGCGAAGGCAGACCAGACCGCCGCTCCCTATCCGCCGTCGGCTACGGGGCTCACGCCGCCCCCGCCGGCGGGAAGCCCCGAAGCCAAGCCGTAGTCGAGCGTGGTCACGACCGACGCGGGCGCGACCGTCTCGGAGGACGAACCGCGCCGCGATAAGCGGATGTCTCTCGCCGCGCACCTCGTGGAGTTGCGCAAGCGGTTGATGATCGCTGCGCTCGCGCTCGTGGTCGGCATGGTCGTCGCCTTCTTCATCACCGGGCCGATCATCGATCTGCTGACGGTCCCGATCAGGCAGATCGCGGAAGAAGAGGGGCGGACCTACGTCCAGCTGAACTTCGACACCGTGACCGGCGGGTTCGACCTGCGTCTGCGGATCTCGTTCGCTATCGGCCTGTTGATCTCGGCTCCCGTCTGGCTGTGGCAGGTCTGGGCGTTCATCATGCCCGGTCTCACCCGCAAGGAGGTCCGGTACACCTGGTCGTTCCTCGGAGCGGCCATCCCTCTCTTCTTCGCGGGGTGCACGCTCGGTTTCTTCCTGCTGCCCCACGTCATCGAGCTCATGGCGAGCTTCGTCCCGACGGGCATGGCTCAGTTCTACAAGTACGACATCTACTACGACTTCGTTTTCAAGTTCCTGCTCGTGATCGGCGTCGCTTTCGTCTTGCCGGTGTTCCTCGTGGCGCTCAACCTCGCCGGGATCATGAGCGGGATCGCCATCCTGAAGGGGTGGCGGGTGGCGGTGCTCATCGCGACGACATTCGCCGCGCTGGCGACGCCGGCGGCAGACATCGCCTCCATGCTGCTTCTGGCCGGGATGATGATCATCCTGTATCTCGCGGCCGCGGGGCTGTCGGTGCTCTTCGATCGGCGTCGTAGCAAGCGCCAGCCTCTCCTCCCGACGCCCGGGCTCGACGGGTGAGTCCCTCGGCCGAGGTCCCGTCGCCGGCCGAACGTTTCGCTGCGGCACGCGAAGCGCAGCGACACCCCGTGACAGCCGCTTTCGCCGCGGCGCAGCCGTTCGACCTCGACCCGTTCCAGATCGCCGGATGCCAGGCCCTCGAAGAGGGACGCAGCGTGCTTGTAGCGGCTCCCACCGGCGCAGGCAAGACGATCGTCGGTGAGTTCGCCATCCATCTGGCGATGCTGTCGGCACGCGGCAAGGCGTTCTACACGACGCCGATGAAGGCGCTCTCGAACCAGAAGTTCCGTGAGCTGCAGCAGGTCTACGGCGCCGACCAGGTCGGTCTGCTGACCGGAGACACGAATATCAACGGCAACGCCCGCGTCGTCGTCATGACGACCGAGGTGCTGCGCAACATGCTGTACGCCGACTCTCCGGCGCTGCGCGATCTCTCCTTCGTCGTGATGGATGAGGTGCACTACCTCGCCGACCGCTTCCGTGGTGCCGTGTGGGAGGAAGTCATCATCCACCTGCACCGCTCGGTGCGGTTGGTCTCGCTTTCGGCCACGGTGTCGAACGCCGAAGAGTTCGGCGACTGGCTCGATACGGTCCGCGGCGATACCGAGGTGATCGTTTCCGAGACCCGGCCTGTGCCGCTCGAGCAGCACGTGCTCGTGCGCAGCGACCTCCTGCCGCTGTTCGACGATCGGGCCGGGATCGCGACGGCGCAGGTCAACCAAGAGCTGATGCGCATCCGGTCGTTCAAGGGACCCAACTTCGAGAACAATCGGCGCGCGCAGAGCATGAACAGCGGTCGGCAGTCCGGTCGCTACGAGCAGTTGCGGGGGCGTCCACAGAAGGGCGGTCAACGCCCAGGAGGCCAACGTCCGGTGCGGCCGAGCAATGTGCAGCGCATCGAGCGGATGGATCGGCCCGAGGTCGTCGAACTGCTGCGCCGCAACAATCTGCTGCCCGCGATCTTCTTCATCTTCAGCAGAGCCGGGTGCGAACAGGCGGTCGCGCAGGTCCGACGCGCCAACCTCCGTCTCACGACTCCCGAGGAGCGCGCCGAGATCCGCGCTGTCGTGGAGGACCGGACGCGCTCGCTCCCCGACGAGGACCTGGCCGTGCTGGGGTTCTGGGAGTGGCGCGAGAATCTGGAGCGGGGCGTCGCGGCGCATCACGCTGGAATCCTCCCCGCCTTCAAAGAAGTCGTCGAAGAACTCTTCCAACGCAAACTCGTGCGGGCCGTGTTCGCGACCGAGACCCTTGCTCTCGGCATCAACATGCCCGCGCGCACCGTGGTTCTCGAGAAGCTCGAGAAATTCAACGGTGAGGCGCGGGTCGCCATCACGTCGGGGGAGTACACCCAGCTGACGGGCCGCGCCGGCCGGCGTGGGATCGACGTCGAGGGCCATGCGGTCATCCAATGGACCGAGGGGCTCGACCCGCAGGCGGTCGCGGCGCTCGCCTCGCGGCGCACATACCCGCTCCACTCGAGCTTCCGGCCCACATACAACATGGCCGTGAACCTCATCGACCGATACGGTCGGGCCCGCGCGCGCGAGCTGCTGGAATCCTCGTTCGCGCAGTTCCAAGCCGACCGGGCCGTGGTCGGCCTCGCCCGCCAGGTGCGCGAGCAAGAGGAGTCGCTCGCCGGCTACGAGAAGTCGATGACGTGCGATCGAGGCGACTTCGCCGAGTATTCAGGCATCCGACGCGAGCTGAGCGATCTCGAGAAGCAGAACCGCGGAGAGTTTCTCGGTTCGAAGGGTGCCCGCGAACGCCGGCAGACGCAGATCCGCGATCTCCGTACGCGAATGCAGCGGCATCCGTCGCACACCTGCCCGGATCGTGAGGCGCACGCGCGCTGGGCCGAGCGGTACTGGAAGCTCAAGCGTCAGACGGACAAGACCCGTCGCGAGATCGACACCCGCACGGGCACGGTCGCGCGTCAGTTCGACCGCGTCACCGATGTGCTCGCCGCGCTCGACTATCTGCGCGTGGGGGAGGACGGCGGAACCACGCTGACCGCCGAGGGACGCACGATGCGCCGGATCTACGGCGAGCGCGACCTTCTCGTCGCGGAGTCGCTGCGGCGTGGGCTGTGGGATCGGTTGGATGCCCCCTCTCTGGCGGCGCTTGCCAGTTGCCTGGTGTACGAGCCTCGCCGCGATTCCGCGGGTCCTGGCGAGCACGGACTCCCCGGTGGTGAGTTCCGCGTAGCGCTGAGCGCGACGGAAGAACTCTGGTCCGACCTGGATGACCTCGAGCGGGAGCACCGTCTGCCCGGATCGGAACCCCTCGCCACCGGCCTTGCGCGTGCGATACGCGCCTGGGCGCGCGGAATGCCTCTGGACCGTGTCCTCGAAGACGCCGACATGGCGGCCGGCGACTTCGTGCGGTGGTGCAAACAGTTGATCGATCTTCTCGATCAGCTCTCGATCGTCGCGGACGGAGAGTTGGGGCGCACGGCACGGACCGCGCTCGATGCGGTGCGGCGCGGGATCGTCGCGTACTCGGGTGTCTGAGCCCGTGACCCGGCCCCTGCTGCCGTTGTGGGCCGCCGTTCTCGCGTCGGTCGCTGCCGGGTTCTCACTCGATCTGGCGTACCCCGATGTCGCCTGGTGGCCCGCAGCCTTCGTCGCCGTCGTGCTCGCGCTCGTCGCGATCATCGGACGGGGCGCGTGGGGCGCCGTCCTGGTGGGATTCTCCTTCGGGGCACCCTTCTTCCTCTCGAATCAGGTCTTCACGGCACGCTATCTCGGCCCCGTTCCCTGGCTCGCCCTGTCGTTGTTCGAGGCGGCCATCACGGCCGCGTTGACGATCCTGATCGCGTTGGCATACCGATGGCTGCCCCGAGTCCTGCCGGGACTGTGGTCGCGTCTCATAGCGCTGCCGGCCGTCGTCGCCGGCTTGTGGTGCGTGCGCGAACTGGTCGTGGGGACCTGGCCCTATGGCGGATATCCCTGGGGTCGGGTGGGCATCACCCAGACGAACGGACCCTTTGCGGAGGCGACGTCCTGGGTCGGCATCACGGGATTGTCTTTCCTCGTGGTGGCGTTCTGTGCAGCGCTGATCGAATACGTGCGCGCCGCACGGTTCCGCGACCTGCGGACCGCGGCACCCGCGGCTGTCGTCATCCTGTTGATCGCCGTCGCGCCGCAGTTTCCCACCACAGACGCAGGAACCATGCGTGTGGGATCCGTACAGGGGAACGGTCCCTCGGGCTATTTCGATCGCGCACCCGCGAACGCCGTACTCGGCGCGCAACTCGCGGCCACCCGGCCGCTCTATGGCCAAGAGATGGACGTGCTGCTGTGGCCTGAGGGTGGCTTGGACTCGGACCCGTTGAACAATTCGGACACCGCGAGGACGCTGGATAATGTCGCCCAGGGTGTTGATGCGCCGTTGATCGTGAACGCCGCCACGGAACGGGACGGACTGTACTTCAACACGTCGATGCTGTGGGAGGCGGGGGAGGGCGCGGTTGCCAGCTATGACAAGAGGCACCCTGTACCTTTCGGTGAGTACGTCCCGGATCGCTGGTTCTACCGTCTGTTCGCGCCCGACCTGATCGACCTGATCCAGCGCGAGTACACCCCGGGCAGTGCCACGCCGCTCTTCGATGTCGATGATGTCGGTGTCGGCCTCGCGATCTGCTTCGACGTCATCTACGACGAGGTCATCTGGAACGGAGCACGCGAGGGTGCCCAGGTCTACATGTTCCAGACCAACAACGCGGATTTCCGGGGGACGGACGAGAATCTGCAGCAGCTGACATTCGCACGGATGCGCGCGATCGAAACCGGTCGGGCCGTGGTCAACCTCTCGACCGTGGGCACGAGCCAGGTGATCGCGCCTGACGGTCGTGTGATCGACAGTCTTCCCGTGGACGAGGCCGGCTACATGCTCACGGACGTTCCGCTGCGGACGGGACTGACGCCGGCCGTGGTGCTGGGCGACGTGGTGCCGATCGGGATCTCGGCCGTGAGCATATTCGCGCTCGCCCTCCTGGGGCTCGTCCTCAGACGGCGCAGCCGCAGGGTGTGACGTCGCACCCCGAACGCGAAGAAGGATCGGATGCCTCGGCATCCGATCCTTCTTCGTTCGTCGTGTGGGCTATGCCCCGAGCAGCAGGCTGTCGGGGTTCTGGCCGGCGCCGCGGCGTGCCCGCAGGTACGCGAGACGCTCCTCGAGGAGTTCCTCGAGCTCGGCCCGGGTACGGCGCTCGAGCAGCATGTCCCAGTGCGTGCGCGGGATCTTGTCGGCGCTGTGATCGATCGTCACGGCCTCGTTGTCGACGACCAGCGCGGCCTCGGCACCGCATGTGCGGCACTCCCAGGCCTCCGGTGCTTCGGCGTCGGCCGCGAACACCAGCTTCGTCTGTCGTTCGCACACGGTACACGCGTAGGTGTACTCCGTGCGCTCCATGAATACGACGCCCTCTTCGCTCTGTAGGCTCTGGGCGCCGAGACGCATGCCCCGTAGGCTGCGATCTGCCATCGTGTGGTCTCCTCGGCGTGGGTTTGACGGAGTCGTTTGACTCCTTCCTCCGGTATAACGTCATGACCTGGGTGGATCATCCGAACGGGCCGTGCGTGCGCGTCATTCCCAGTCAACGCACAGAGTCACGGCCCGCGTGTTCTCCCTGCCTATCCGATGGTGTCGAGGGCGACGTCGGCCCTGTCTGTGACGATCCCGTCTACTCCTCGTCCCACGAGACGGCGCATGTCCGCCGGGTCGTTCACTGTCCAGACGTGCACCTCCACACCCGCCGCGTGCGCCGCTCGGACGAGACGCGGGGTGAGGACGGGGAAGCGCCCGTGGCGTTCGGGGATCTGGATGGCGTCCACTCCCGCGAAGAGTCGGGTTGCAGCGCGCGATGAACCGAGCGCCACCGCGGCGACGAGGCGGGCGATTGTGGCAGTACCCGCGGATGTCGCAGGCTGCACGACAGCGGCCGTAGAGCGGGCTGTGGACATCGCGGCGAGGCGCCTGCGATCAGAGAAGCTCGTGAGCAGCACTCGCGCGCCGTGGGCGGCGACCTCGCGTCCCACGGACCTTGCCGCCCCCGGCGCCTTGACGTCCAGGTTGAACCGCAGGGTGGGAAACGCGTCGAGCGCCTGCGCAAGAGTGGCGAGACCACCGCGCGATGCCATCAGATCGCTGAGCTCACTCACCTCGACACTCGCGATCGGGCGGGGGTCGCCTGTCACCCGTTTCAGGTCACTGTCGTGGAACAACACGACGACCCCGTCGCGAGTGACATGGCAGTCGGATTCGACGTAGAGCACGCCGGCCGAGTGCGCCTGCGCCAGAGCGGCGAAGGAGTTCTCGGCGACGCCCTCACGCGCCATGCTCGGCGTCACGAGCCCGCGATGGGCGAGCACACGCGGCGTGCCTGCACCGGCGAACCAGGGGTGGCTCACGAGAAACGGGTCAGGCGAGAGGCGGAACGGGACTATTCGACGACGGGGGAGTAGGCGGTGCTGATGCCGCAGGCTTCACGCCGAAGGCGCTCGTGATGCCACTCAGTGCCGCCGTGAACTCGCTCGGGATGATCCAGAGCTTGTTCGACTCGCCTTCGCTGATCTTGGGCAGCATCTGGAGGTACTGGTACGCCAACAGCTTCTCGTCCGCGTCGCCCACGTGGATGGCGTGGAAGACGGTCTGGATGGCCTCGGCCTCACCCTCGGCACGCAGGACCGCCGCGGCCTTGTCGCCCTCGGCGCGCAGGATCTCTGCCTGCCGCGCACCCTCGGCCGTGAGGATCGCGGACTGCTTCGTTCCCTCGGCGGTCAGGATGAGTGCGCGACGGTCACGCTCGGCGCGCATCTGCTTCTCCATCGAGTCCTGGATCGAGACGGGCGGGTCGATGGCCTTGAGCTCGACACGACCGACGCGGATGCCCCATTTGCCCGTGGCCTCATCCAAGACGATGCGGAGTTTCTGGTTGATCTCGTCGCGGCTCGTCAGCGCTTCTTCGAGGTTCAAGCCACCGACGACGTTACGGAGCGTCGTGGTCGTGAGCTGTTCGACGGCGCCGAGGTAATTGTTGATCTCGTACGTCGCTGCGCGCGGGTCGGTCACCTGGAAGTAGATGACGGTGTCGATCGACACGACGAGGTTGTCTTCGGTGATGACGGGCTGAGGGGGGAACGAGACGACTTGCTCGCGCAGGTCGATGAGCGGGCGTACCCGATCGATGAACGGAACGAGCACGTTCAGGCCCGGCATCAGGGTGCGGTGGTACCGGCCCAGCCGTTCGACGACCCCAGCAGAGGCCTGCGGGATGATGCGGATGGACCGCACGATCACCACGACCACAAAGATGAAGACGACGAGCGCGAGCGCCCAGCCGATTGCGGTGGGGATGATGTCCTCGATCATGCGGGGAAGTCCTCCTGGATTGCTTGCGTTGTTTCCACCGGTTGGACGACGGCCGTAGCCCCGTCGATCAGGGCGACGGTGACCGCCACGCCGGGAGTGATCTCGATCGCCGTCGCTGCGCGTGCCGACCACGTTTCGCCGTTCGCGAGGCGGACCTGTCCGCCCATCGGGCCGACGGTGGCGACGACGACGCCGAGCATGCCGCGGAGTGCATCGACATTGCTGAGGACGGGATCCTCGCCACGGCGCAGGCGGCGCAGGAGTGGCGGCCGAAGCACGAGAAGCAGAAGAGCGGCGACAGCGGCGGCGATGATGACCTGGAGCCAGAGCGGCGCACCTACGAGGTCCGATGCCAGGCCCGCGAGACCGCCGAGTCCGAGCATCAGAAAGGTCATCTCGAGCGTCAGAGTCTCGATCGTGAAGAAGACGAGGATCAGAACGATCCATCCGATCCACGCGAACTGCTCGATGTTCTGGATGAGTTCCACGGTAGGCCTCCTCCTCAATCAACCTAGCACGCGGGTATCGCCGAAAGGCCGGGGGATCTGCCGAAACGACGGGCGATCGATGCCCGCTTGGTAGGGTCGAGAGCGTCTCACCTCGCCACCCCAGGAGTACGCATGTCACAGCCCCTCGCACCCGGTTCGCTCGCAGGAAAGCGGGTGCTTGTGACGGGTTCCTCCCGCGGAATCGGCGCCGATACGGTTCGTTATCTCGCCGAGGCGGGCGCGGATGTCGTCATCAACTTCCGCAACAAGGCGCCCCGCGCCGAAAAGCTCGCCGCAGAGGTCCGCGAGCTCGGTGTTCGAGCGCTCGTCATCGGTGCAGACCTCACCGACGCCGACTCGGTCGGCACGATGTACGCCGAGGTCGAGCGGGAGTTCGGTGGGCTGGACATCCTGGTCCTGAACGCCTCGGGCGGTATGGAGAGCGGAATGGGCGAGGACTACGCGCTTCTGTTGAACCGTGATGCCCAGGTCGGTGCGCTGCAGCGCGCCCTGCCGTTGCTCGGTGCGGGTTCTCGTGTCGTGTTCGTGACGAGCCACCAGGCGCATTTCATCCGGACGACTCCGACGATGCCCGAGTACGAGCCCGTCGCTTTGTCGAAGCGCGCCGGAGAGGACGCTCTGCGCGAGTTGATCCCCGACCTGACCGAGCGCGGTATCGAGTTCGTCGTGGTGTCCGGCGACATGATCGAGGGCACGATCACCGCGACCCTCCTCGAGCGCGCGAACCCGGGCGCCATCGCTTCTCGTCGCGAGTCCGCCGGCAAGCTCTACAACGTGGGCGAGTTCGCCGCTGAAATCGCCCGGGCGGCTGTCGACCCGATTCCCGAGGACAACACGCGCCTGGTCGGGGACACCAGCGACTTCGTCTGATCGGACGAACGAAAAGCGCGCATCCCGAACGAGGGGATGCGCGCTTTTCGCGTTCGATCGACCGGTGGGCGCCTAGAGAGACTTGAAGCTGAAGGCGCGGACGATCTGGATGATGCCGAGCACGACCAGCGAGATGCCGAGCAGCCACCAGAGCACGAGAGCACCCCAGAGCGGCGAGAAGAGCAGAACGATACCCGCGATGATGCTGATGATCGCGAAGAAGATCGTCCATCCCTTGGGTGCGGAGCCGCCGAGGGTCGTGAGTGCGACGACGCCCTCGACGATCCACATGATGCCTACGAGGACGCCGAGGAAAAGTGCGAGCCAAGCGGCGGTCATGCCCAGGTTGAAGAACGCGATGATGCCCGCGACGACGTAGAGCACGCCGAGCGCGATGTGTCCGACGCGGGACCATCCGCCCATGGACTTGGAGAAGATGCCGAGACCGGCATATACGAGACCGCCGATGACGGCGTAGACGGCGATGATGGCGGTGACGACGATGGCCGTCCGGCCGGGCCAGACGAGGATGAGGATGCCGACGATGAGGGCGATCGCGCCGCTCAGACCGAGGGCGGTGCGAATGCCGTTGACAGCGGCCTTTTCGACGGGGATGTCGGTGGACATGGGAGCGTCCTTTCTGGGAAATACCTGTGAGACACCAGATTAGCGCTGTCGAGCCCCGAGATCACGTGCTTGTTACTGGCGTGTCGATGCGGAACTACGACAGCAGGAGCGCGACCACGAGCAGCACGGGGATGCATCCGATCGTCGTCAGGAAGATCGTGTCGCGAGCGATCCGTTCGCCGACGTCGTATCGCTGCGCGAAATTGAAGACGTTCTGCGCGGTCGGTAGCGCGGCCAACACGACGACGGCCAGGACCTGGTCGCGGGGGAGAGCGAAGACGAATTGCGCGAGCGCCCACGCGACGAGCGGCATCGCGACAAGTTTGAGCCCGCTCGCCAACAGGATGTCGCGGCGACGCCCCTTCGCCGTCAGCACCCGAGACCCGGGAAGCGAGAGTCCGTACGAGATCAGCAGGATGGGGACGCATGCCCCAGCGATCAGTGCGATCGGCTCCCACACCACCGGCGGCAGGCGGACGCCGGTGAGCGCCACGACGACGCCGAGAGCCGCGCCGATCAGCATGGGGTTTCGGGCGGTCTGCTTGAGGATGCGGCCGACGGACGGCGCCGATGCGCTCGTCGATGCGTCCAGCAGCACGAGCGCGATCGGCATGAAGACCAGCAGCTGCGCCAGGATCACCGGGGCCGAGAAGGCAGCGTTGCCCAACAGGTACAGCGCGATCGGGATTCCGATGTTGTTGGCGTTGACGTATCCGGAGCCCAGTGCGCCGACCACGGTGTCGCCGAGCCCGCGTCGCCACAGCACCCGTGCGATCACGCCGTAGACCGCGAACATCGATACCGCGGTGAGCGCCGAAACCGGCAGGAGGGCCGAGAAGAGCGTGGGGATGTCTGCCTCGGCGAGGACGACGAAGAGCAGAAAGGGGGAGAGGACGAAGAACGTCAATCGCGAGAGGACGAATCGCGCGTGCTCGCCGAGCAGTCCCTGGCGTCCGAGCACGTAACCCAGAGCGATCGCGAGCCCGACGACCGCGAAGCCGGTCAGAATGCCGCTCATCGCGCCGGGCCCGAAGCGAAGGGGCGCCGCGCGCGTGGGGGGGTCACCTCTCGAGCGTAACGATTTGCGACAAGCGGCTGTGCCAGGGGTCGGCGCGCTCGGATACGCTGTGGCTCGGAGTTGCCCGCACAGGGCAGACTGGATTGCCCGTTCCGGGCGTGACGGGAGGCTGACGTGGCGATCTTCTCGCGGGGATTCGGAGAGCGGCGGCGCGAGAGCGACCCGCGCCTTCCGCCCGGGCAGTACCTGACGGCGGACTTCCCCGTTCTCTCCGCGGGCCCGACCCCCCAGATCGACACGGCGGAGTGGACCTTCTCGATCGGGACGGAGACAGGTGTCGTCACCAACTGGTCATGGGACGAGATCCATGACCTGCCGATCGAGGACGTGCACACCGACATCCATTGCGTCACGCGGTGGTCGAAGCTCGAGACGACCTGGCGCGGTGTGTCGGTCGACACGCTGTTCGCCGGCATCGACACGGCCGAGAAGTACGTGATGGTCCACTCGTACGGCGGTTACACGACGAACCTCGCACTCGAGGATCTGCTGGGCGGAAAGGCCTGGATCGCGTTCGACTTCGATGGAGAACCGCTCGACCCCGAACACGGTGGTCCCGCGCGTCTGCTCGTGCCGCATCTGTACTTCTGGAAGAGCGCGAAGTGGGTGCGCGGCATAACGATGCAGGCGCACGACGACCCGGGATTCTGGGAGCAGAACGGCTACCACACGCACGGTGACCCGTGGACCGAGGAACGCTATTGGTGACCCCGCGAACGTGGGCCGTGGCGCGGGTCGCCGACGTGACGATGGTGACGCCCAACGCACGGCTGCTAGGCGTAGAAGTGCCCGGTTGGGGCGGTAATCTGCCCGGCCAGCACGTGGACGTTCGACTCACCGCCGAGGATGGCTACCAGGCTGTGCGCTCATATTCTCTGGGCACATCCGGGCCGGGGGAGCGGATCGAGCTCGCGGTCGACGCGCACCCCGAGGGTGAGGTGTCGCCGTACCTCGCGTTCGACGCACAGCCGGGCGATCATCTCGAGATCCTCGGCCCGCTGGGCGGGTACTTCGTCTGGCGCGAGGACGACGCATCCCCCGTGCAACTCATCGCGGGAGGATCGGGGATCGTTCCGCTCCGCGCGATCGCCCGCGCTCGGGCCGCCGCGGTTACCGGGCAAACGTTCCGGCTGCTGTACTCGGTGAAGTCCCCCGAAGATGCGATATATCGTGATGACCTGATGGCGCTGGGGGAGCAGGGGCTCGAGCTGACCTGGGCTTTCACGCAGCACGCCCCCGAAGGCTGGCCGGGAGTCGTCGGCCGGCTGAACGCGGAGACGATCGCCGCCGCCGTTCTTCCCGCGTCGGATGCTCCGACCGTGTACGTGTGCGGGCCGACGGCGTTCGTCGAGGTCGTCGCGCGCAGGCTCGTCGAGCTCGGGCACGATCCTGCGCGCATCAAGACCGAGAGATTCGGGGGCGGATGATGGATCCACACAGGCGTGCGGCCCACGCGGACTACGTCGACGGCAACGTCCTGGCCGGCGCCCTCGAGCGACTGTTCGGCGGCGAACCGACCGAGATGATCGCGGTCTGCGGTGCGTGTGGCTCGGCCGCGCCGATCGCCGAGGCTTGGGTGGAGATCGACGGGGCCGTCGCGATCGTCCGCTGCCGATCATGCACGAAGACTCTCGCTACCGTGATGACCGGGGAGGACCCGCCGCGGATGACCTTCTCAGCCCTCGCCGAGTTGCGCGCAACCTGAGATGAGGAACGGTACGCGGCGAACGCAGACGTCCTGGTCGGCGAACGGTGTGAGACGGATGCGGTCATCCGTCTCACTCTTCGTGGCCGCGGTTGCACTGGGATTGAGCGGGTGTGCAACGGATGACGCGGGCTCAGGGGAGCTGTCGGGGCTGCCGGAACCCGAACCATCCGTCGCCGTCGACGATGCGATCTCTGGTGTGGGGCCGACCGGGTTCCCGGGAGTGGACTTGCCGATTCCGGCGGAAGCGCGCTCCGTGGCCGTGACGTTCGAATGCGACGGCGGTGAACCCTTCTCCCTGGAGCTCGGGGACTCGATGATGCTCGGACAAGCTCCGCTGTCCGGTACCTGTGACGGCGAGAGCGAGCTCACATGGCCCATTACGGCGAAGACAGGACCGACCCTCGGCGTGTTCGTCGCCGACGGTGTCGCGTGGGTGGCCACAACGGAATTCTCCACCGATGAGTTCGTCGTCGACGCTGCGCTGACGTCGGACTGTACGCGGTTCTCCGATGTGTACAGCGCACTCCTGAACGCCGACACCGGATACACGCAATACAACGCGTTCGACGAGACCGAGTGGGCTTTGCGCGTGGACGCGGCGTCCGCTGAACTCGAAGACCTCGCGAACACGGCTGAATCGTCGTTGCGCGAAGAGTTTGCTCGAATGTCGCGGGCGGTGTCCGATCCGACCCGTGCGGTGGGATCGGCCGTGACGACGGCGGCTGCTCAGGAACTGACCGGCCCGATCGGCGAAGCGTGTGCCGTGAATCAGACACCGGTGATCATTCAGTCTGAGTTCGGCGGCTGAGCCTCTTCTGACGACTCTTGGTAAACGCCGATAATGCACATTATGTCAGTTCGTAGAGAACCGACTGCCGACTGTTCTCCCCGACTGAGCACGTAGGTCGTCGAGGTCAGGTCGGCGCATCCGTCCGCGTTTCCGTCTGCAGCGCTGCCGCCACGAGTGACATCGCTTCTTCCGTGTCGAAGTGCAGGGCGCGAATCTGGTCGGCGAACACCATCGCCGCGCGCTGTGCTTCGCGATGAGCGGCGTCGCCATGCGGTGACACGAACGTGCCGTTTCTGCCCCGAGTCTCGATGAAACCGGATGCCTCGAGCTCGCGATACGCCCGCGCGACCGTCCCCGCGGCGATGCCGAGATCTTCCGCGAGCCGTCTCACCGTCGGCAGCCGTTCTCCCGGCACCAGTCTTCCCGTCTCGATGGCGCCGATGAGTTGGATTCGCAGCTGTTCGAAAGGCGGTGTGGCTGCGGTGGGTTCGATCGTGAGGAAGCTGTCCACTCCCCTATTGTGCTCCTGTTTGTACTATTGTGTCAACACATAGTGTCGCGACGTGCTTGTCCGGAGTGTCAGAACTCTTCGAGGTCCGTCCACTCCTGCTCGGGATCGACCGGCACAACGGCCGCCGCCGGCGTGTGCCAGCCGAACTGACGCAGACGCGTCGCCTCCGTGGTCATCCTGTCGACGAGCTCGTCATCGACCAGGTCCGCTTCGTCCGTACGCACCTCGTGCGCGATCAGCTGGCTGGCGGGTCCGATGAGGAGCTCGACTCGACCCTGTTCGCCATCTTCTTCCATCGTCGGCACCTCGACGGTGGCCGATGCAGTCACTTGCGACAAAGCCTGTGCGTAGTCCAGCAGTGCGCGGGCGATCTCCGACCCGGTCACGATCGAATCGCCCGCGTAGTGGATTTTGTGCATGTTCTATCTGTATCAATCTCCCGGGTTTGACCCCACCCCCTATCGTCGGGCGCCCTTATCCGCTAGACCGTCTTTCGCATCGTCGAGCGGGTGTCGGTTGCGCCTCGTACATTTGCAGGATGACCCGGGTCGTCTACTACACCGCCGCCACGTTCGACGGCTTCATCGCGGATGCGTCCGATTCCCTCGACTGGCTTTTCGCCGTACCGGATGCTTCCGAAGCGGAGGCCGGCATCGACTTGTTCATGGATCGCATCGGCGTCCTCGTCGAGGGGTCCACGACCTACCTGTGGGTGGTGGACCACGATCAACTGCTCGATCATCCGGAGAGGTGGGCGCAGTTCTACGCGAACCGTCCGACGTTCGTCTTCACGAGCCGGGCGTTGGAAGCCGTTCCCGGCGCCGACATCCGCTTCCGATCGGGTGATGTCGTCCAGACCTGGGCCGAGATTCTCGCTGCGGCCGGTGAGAAGGATGTCTGGGTCGTCGGGGGCGGCGACCTGGCCGGACAGTTCGCCGATGCGGGGCTCCTGACCGAGATCGTCCTGAGCGTCGCCCCGGTCACTTTGGGGTCGGGGCGGGCGCTACTCCCCCGCCGGCTGGAATCGGACCGTCTGAGCCTCGAGGGAGTGCGCCGGGTCGGTCAGTTCGCCGAGCTGACCTACTCTGTGGATAAGTCCCGACGCTGAGCTTCACCCCGCGCTAGCGTGTGGGCGTGCAGCGGCCCGCCCGGATCCTCGTCGTCGCGGCTCTCGCCGCCCTGCTCGCCGGGCTGCTCGCCGGGTGCGCGGCCGATCCGGTGATCGAGCCCACGCCCACCCCATCCTTCCGTTCGGAGGCCGAGGCCTTCGCCGCGGCGGAAGCCACCTATCGGGCGTATGTCGATGCGCTGAATCAGGTGGACCTCGCCGACCCCGAGACATTCGGGGCGGTGTACGCCTGGACGACTGGTGACGCAGATGCGGACGGGCGTGAGCTGTTCTCTCAGATGCACGCCAATGGATGGACGGTCAGCGGAAGATCTCTAGTGTCGAGGACGGAATGGCTGGGCGGTAACCCAGATAGGCCTGCCATTGGAGTCTGCTTGGACGTCTCGGCTGTCCAAGTGTTCGACGCGGCTGGAGCTTCAGTTGTGTCTGGCGATCGCCCCGATCTTCAATCGATCAAAGTCGAGTTCGTACATACGCCCGACACGGAGTTCGCGCTGGCGGTCGAGAGCCTCGTTGGCTACGAACCGGTGCAGCCGTGCTAGTTGTCCTCACGCTCACCGCTGCGCTGCTTGCTGGTTTCCCTGTGTCTACCGCCGGCAGCTGCGCCTCTGGCGGACCATGGCTCGATTACTGCAGCGCCACAACTGACGGGAGCCAGGTCGACGTCGGCGCCGGGGTCACCACTCCGGGCAACCCCGGCGCGTCGAACGGCGAGGGCGGGTCCGGCGGCGGTTCGGGCACCACTCCCCCGGCAGCCGAGGAGGAATGTGACTCGGCTCTGTGCCGACCGCTCTACAGCGTCGTGACGCTCCCCGATGTGACCGCCGAAGATCTGCGCTCATTCATTCCCGCTCTGCCGACGGTCACGGGCGAACCGCTGGGTCTCGGTGTGGTGGGGATGCCGACGAATCTGGTGGCAGCGTCATCCGTCCAGCTCCAAAGCGGGCCGCTGCTGGGGTTCGACGTGACCGTGCGCTTCACGCCAACCGGGTACCGTTTCGATCACGGCGACGGCACGAGCCGCACGACGACGACGGGCGGATCGAGCTGGGCACGCCTCGGCGTTCCCGACTACACGGCGACCCCGACCAGTCACGTCTACGGCGCCCCGGGCTCGTACCGCGCGGGAGTGCGGGTCGTGTACACCGCGGCCGTGAACTTCGGCACGGGCACGTGGCGGCCGGTCACCGGGGCCGTCACCTCCGCTCCGGCGTTCTACGACGTCCGCGTCGTCGTGGTGCGGACGGGACTCGTGCAGCGCACCTGCGCCGAAGACCCCGCAGGCCCCGGCTGCTGACGCCGCGAACGGACGCAACACGCCGTGCGCGTCGCCGATGCGCGGCGTGTTGGGTCCTCTCGCGGGGGTGCCGGCTCAACCGAGCGGAGGAACCGTCACCCACTCCGCATACTTGGCCACACGGCCGTCGCCGGACGACGTGCGCGTGATACGTCGACGCATCCACGGTCCGACATGCGTGCGGTAGTACCTGAGCCCCGTCAGCCCTCCGGCCGCGAGCGACGGGAGTTCCCACCAGTCGGCGGGCGGGGTGAGCCCGAGTGCATCCAGCACCCGAGCAGCCACCCGGTGGTGGCCGCGAGCATTCATGTGCAGCCGATCCTCCGACCAGAACGGAGGCGTTCCGAGGTCTGCGTCGGGCCAGTTGAGTGCCCGGACGATATCGGAACGGCCCTTCGCCCGAGCAAGGACTGCGCGTGACAGGGCATCGCCGCGACGCCGGATCATGCGGCCGAGCGGAAGCTGCTGCGACGGGTCTGCGCCCGAGAGCAGGATGAGCGTCACACTCTCCTCATCGCAGCGCCGGAGCACCTGCGTAAAGGCATCCGCGATGTGCTCGATGTCGGCGCGCGGACGAAGCATGTCGTTGCCGCCGCCGTTGAACGACAGATGCGTCGGCTTCAGCGCCAGCGCGGGCTCGAGCTGTTCGCGGACGATCGGCCAGATGAGCTTGCCGCGGATGGCGAGGTTCGTGTACTCGATGGGCTCGGCGGTCGCGTTCGCCCATCCCTGAGCGACCAGGTCCGCCCAGCCGCGCGTCGTGCCGTCGGGGAGCTCGTCGCCGACGCCCTCGGTGAAGGAGTCGCCGATCGCGACGTAACGTACGGATGACACCGACCCAGCCTAAGCGCCGCGATTGTGGCGGCGTCCCGCCGCGAGGCGCGGCTCACCGAGCCAGCGGGCACAACGACGCAAGAATCGCGCCCGAAGGCCCCGATCGGCGTCTCGGTGACGCTGTTGGGCGGATTCTGCGTCGCTGTGCACACGGAAAGCCGGGAGGGCTAAGCGGCGTGCGGCCCCGGATCTTCGGCGAGCAGCTCGTGCACCCGCGGGATGACACGCGTGCCGTAGAGCTCGATGCTCTTCATGAGCTTGTCGTGCGACAGCGAACCCGAGGCGTACTTCAGGTCGAAGCGCGAGATGCCGAGCGTGCGGACGGTCTGCGCGATCTTCTGCGCCACTGTCTCCGGCGATCCGGCGTACGTCGCGCCCTCGGGCCCGACGTCATGCTGGAAGCGCATCCGGTTGTACGGGGGCCAACCCCGCTCGCGACCGATCGTGTTGTTCAGCTCCTCGAAGCCCGGGTACGCCTCTTCCCACGCCTGCTGGTCGGTCTCGGCGATGTGGCCGGGCGAGTGGACGCCCACCGGCAGCATCTCGCTGCCGAGCGCGGTGAGCGAGCGGTGGTAGAGCTCGACGAACGGACGGAACCGGTCGGCCGGTCCCCCGATGATCGCCAGCATGAGGCCCAACCCGTGCCGCGCGGCCCGCACGACCGACTCCGGACTGCCGCCCACCCCGATCCAGGCCTTGAGCCCGTTCTCGGTCTTGGGGAAGACGTCGGCGTTGTTGAGCGGTGCACGAGTCGTGCCCTGCCAGGTGACCGGCTTCTCTTTCAGCAGCTCGGTGACCAGCCCGAGCTTCTCTTCGAACAGCACCTCGTAGTCGCTCAGCTCGTAGCCGAACAGCGGGAACGACTCGATGAACGAGCCGCGCCCGAGGATGATCTCGGCACGGCCTCGCGAGATCGCGTCGAGCGTGGCGAACCGCTCATACAGGCGCACGGGATCGTCGCTCGAGAGCACGGTCACGGCGGTACCCAGACGAATGTTCTCGGTGCGGGCCGCGATCGCCGAGAGCACGATCTCGGGACTCGTGATCGCGAAGTCACGACGGTGGTGCTCCCCCAGGCCGATGAAAGAGACGCCGACCTGATCGGCAAGCACCGCCTCGTCGACGACGTCACGGATGGTTTGAGCGTCGCTGACCAGAGAGCCGTCGGAGCCGCGGGTGATGTCGCCGAAGGTATCGAGACCGAGTTCGAGAGTCATGGGCACGCCTTTCTATTCACATGTATGTAACAGGATGTCGCACTCAACCATTCCCGTCGACCCGACGGACTCTGTCTCCGGTCTGGGTCCCATCTCCGGCCCCTGATTCGAGGTCAGCCGCGCAGCAAAGCCGTGCGCAGCGTGTCGAGGCCGACGCCGCCCATGTCGAGCGCGCGCTTGTGGAACTCCTTGATCGAGAAGTCCGTGCCCCGGGCCTCGGCGTAGTCGTCGCGCACCTGCTCCCAGATGCGCTGCCCGACCTTGTAGGACGGTGCCTGTCCCGGCCATCCGAGGTAGCGGTTGACTTCGAAACGCACGAACTCATCCGGCATATTGACGTTCCGACCCATGAAGGCGAGTGCGTAGTCGGCATCCCAGATGCCTTGACCGTCCGGCCGCTCCTTGCCGAGGTGGACCCCGATGTCGAGAACGACACGGGCCGCACGCATCCGCTGTCCGTCGAGCATCCCGAGCCGGTCGGCCGGGTCGTCGAGATACCCGAGGTCCTGCATCAAGCGTTCCGCGTAGAGCGCCCATCCCTCGGCGTGACCCGATGTCCCAGCGAGCAGACGCCGCCACGAGTTCAACTGGGCCCGGTTGTAGACGGCCTGGCCGATCTGCAGATGGTGGCCGGGGATGCCCTCGTGATAGACGGTCGTGAGTTCGCGCCAGGTGTCGAACTCGGTGACGCCCTCGGGCACCGACCACCACATGCGGCCGGGTCGGGAGAAGTCGTCGGTGGGGCCGGTGTAGTAGATGCCGCCCTCTTGCGTGGGAGCGATCATGCACTCCAGCGTGCGGATCTGCTCGGGGATGTCGAAGTGGGTCGCGCCCAGCTCGGCGACGGCTCGGTCGCTCGTTGCCTGCATCCACTCCTGCAGCGCCTGTGTTCCGTACAGCTTGCGCGACGGGTCCTTCTCGAGCAGGGCGACGGCTTCTTCGACGCTCGCGCCGGGGCTGATCTCGTGCGCGATGGACTCCTGCTCGGCGACCATGCGCGCGAGCTCTTCCGTACCCCATTCGTAGGTCTCGTCGAGGTCGATGGAGGCGCCCAGGAAGCGTCGGGAATGCAGGGCGTAGACCTCGCGCCCCACGGCGTCTGCCTCACCCGCGGCGGGCGCGAGTTCTGCGCGCATGAACTCCGCCAGCTGGTCGTAGGCGACTCGGGCGGCGCCCGACTGGTCGGCCAGTTCGCGGGCCAGAGATGCCGGGAGTTGTCCCTCCGCGGGCGCGGCTTCGCCGGCGAGCTCGGCGAAGAAGCCGTTGTCGGCTGTGTAGCGGCTGATCTGCGTGAGCACCTCGACGACCTGTCGCCGGGCGGGCACGATGCCCTGACGCACACCTTCGCGGAGCGACGCCGTATAGCCCTCCACCGCGCCCTTGACAGCGCCCAGCCTGCGGGCGATGACTTCCCAGTCGTCGGCAGTGGATGTGGGCATCAGGTCGAAGACCTCGCGGATCTCTTGCGCGGGGGAAGCGATCACGTTGAGGTCGCGCAGGTTCCAGCGGATGTCGTGTAGCTCCAGCGCCAGACGAAGCTCGCTCGAGAGGTCGGTGCGGGTGATGTCGTCGATCGGATCCGTGGGCTGCGCCGCATCGAGGGCAGTCAGAGTGTGACGCGCCTCTTCGGCGAAGCGAGCGTGACCCTCAGGCGAGAAGTCATCGAACCGGTCGGCGTGCTCCATCCGTCCGATGTACGTACCGAGCGTGGGCGAGAGCTCTGCGAGCGTATCGACCCAGGATTCGGCGATCGCGTCGATCTGCGTTGGCATGCGAGTTGCTTCGGTCATCCTTCGAGCCTAGTGAGCGGCCTCGTTCCAATCCGAACCTCGACCGATCTGCACGTCGAGGGGAACCGACAGCTTCGCGGCACCGCCCATGCGGGTCCGCACGATCTGCTCCGCGGCATCCCACTCCCCCGGCGCCACCTCGAGGACCAGTTCGTCGTGGATCTGCATCAGGACCCGTGACCCGAGGCCCTGCTCGCGTAGGGCAGCGTGGATGTCGAGCACCGCGATCTTCATGATGTCGGCGGCGCTGCCCTGGATGGGCGCGTTGAGGGCCGCGCGCTCGGCGTTCTCACGCAGCACACGGTTCGGGCTGGAGAGATCCGGGAACGGACGTCGTCGGCCGAAGATGGTCGTCGTGTACCCGTCGATCTTGGCCTGCTCGACCGAAGCGCGCAGGTAGTCCCGCACGGCGCCGAAGCGCGCGAAGTACTCCATCATCAGCTGCTTGGCTTCGCTCTGCTCGATGCGAAGCTGCTTGGACAGTCCGAATGCCGACAGCCCGTAGACCAGTCCGTACGACATCGCCTTGACCTTCGTGCGCATGGCCGGGGTGACCTCGGCAGGCTCGACGCCGAACACGCGGGCACCCACGAAGCGGTGCAGGTCTTCGCCGGAGTTGAACGCCTCGATCAGTCCGGGGTCTTCCGACAGGTGCGCCATGATGCGCATCTCGATCTGCGAGTAGTCGGCCGTGAGAAGAGCCTCGTACCCCGTCCCGACCTCGAATGCGCTGCGGATGCGGCGCGACTCCTCGGTGCGGACGGGGATGTTCTGCAGGTTCGGGTCCGTGCTCGAGAGCCGTCCCGTCTGGCTGCCCGTCTGCAGGTACGTGGTGTGGATGCGCCCGTCGTCCGCGATCGCCGTGTCGAGCGACTCGATGATCTGTCGCAGCTTGGTCGCTTCGCGGTGTTGCAGGAGAAGGTTCAGGAACGGGTGCGGAGCCGTCTCTTGCAGGTCGGCGAGCACGGCTGCATCCGTGGAGTAACCCGTCTTCGTCTTTCGCGTCTTCGGCAGGGCGAGCTCTTCGAAGAGCACCTCTTGGAGCTGTTTGGGTGACCCGAGGTTGACCTCACGACCGATGGTTGCGTACGCCTCTTGCGCGATCCCCTCGGCACGAGCCGCGAGTTCTCCCGAGAACTCCGACAGCTTGGTGTGCGAGACCGCAACACCCGCCAGTTCGAGATCCGCCAGGGCCGTAAGGGTCGGCAGCTCGATGTCGTCCAGAACCGCGCGGACCGGCTCCGGCATGTCGTCGGCGAGGGCGTCGGCGACGCGCAGCGTGTACCAGGCGAGCTGTGCGGGGGTGGCACCCTCGGTCTCGGGAACGAGCTGGGTCGGATCGGACTCCGGCAGCTTCTCGTCGAGGTACCGGTCGACGAGGTCGGCGAGCGTCTTGTCGGGGAAGCTCGGGCGCAGCAGCCAACCCGCCAGCAGCGTGTCGAACGCGAGCCCGCCGAGGGAGTATCCCGCGCGGCGAAGGGCCTTGACCTGCGGCTTGGCATCGTTGGTCACCTTGGGTGCCGGCCCCGCGAACCACTCCCCCAAAGCATCCCAGCCGGGAGCATCCGCGGTCCACGTTAGCTCCAGGGCCTCATCGGTCGTCGCGAGACCCACCCGGTGCGGCATCCCCGACTGCAGGGTGACGGCGACGCCGACGGATACCTCGGGCGCGAGCGCGTTCGCCCAGTCCGCGGCTTCCGAGGCCGTGACTTCGCGCACGGTCGGGGCTGCCACGCCTGGCTCGCGCGCGGCTGCGGCGGCGGTCTCTTCGGCATCCAAACCCACGGCTTCGAAGACGCGCGGCAACAGGGTGCGGAACTCGAGGCGCGCGAAGATGTCGCGCACCGCCTGCGCGTCGATCGGCTGCATGGCGAGATCCGTGGGTCCGAGCGGAAGCTCGAGGTCCGTGACGAGGCGGTTCAGGGTGCGGTTGCGCCGCACCGCATCGAGGTGCTCACGCAGGTTGTTGCCGACGACGCCGCCGACCTTGTCTGCGTTGCTGAGGAGCTCGTCGAGCGAGCCGAACTGGTTCAGCCACTTAACCGCGGTCTTCTCGCCGACCTTCGGCACGCCGGGCAGGTTGTCGCTCGTCTCCCCGACGAGCGCCGCGATGTCCGGGTACTGCTCCGGACGAACGCCGTAGCGCTCGATCACCGCTGCGGTGTCGTAGCGCTTGAGTTGAGAAACTCCCTGAACCGACGGGTACAGGAGCGTGACGTCATCTGTCACCAGCTGAATCGAATCACGGTCGCCCGAGACGACCAAGACATCGAAACCCTGCGCCGCACCCTGGGTGGAAAGGGTCGCGAGAACGTCGTCCGCCTCGTAGTCCTCTTTCGTCACGATCGGGATGCCCATCGCGTCGAGGGCGTCGCGCAACAACGGGATCTGGCCCGAGAACTCAGGAGGAGTCTCGGACCGATTCGCCTTGTACTCCGCATACTCGCGGGTACGGAACGAGGTGCGGGACAGATCGAAAGCGACGGCGATGTGCGTCGGTTTGTGGTCTTTGATCAGGTTCACGAACATCGACAGGAAGCCGTAGATGGCGTTCGTGTGCTGATGGTCTTTGGTGGTGAAATTGTCGACCGGGAGCGCGTAGAACGCGCGGAAAGCCAGCGAATGGCCGTCGACGATCATGAGAGTAGGCTTTTCGGAGTCCGGCACCCCCACAGCCTAGCCACCGGTTCGGACAGTCCCCACGGGCGCGACCGTGCCCTCGCTCATGAAGGAGGGCTCATGCCCGATGCTCCTGCCGTGGACCCGCTCGAATGGGTCAACCGACGCGGATTCGGCGCCTTGGGCGACAAGATGGGCATGGCCTGGGTCGAGTTCTCCCGGGAGCGTGCGGTCGCCACGATGCCCGTCGAGGGCAACACGCAACCTGTCGGGCTCATGCACGGCGGCGCTTACGTCGTGCTCGGCGAATCACTCGGTTCGATGCATGCGAACCTTCTCGCCGGTCCCGGCCGCCTGGCCGTGGGACTCGACATCAATGCGACGCACACCCGCTCGGCCACCGCCGGACTCGTGACCGGTACCTGCACGCCGATCCACGTCGGTCGCAGCGTGGCGGTGCACGAGATCGTGGTGACGGATGACCAGGGCCGACGCCTGTCGACGATCCGGATCACGAACCTCATCAAGGACATGCCCGCGTCGTGAGGCCTCTCGTGGTCCCTTCGACAGGCTCAGGGACCGTGGGGCTCAACGGTTGCTGAGCTTGTCGAAGCGACCCGCCCAGCAGAGGACTACGCCTTCTTCGACGCCAACTGCTCGATGATGGCCTTCGCGACATCCTGCATCGTCAGACGGCGATCCATCGAAGCCTTCTGAATCCAGCGGAAAGCCTCGGGCTCCGACAGGCCCATCTTCTCGTTCAGGAGGCCCTTGGCCCGATCGACGAGCTTGCGGGTCTCGAAGCGCTCGACCATGTCGGCGACCTCGGCCTCGAGCGTGATGATCTGCTGGTACCGACTCAGCGCGATCTCGATCGCCGGGAGGAGGTCGTTCGGCGTGAAGGGCTTGACCACGTACGCCAGGGCGCCGGCCTCGCTGGCACGCTCCACGAGCTCTTTCTGGCTGAATGCCGTCAGCAGCACGACGGGAGCGACATGGTTCTTGTTCAGCTTCTCGGCTGCGCTGATGCCATCCATGATGGGCATCTTGACGTCCATGATCACCAGATCGGGGCGCAGTTCGGTGGCGAGCTGAACAGCCGTTTCGCCGTCCCCCGCCTCTCCGACGACGTCGTATCCGTTGTCACGGAGAATCTCGACGATATCGAGGCGGATGAGCGACTCGTCCTCCGCGACGACAACGCGCCTCGGGGTCGAGGGCGTGGGCGAGGGGTTCTGGTCTAGCTCAGTCACGTTTGAATCCTACGGTATGGTCAATGTCGGACGTGCGGGCCGGTGTGGCGGAATGGCAGACGCGACCGACTCAAAATCGGTTGCCCGTGAGGGCGTGTGGGTTCGAGTCCCACCACCGGTACGTGCGGAAGGGCGCCCCGAGGGGCGCCCTTCCGGCTGTTCGGGCCTACTCGCGCGTCTGGTAGATCGGCGCGGCGCCGTGGACGGCGTCTCCGACCTTGTGGACACGGATGTCGTTGGTCGAGCCGACGATCCCGGGAGGGGATCCCGAGATCACCACGACCTTGTCTCCGACGGATGCCAGGTCGTTCGAGAGCAGGTAGTCGTCGACCTGGATGAACATGCGGTCCGTGTGGGCGACGTGCTCGACCAGGGTCGACTGGATGCCCCAGGTCAGCGCCATACGGCGCCGGATGGCCGGCTCAGGCGTGAACGCGAGCATGGGGATGTTCGGACGCAGACGCGACATACGACGCGCCGAGTCGCCCGATTCCGTGAAGATGCAGAGGTACTTGGCCTCGACGAAGTCGGCGACCTCGATGGCCGCGAGGGTGATCGCGCCACCCTGCGTGCGCGGCTTGTTCGTGAGCTTGGCGATGCGGTCCAGACCGTGCTCTTCGGTCGACGCGACGATACGTGCCATCGTCTCGACGACGACGACGGGGTACTCCCCCACGCTCGTCTCGCCCGACAGCATGACCGCGTCGGCACCGTCGAGGACGGCATTGGCGACATCGGAAGTCTCGGCGCGGGTCGGCACCGGGCTGTTGATCATCGACTCGAGCATCTGCGTCGCGACGATAACCGGCTTGGCCATGCGGCGAGCGATCTCGACAGCGCGCTTCTGAACGATCGGCACCGCCTCCAGGGGCAGCTCGACACCGAGGTCACCACGGGCGACCATGATGCCGTCGAACGCGTCGACGATCTCTTCGAGGTGATCGACGGCCTGCGGCTTCTCGATCTTGGCGATGATCGGAACGTGGCGTCCCTCTTCGGCCATGATGACGTGCGCGCGCTGGACATCCTTCGCGTCACGGACGAACGACAGGGCGATCAGGTCGGCGCCGATGCGCAGGCCCCAACGCAGGTCCGCCTCGTCCTTTTCGGACAGGGCGGGGACATTCACGGCAACGCCGGGCAGGTTGATGCCCTTGTTGTTCGACACGGGGCCCGCAACGATGACCTTGGTCGTGACGACCGTGTCGGTCTTCTCGACGACCTCGACCTTGACCTTGCCGTCGTCGATCAGCAGGAAGTCTCCGGGATTCACGTCCTGGGGCAGGCCCTTGAAGGTCGTCGAGACGATCTCTTTGGTGCCGGGGATGTCTTCGATCGTGATCTTGAAGATGTCGCCCACCGCGAGGTCGTGGGGGCCGTCGGCGAACTTTCCGAGCCGGATCTTCGGGCCCTGCAGGTCGACCAGGATCGCCACCGGGCGTCCCGCGTCCTCTGCCGCCTTACGCACGTTCGCGAAGTTGGTCTCGTGCACGGTGTAGTCGCCGTGGCTGAGGTTCATGCGGGCGACGTCCACCCCCGCGTCGATGATCGCTCGCACCGACTCATAGGTCGAGGTTGCGGGGCCGAGGGTGGCGACGATCTTGGCACGTCTCATCGTGTGATGCTCCGGTGGGGTTCGGGGTTTGGTCTAGATGGGACCGGTAACACAGTCCGGGGGTCAGCCTACGCGGGCTGCAGTCCGATCGCGATGTCGGTGGGATGCACGGGGAATGGCAGTTCGGTTGACCCCATCAGGTAGGCGTCCACACGAGCGGCTGCGGCACGGCCCTCCGCGATGGCCCACACGATCAGGGACTGGCCACGACCGGCGTCGCCGGCGACGAAGACGCCCGGAGCGGTGGTCTGATAGTCCCCGTCGCGTTCGACGTTGCCCCGGTTGGTGAAGCGCGCGCCCAGCTGGTCCGCGAGCTCGTTCTGCTCGGGGCCGGTGAAGCCGAGGGCGATCAGAACCAAGTCCGCGGGGATCTCGCGCTCCGTGCCGCTCTTGGGCACGCGACGTCCGTCCACGTACTCGGTCTCCGCGACCCGGAGCGCCCGCACCTCGCCGGCGTCGTTCGAGAGGAACTCGACGGTCGACGCGAGATACATGCGCTCACCGCCCTCTTCGTGGGCCGACGAGATCTCGAAGAGCGTGGGAGCCATCGGCCACGGTTGGTGCTCGGTGCGAGCCGTGGGCGGCTGGATGCCGATCGCGAGGTTCGTGACGCTGAGCGCTCCCTGCCGGTGCGCCGTGCCGATGCAGTCGGCGCCGGTGTCGCCGCCGCCGATGACGATGACGTGCTTGCCCTCGGCCGAGATCTGGTGCGGCACGGCGTCGCCTGCGACGACCCGATTGGACTCGATCAAGTACTCCATCGCGAAGTGGATTCCCGCGTGATCACGACCGGGGATCGCCAGGTCTCGCGGCACGGTCGAGCCGGTCGCGACCACGACGGCGTCGTAGCGCGCGCGCAGATCGTTCCACGAGATGTCGACGCCGATCTCGACGCCGGCACGGAAACGGGTGCCCTCGTCCTGCATCTGACGGAGGCGCATCTCGATGTGGCGCTTCTCCATCTTGAAGTCCGGGATGCCGTAGCGCAGCAGACCGCCGATGCGATCATCCCGCTCGTACACGGCGACCGTGTGTCCGGCGCGCGTGAGCTGCTGAGCGGCCGCGAGGCCCGCGGGGCCGGAACCCACGACAGCGACCGTCTTGCCGGTCAGGCGTCCGGGGGGCTCGGGCTCGACCCATCCGTTCGAGAACGCCTGATCGATGATGCCGACCTCGACCTGCTTGATCGTCACCGCGGGTTGGTTGATGCCCAGCACGCATGCGCTCTCACACGGCGCGGGGCACAGGCGACCCGTGAACTCGGGGAAGTTGTTGGTCGCGTGCAGCCGCTCGATCGCGTCGCGTCCCTCACCCCGCCAGAGCAGGTCGTTCCACTCGGGGATCAGGTTGCCGAGCGGGCATCCCTTGTGACAGAACGGGATGCCGCAATCCATGCAGCGGCCGGCCTGGCGACGCAGTACGGCCTTGTCTCCCGGCTCGTACACCTCTTTCCAGTCCATGATGCGCACGGGTACGGGACGACGGGGCGCGAGTTCGCGCTCCGTGACTTTCAGGAAACCCTTCGGGTCAGCCACCGGTCACCTCCAGGATGCGAGTCCAGACGACGTCGCCGTCGGGGTCGAGCCCCTCCGCAACCGCCGCCTGACGGGTCTCGAGCACCGCCGCGTAGTCGCGCGGAAGAACCCGCGTGAAGCGCGTGCCGGCGTCGTCGAAGTTTTCGAGCAGGTCGGCCGCGAGGGACGAATCCGTCTCGGCGACATGCAGCTTCAGCAGGTCGCGCAGGATCTCGACATCGCCCGAACCCAGCTCGAGCAATTCGAGCTCGCCGGATGCGAGCGCCTCGCGGTTCACGAGGGTGCGGTCGAGGTCGTAGACGTAGGCGGTACCGCCCGACATCCCGGCTCCGAGGTTGCGTCCCGTCGCCCCGAGGATCACCGCGAGACCGCCCGTCATGTATTCGAGCGCGTGGTCGCCCACGCCCTCGACGACGGCGGTCGCGCCCGAGTTACGGACGAAGAAGCGCTCTCCCACGACGCCACGCAGGAACATGCTGCCCTGCGTCGCGCCGTATCCGATCACGTTGCCGGCGATCACGTTCTGCGATGCGTCGAACGAGGCGCCGCGAGGCGGACGGATGACGATCTGCCCACCCGAGAGGCCCTTGCCGACATAGTCGTTCGAGTCGCCCTCGAGACGCAGCGTGATGCCCGCGGGCATGAAGGCGCCGAAGGACTGGCCCGCCGAGCCACGCAGGTTCACCACGATCGAGCCGGACGGCAGTCCGTTCTCGCCGTGCGCCAGCGTCACGCGGTTGCCGAGCATCGTGCCTACGGCGCGCGCCGTGTTGCGGATCGGCAGGTCGATCTCGACCTGACCGCCGTGCGCGATGACATCCTGCGCGCGCTCGATCAGCTGCACATCGAAGTGCTCGTCGAGCTCGTGCTCCTGCTCGCGCGCGTTGCGGCGCGGCTCGTCCTCCGCGAACGGCGGGCCCACCAGGATCGGCGACAGGTCCAGCCCGCTCGCCTTCCAGTGCTCCACGGCGCCGTCGACATCCAGCAACTCGTGGTGTCCGACGGCCTCGTCGATGGAGCGGAAGCCGAGTTCGGCCAGGATCTCGCGGACCTCCTCGGCGATGAACTCCATGAAGTTCACGACGAACTCCGGCTTGCCCGTGAATCGCGCGCGCAGGACGGGGTTCTGCGTCGCCACCCCGACGGGACAGGTGTCGAGGTGGCAGACGCGCATCATGACGCAACCCTCGACCACCAGGGCAGCCGTCGCGAAGCCGAATTCCTCCGCGCCGAGAAGCGCGCCGATGATGACGTCGCGCCCGGTCTTGAGCTGTCCGTCGACCTGAACGACGACGCGGTCGCGCATGCCGTTGAGCATCAGCGTCTGCTGCGTCTCCGCCAGCCCGAGCTCCCACGGCGTTCCGGCGTGCTTGAGCGAGTTGAGCGGGCTGGCGCCCGTTCCCCCGTCGTGACCGGATACGAGGATCACATCGGACAGCGCCTTCGCGACACCCGCAGCGACCGCCCCGATGCCCGACTGGCTGACGAGCTTGGTGTGGATGCGCGCCTTCGGGTTCGCGCGCTTGAGGTCGAAGATCAACTGCTTCAGGTCTTCGATCGAATAGATGTCGTGGTGCGGAGGTGGCGAGATCAGGCCGACACCCGCGGTCGCGTGGCGTGTGCGCGCGATCCACGGGTACACCTTCGTCGGCGGCAGCTGACCGCCCTCGCCGGGCTTGGCGCCCTGCGCGAGCTTGATCTGGATGTCTTCGGCGTGCGTGAGGTACATGCTCGTCACGCCGAAGCGGCCCGACGCGACCTGCTTGATCGCACTGCGCCGCTCGGGGTCGAGCAGGCGGTCGAGGTCTTCGCCGCCCTCCCCCGTGTTCGATCGTCCACCGATCCGGTTCATCGCGATCGCAAGCGTCTCGTGCGCCTCTTTGGAGATCGAGCCGTAGCTCATCGCGCCGGTCTGGAAGCGCTTCATGATCGAAGAGATGGGCTCCACCTCGTCGATCGGCACGGCGGGACGCACGCCCTTGCGCAGACGGAACATGCCGCGCAGCGTCTTCAGCTCCAAAGCCTGGTCGTCGACCAGCTTGGTGTACTCGCGGAACAGGTCGTAGCGGCGCGAACGGGTCGCGTGCTGCAACTTGAAGACGGTGTCGGGGTTGAAGAGGTGCGGTGAGCCATCCCGCCTCCACTGGTACTCCCCACCCGTCCAGAGGCGCTCGTGCGCGTGCACCGCGGCGTCCTCGGGGTACGCGTACGCGTGACGGGAAGCGTTCTCCGTCGCGATGACATCGATGCCGACACCGCCGAGCTTCGTCTCGGTGCCCGTGAAATAGGCGTCGACGAAGGACTGCGAGAGTCCGACGGCCTCGAAGACCTGCGCGCCGGCATACGACGAGACGGTCGAGATGCCCATCTTGGACATGATCTTGAGAACACCCTTGCCGAGGGCGTAGATCAGGTTCTTGACGGCCTTCTCGGGTGTGATGTTCGAGATGAACCCGGCGCGAACCAGGTACTCCACGGTCTCCATCGCCAGGTACGGGTTGACGGCGGATGCGCCGTACCCGATCAGCGTCGCGACGTGGTGAACCTCGCGCACATCGCCGGCCTCGACCACCAGGCCGACCTTCATGCGCGTCTCTTTGCGGATGAGGTGGTGGTGGATCGCGGCGACCATGAGCAGCGATGGGATCGGCGCGAGGTCCTTGTTGGAGTCGCGGTCGGACAGCACGATGAACTCCGCGCCGTCCTCGATCGCCTGGTCGACCTCGGTGCACATCTGCGTGATGCGCTTCTCGAGGCCCTTGCGTCCGGCCTCGACCCGGTAGAGGCCGCGGATCGTGACGGACGAGCGCCCGGGCAGTGCGGTGTCGACGTGCTGGATCTTCGCCAGTTCGTCGTTGTCGATCACCGGGAAGTCGAGCGTGACCGTGCGCGCGTGGTCCGGTCCCCACGTCAGGAGGTTCGGCTCGGGGCCGAGGCCGATGCGCAGACTCGTCACGACTTCTTCGCGGATGGAGTCCAGCGGCGGGTTCGTCACCTGTGCGAATTGCTGCACGAAGTAGTCGAAGAGCAGGCGTGGACGCTCGCTCAGCACGGCGATGGGGGTATCGGATCCCATCGCGCCGAGTGGCTCGGTGCCGTTCTGACCCATGGGCGTGAGAAGGATCCGCACCTCTTCTTCGGTGTACCCGAAGGTGCGCTGACGACGAGTGATCGAGGCGATCGGATGCACGATGTGTTCGCGCTCGGGAAGGTCGGACAGACGCACGGTGCCGCGGTCGAGCCATTCCTGCCACGGGTGGAGCTCGGCGAGCTGCTCCTTGACCTCTTCTTCTTCGATGATCCGGCCCGCGGCCGTGTCGACGAGGAACATGCGGCCGGGACGCAGACGCCCACGGCGCTTGATGCGCTCCGGCTCGAAGTCGAGCACGCCGGTTTCGCTGCCGATGACGATGAGGCCGTCGGTCGTCTCGGTCCAGCGTCCCGGACGCAGCCCGTTGCGGTCGAGCGTGGCCCCGACGAGCGTGCCGTCGGTGAAGATCAGGGCTGCCGGACCATCCCACGGCTCCATCTGCATGGAGTGGTAGTCGTAGAACGCCCGCAGCTTCGGGTCGATGTCGGCCTGCTTCTCGTAGGCCTCGGGCACCATCATCATGACCGCGTGGGGCAGACTGCGGCCGGTGAGGGTGAGCAGCTCGAGCACCTCGTCGAAGGACGCGGAGTCGGATGCGCCGACCGTGCAGATCGGCAGCAGCGGTTTGATGTCGCCGAGCAACTCGGACTCGAGCTGCGACTGGCGGGCACGCATCCAGTTGCGGTTGCCGTTCACGGTGTTGATCTCGCCGTTGTGCGCAAGCATGCGCAGCGGCTGCGCGAGCGGCCACGAGGGGAACGTGTTCGTGGAGTAGCGGGAGTGCACGACGGCGAGCTCGGACGCGAAGCGCTCGTCCTGCAGGTCGGGATAGAACGGCTCGAGCTGGAGCGTGGTGACCATGCCCTTGTAGCCGAGCGTGCGCGCCGAGAGCGAGACGAAGTACGCGCCGAGCTCGTGACGGGCGCGCTTGCGCAGGCGGTACACGCGGCGGTCCAGATCGATGCCGGAGAGAGCCGGGGCACTGCCCACGGCCGGACGCGAGAGGAAGAGCTGCTCGAACGCCGGGCGCGCAGCGTGGGCGAGCTTGCCGAGGTGCTGCTCGTCGGTGGGAACCTCGCGCCAGCCCAGCACGACGAGGTTCTCGCTTGCCGCGATCTCGGCGATGCCGTCCTTGAGCTTCGTCCGCTCGTCCTCGTCGAGGGGCAGGAAAGCCATCCCGACGGCGTACTCGCCCATGGGCGGCAGGTCGAACTCGACGACCGCGCGGAGGAATTCGTCGGGGATCTGCGTCAGGATGCCGGCACCGTCGCCGGTACCCGCATCGGAGCCGATGGCCCCGCGGTGCTCGAGGTTTCGAAGCGCCGTCAGCGCCTGCGCGACGATGTCGTGCCCGGGCGTGCCTCGGAGCGTGGCAACCATCGCCAGACCACAGGCATCCTTCTCGAATGCCGGGTTGTACATCCCCTGCTTTGCGGGGAATGAAGCGTTGTCGCCGTAGTTCGGGCTCACGGCCATGTCAACCGTCCTCACTGGTGGATCTCATGGGACGACGTCGGCCCGGAAGTAATACTTCGTGGCGGTTACTTTGTGGCGACTGTGCTTGTGGCCGTTGCCCCGCCAGGTTCGTTCGCGGGCGGCTCGCTCACGTCCACGAACTCAGTGGTGTCCTGCGATTGTACCCCAGCGGCTTCGCCCGGCTCCGCTGCGGCAGGGCCGCGCCCGGGCATGTACGGGCTCGGCTCCTTGCCGGTGTGGCGGCGCTTCTGGATGACCATGATCGCGATGCCGACGATCACACCGAAGATAGCCGCCCAGACGTTGGTGCGCAGGCCCAGGATGATCTCACTGGGATCGATGCGGATGGACTCCCAGACGATGCGGCCCGCGCTGTACCAGATCAGGTACAGACCGAAGAGGCGGCCCCACTGCAGCTGGAACTTACGCCCCACCCAGAGAAGGACGAAGACCCCCGCGACGTTCCAGATCACTTCGTAGAGGAAGGTGGGATGGAAGAGCGTGTCGGGCGCGAGGCCCGGGGGGAAGGCCGCGTTGTCGGGATCGATCTCCAGTCCCCACGGAACGTCGGTCGGTAGACCGAACAGCTCACTGTTGAACCAGTTGCCGAACCGACCCATCGCCTGGGCGAGCAGCAGACCCGGGGCCAGGGCATCCGCGTAGGTCCAGAATCGAATCCCGCTCCAGCGGCAACCCAGCCACGCACCGATCGCGCCACCGATCAGGGCACCGTAGATCGCGATGCCGCCCTCCCAGATGTAGAACACGGCTAGGGGGTCGGTACCTTCGCCGAAATAGAACCCGGGATGCGTGAGCACGTGATAGATCCGCGCGACGATGATGCCGAGCACCACGGCCGGGAGCGTCACGTCGAGCACGACCCACGGCTCGGCGCCTCGCTTCGTGAGGCGGTGGTTGGTCATGATCGCGGCCACGATGATGCCGGCGATGATGCACAGCGCGTAGAAGTAGATCCGCAGAGGGCCGAGCTGAATGAAGCTGATCGACGGGCTCGGGATGCTCGCGAAGACACTCGCGTGCACGCTCAGGGCGAAAGAAGGCATGAGCGGAAGTCTAGATCAGCGAGGCGACGCACCCGAGTCGAGCCGGGTCCCGCGGGGCGCACGAGGACAGGCGAACGCACCAGCACGGGCAGAAACCCGCTGCATCAGCCTGTTCTCGTGCGTTCGCCTGTGTCGGTGTTCGCCTACGCGGTCTGGGGGCGCGGCGTACCCGCGGAGAGGGCGCGGACGACCTCTCGCAGGCCCTCCACGCCGCCGTCGCGCAGCGCGCGCACGAGCGCCGTACCGACGATCGCGCCGTCCGCGTACTCGATGACGCCTGTGACCTGATCCGGCGTCGAGATCCCGATGCCGACGCACGCGTGCTTCGCTCCGTGTTCGCGCAGGCGCGCGACCAGCGTCCGAGCAGCGGCATCCAATTCGGTGCGCTCGCCCGTGATGCCCATCGTCGAGACCGTGTAGACGAACCCCGTCGAGTTCGCGACCACGAGACTGAGGCGCTCGTCGGTCGAGGTCGGTGCAGCGAGGAAGATGCGGTCAAGGCCCGTGCGGGTGCTCGCGGCAATCCACTCCCCCGCGGCTTCCGGCGTGATGTCCGGCGTGATGATGCCCGCCCCGCCTGCGGCGAGCAGGTCGTCGGCATATCGATCGACGCCGTACTGCCAGATCGGGTTCCAGTACGACATGACGAGCACCGGGATGTCGATGCGCTCGGTGATCGCACGGATTGCCGGGAACAGATCCTTCAAGCGGAATCCGGCCGCCAGGGCCGCCTGGGTCGCCTCCTGGATGACGACCCCGTCCATGACCGGATCGCTGTAGGGCGGGCCGAGCTCGATGATGTCGACACCGTTCTCGGCCAGCGCTACCGCCGCCTCGATACTCGTCTCGATGTCGGGGAAGCCGACCGGCAGGTATCCGATGAGCACCCCGCGGCCCTCGGCGTGGGCGCGCGAGATCGCCTCTTCGACGCGCGAGGTCACAGCTGGATTCCCTCGCCCGAGGCGGCCTCATCGGGACCGATGACGTCTTCCGGGATAACCGGGGCCACCGCATCCGCGTCGTACAGCTCGAAGTAACGCGCCGCCGTGTCCATGTCTTTGTCGCCCCGCCCGGAGAGGCAGATGGCGATGATGCCGTCGGGTCCGAGTTCCTGGCCGATCCGCAGCGCCCCCGCGAGGGCGTGTGCGGACTCGATGGCGGGAATGATGCCCTCGGTCCGGCTCAGCAGGCGCAGAGCCTGCATGGCTTCGTCATCCGTCGCCGGGATGTACTCCGCGCGTCCGATCGCCGACAGCCAGGCGTGCTCGGGACCGACGCCCGGGTAATCGAGGCCGGCGGAGATCGAGTGCGACTCGGTCGTCTGTCCGTCTTCGTCCATCAGAACGAAGGTCTTCGCACCGTGCAGGATGCCGGGGCGTCCGCGTTCGATGGATGCCGCATGGAACGGAGTGTCGACGCCGTCACCGGCCGCCTCGACGCCGTACAGGCGCACGTCGGTGTCGTCGAGGAACGCGTCGAACATGCCGATCGCATTCGAACCGCCGCCGACGCATGCGATGACGGCGTCGGGCAGACGCCCGAGCTCTTCGAGCAGCTGGGCGCGTGCCTCGTCGCCGATGACCTTCTGGAAGTCCCGCACCATGGCGGGGAACGGGTGCGGACCCGCTGCCGTGCCGAAGATGTAGTTGGTCGTCTCGACGCTCGAGACCCAGTCGCGGTAGGCCTCGTTGATCGCGTCCTTCAGGGTGCGCGAGCCTGTCGTGACGGGGATGACCTCGGCACCGAGCAGACGCATCCGTGCGACGTTCAAGGCCTGGCGCTCGGTGTCGACCTCACCCATGTAGATCGTGCACTCGAAACCGAACAGCGCTGCGGCGGTCGCGGTCGCGACACCGTGCTGACCGGCGCCGGTCTCGGCGATCACGCGCGTCTTGCCGAGACGCTGCGTGAGCAGGGCCTGACCGAGCACGTTGTTGATCTTGTGCGACCCGGTGTGGTTGAGATCTTCACGTTTGAGGAAGACGCGGGCGCCGCCGGCGTGCTCGGCGAAACGCGGCACCTCGGTGATGATCGAGGGACGGCCGGCGTAGGTCGCCAGGAGGCGGTGGAACTCGCGCGTGAACTCCGGATCCGCCATCGCGGATTCGTAGACCGCCGTGAGCTCGTCGATCGCGGCGATGAGCGACTCGGGCATGAAACGCCCGCCGAACTCGCCGAAGAACGGCCCCGTGGCCGCGCGCAGGCTCACGCCGGCACCGCCAGGAAGTCGCGGAGGGTGGCGACTGGATCGCCCGTCACGAGCGCCTCGCCGACGAGCACGACATCCGCGCCGTCCTTGCGATAGTGCGCGACGTCCTCCGGACGCAGCACCGCCGATTCCGCGATCTTGATCGCGTCGGCGGGGATGTGCTCGGCCAGGCGACCGAAAAGGTCGCGGTCGAGTTCGAACGTCGTCAGGTCACGTGCGTTGACACCCACGAGGCGTGCTCCGATCTCGCTTGCGCGGCGGACCTCGTCGAGATCGTGCGTCTCGACGAGGGGGGTCATGCCCAGTTCGCGAACGAGCTCATGCAGCGTCGCGAGGGTGGGCTGGTCGAGTGCGGCGGCGATCAGCAGAACGAGGTCGGCGCCCGCGGCGCGTGCTTCGAAAACCTGATAGGCCGTTGCGATGAAGTCCTTGCGCAGGACGGGGAGAGAGACGGCGCCGCGTACCGCTTCCAGGTCGGCGAGGCTTCCCTTGAAGCGGCGTCCCTCGGTCAGAACGCTGATCGCCGATGCGCCGCCCTGCTCGTAGAGGCTCGCCTGTAATGCAGGATCGGGGATGTCGGCGAGGTCGCCGCGGGACGGACTGGCCCGCTTGACCTCGGCGATGATCCGTACGGCGGCGGTCGGAGCGAGGGCCGCGAGAGCATCGATCGCGGGGGCGGCGGCGAGGGCCTTGCGCTCGAGGTCGGCGAGGGGAAGCTCGGCCTCACGAGCGCGCGCATCTTCGACGGCGCCGGACGTGAGGTCGGCGAGCATGCTCAATGTGCTTTCGGGGCGGACTTGGCGCCGCCGACTCCGTAACCGGCGCGCTTCATCACCCAGCCGACGAGCAGGCCGACGAGCAGGAGAACGGCCGAGGCCCAGACGACCCAGGGAACGTCGATGACGAACGCGACGGTGCCGATCGTGACCGCGACCAGCATGATCACCACTGCTGTCCAGGCGGCCGGAGAGTGTCCGTGACCGGGCTCGTCGATGTCGTGGCTCATGAGGGCTCCTTCGGTGGAATGCGCACCCCAGTCTATCGGGAGCGCGCGGGGTGCTGAGCCCGACGAACGGTGCGGGATCAGCGCGTCGGGTCGGATCCGTGGCTGAGGTCGTCCCACGAATCGATGGCGTCGAGCGGCTCGGCGGGTGTCGAGGGTGAACCCGCTCCGGACGCTGTGGGGTCGCTGACCTGCATCGCCGCGCCGGGGCTTCGGGTCGGCGAGTCCGTCCGGTAGCGCCGGCCCGTGCGGCGCCAGGTGTGTGCGGTGGCGACGGCGAAGAGTCCGATCAGCAGGAGGGCGACGGAGAGCACGAGCGCGATGACGGGCCACGGCGTCGTCTCGACACGTCGGACCAGAGCGGCGACGGCATCCGCTCCGGCGATTCCCGTCGCCTCGGTCACCGTCGGGGCGATGGCGTTCGCGGTGTCACCCGTCGAGGGTGCCCACAGCAGCACGACGAGCGCGACGCCGAGCAGGACCGCGAGGATCGCGGAGGCGTACGACATGAAGCGACCCGCGATGGAGGTCGCCGCGGCCAACGCGAGCGCGGCCAGCGCGAGGGGCGCGAGCACCGGCATGGCGGCCGATCCGCTGACCTCGAGCGGTGTGTCCGGGCTCTCGCGCAACACGACGACGAACCACGTCTGAGTCGACGCGATGAGCAGCAGTGCGCCGGTCGCGAGCAGCAGCAGCACCGTGATGAAGCGCGCCCGACGAACGGTCACGCGCCGGCCGTCCCGGACCCCACAGGCGAATCCGACGCGGCCTCGACGGCGACGACCGGTGCCAGGTCGTCCGCATCGAAGCACGTGCGGGTACCGGTGTGACACGCGGGGCCCACCTGCTCGACGCTCAGCAGCACAGCATCGCCGTCGCAGTCGAGGCGGGCACCGCGAACGAGCTGGATGTGCCCCGAGGTGTCGCCCTTGCGCCAATACTCGCGCCGCGAGCGGGACCAGAACGTCACACGGCCGCTCGTCAGCGTGCGGCGGAGCGCTTCGGCATCCATCCATCCGAGCATGAGCACCTCGAGGGTGTCGTGCTGCTGGACGATGGCCGCCACGAGTCCGTCGTCGTTGAACGCGACACGAGCGATACGGTCGTCGACATCGGGTGCGGCTGCGGGTGTGTCGCTCATGTACGGACCTCGATCCCGTCTGCGGCCATGGCCGCCTTCACATCCCCCACGGTCAGCTGCCCGGAGTGGAAGACGCTCGCGGCCAGCACGGCATCGGCCCCGGCGCGGATCGCCGGCGCGAAGTCCACGGCCGAGCCCGCTCCCCCGGACGCGATCACGGGCACGCTCGCGATCTCGCGCATCAGCCCGACCAGTTCGAGGTCGAAGCCTTCCTTCGTGCCATCGGCGTCGATCGAGTTGACGAGCAGTTCGCCCGCACCACGCTCGATCGCCTCGCGTGCCCACTCGAGCGCGTCGAGCGTCGTCTCGGTCCGTCCGCCGTGGGTCGTGACGACGAATCCGGACTGGGTCGCGGCGGAGCGTTTCACATCGAGCGAGAGGACGAGTACCTGAGCTCCGAAGCGGTCGGCGATCTCGTCGAGCAGCGCGGGACGGGCGATCGCGGCCGAGTTGACCCCGATCTTGTCCGCACCGACCGCGAGCAGCCGTGCAACATCCTCGGCGGTGCGCACTCCCCCGCCGACCGTCAGCGGAATGAAGACCTCTTCGGCCGTGCGGCGCACGACGTCGTAGGTCGTCGCGCGTTCATCGACGGTCGCGGTCACGTCGAGGAAGGTGATCTCGTCGGCGCCCTGCGCGAAGTAGAGCCGCGCGAGTTCGACGGGATCGCCCATGTCGCGCAGGTTCTCGAAGTTCACGCCCTTGACGACGCGCCCCGCCGCGACGTCGAGGCACGGGATGACGCGGCAGACCAGAGCCACGGCGTCACAACCTCGCGGCGTGGATGGCGGTGACGAGGATGGCGCGGGCACCGATCGCATAGAGCTCGTCCATGACGCGGTTGACGCCGTGACGAGCAACCATGACGCGGACAGCAACCCATTCGGGGTCTCGCAGCGGCGAGATCGTCGGGGATTCGATGCCGGGAGCGACGGCGGCGGCCCTGTCGAGCAGCGCCGCGGGCAGGTCGTAGTCGACGAGGACGAAACGACGGGCCACCATGACGCCGCGGAGGCGCCGCAGCAGCGTCTCGGTCCCGTCCTTCTGGTCGGGGCCGGCGATGAGGACGGCATCCGACTCGAGGATGACCGGACCGAAGATCTCGAGCCCGGCCTGGCGGAGGGTCGTCCCGGTCGACACGACATCGGCCACCGCATCCGCGACGCCGAGGCGCACGGCCGACTCGACCGCACCATCGAGCGGTACGAGGTCCACGGCCACACCGTGCTCGTCGAGGAACCCGTCCACGAGACCCGGGTACGCGGTCGCGACCCGCATCCCCTCGAGGTCCTTGACCGAGTCGAAGCGTCCGGGAGGGCCGGCGAAGCGGAAGGTCGAGCCGCCGAAACCGAGGGATTCGACTTCCTGAGCCCCCGGCATCCGGGCATCGAGAAGCAGGTCACGACCCGTGATCCCGACGTCGAGGGCGCCGGAACCCACGTAGGTCGCGATGTCCTTCGGACGCAGGTAGAAGAACTCGACGTCGTTCTGCGGGTCGATGACGTGCAGGTCTTTCGGGTCGCGGCGGCCGGTGTAACCGGCCTCCGCGAGCATGTCGGCGGCTGTGTCGGCGAGCGAGCCCTTGTTGGGCACGGCGATTCGCAACATGGTGATGCGGGCTTTCGGTTCGGGGGTGGGAGGACGGGAGCGAATCAGAGATGTCGGTAGACGTCGCCGGTCGTCAGACCCTTCGCCAGCATGAGCACCTGCAGGTGGTAGAGCAGCTGCGAGATCTCTTCCGCCGTGGCCTCGTCGGACTCGTACTCGGCGGCCATCCACACCTCGGCGGCCTCCTCGACGATCTTCTTGCCGATCGCGTGCACGCCGCGATCGAGTTGCGCCACGGTACCCGAGCCTTCGGGTCGCTCGGCGGCCGTGACCGTCAGCTCCGCGAACAGCTCGTCGAATGTCTTCACCCTGTCAGGGTACCGGCTCAGTGCATGTGGCGAGCCGCACCCGCACGGAGCGACGCGATCGCGGCATCGGGACGCTCCGCTCCGAACACCGCTGACCCGGCGACGAAGGTGTCGGCTCCCGCCTCGGCGGCCTGCGCGATGGTCGACTCCGAGATCCCGCCATCGACTTGCAGCCACACCTGTGACCCGCGACGACGCGCCTCCTCCGAGAGCAGTCGCAGCTTGGGCATCGTGTCGGCGCGGAACGACTGGCCGCCGAAGCCGGGCTCGACGGTCATGACGAGGATCTGGTCGAACTCGTCGAGCACCTCGAACAGGCCCTCGACCGGGGTATCCGGTTTGACCGCGACGCCCGCGCGCGCGCCGATCTGGCGGAGCTTGCGCGCCAACGCGACCGGGTCTGTCGCGGCCTCGAGATGGAAGGTGACGGATGCCGCGCCGAGCTCGGCGTACCCGGGGGCCCAGCGATCGGGGTCATCGATCATCAGGTGCACATCGAGCGGCACCGGGCTCGTCGCCTGGATCCGGCCGACCATCTGGGGCCCGAACGTCAGGTTCGGGACGAAGTGGTTGTCCATGACGTCGACGTGGACGAAGTCGGCGGCGGCGATCCGCTCGAGATCGGCCTGCAGGTTGACGAAATCCGCCGCGAGGATGCTCGGGTTGATTCGCGGGGCGGAGGGAAGCTCGGTCTGGGGCACCACCTCATTATGCCGAGGCCGCCCGTTGCGCGAGGGCGCCGGCCCCCGGGCCGAACGGACGCAACACGCCGCAGGTGGGCGCGACGCACGGCGTGTTGCGTCCGTTCGCGGCCGGGTGCGGCCGACCTCCGGAGCAATGGGGTCCCGGCCGGGAGCGGCCCGCCGATAGGGTCAGGGCGTGGACCCGATTGTGCGCATGCTCGAGGCCGTGCTGGACGACGTGCGTGGGCGCGACTCCGGAGGCGTCGCCGACTACATCCCGTCGCTCGCCGCGGCCGACCCCGAGCGGCTCGCCTTTGCGGTCGTGGGCCCGAGGGGGCGCGTGACCTCGGTCGGCGATGACGACGTCCCCTTCACGATCCAGTCGGTGTCGAAGCCGTTCGTGCTCGCGCTCGCGCTCGAAGAGCTCGGTCGGGACGCCGTCCTCGCGCGGGTGGGCGTCGAACCGAGCGGCGAGCCGTTCAACGCGATCAGCCTCGAGGCCGGAACCGGCCGTCCTGCTAACCCCATGGTCAATGCGGGCGCCATCGTGACCTCCTCTCTTCTCGGGGAGGGTGATGAATTCTCACGCGCTGCGACGATCGTCGCGGGCCTCTCGCGCTTTGCCGGACGAACGCTGGCCGTCGACGAAGAGGTCTACCGCGGCGAGTCCGAGACCGGCCACCGTAATCGTGCCCTGGCGTACCTCACGCGCTCGCACGACATCATCCGTGGCGATGTCCCGACGGTCGTCGAGACATACTTCCGCCAGTGTTCCGTGCTGGTGACGGTGCGGGACCTCGCCGTCATGGGCGCGACCCTGGCGTTCGGCGGCGTGAACCCCGTCACGGGCGAACGTGTCGTACGCGAGGACGTCGCCCGCGATGTCGTCTCGGTCATGGCGAGCTGCGGCATGTACGACTATTCCGGCGAGTGGCTGCTGCGCGTCGGTCTGCCGGCCAAGAGCGGCGTCAGCGGAGCGCTGCTCGCGATCGCGCCGTCGCAGTTCGGGGTCGCCACGTTCAGCCCGCGGCTGGATCGTCACGGCAACAGCGTCCGAGGCATCCAGATCCTGGAACGGATGTCGGGCGAGTTCGGGATGCATGTCTTCGAGCCGCACGAGGCGATCGCAGCACCAGGCATCCGCGTCGACCGGAGCGAAGGTCGCGTCGTCGTGCACCTCGGCGGAGAACTGGCATTCAGCGGCGCGGAACGGATGATCGGCGTGCTGAGCGACCTTGCCGACAGCGCCATGACCGACGACACGATCCTGGTCGACGGCAGCGAACTCGCGCGCGCTCACCCCGCCGCGCTGGAGCTGTTGCGTCGCCAGCTCGAGGTGCACGGGGGGCGGCTGCACTTCCTCGACTGAGCCCCGTCGCCGTTCCGCTGGCGCCGGGAGTCAGGCGTTGCGCTCGAACAACGCGATGAACATGCCGTCGGTGCCGTGCCGGTGCGGCCAGAACTGAACGTGCAGGGCGTCATCGGATGCCTCGGGCAGGTCGATCGGTGCGCGCGAAACGCCCCGGACCACCGCGCGGGCGTCCAGCTGAGTGATCTCCCCCTCCCAGCGCCGCGCACCCTCACGGGTCACCCCGACGGTCTCGGCGAGGTGCGGCGAACACGTCACGTACGCGAGGATGCCGCCCGGACGGAGTGCGCGGACACCCGCGTCGAAAAGTTCGCCCTGCAGCGTCGTGAGTTGCGGGACATCTTCGGGTCCCTTCCGCCAACGAGCCTCGGGGCGACGCCGGAGCGCCCCCAGGCCCGTGCACGGGGCATCGACCAGCACACGGTCGTACCCGCCGGTGTCCCGCTCGACGCGCGTGCGGCCGTCCTCCTCACTGACCTCGATGGTCGCCGGGATGCCCTCGAGCGCCCGCCGAACGAGCCCCGCTCGCGCCGGAGAGACCTCGTTGGCGTCGACGGATGCCTCTCCCCGCGCCTCGGCGGCGAGCACCGCGGTCTTACCGCCGGGTCCGGCGCACAGATCGAGCCAACGCTCCCCCGCCCGGATGTCGCGCGCCCGGGTCAGTGCCAGCGCCGCGAGCTGGGAGCCCTCGTCCTGAACACGGAGGCGCCCGCCCGATCCGATCACGAGAGGTTCGGGGTCGCCACCCCCGGCGCGGAAGCCCAGCGGCGAATACAGCGTGCGTACGGCGTCCTCAGGCACATCGGCCAGACCCGTCAGCGCCGCCATGGTGACCGACGGCGAAGCGTTGTCCGCCGCGAGGAGGTCCTCGAGCTCGTCGCTGCGGCCCTCGGCGGCGAGGGCCCGACGGAAGGCCCGCACGATCCACGTCGGATGCGCGTGTTCGAGCGAGAGGCGTTCGTCCGTGTTCCGGGCCGTGGCCAGCACGCGTTCCCGCCATGTTCCGGGATCGTCGCGGGCGATCGAACGCAGTACCCCGTTCGCGAAACCCGTCGCACTGCTGCCGCCGTAGACCCGCACGAGCTCGACGCCTTCGTGCACGGCCGCGTGGGAAGCGACTCGGGTGGACAGCAACTGGTGCGCCGTCATCCGGAGCGCATCGAGCACGGGCGCATCGATCGCGGCGACCTTGCGCCGCGACGCGAGCTCGATGACGGCGTCGTAGTATCCGCGGCGCCGCAGCGTCCCGTAGGTCAGCTCGGTGGCTAGGCCTGCGTCGGCTGGGCCGAGGCCCGCGCGACCGATTCCGACGGGCAGCAGCAGGTTGGCGTAGGCATCCGACTCCGAAACGGCACTCAGGACTTCGTAGGCGACGCGGCGCGCGGGTTGGATCTTCATTCGCCCGCCCTCAGTTCGGGGGTTCGCAGCCCACGCCACCAGTCGCCGGCTGCCATGGCCGGTCGTCCGGCCGGCTGCACGCGATCGACATGAATCGCGTCCGTGCCGGTTCCGATGAGGATGTCTCGACCCGCGGCCGCGATTTCGCCCGGACGCAACGCGATGTGTGCCGCTCCGGAACGCGCCGCGAGCACCTTCAGACGCTGCCCGTTCACCGTCGTGAAGGCCCCCGGCTCGGGTGTCGTGCCATGGATGCGCCCGAGGACCCGATCGGCGGGCTCGGCCCAGCGAATCCGGCCATCGTCCAGTGTGAGTTTGGGGGCGAACGTGGGCTCGCCCACCTGCGGTGCGGCCGTCATCCGTCCGCTTTCGATGCCGGCGACGACATCGCGCAGGAGTTCGGCCCCGAGACCGGCCAGGTCTACCAAGACCTCTCCGGCCGTCGCATCCCGCGGCACGCGATAGCTGCGCTCGCCGAACACATCGCCCGCGTCGAGTTCGGCCACGAGCTGAAAGACGCTCGCGCCGGTGAGTTCGTCGCCCGCGATGAGGGCGTGCTGCACGGGTGCCGCACCGCGCCAGCGCGGCAGCAGCGAGAAGTGCAGATTGATCCAGCCGTGCGTGGGCGCGCTGAGAAGCGGCTCGCGCACCAGCCCGCCGTACGCGACGATGACGCCCAGCTCTGGTTCGAGCGCGGTGATCGCATCCGTTGCCGCGTCGTCGAGGCGTGCGGCACGGATGACCCTCAGACCGTGCTTTTCGGCGGCCGCGGCCACGGGAGAGGGCGTCAGCACGCGCTTGCGCCCGAGAGGAGCATCGGGTCGGGTGACGACGCCGACGATGTCGTGCCCCTCCGCCGCAAGCACCCCGAGCGAGGGCACCGCGGGTTCGGGCGTCCCGGCAAAGACCAGCCGCATGACGCCTCCTAGAGCTCCGGGTCGGCCAGATCGACCCGCACTCTGAGTGTATTCCGTGGCGCAGTACTGCTCGATCCACTCTTCCTCGGTCCGCGGCGTCCGCGCAGGGCGGCCGCAACGACGGCCGCCCGCAAACTCGTGGTGACGGCCGCGCCGTGCGCGTAGTCGAAGCGCACCAGCACACGGGCCGCGGGGCCGGGCCGCGTCGCCATCGGGTCGGCCGGGATCTCGACGGGCCCGATGACGGCTTCGGGATCGAGGGTCACCGCCGAGCGCAGTTCGGTCACGGCGCGCTCGACGGCGTCGAAGTCGCCCTCGAGCGATGCCACGCGGTACGTCGGGGGCATGCGGAGCGGAGCACGGTCCTCGAGTTCCGCGCGCGCATATGCCGGCTGCGTCCAGGTCGCGAGGGCGCGTCCGACCGCGCCCGCCACGCCGACCAGATGCACAGGGGCGCCGGGGGCTGCCAGAGCCGCCGCATCCGACCACCAACGCAGGCAGGCCTCTCCGATGCGCAACGCATCGGACATGAGCATCCGGTCGCCGTCGAGCAACACGACGGCGCGATACCCGCCCGCGGCGAACGGCTCGGCGCCGCGGGTCGCGATCACCAGCGCCGGGCGGTCGTCGACCTCCAGGACGGGATGCGAGCCGTCCGAGATGATGACGCGCGTGTCGGGGAACGCACGCCCGAGTTCGTCGGCCGTGCGAGTACTCCCGGCCGAGGCGAGCCGGAATTTCGTCTGATCGCAGTGCGGGCACTGCCATCCCGTTGCGACGCGTCCGCACCACCGGCACGTGGGAATCGCGCCGCGGCGCTCGGCCTGCAGGGGCCCTCCGCAGTGCGCACAGCGTGCGGCGCGACGGCAGCCGTCGCAGATGAGGACCGGTGCGTATCCGGGGCGAGAGACTTGCACGAGGACGGGACCGTGCGCCAGTGCCTCGCGAGCAGCCGCGAATGCCGCTGACGGTACGCGCACCCCGGGCCGCTCTCCCTCGCGGGTGGCGCTCAGAACGACGCGCGGGGCGGTGCGGCGCGTTGCCGCGAGATCGCGCACCCAACCGATCGAGACCAGGCGTTCGACGTCCGTCGTGCGGGTATGCCCGGCGAAGATCAGCGCACCGCCCTCGAGACCCTGTCGCACGAGTGCCGCGTCGCGCGCGTGCACATACGGTGCGAGGGGCTCTTCGAGCAGAGGATCGCCGTCGTTCCAGATGGCGACGAGCCCGAGGTTCGCCGCGGGGGCATACACGGCCGAGCGGTTCCCGATGACGACGACGGGGGCGTCCTCCACAAGCCGCAGGTACCCGCGATACCGCTCGGCGGCGCTGCGAGACGAGTCGTCGCGCACGATCGCTTCGGCCGGCACCGCGCCCGCGAGGGCCCGCGCGAGTTGGTCGAGATCCCGGTGATCGGGTGCGACGATGATCGCGCTGCGCCCGGAGGCCAGGGTGCGGGTCGCCGCGGCTGCGAGCAGAAGTGCCCACTCGCCCACCGGTTCACCCGCCGTGGTGCGGGTGGGTCGCGGCGGCGCGTCGAGCGCTATCCGTCCACCCTCGTCGATCGTGGGCCAGAGCCCCGGGTAGAAGCCCAGCGTGCGTTCGGCCGCGGCGACCCGATCCTCGCCGACCTCGGGCACGATGGGGCGCTCACCCGCCACCCACGCCTTCTCGACACGCACCTGACGCTTCGGGATCACCAGGCGCAGGATGTCCGATGCCGAGCCTGCCGCTCGATCCGCCACGCGCCGGGCGAGCGTGTAGAGGCGCTCGGGCAGCAGCCGCACATCCGTGACGACGGTGTCGATCTCGGACAGGGGTCGGTCCGGATCGACGGCCTCGCCACGCTCGACGACGTAGGCATCGACGAGTCGACCGACGGTGCGCAGGGGCACGCGAACGCGCACACCGGGCACGATGGCGTCATCCATCGCCGGCGGGACCGCGTAATCGAGCAGACGGTCGAGCTGCGGCAGCGGAGAATCCAGCAGCACCCGAGCCACCGGACGTCCTGCCACGGTCAGAATCCGGCTGCGGCGCGCAGCTCCTCGACGCGGTCGAGGCGCTCCCACGTGAAGTCCGGCAGCTCACGCCCGAAGTGGCCGTAGGCGGCCGTCTGCGCATAGATCGGACGCAGCAGATCGAGCTGCTCGATGATCGCTGCCGGACGCAGGTCGAAGACCTCCGTGATCGCGCGGGTGATCTCGGCATCCGGGACCCGCCCGGTTCCGAACGACTCCACGTAGATGCCGACCGGGCGTGCCTTGCCGATCGCATACGCGACCTGGACCTCGAGACGGTCCGCGAGACCGGCGGCAACGGCGTTCTTGGCGACCCAGCGCATCGCGTAGGCGCCGGAGCGGTCGACCTTCGACGGATCCTTGCCGCTGAAGGCGCCTCCGCCGTGCCGCGATGCCCCGCCGTAGGTGTCGATGATGATCTTGCGCCCCGTGAGGCCCGCGTCACCCTTCGGCCCGCCGACGAGGAAGGGACCCGCCGGGTTGATGTAGTACTTCACGTCGGGCATATCGAGACCCGTGCTCTCGAGCACCGGGTCGATGACCTCGGCCTGCACCAGGGCACGCAACTCTTCCTGCGAGATGTCGGGATGGTGCTGTGTCGACAGCACGACCGAGTCGACCGTCTTGGGGGTCGGCCCGTCGTAACCGAGCGTGACCTGCGTCTTCCCGTCCGGCCGAAGGAACGGCAGACGACCCTCCCGGCGGACGTCGGCAAGACGCTCCGCCATCCGGTGCGCGGTCCAACTGGCCATCGGCATGAGCTGCGGCGTCTCGGTCGTTGCGTAACCGAACATGATGCCCTGGTCGCCCGCGCCTTGCTCGTCGCGGGGATCGGCCGATCGCTGTTCGCGCTGCTCGAACGCCTTGTTGACTCCGGCAGCGATGTCGGACGACTGCGCCCCGATCGAGACGCTCACCCCGCACGAATCGCCGTCGAAGCCGGTCTCGCTGGAGGTGTATCCGATGCGATTCACGACCTGGCGGACGATCGCGGGGATCTCCACGTAGGCGGATGTCGAAACTTCTCCGGCGACGTGCACGAGACCCGTCGTCACGAGGGTTTCCACCGCGACACGACCCACCGGATCCTCTGTCAGGATCGCGTCCAGAATGCTGTCGCTGATCTGGTCGCAGATCTTGTCGGGGTGGCCCTCGGTCACGGATTCGGACGTGAACAGTCGCAGATCGCTCATCGGTGCTCCAGTCGGGTGCTCACGCACCAGTGTGCCGCTCAGTATGACGCGGCCCGCCGACATCGCTCGGCCGCGTCCGCCGGGGACGAGGTCTCGGCGGGCGGTCGGGGATGCTCCGAGTCTTTACGCCTCGGTGCCGCGCAGGCGCAGCTTGTCCTCGTTGATCTCGTGCATCGCGATGGTGAGCGGCTTGTCTTCGACGGAGGAGTCCACGAGCGGGCCCACGTTGTCGAACAGGTTGCCCTCGTGCAGATCCGAGTAGTAGTCGTTGATCTGACGCGCGCGCTTGGCTGCGTAGATCACGAGCTGGTACTTCGAGATCGCGTCGCCGTTGGCGTCCTTCTTCTGCAGCAGCGCGTCCAAGGACGGGTCGATGATGCCTTCGCTCGTTCCAGCCATGGCGGATCCTCTCGATCGGGGCCCGGATGCAGTCGCTCCGGAAGTCTATGAGCGCGCGCCGGAGCGCACGCATCCGTTCATTCTACGCGAGTGGCGTGCCGGCGAGCTTCAGCGCGACCGGAGTTGCCGTTTCGAGCTGATCACGCCGGTATCGAAACCGGCCAGATGCAGTCCCCCATGGAAGCGGGCGTGCTCGATCTTGATGCAGCGATCCATCACGACCGAGAGGCCCGCTGTCTCGGCGATCGCCGCTGCGTCCTCGTTCCACGAACCGAGCTGCAGCCAGAGCGCCGCTGCACCGACGTCCACCGCTTCCTGCGCGACGCCCGGCAGGTCATCGTGTCGGCGGAAGACGTCGACGATGTCCGGAACGACGGGCAGGTCGGCCAGTGAGGCGTACACGGGACGACCGAGGATGCTCGTCGCCCGCGGATTGACGAAGTACACGTCATAGGGCGAACTGCCGAGCAGATAGGTGGCGACGAAGAAGCTCGCGCGAGCCGGGTTCTCGGATGCCCCCACGATCGCGACCGACTTGGCCGTGCGCAGGATCTCGTACCGGTCCTGCGCCCCGGGCGCCGTCCATCTCCGCTCGGGTGCGCCGGCGACCACGGCGCCGGGCAGCGCACAGGCCGCTCCGGTTTCGGGAGTGGGCGCTACCGGCTGCTGCGGGAGTTCGCACGAATCACTCATCGCTGCACCCCCGTCGCCGTGGTGAGAGCCTGATCGAGGTCCCACAAGATGTCTTCGGGATCCTCGAGACCCACCGAGATGCGGATCAGATCGGCGGGCACGCCCGCGTCGACCAGCTGGGCCGCGCTCAGCTGCTGGTGCGTTGTCGATGCCGGGTGGATGACGAGGGTGCGGGCATCGCCGATGTTGGCCAGGTGCGATGCCAGGCGCAGGGCCTCGATGACGGACTCCCCCGCGGCCCGGGCCGCGACGAGACGTTCCTCATCCGAGGCGAAGTCTACCGAGGGCCGCACTCCGAAGGCGAACACCGAGCCCGGACCGAGCGGCAGATACTTCGCCGCGCGATCGTGGTGCGGGTGCCCGTCGAGCCCGGCCCACGTCACGAACGAGACACGGGGGTCGGAGTCGAGCCACTCGGCCACGATGCGGGCGTTCGCGAGGTGCGCATCGATGCGCTGGGGCAGGGTTTCGACGCCCTGCAGCAGCAGGAAGGCGGAGTGCGGGCTGAGCGCCGGGCCGATGTCGCGGAGCTGCTCGGAGCGGAGCTTGGTGAGGAATCCGTACTCACCGAAGTTGTCCCACCAGCTGATGCCCCCGTAGGAGGCGACGGGCTCGGTCATCTGCGGGAACTTGCCGTTGCCCCAGTCGAACGTGCCCTTCTCGATGACGACGCCACCGAGGGTCGTGCCGTGTCCGCCGAGGAACTTGGTGACCGAGTGGATCACGATGTCGGCACCGTGCTCGAGGGGACGAGCGAGATAGGGGGTCGCGAGGGTCGAGTCGACCACGAGCGGGATGCCCGCCGCGTGGGCGACCTCGGCGAGGCCCTCGATGTCGGCGATCTCGCCCGAGGGGTTTCCGATCGTCTCGACGTAGAGCACCTTGGTCTCGGGACGGATCGCCGCGGCGTAGTCGGCCGGGTCGCTCGAGGGCACGAACGTCGTGTCGACCCCGAACCGGCGGAGCGTCACGTCGAGCTGGGTGACCGTGCCGCCGTACAGCTGCCCCGACGCGACGACGTGGTCACCGTGTCCGACGAGCGCGGCGAACGTGATGAACTCGGCGCTCATTCCGGATGCCGTGGCCACCGCACCGATGCCGCCCTCGAGCGACGCCAGCCGCTCCTCGAGCGCAGCGACCGTCGGGTTGCCGATGCGCGAGTAGATGTTGCCGTACTTCTGCAGGGCGAACAGGTTGGCCGCATCCGTCGCGTCATCGAAGACGAACGACGACGTCTGGTAGATCGGCACCGCGCGGGCACCCGTGGAAGCGTCGGGGGTCGCGCCGGCGTGCAGGGCACGCGTGCGGAATCCGAACCGGTGATCTTCGGTCATGTTCTCTCTCTGTATACGGAGGCTCAGGGCGGTGCTGTGTTCTCGGCGTCGTCTCTGCTTGACTGCGTCAGGCCGAGGCGAGCGCGGCCGCGATGTCGTCGACGGCCCAGGGATTCTGCAACGAGGTGGTGTCGCCGAGGGCGCCGGGTTCACGACCCGCGCGGCGATCTTGTTCAGCCTCCCACAGCTGTGCGAGCAGGCGGCGCAGGATCTTGCCGGACCGCGTCTTGGGCAACTCCGGAACCACCAGGAGGTGCTTCGGCTTGGCGATGGGGCCGATCTCTCGTGCGACGTGGGCCCGCAGGTCCGCCACCGACAGGCCGTCGGTACCCGACGCGACGACGAACGCCGCAACGGCATGCCCGGTGACGGAGTCGGTGACCGCAGTCACCCCCGCCTCCCCGACGGTCGGGTGCGACACCAGCGCCGATTCGATCTCGATCGTCGACATCCGGTGGCCCGACACGTTCAGCACGTCGTCCAGGCGCCCAAGGATCCAGACGTAGCCGTCGGCGTCGACCGTCGCGCCATCCCCGGCGACGTAGAAGCCGCCGTGGTCGCCCTTGCCCGCATACTGCGCCCAGTACGAGTCGCGGTAGCGCTCCGGGTTGCCCCATACCGTCCGCGCCATTCCGGGCCACGGGCGCCGGACGACGAGCGTTCCCGAGCGGCCGGGTGCGACATCCGCTCCGTCTTCGTCCACGACGGCGACGTCGATTCCCGGCAGACCGATGGATGCCGAGCCCGGCTTGAGCGTCGTGACCCCGGGCAGCGGCGCGATCATCGCGGCACCCGTCTCGGACTGCCACCACGTGTCGACGATCGGCAGCTCGTCGCGACCGAACGTCTCGTGGAACCAGACCCACGCGGCGGGATTGATGGCCTCACCGACCGTTCCGAGCAGGCGCAGGCTCGACAGATCGTGCCCCGCGGGCAGCGTGTCACCGAACCAGGTCATGAAGGTGCGGATGAGGGTCGGCGACGTGTAGTAGACCGTGACGCCGTACCGCTCGATGATCTCGAGATGACGCTCTCGCGTCGGCGCATCCGGTGTTCCTTCGTAGATCACCTGCGTGAGGCCGTTCGAGAGCGGACCGTAGATCTCGTACGTGTGCGCGGTAACCCAGGCGAGGTCGGCGGTGCACCAGTGCACGTCGTCCGGCTTGGCGTCGAAATGCGCCCAGTGCGCCCAACTCGCGTGGGTCAGGTAACCGCCGCTCGTGTGCACGAGACCCTTCGGCTTTCCCGTCGTGCCCGAGGTGTAGATGATGAAGAGCGGATGCTCCGCGTCGAACGCCTCTGGTGCGTGCTGGTCGGACGCGGTGTCGACGACGTCGTGCCACCACACGTCGCGGCCGTCGGTCCACGGCACGTCCTGGGCCGTTCGGCGCACGACGAGGACGTGCTCGACGTGATCGAGGCCCGCCACAGCCTCGTCGGCGGCGTGCTTGACCTGCACCGCCGAGCCGCGTCGGTACTGACCGTCGCTCGTGACGAGCAGCTTGGCCTTCGTATCCTCGACGCGGAACCGCACGGCCTCGGCCGAGAACCCCCCGAAGACGAGCGAGTGGACGGCACCGATCCGGGCGCAGGCGAGGGCGATGACGACGGTCTCGACGAGCACCGGCAGATAGACGACCACACGGTCACCCGGCTCGATGCCGAGCGCCAGCAGGGCGTTCGCCGCCTGCGATACGCGGCGCTGCAGGTCGGCATAGGTGACGGTCGTGCGGTCACCCGGCTCGCCCTCGAAGTGCAGCGCGACCTTCGCGCCCCGGCCGGCGGCGACGTGGCGGTCGACGCAATTGGCGGCGACATTCAGGCGTCCGCCGACGAACCAGCGCGCTGCGGGAACCGAGAGCTCGCCCGACGCGTTGCGCACGGGCGGCTCCCACTCGTGCGTGCTGTGCCAGGGCGTCGTCCAATCCAGCCGGGAAGCGGCGCGCTCCCAGAACGCGACCGGGTCGGCCGCCGCATCCGCGTACGCCTCGACGGTGACGTTTGCCTGCGCGGCGAACGCTTCCGGTGCGGGGTACTCGCGCGTCTCGACGAGCCGTGTCTCAGCCAGGCGCGTCTCCGGCATGCGCGCCTGTACGATCGCCCCGTCCGTGACGGGAATCGTTGCGCTCACGTCAGATCCACCGGCGCAGCAGGTACTTCTGCACGAGGCTCAGGATGCCGTTGGTCAGCGTTCCGAGCAGCGCCAGCAGTACGATCGCGAGCAGGATCCGGTCGACGCGTCCCGTCGACTGCGAGTCCGTCAGGAGCCAGCCGAGACCCATGGACGCCGCGATCAGTTCGGCCGCGACGAGGAACAGCCAGCTCTGCGCCAGCGCGAGCCTGAGTCCCGACATAATCGAGGGCACGACGGACGGCAACTGCACGGTGCGGAACAACGCGAACCCACGCAGGCTGAACGAACGGGCCATCTCGACCGAGTGCGGGTCCACCTGGCGGAGCGCAACACTGACCGTCGTGAAGACGGGGAAGAACGCGCCGATCGCGATCAAGGTGACCTTGGAGTCTTCGCCGATCCCCATCCACAGCAGCAGGAGCGGAACGAGGGCAAGCGACGGGATCGCCCGGAAGGCCGCGAGTATCGGGCTCAGGAGGACGTCACCGGCCTTCGTCAGCCCGACGACCGCTGCGCCCGCCAACCCGATCACCGATCCGATGGCGAACCCGAGCAGGACGCGCTGAACGGAGATCGCGATGTGGATCCACAGGTCGCCGCTGTCGGCGAGCTGAATCGCGGCCTGAACGACCGTGGCCGGCGGGGGTAGTCGATAGGGCGGGATGAGACCCGAGGCCGTCACCGCCTGCCAGATAGCCAGGATGGCGAGCGGCACGACAACGCCGCCGATGATCCGCACCGACCGCCGGTCCCAGAATGAGCGCGCCGCGGAGTCCGAACGCGCCGCGAGGCCCGGATGCACAGTGGCGTCCGGGCTCGCGGTCGTGCTGGTTGGTGGAACGGTCATCAGCCCTTGGTGGCCTTCTCCGCGAATGTGGCGTTGATGATCGTGTCGAGTGCCGCGTTGATCGCGTCCTCGCCGCCCTGCACGGCATCCGACGCGACCAGAACGGGCGCGATGATCTCGAGCACGGCCAGCTGGTCGTCTCCGGGTACGCCGCTGACGTCGAGGTTGGAGCGTTCCTGGATTACGGTGTTCGCGACCTCGACGTCGATGCCGGCAACCTCGGCGAGGAGCGCCGCGGTCTCTTCGGGGTTCTCGAGCGCCCAGGCACGTGCCTCTTCGTACGCGTCGACCACGACCTGCGCGACGTCGGCGTGCTCGCTGATGAACTCCTCCGTCGCGTTGAGGAAGCCGTACGAGTTGAAGTTGACGTTGCGGTAGATCAGCTGCGCACCGGACTCGACCTCGGCCGCGGCCATGATCGGGTCGAGGCCCGCCCAGGCGTCGACCGAGCCGGCTTCGAGGGCCGAGCGTCCATCGGCGTGCTGCAGGTTCTGCACCTCGATGTCGTCGACCGTCAGGCCCTCGGTCTCGAGCGCCTGCAGCAGGAAGAAGTACGGGTCGGTTCCCGCCGTGGCCGCGACGGACTTGCCGGCGAGGTCCGCGACCGACGTGATGTCGCTGTCGGCGGGCACGACGATCGCCGACCATTCCGGCTGCGAGTAGATGTCGATGACCTGGATGGGCGATCCGTTGGCACGGGCGAGCAGAGCGGCGGAACCGGCGGTGGAGCCGACGTCGATCGAACCGGCGCGCAAGAACTCGTTCGCCTTGTTGGAGCCCGCGGACTGCACCCACTCGACCGTCACGCTGTCGCCCAGCGCCTCTTCGAGCAGACCCTGGTCCTTGATGATCAGGCTGAGCGGGTTGTAGGTGGCGAAGTCGATCGACAGTGTGTCGGTCGACCACTCCTGGGCGCCGCCCGAGGCGACGGTCTCCTCGGATGCAGCGGCGTTCTCGCCCGCGACGCAACCCGTGGCGAGCATCATCATCGCGCCGGCCACGATGATCGCGGGAACGGTGCGGCGGATGGTGGTACTCATCGGGTCTCCTCGGAGGGGTTGTTGTGGTGATGGGTGTCGACGCCGAGCCCCTGGAGGAGTTCGGCGCGCAACTCTGTGAGCGCACGGTCGGCGCGGTCGCGGGGGCGCTCCCCCGGGACGTCGATGGTCCGGGCGATCGATCCGGCGGATGCGTCGGTGCCCGAGGTCGCGTCGAGGGAGCGCAGGAGCAGGACGCGGTCGGCGAGGAACAGCGCCTCTTCGACGTCGTGGGTGACGAGGACGACCGTCGTCGGTTGCGCCGCGTGGATATCGAGGAGCAGATCCTGCATCCGCAGCCGCGTGAGTGCGTCGAGCGCTCCGAAGGGCTCATCCAAGAGCAGGACTTCGGGGTTGCGAGCCAGTGCGCGAGCGAGCGAGGCGCGCTGCGCCATTCCGCCCGAGACCTCGCGCGGCCTCTGATCGGCGGCGTGCGCCAACCCGACGAGTTCCAGCAGTTGCCGTACCCGCTCGCCGCCCTCTCGCCTGCTTGCGCCGCGATTGGCGCGCGGCAGCCCGAGCTGCACGTTCTGCGCGAGGGTCCGCCAGGCCAACAAGCGCGGTTCCTGGAATGCGACGGCGGTCCGCGCATCCGTATCGGTCACCGGCGCCCCACCGACGCGGATCGAACCGCTGGTGGGAGTGTCCAGTCCCCCGAGCATCCGCAGCAGGGTGGATTTGCCGCACCCGGACGGACCGACGACGGCCACGATCTCTCCGTGGCGAACGTCGAGGTCTATGCCCCGGAGCACCTCTCGCGAACCGCGCGCCGTCGGGAACGTACGCGAGACACCTGTGAGCAGCACGCCCTCCGTCCGCGGTGCGGATTCGGGAAGGCGTGCCTCAGCGAGGTCGAGAACGGTTGCGGGCACGTCCTCATCGTGGACGACCTCGCAGCAAAGGTCACATCGGGTCGTAACTTTCCGAAATCGAACGCGGATGCGTGCTATACCGCGCCGCGGTCACTGAGCTTGTCGAAGTGACCCGTTGTGACCCGCGCCCGGGCTGCTCCCTTCGACAAGCTCAGGGAGCGTCCGTCGCCGTGACTACGGGTCAGACCTGGGCCAGGGCAGCCACCTCGGCAGCTGCCGCCGCGACGTTCTCGTTCACCACGAGGTAGTCGAACTCGGGTTGCGCCGCGAGTTCGCGCTTCGCCGTTTTCAGGCGACGCGCGCGCTCTTCGGAGTCCTCGGTGCCACGACCCACCAGACGGTTGACCAGCTCATCCCAGCTCGGGGGCAAGAGGAACACCAGCATGGCGTCGGGCATGCTCCGCCGCACCTGGCGCGCACCCTGCAGGTCGATTTCGAGCAGCACGGTGCGTCCGTCGTTCAGAGCGCGCTCGATGGGCTCACGGGGTGTGCCGTACCGGTACTGATTGTGAACGGTCGCGTGCTCGAGAAGTTCGTCGACCTCGACCATCCGGTCGAACTCCGCGTCGTCGACGAAGTAATAGTGCCGGCCGTCCTCCTCACCCGGACGGGGCGGGCGCGTGGTCGCGGAGACCGACAGAAGGATGTCGGGGTGGTGTGCCGCGATGTGCGCGGCGACCGTCCCCTTGCCGACGGCGGTGGGGCCGGCCAGCACGATGAGTCGGCTGCGCCCGGGACGCGGAACGGGCTCGGGCAACCGCTCGTCGAGGAAGGCGCTGAGGTCCTTGCGCTGACGGGTACCCAGCCCTCCGAGGCGCTTGACCGGCGAAATGCTCAGCTGCGCCAGGATGCGATCGCGCTTCCCTTCACCGATCGCGGGGATCGACGTCAGGAAGTCGGGTGCCCGCATCGCCGCAGCGGCGGACTCGGGAGCAGCCCATGCCCGTCGAAGCAGTTCTTGCGGTGTGATGACGCGTGTCGTGACATCGCGCTTCAGTGCCGCGCGTTCCCGTCGTGCTGCGATGGCGCGTCGGGATGCGGCGGCGCGATCCACCTCGGGCGGGGTGCCGCCGCGTCGGTCATCGCCGCGTCGGTCATCGCCGCGTCGGTCATCCGTGCGTCGCTCGTCCCCTGCCGGCGCGTCAGTCACCGATGATCTCCTCCGTGCGTCGTCTGTCATCCATCGCCCGCGCCAAATCGGTGCGATCCGGTCCCGCAGCAAGGATGCTGCGGGACTCGGCCACGATCACCGCGGGCGCGAGGCGTCCGAAGATCGTCTCACGATCCTCCGACCGCGCGCCCTGGTGGCCGAAGCCGGGTGCGAGGATCGGCGCGACCGGCTCCAGGTCAACGGGAACTCCCCGTTCGGTGAGGTTCACGGTCGCGCCGATCACCAGACCGATACTCCCCCACGATCCGCGAGGCGTCGTGGCGGCGTTGAAGGCCGCCACCTCTGACGCGATTTCACCCGCGACGGTCCGGGATGTCACGGTAGCGCCATCGGCATCCGGGAGCATCCGAGCGCTCTGCAGACCGGCCGCTTCGGGGTTGCTCGTCGCCCCGAGCACGAACGCGCCCTTGCCGTGCGAGACGGCGTAGCGAAGCGTGTTCTCGAGCGCACCGACACCCAGGTACGGGCTGAGAGTCACGGCGTCGGCCTCGAGCGGTGAGCCGGGCGTCAGCCAGGCGCGCGCATAAGCGTCCATCGTCGATCCGATGTCGCCGCGCTTCGCGTCCGCGATCACGAGCAGACCCGCCGCCCGGGCGGCCGCAAGCACCTCCTCGAGCGCCGCGAAACCGGCCGAGCCGAACCGCTCGAAGAACGACACCTGGGGCTTGACGATGCCGCAGTGCCCGTCGGCGGCTTCGACGACGCGCAGCCCGAACGTCCGCACGCCGTCGGCCGAGACATCCAGTCCCCAATCCGCGAGCAACTGCTCGTGCGGATCGATGCCGACGCACAGGCGTCCGCGCTCGCCGAAGGCCGCGCGCACGCGATCGCCGAACGTCGGGCCTGCGTTCACCCGCGTGCCGCCCGGTCCGCCGCGTACTCCTGCAGGCTCTTGACGTCGAAGCCCTGACGCACGGCGTCCATGGCGCTCACCGCGGCACCGAGAACGGCGATCGTCGTGAAGAGTGCCTTGTCGGCGGCGACGGCCGCAGCGCGGATCTCGTAGCCGTCGGCACGCGCAGAACGCCCACTCGGCGTGTTCACGATGATGTCGATTTCGCCGTCGTTGATCAGGTCGACGATGTTCCGCGCGCCGGAGGTCTGCGTCTCGCTGTACTTGTTCACGATGCGGACGTTGATGCCGTTGCGGGCCAGGATCTCGGCCGTGCCCTCGGTCGCGACGAGCGAGAAGCCGAGCTCCTGCAGCCGGTGAGCGGGCAGGATGACCGCGCGCTTGTCGGAATCGGCGACCGAGATGAAGACCGTGCCCGACAGCGGCATGCCGCCGTACGCGGCCGCCTGGCTCTTGGCGAACGCGGTCGGGAAGTCCTTGTCGATGCCCATGACCTCACCGGTCGAGCGCATCTCGGGCCCGAGCACGGAATCGACCGTCTGCCCGTCCTTCGTGCGGAACCGCTTGAAGGGAAGCACGGCCTCCTTGACCGAGACCGGAGAGTCGAGCGGCACGCGCGAACCGTCGGACGCCGGCAGCAGACCTTCCGTCTTCAGCTCGTCGATCGTCGAGCCGGACATGATCCGCGCCGCCGCCTTCGCGAGCGGGATACCGAGCGCCTTGGACACGAAGGGAACCGTGCGGCTCGCGCGGGGGTTCGCCTCGATGACGTACAGGATGCCCGCGCTGATCGCGAACTGGACGTTCAGCAGACCCCGCACGCCGACGCCCTCGGCGATCGCGAGCGTCGCCGTGCGCACCCGGTCGATCTCCGAACGACCGAGTGAGATCGGCGGGAGCGTGCACGCCGAGTCGCCCGAGTGGATACCGGCCTCTTCGATGTGCTCCATGACGCCGCCGATGTACAACTCGGTGCCGTCGTACAGCGCGTCGACGTCGATCTCGACCGCGTCGTCCAGGAAGCGGTCGACCAGCAGCGGCATTCCGGGGCCGATGATGACCTCACCCGCGGTCCGCACGAAATAGTCGTACAGGCTCGGGGTGTCATAGACGATCTCCATGCCCCGCCCACCGAGCACGAAGCTCGGACGGACGAGAACGGGATATCCGATGTCCTCCGCGACCGCGACAGCACCCTCGGCGTCCGTCGCCGTGCCGTGGCGGGGCGCCACGAGGCCCGCGGTGTCGAGGATCTCGCTGAACAGCTGGCGCTCTTCGGCCAGGTCGATGGCCGCGGGGCTCGTGCCGAGGATGCGGTATCCCGCCTCTTCTATGCCCTTCGCCAGTCCGAGCGGCGTCTGACCACCGAGCTGGCACACAACGCCGAAGATCTCACCGGACGCGGCTTCGGCATGCAGAACCTCGAGCACGTCCTCGAGCGTGAGCGGCTCGAAGTAGAGGCGGTCCGAGGTGTCGTAGTCGGTCGAAACCGTCTCCGGGTTGCAGTTGACCATGATCGTCTCGTAGCCCGCATCCGACAGCGCGAACGACGCGTGCACACAGGAATAGTCGAACTCGACACCCTGACCGATGCGATTGGGGCCCGATCCGATGATCACGATCTTCTGGCGATCGGACGGCGTGACCTCGGTCTCGAAGTCGTAGCTGGAGTAGTGGTACGGCGTGAGCGCGGGGAACTCGCCCGCGCAGGTGTCGACCGTCTTGTAGACCGGGCGGATCGAGAGGGCGTGACGGATGCCCCGGACCTCGACCTCCGGAATACCCCGCAACTGCCCGAGCTGGATGTCCGAGAAGCCGTGGTCCTTCGCGAGCAGAAGCGTCTCCGCGTCCAGTTCCGGTGCGTCGCGGACGAAATCGGCGACCTCGTTGATGAGCACGATCTGGTCGAGGAACCACGGGTCGATGCCCGTCGCCTCGAACATCTCGGGAACTGTCGCGCCGGCCCGCAGCGCCTGCTGCACGACGACGATCCGGCCATCCGTGGGCGTCTTCGACACCTCGACCAGTTCGTCCTTTGTCCGCGCGGTCCCTGAGCCTGTCGAAGGGTCGCCCCAATGGAAGCTGGACCCGCGCTTCTCGAGCGAACGCAGCGCCTTCTGCAGGGCTGTCGAGTAGTTGCGTCCGATCGCCATCGCCTCGCCGACGGACTTCATGGTGGTCGTCAGCGTGGTGTCGGCGGCCGGGAACTTCTCGAAGTTGAACCGCGGCACCTTCACCACGACATAATCGAGCGTCGGCTCGAAGCTCGCCGGCGTGACCTTGGTGATGTCGTTCGGGATCTCGTCCAGCCGGTAGCCGAGCGCGAGCTTCGCGGCGATCTTCGCGATGGGGAACCCCGTCGCCTTCGACGCCAGCGCCGACGAGCGCGAGACACGCGGGTTCATCTCGATGACGATGATCCGGCCGTTGGACGGATCGACCGCGAACTGGATGTTGCAGCCGCCCGTGTCGACTCCCACGGCGCGAATGATGTCGATGCCGATGTCGCGCATCTTCTGGTACTCGCGGTCGGTCAGCGTGAGTGCCGGCGCGACCGTGATCGAGTCGCCCGTGTGCACGCCGACCGGGTCGACGTTCTCGATCGAGCAGACGACGACCGTGTTGTCGGCGGTGTCACGCATGAGCTCGAGCTCGTATTCCTTCCACCCGAGGATCGACTCCTCGAGCAGCACCTCGGTCGTCGGCGAGTCGCGGAGGCCGGCGCCGGCGATACGACGCAGGTCGCGCTCGTCGTAGGCGAAACCTGAACCGAGTCCGCCCATCGTGAAGCTCGGCCGCACGACCAGCGGGTATCCGAGCTCCGCTGCGCCCGCGAGCACCTCGTCCATGGTGTGGCAGATGCGGCTGTCGGCGACATCGGCGCCGGAGTCCAACACCAGCTGCTTGAAGATCTGGCGATCCTCGCCCTTGTTGATCGCCTCGAGATTCGCACCGATCAACTCGACGTCGTACTTATCGAGGATGCCGTGCTTGTCGAGCTCGATCGCGGCGTTCAGGGCCGTCTGTCCACCAAGTGTGGGCAGGATCGCATCCGGCCGTTCCTTCGCGATGATCGTCTCGATGACCTGCCAGGTGATCGGTTCGATGTAGGTCGCGTCGGCGAAGTCGGGATCGGTCATGATCGTCGCGGGGTTGGAGTTGACGAGGATGACGCGGACGCCCTCCTCGCGCAGCACGCGGCAGGCTTGGGTGCCCGAGTAGTCGAATTCGCAGGCCTGGCCGATCACGATCGGGCCGGACCCGATGACCAGGACGCTCTTGATGTCGTCGCGCTTAGGCATCAGTTGTTGTCCTCAATTTCCGGTCCCTGAGCTTGTCGAAGGGCCGCGAGCACCATGTCGCGGAACCTGTCGAAGAGGTAGTTGGAGTCATGCGGGCCCGCGGCAGCCTCGGGGTGGTACTGCACGCTGAAGGCAGGGATGTCGAGGGCACGCAGGCCCTCGACCACCTGATCGTTCAGCCCGATGTGGCTGACCTCGACACGCCCGTACCCCTGAGGGCTGTCGAAGACGCTGTCGACCGGCGCCTCGACCGCGAAGCCGTGGTTCTGCGAGGTGATCTCGACGCGGCCCGTTGACTTGTCGAGCACCGGCTGGTTGATGCCGCGGTGGCCGAACGGCAGCTTGTACGTGCCGAGTCCGAGGGCCCGCCCGAGCAGTTGGTTGCCGAAACAGATTCCAAAGAACGGCGTGCGGTCATCGAGCACGGCGCGGAGCAGCTCGACGTGCTGATCTGATGCTGCGGGGTCGCCGGGGCCGTTGGAGTAGAACACCGCGACCGGGTCGAGGGCGCGGAGCTCCTCGATCGTGACGTGCTGGGGCAGCACGTGGACGTCGAATCCGCGGGCGGCGAGGTTGTGGATCGTCGCGCTCTTGACACCGAGGTCGAGCACCGCGAGGTTTCCGATGCGCTCCGCTGTGGCGGGGTAGACCTCGACGGCCGTCACCGAAACCTCGGCGGAGAGGTTTCGACCCGACATCGCGGGAGCCTCGCGCACGATGCGCAGCTGCTCGTCGGCGTCGAGCGCCGCCTCCGCGCCAGAGAAGATCCCGCCGCGCATGCTGCCGGCGGAGCGGATGTGGCGGGTCACCGAGCGCGTGTCGATTCCGCTGATGCCGACGATGCCGTCGTTCACAAGAGCGTCGTCGAGCGACTCATCCGCTCGCCAGTTCGAGACGACACGCGAGGGGTCCCGCACGATGTAGCCCGACACCCAAATGCGGCGTGATTCGGGATCTTCGTCGTTCATGCCGGTGTTGCCGATGTGCGGCGCCGTCTGCAAGACGATCTGGCCCGCGTATGACGGGTCGGTGAGCGTCTCCTGGTAACCGGTCATGCCGGTCGCGAAGACGACTTCGCCGAGGGTCGTGCCGCGGGCGCCGTAGGCCCGACCGGCGTGGCGGGTGCCGTCTTCGAGGACGAGGACAGCGGGGTCTTTCGTGAGGTGCGAGATCATTCGGCTTTCCCTGTCGGGGTGGGCTGGAGAAGGATGCGGGTGACGGCGGCGAGCAACTCACCGGAGGTGTTGCCGGGCGCGTCACCCGTCATTCGGACGTAGGAGTCGGCGATCGTGCCGGGGTCGGATTCTGAGGTGCCACCGGGCCCGACGCGCCAGGCGAGACGGACGAGCCCGTCGCGCTCGACAACCCGATCGATGGTCCAGGTCGCGCGATCGACACCGACGATGCGGGAAGCCGCGAGGAACACGGGAGCCTCCCCGGTGATCGCGAGCAGAACACCCGCCGACGAGATCTCGATCCCGACGCGTCCCCGGTATCGCAGGTGGCGGATCGCCAGGCGGTCGAGAGGCTTGTCATGCCGCGTGGTGGCGACGTAGAGGCCGGAGAAGGATGCCTCGGCGACGAATCCCTCGGGAATGTCGGTCGGCGCGACCAGACCCCGGTCGCGCCGGACGCGGCGAGTCCATCCCCAGGCGATACCGGCGATCACCAGGACGCCGAAGCCGATGATGACGGCCATTGCTGCACCGAGAGTCATGGGCGAACCTCCTGTGCCAGGTCGGCGACGAGCGATCCCTCGGCGAGTGTCGGGCGCCCGCGGTGGATGGTCCAGAGCACGCGTCCCGGCAACGGCCGCCCGAGGTACGGCGAATTCGAGCTCAGGCCTTGCAGATCGGATGCGCCGAACACATCGCGCACCTCTGGGTCGTACAGCGTGAGCTCGGCGGGCTGTCCGGCCGCCAGGGGTGTGCCGTGGCCGGCGAGCATTCCGATGCGTGCGGGGGCGTAGGACATGACCCGGGCGACGTCGGCCCAGTCGAGCAGGCCCGTCTCGACCATCGACGCGTGCACGACCCGTAGGGCGCTTTCGAGGCCCACCATGCCGTTCGCGGCGGCGGCCCACTCGCAGCTCTTGTTCTCTGCCGGGTGCGGGGCGTGATCCGTCGCGACAATGTCGATCGTGCCGTCCGCGAGTCCCTCGCGCACGGCGAGCACATCCTCTTCGCGGCGCAGGGGCGGGTTGACCTTGTAGCGGGCGTCGTAGCCGCGCACGAGTTCGTCCGTCAGCAGCAGGTGGTGCGGGGTGACCTCAGCGGTCACGTCGATGCCGCGCTTCTTCGCCCAGCGGATGATGTCGACCGACCCCGCGGTGGAGAGATGGCAGACGTGCAGACGGGAGCCGACGTGTTCGGCCAGGAGGACGTCACGCGCGATGATCGATTCCTCGGCAACGGCGGGCCACCCGGTCAGTCCGAGTTCGGCGGAGACCGAGCCCTCGTTCATCTGGGCTCCCTCGGTGAGCCGCGGATCCTGCGCGTGCTGCGCGATGACCCCGCCGAACGCCTTGACGTACTCCAGCGCGCGCCGCATGATGAGCGGGTCCCAGACGCAGAAGCCGTCGTCGCTGAAAACGCGGACGCGAGCGCGGGAGTCGGCCATGGCACCGAGCTCGGCGAGTCGCTCGCCCTTCTGCCCGACGGTGACGGCACCGATCGGCTGCACAGTCGCGTAGCCCGCTGCCTCGCCGAGCGCGAGTTCCTGCTCGACGACGCCGGCAGTGTCGGCCACGGGCGACGTGTTCGGCATCGCGAATACGGCCGTGAAGCCACCCGAAGCTGCGGCACGCGTTCCCGTCAGGATCGTTTCGGATGCCTCGTATCCGGGTTCACGCAGGTGTGTATGGAGGTCGACGAGGCCCGGCAAAGCAACCAGCCCATCCGCGTCGATCCGTGTCGCGCCCGCGCGGCTCAGCCCGGTGCCGACCTCGGCGATGCGACCGTCTTCGACGATCAGGTCGACGGCGGATCCGCCCTCGATGCGGGCACCGGCGATGAGGAGAACTTCGCTCATCTCTCCTCCTCGTTTGTCACGCCGGCAGTCATGATGCCGGCTTTCGTGCCGCCGTTCGTTAGCTGCTCGTCCAGGCCGGGACGCTCGCCCGCGAGCAGCAGGTACAGCACCGCCATCCGCACGGACACACCGTTCGAGACCTGCTCGAGAACGGTCGAGCGGGGCGAATCGGCGGCGGCCGCCGAGATTTCGAGACCGCGATTCATGGGTCCGGGATGCATCACCATCGTATCGGCGGGCAGGGACGCCAGGCGCCGCGGGTCGAGACCCCAGCGCCGGGAATACTCCCGCTCAGTGGGAAAAAAAGCAGCACCCATCCGCTCGAGCTGAATGCGCAACATCATGAGCGCATCCGGCCCGGCCGCAATGGCCTCGTCGAGGTCGTACACGATGCGTGCGGGCCAGGCCGACACATCCTGCGGCACGAGCGTCGGCGGGGCGACCAACGTGACGTCTGCGCCGAGCGTCGACAGCAGCCACACGTTCGAACGGGCCACCCGCGAGTGCAGGACGTCCCCCACGATCGTGACCTTGACACCGTCCAGGTCGCGCCCGCGGCTGTCGCTGCCGAAGGTGCGCTTGCGAATCGTGAAGGCGTCGAGCAGGGCCTGGGTCGGGTGCTCGTGCGTGCCGTCGCCGGCGTTGACGACGCCCGCGGTGATCCAGCCGCTCGACGCGAGCGTGCGCGGAGCCCCGGATGCTCCGTGTCGGATGACGACCGCGTCCGCACCCATCGCCTGCAGCGTCTGGGCCGTGTCCTGCAGGCTCTCGCCCTTGGACACGCTCGAACCCTTGGCGGCGAAGTTGATGACGTCGGCACTCAGGCGCTTCGCGGCCGCCTCGAACGAGATGCGCGTGCGGGTGGAGTCCTCGAAGAAGAGGTTGACGATCGTTTTTCCGCGGAGCGTCGGCAGCTTCTTGATCTCGCGACGCTGCGTGTCCGCCATGTCCTCGGCGACGTCGAGGATCTCGAGCGCGAGCGCGCGGTCGAGGGTCTGGGTGTCGAGCAGGTGCCTCATGATCCGACCGTCACCTCTTCGATGCCGTCGGTTTCGGCCAGACGCACGTTGACGCGTTCCTCCCGCGAGCTCGGCAGGTTCTTGCCGACGAAGTCGGGCCGGATCGGTAGCTCGCGGTGGCCCCGATCGATCAGGGTCGCGAGGCGAACCGCGGCGGGCCGTCCGATGTCCTGCAGCGCGTCGAGGGCGGCCCGGATGCTGCGGCCGGAGAACAGCACGTCGTCCACCAGAACGACGGTCTTCCCGTCGATACCTCCCGCGGGGATCGACGTGGGCTGCGGGGTGCGCGTGGGATTGCGGGCGAGATCGTCGCGGTACATCGTGACGTCGAGCGCGCCGACCGGGACGGTCGTGCCGCTGAACTCCGAGACCAGGGTCCCGATGCGATGGGCGAGGGTCACACCGCGTGTGGGGATCCCCAGAAGGATCAACCCATCGGCACCCTTGTTGGACTCGAGGATCTCGTGAGAGATCCGGGTCAGGGCTCGTGCGATGTCGGCCTCGTGCAGCACGGTTCTCGTGCTCATGTGCCGCTCCCTTCTCCGCCTCACAGGACGGTGTTAAAGGTTGCTGTGCTCTTTCACCTTACCGGACTGTGACGGTCGCCGAGGCGGCGTGACGGTCGCTGAGCCTGTCGAAGCGACCCGCCGCGTCGCGCACCCTTCGACAAGCTCAGGGAGCGTCACCAGGTCCGCGGTCGATGAGCCTGTCGAAGCGACCCGCCGCGTCGCGCACCCTTCGACAAGCTCAGGGAGCGTGACCAGGTCCGCGGTCGCTGAGCCTGTCGAAGTGACCCGCCGCGTCGCGCACCCTTCGACAAGCTCAGGGAGCGTCACCAGGTCCGCGGTCGCTGAGCCTGTCGAAGCGACCCGCCGACCGGCGGGGCGGATCAGACGGTGGCGGGAGCGGATGCGGCGACGTCGATCGGATCCGTCGCGTCGGGGGTCGCGTGCGCCCGGATCGGGTGACCCTGCGACGTCAGGCATCGGCCCGACGTGAGGTCCCACTTCCAGTCGTGCAGGCTGCAGGTGAGCACGCCGTCCTCGATCTTGCCGGTCTTGGTCAGGTCGGCCCGCAGGTGCGGGCAGCGACGCTGCACGACCCAGTCACCGAGCTGGACGTCCTCGGTCTGGTCGGACTGCTCGGCGTACCAGTTCTCGACGTACTCGATGCGATCGCGAGAGAGGCACTTGAGGAACGTGGTCAAGAACTCGTTGAACTTGCCGCTGCGCCCGACCTCGAACTGCATCGACAGGAAGATCGAATTCGACCAGTCGATCTCGTGGTCACGGATATTGGTCGACACCAGGTCGGCGGGAATGGTGTACCAGTAGATGCACTCTTCGCCCGCGTACTCACGGACCTTCGCCTTCGGGAAGTCCACCACCATGTCGAGGTCTCCGATGCGGAAGCGGACGTTACCGCCGACGCCGTCGCGAATGGTGCGGGCGCGGCGCAGCAGCGGCTCCCACCAGCTCTTGATCTCGGCGAGCATCTCGTCGGGAGGGAGAACCGGGGCGCGGGATGCCTCCTCCGCGCGCACCTCGTCTTGGCGCGAATCGCGCTGCTCAGCGAGGTAGTCCCACTTCTCGCCGTACATGTGCTCGATCTCGGCCTCGCTGTAGAGGGTCTGGGTGACCTCGAGCTCGCCGTTGTTCAGGTCGACCTGTGTCCCGGGGATGAAGAGGTGCCCCTTCTGCTCCGGACGAACCTCTGCCATGTGCTCGAGGAACTGGCGCGAGTCGGTGAAGATCGAGTCGTTCTGCTCACCGACGCCGTTGTAGCGGAAGAGCTCTTCGCGCAGGAACATCGGCGGACCCGCCATGGGGAACACGTGCGGGGCGTCGACCTTTTCGATGTAGTACATGGCGCGCTTGTTCTGCGCGTCGCGCTTGAGCTGAGCGAAGTGCACCTTCGAGTCCTGGGGCAGGTCGTAGACCATCGGCCACCAGATCGCGCCGGACACCTGGGTGAAGTAGGCCTCGGGCTTGGAGAACGACAGCAGCTTGTCGAGGTCGAGCGGGTGCGAGTCGTTCTGGTTCAGGATGCTGGCGGTGCCGTCGTCGACGCTCAGCGACGAATCGCCGATGGGCCCGTCGCTCGGCGCACGAAGCGGTGTGACCATGACCTTCAGCTCGCCGAACTTCAGCGTTTCCCCGTTCGGGGTGTACACGATGTTGTCGTAGCCGAGCGCCCGCAGGTCGTTCTCGAGATCGTCGGTCGGATAGTCCGGCAACAGCACGGTGATGTCCTTGCGGACATAGCGCTCGAGCATCCGCGGGTCGAAGTGATCCCGATGCCGGTGAGAGATGTACAGGAAGTCCGCGGCGCCGAAGCGCTCCCAGTCGAGCGCTCGGTTATCGGGGAACGGGAACCACGACCCGAAGAAGCTCGGGCCGATCACCGGGTCGCAGAGGATCGAGCCCCCGAGCGTCTCGATGAACATTCCCGCGTGGCCGAGGCCCGTGATGCGCATGTCTGCCCTTCCCTCTCAACAGCCCTCGAGTCTACGCGCGGGCTCCTGGGACCCGGGTGAACAGCGCCGTGAGAAACGAGCGCCGTGAGAAAGAGGGGCCCGGTCACCCGTCCAGCAGCGAGCGGATGTCGTCTGCCGTGAGGTCCTGCGCGAACAGCGCGTCGTCGTCGATGACGGCGTCGAAGAGCCGGGCTTTGCGTCTTTGCAGGGCGAGCACCTTCTCCTCGATCGTGTCCGCCGCGATCAGCCGGTAGACGATCACGCGCCGATCCTGCCCGATGCGATGGGCCCGATCCACCGCCTGTGCTTCCGCCGCGGGGTTCCACCACGGGTCGAGCACGAATACGTAGTCCGCCTCGGTGAGGGTGAGCCCGAAACCACCGGCCTTGAGGCTGATCAGGAACGCGGGCGCATCGCCCTGCCGGAACCCCTCGATCACCTCGCTGCGGTTGCGTGTCGATCCGTCGAGATAGGCGTGTGCGATCCCCGCGGCGTCCAGGCGCTCCGCCGCGAGCCGCAGGAACGAGGTGAACTGGCTGAACACGAGTGCCCGGTGACCTTCCGCGGCGACCTCGACGAGGCGATCGAGCAGAGCATCCAGTTTGCTCGCCGGGATGTGCGCGTTCTGCGGGCTGATCAGCGCTGGCGACAGGCTCAGCATCCGCAACAGCGTGAGCGAGCGGAACACGATGAAGCGGTTCCGGTCCAGATCCTGAAGCAGCCCCATGACCTTCTGCCGTTCGCGCTGCAGGGTCAGGTCGTAGAGCTCGCGGTGCTCAGGGTCGAGTGCGACGCGCAACTCCAGTTCCTGTTTCTCGGGCAGTTCGGGTGCGACCAGCGCTTTCGTGCGGCGGAGCAGGAGCGGACGGATGCGGCGACGCAGCCGCGCGAGCCGCGCCGCGCGATACGGCCCACCTTCGGCGTTCTCCGGCACCTTGCCCTGCTCGATGGGCTTCACGTACGCCTCGGTGAAGCGCGGGGCGGAGGGGAACAAACCGGGTGCGGTCAGCGAGAGCAGCGACCACAGGTCGGGCAGCCCGTTCTCGAGCGGTGTTCCCGTCGCCGCGAACACCGCGTCCGCTCGCAGCGCGCCCACGGCACGGTGGAGCTGTGTGCGCGGATTCTTCACGAACTGCGCCTCGTCGAGGATGACGACGGACCAGTCGACACGTTCGAACTCTTCCCGGTCGAGTCGGACGAGCGCGTACGAGGTCACGACGATGTCGGCATCCGTCGTCGCCTCGGCGAGAGAGTATCCGCGCTTGGTGCTGGTTTCTTCGATCATCCGCACCCGCAACCCGGGCGTGAACCGCGCGGCCTCGGCGGTCCACGCTCCGACGACCGAGGTGGGCGCCACGACGAGCAGCGGTCGTCGCTCTCCGTGCTCGTGGATGTGCGTCGCCAGCGCCAAGAGTTGCACGGTCTTACCGAGCCCCATGTCGTCGCCGAGAATTCCGCCGAGGCGATTGCGCCAGAGGAAGGCCAACCAATCGAATCCGGCCTGCTGGTACGTCCGCAGCGTCCCCGCGAGTCCGGTCGGAGGCGGCGTGTGCGGCACCGTTTCGGTTCCCCGCAGCCCCGCCGCCAGCTCTCGCCACGCGGTGGCGGGCTCGGACTGGTCGGCGAGGTCCTCGAACTCGCTCCACAGATCGGTCTGGTGCCGGTTGATGCGGGGCGAGGTCTCCCACTCCGCCAACTCGCCCGCTTCGTCGATCAGGTCACGCAGGCGTTGGAGCGCGGGATGCGCGAGCGAGAAGTATGCCCCATCCGAGAGAAGCATCTTCTTACGACCACGCACGAGGGCGCGAAAGAGCGGACCGAACGGCACCGCGCGGCCTTCGATCGAGACGAGCACGCCGAGTTCGAACCAGTCGGGGTCGTCGGTCTCGAGCGTGCTGACGCTGATCGCCGGCTCGCCGGTCAGCTCGGTGTAGACGCGCCGGGGAGCGTTGCCCTCCACCCGAACCCGCGCGAGCGTACCCCAGCCGGGCAGGATGCGCGTGGCGAATTCCGCAGCATCCGTGTCACTCAGTCGCCCCGTGGGAGCGAACCGCGCGTCGGATGTCTCTCGCCACACGGCCTCCAGGCCGGAGCCGATGTCGGCTTCGGCCGCGGGGTCACGATCGGGGTGCGCGCCGGACTCGTAGGGCAGTCGGGTGAGACCCGGATAGGACCATTCGATCCGGTACTCCACGTCGTCGTCGCCGAAGGTCGCCGTGACGACGGCCGTCGGCTGCGGCGGTGCGGGGAGCGTGATTCCCCGCCCAGCGGTGACGCGTGCGCGCCGCACCAATCGGGGCAGGCCATCGGCGAGAAAATCTTCGCGCTCGTCCGCGGGAATCAGCAGCCCCTCGTCGTGCGCGAGGAGGGAACGGACGGCGCCGGGAAGCTTGCAGGGAGCGAGCAGGATCGGAAGGGGGTCGCGGTCGAGCGTGGCGACGTACACCCCGATATGACCGATCGGGCGGATCACCGCATCCTCGATCGGCACCCCGTCGACCGTGACGTGCGTCCGCAGACGAAGAGCCTCGCCGGCATCCGTCACGTCGATCGCGGCGGTCGCCTCGTATCCGAGGGTGACGCTCTGCTGCTCGCTCGTCGCGACGAGGGGAATGCCGGCCGCGCGTGCCGAGCGCAGGTGCGGCCAGAGCAGGCTCGATTCGATCGCGTCGAGATTCAGCCACTCCCCCGGGTCGGCGACAGGCCCGACGGTCCGCACACCGAGCAGCAGGGTCGCGAGCTCGGAGAACCACCGGGCGTGTGCGGGGTCGAAGCCGAAACCGGGTCGTCGTACGGCGTCCCACGAAACCTGGCCCTTGATCCACGCGCCCGTGCTCTCGCTCCGCATGAGCGGGCGGACACCGAGCGACAGGTCGTCGCGACGACCGATGAGCGCGCGCGGATGCACTGTCTCGACGCGGCGCGGCGCCCAGTCATCCGGCCGGTAGGGCGTTCGCTGGCGCAGCTCGACGCCGAGCGCGAGCGGGATCCCCGGGATGGCATCGGCGATCTCGATGAGACTGCGCCAGGTGGAATCCACACTGTCCATCCTCGCAGCCCCGGTCATTGAGCAAGACCCGACCGACACCGGTCATCGAGCGGGGCCCGCAGGACCGGCACGACAAGACGCTGCGCGTCAGGCAGAGCGGGATACGCGCGCGAGCACTCCGTGCACGAACGAGCCGGAGTCGTCCGTGGAGAACTCCTTCGCAAGCTCTACGGCCTCGTCGATCACGACGGCGGTAGGCACCTCGTCGTTGTGCAGCAGCTCCCACACGCCCATGCGCAGCAGTGCGCGGTCGACCGCGGGCATCCGCTCGATCTTCCAGTCCTTGCTGTGCGTCGCGATCAGCTCGTCGATCTCTTCGTGGTGATCGATCACGCCGTCGACGATCTCGCGCGCGTAGAGCCAGGATGCCTCGCGGGCGGGCTCGCTCGCGGCCCGCTGAGCTTCTGCCGCCAGGATCACACCGGGTTCGTCACCGCGTACATCCGCCTGAAAGAGGATGTCGAGGGCGCGCTTGCGCGCCTTGGTCCGAGCGCTCACCCGGTCAGCTCACGCGGCCGAGATAGTCACCCGTGCGGGTGTCGACCTTGACCTTGGTGCCGGTCTCGAGGAACAACGGCACCTGGATCTCGTAGCCGGTCTCGACCGTCGCCGACTTGGTGCCGGCCGACGACCGGTCGCCCTGCAGGCCGGGCTCTGTGTACGTGATCTCGAGGATCACGGATGCCGGGAGCTCGACGTACAGCGGGTTGCCGTTGTTGAGCGCGATCTGCACCTGCTGGTTCTCGAGCAGGAAGTTCTTCGCGTCGCCGACGGTCGCAGCCGCAACCGTGAGCTGGTCGTAGTCGGCCGTGTCCATGAAGACGAAGTTGTCGCCGTCGTTGTACAGGTACGTGAAGTCGCGGCGGTCGACGTTCTCGATCTCGATCTTCGCGCCGGCGTTGTACGTGCGGTCGACGGTCTTGCCCGAGACGACGTTCTTCAGCTTGGTGCGCACGAAAGCGCCACCCTTGCCGGGCTTGACGTGCTGGAACTCGATGACGTTCCACAGCTGTCCGTCGATGCTGAGGACGACGCCGTTCTTGATGTCTGCGGTGGATGCCATGTTCGAAGAGTTCCGTTCGTGTGTGGGGCGCGGCTCGTGCTCGCGAAGCGAAGAATGAGCGGTCGCTGAGCCTGTCGAAGCGAGCCGACGTTCGATTCTACGGGATGACTCCGCTCAGCCGTCCGCCGCACCCGTGATCACGGGGATCAGCAGACGAACGGCCTTCGCGTATCCCTCGACGCCTTCGCCGACCACATGGACCTCGGCGACGTCGTGGACGTATGAGTGGTGGCGGAATTCCTCGCGCTCGTACACGTTCGAGATGTGCACCTCGGCAACCGGCAGCGCGACACCGGACAGCGCGTCCCGCAGCACCACCGACGTGTGCGTGAGCCCGCCGGGGTTGATCACGATGCCGGCGCAGTCCGCGCGGGCCGCATGGATCGCGTCGATCAACACGCCCTCGTGGTTGCTTTGGACGGCGCGGACCTCGAGCCCGTGCGCCGCGGCGGCATCCGAGGTGATCCGCTCGACATCCGCGAGCGTCGAACTGCCGTAGATCTCCGGCTCGCGCGTGCCGAGAAGGTTCAGATTCGGGCCGTTGACGAGCAGGATGCGGCGGGGCACGGTCATGCTCACCAAACTAGCGCCCCACGCTCCCTGAGCCTGCTCACGCTGCCTGACCCACCTCACGCTCCCTGAGCCTGTCGAAGGGAGCACCGGAACCTTCCCACCACGGATCGCTTCTACAGGCTCAGCGACCGAGAGCTCAACCGCCCGCGACCTCTTGATAGGCGGCGAACAGGAGCGAGTCATCCGGCGCCTGCAACACCGTCGGGCGCGCGATGTCGTCCAGGACGATGAAACGGAGCAGACCGCCGCGGCTCTTCTTGTCGCGCTGCATCGACGCAAGCAGGGTCGGCCACGCCCCCGCCCGGTAGGTCGTGGGAAGCCCGAGGAGTTTCAGGATGTCGCGGTGACGGGAGGCCGCCGCATCCGGCAGCCGCCCCGCCAGGCGTGACAACTCCGCCGCGAACACCATGCCGACCGAGATGGCGGCGCCGTGCCGCCAGCGATAGCGCTCGGCGTGCTCGATCGCGTGGCCGAGAGTGTGCCCGTAGTTGAGGACTTCGCGCAGGCCCGACTCGTGGAAGTCCTCGCTCACGACACGGGCCTTCATCCCGATCGCGAGTTCCACGCATTCGCGGAAGACGGGGCTCGTGACATCCGTCGCCGCGGCGGGGTCTGCCTCGATCGCGTCGAGGATCTGCGGGTGCCAGATGAAGCCGGCCTTGACGACTTCGGCGAATCCGGCGACCGCCTCGTTCTTCGGGAGCGATTCGAGCAGGTCCAGGTCGCAGATCACCGCACGCGGGGCCCAGAACGCCCCGACGAGGTTCTTGCCCTCGGCCGTGTTGATGCCGGTCTTACCGCCGACCGCCGCGTCGACCATCCCGAGCACGGTCGTCGGCACCTGTACCAGGTCGACGCCGCGCAGCCAGGTGGCCGCGACGAAGCCGGCCAGGTCGGTGACGGCCCCGCCGCCGAAGCCGATGACCGCGTCGGTGCGCGTGAAGTCGGCCTGGCCCATGATCTGCCAGCAGAACGCGGCGACCTCGACGCGCTTGCCTTGCTCGGCATCCGGGATCTCGGCGAGCAGGACTTCCCGCCCGCCCTCGTCCATCAGACGCTGACGCAGCTCGGCCGCGCGCGCTCCCAACGTCGGCGGGTGCACGATCAGCACCTTGCGCACGGTCTGCGCGAGAGCCGCGCCCACACGATCGAGGATGCCTCGGCCCACGGTGATGTCGTAGCCGGGCTCACCCGTGACGGTGATGGTGGTGACGTCGTTCATTCGTCTGCTTTCAGCCAGTCCAGGACGGCCGTCGCGACACGCGTGATCGGCCCGGAGGATGTGTCAAAGGTCACATCGGCGACCTCTTCGTAGAGGGGGCGGCGCTCAGCGTAGATGCGTTGCCACGCGCCGACCGGATCGTCGCCCGCGACGAGCGGCCGATTGGCGTCCCGGATGCGCGAGGCAACGGTTTCAGGCGAGACCGTCAGGTAGATCACGCGGTGCGCCGCGAGCGCAGAACGCGTCGCGGGATCCAGCACGGCTCCCCCGCCGAGGGAGACGACGGAACCGGTGGTCAAGGCATCCGCGACAGCATCGCGCTCGAGCGTGCGGAAGTGCGGCTCCCCATGCTGCGCGAAGATCTGGGGTATCGGGCCATTGTCACGAACGATCACGCGGTCGGTGTCGACGAACGGAAGATGCAGCGCACGGGCGACCCGGCGACCGATGCTCGTCTTACCCGCACCCATCGGACCGATGAAGACGATGGCCCGGGCGTCAGCCGAAGAGTTCATGCTCGACGAGTGCCGCCTCGGACGCGGGCGTCGTGCGCAGGGTCTCGGGAATCGCCGCGAGGTAGCTGTCGAGGTTTCGGCGCGTCTCGCCGACGCTGTCGCCGCCGAACTTCTCGAGCACGGCGTCGGCCAGCACGATGGCGACCATGGCCTCGGCCACGACCCCGGCGGCCGGTACGGCGCAGACATCCGACCGCTGGTGGTGAGCGGATGCCGTGTCGCCCGTGGCGACGTCGACCGTGCGAAGCGCGTGGGGCACGGTCGCGATGGGCTTCATGCCTGCGCTGACGCGCAGCACCGTGCCGGTGGACATGCCACCCTCGGTTCCGCCCGCACGATCGGTCGAGCGCGAAATGCCGTCAGCCGTGGCGAACAACTCGTCGTGGGCGGCCGAGCCGCGGCGCGTCGTGGTGAGGAAGCCGTCGCCGACCTCCACCCCCTTGATCGCCTGGATGCTCATGAGTGCCTGTGCGAGCTTGCCGTCGAGCCGCCGGTCCCAGTGCACGTGAGACCCGAGTCCCGGCGGCAGACCGTAGGCGAGGACCTCGACGATCCCGCCCAGTGTGTCGCCGTCCTTTCGGGCTGCATCCACCTCGGCGACCATGCGCGTCGAGGTCTCGGCGTCGAAGCAGCGCAGGTCGTCGGCGTCCAGCGCGTCCACGTCGTCCGGCGTCGGCAGCGCGGCGCCATCCGGGACATGCACGGTACCGATCGAGAGCGTGTGGCTGACCAGACGGATGCCGAGCTCGGCCAGAAACGCGCGCGCGACCGCGCCGAGGGCGACGCGGGCTGCCGTCTCACGGGCACTTGCGCGCTCGAGGATCGGACGCGCCTCGTCGAAGTCGTACTTCTGCATGCCGACGAGATCGGCGTGACCGGGGCGCGGACGTGTGAGGGCCGCGCTTCGTCCACGAGACTTCTCGGTCAACTCGACCGGTTCGGCGTTCATGACCTCGACCCACTTGGGCCATTCGGTGTTGCCGACGCGTAGCGCGATCGGGCTGCCCAGGCTCAGACCGTGGCGAACACCGGCCGAGATCGTGAGCTCGTCCTGCTCGAACTTCATGCGCGAGCCGCGGCCGTAGCCGAGCTTGCGGCGTTGCAGGTCGGCCTGGATCGCATCTGACGAGATGGGCACGCCGGAGGGCAGACCCTCCATGATGGCGATCAGTTCGGGGCCGTGCGATTCGCCGGCGGTGAGGACGCGGAGCATCCTCCTAGTCTCCCATGAGCGCGGAGCGCATCGCGGCGAACACCGCGTGCTCGTCCGTCAGCGGCGCATCGACGTCGCCCGACACGAAGAAGCGCACCTGCAACAGCGCCTGGTGGAGCAGCATCGGGAGTCCCGACATCACACGCGCCTCTCGTGCCGACCACACGTCGGCCAGGGCCGACGGCCACGGGCTGTAGGCCACATCGAGAAGCGAGCCACCCGCGTCCGCCACCGACGCCACGAGGTCGGGCGGGAGCACCGTGCCGCCCGGCAGTGTGCTGATCGTGACGTCTGCCGCCGCGTGCGGGGTCGTGCCGAGGGGGTACGGATGCACATCGACGCCGATGCGGTCGCCGAGATCGACGAGCGGAGCAGTCGACACGAGCCGACGGGCGCACACGTCCACGCGTCGCGTGCCGAGTTCTCCCAGTGCGACGATCGCGGAAGATGCCGTGGCCCCGGCACCGATCAGGCGTGCGACATCCGGCGATGAGACGCCGAGTTCACGCAGAGCGCCCACGAGTCCCCCGACGTCCGTGTTGACGCCGTGCGGGTCGGCATCGGGACTCAGGCGGAGCGTGTTCACGGCGCCGGTGAGTTCGGCGCGACGATCGCGACGAGACGCGGCTGCGAAGGCGCGTTCCTTGAGAGGCATCGTGAGCGACAGGCCTCGCCATTCCGCGCCGAGGCCCGCCAGTGCGGCGTCGAAGCCCTCCGCATCGACCTCGCGCCGGGTGTAACTCCAGGGCAGATCGAGCACGCCGTACGCGGCGGCATGCAGCTCGGGCGAGCGGCTGTGCGCGACGGGACTGCCCCACACGGCGAGAGCCGTGGGGCCCGAGACATCCGTCACGTCAACAACCCGAGTCGGGGTTGTCTGCGCACCACTGCTGCCACTGCTCGACCGCCTGCTGGTGCTCGGCGTTCGTGTTGGTGAAGATCGTCTCGCCGGTGTCGAGGTTGACGGTCACGAAGTACATCCACGGACCATCGGCCGGCTTCATGGCCGCGTCGATGGCGACGTCACCGGGATTGGCGATCGGCCCGACCGGCAGACCCGTGACCTTGTAGGTGTTCCAGGGGTTGTCGTCCTCGAGCGCCTCGGCCGACGAGCTCACGGTGCCATCGTGCATCTCGCCGTAGCCGTACTGGGCCGTCGAGTCCATCTGCAGCAGACCGAAAGTCTCCTGGTTGTCGGGCTGCATCCGATTCACGATCACGCGCGACACCTTGTAGAAGTCCTCCGCCTCACGGGCTTCGCGCTGGATGATCGATGCGATCGTGAGGATCCGCTGACGGTCGTCCACGGGCACACCCGCGCTGTCGAGCGACGTCACGGTGCGGTCGACCATCCGCTGGATCACCTGGGTCGCGGTGACGCCCGGATCGAATTCGTACAGGGCGGGGAAGAGCCATCCCTCGAGACTCGACGCGCTCACGCCGTACGCTGCGGGGTCGGCGACGGCGGCCTGGAAGTCCTCGATCGGCAGGCCGATGCCCTCCGCGAGGATCGGCAGGGTCTGCTCGACCGTCAATCCTTCGCGGATGAGTGCAGAGTTCTCGAGCTTGCTCTCCGGATTCTCGAGCGCTGCGAGAGCCGCGGCCGACGTCATCTTCTGTTGCAGCTTGTACACACCCGGATAGAACGTGGGGACAGCGTCGAGTTCGAGCAACAACGAGTAGAACGCGCCGGGGGTTTTTGTCACGCCGGCGTTGAAGAGGCTCTGCGAGATCGCCTGTCCCCCGTCGCCTGCCGAAATCGTCAGGAGCGCTTCGCCCTCCGCGATGCCGTCCTCGTAGTCGCGCGGCTCTTCCCAGCCCATCAGGGCACGAATGGGGCCCTCATAGTTGCTCCATGCCCACGCGACGCCGAGACCGATTCCGCCGAACAGCACCATGACGACACCGAGCGCGATCCACCCGCCCACGCGGCGGTTGCGACGCTTCTCCTTCTTGGACGGGACGATGCGCTTCTCCTCGGCGAACAGCTCGTCGAGCGTCGGAGTAGACGTCGCGCGACCCGCGGGCGACACATCCTCGAGCGTGAGGGTGGCGGAGCGACGCAGCTGCGGTTGCGAGCCCGACGCAGCGCCCGCGGCGACTCCGCCCGGGATAGGCTCCGCCGCGCTCGGGGCGCGGGGCGTGGCTCTTGGTTCGGGGGCGGGTTCGGTGGTTGGCTGCGGCGTCGCGGAGACGGGGTCCGGCGCAGCCGGTGCACCTGATGTGGACGGCGCGGTTACCGGAGCCGGGGCATCCGATTCCCGACGGGAGGGAGGGACGATCGTGGGGCTCTCTCCCGTGGCGCGCTGTCGCAGCTCACGGCGCGAAAGCGGGACCTGCCGCGCCGCGGCGTCCTCGGCGGAGGATGCCGGCAACGGCGGGGAGGCCGGCTTCTCTTCGGTCGGGGAGGCGGACTCGTCGACCGCGCGCCTGCGCGGGTCGGGCAAGCGCCCGAACAGGTCGGCGAGCCGGTCATCGCCGGAATGCTCGTCGGGACGCTTGTCGTCAGACATCAACTACTCCTCGGGCAGGACGGGTTGACCGGCCGGAAGCCCCGTTCGCTTCTCGACATCGAGCGCTTGCTGCAGGAGCACGACGGCGGCGACCTGGTCCACAATGCTACGTGAACCACGCTGGGAGCGCCCGGAACGGCGGAGGGCGTCGTTCGCGGTCACGGTCGTCAGGCGCTCGTCGAGCAGCCTCACGGGCAGAGCGGATGCCGCTGCCACCCCCCGCGCGAAGTCGCGGGCATCGGCGGTCGACGCCGTTTCACGCCCCGCGAGACTGATGGGCAGGCCGACCACGATCTCGACCACCTCGAGCTCCCGCGCGATCTCGACCACCCGGGCAACGGGATCACCGCTCGCGCGCGGCACGGTCTCGACCGGCGTCGCCAGGAGGCCGTCGCGATCGCAGCGCGCAACACCGACACGGGCCGTGCCGACGTCGATTCCGAGTCGCACGCCCGGTCGGAAGCCACTCACGTGGTGAGTGACTCGAGGGCGGAGCGGACCGCGGCCAGGCCCGCGGGTATGGCCGAAGGGTCCGTGCCGCCACCCTGGGCGACGTCATCGCGCCCGCCGCCGCCCCCGCCGAGGGCCGCCGCTGCGCCCTTCGCGAGGGCACCCGCCTTGGCGCCAGCGGCACGCGCGGCCTCGTTGGTGGCCACGATCACGACGGCGCGACCGTCCACGCTGCCGCCGAGCGCGACAACCGCGGGTGCGGTGCCCAGGCGGTCGCGAACGGCGGTGACGAGCTGCCGCAGGTCATCCTGCGACGCGACGGCTCCGACGGACTCGGCCACCAGGGCCGTGCCCGAGACGGCCGCTGCGGTCTGCGCAAGGGCCGGAACCCGTTCGCGCAAGGCGCGCGTCTCGAAGGCCGCGACCTTCTTTTCGGCCGCCTTCAGGTTGGCGGTGAGCTCGGCGATGCGGGCCGGCAGCTCGTCGCGCGGTGTCTTCAGCGTCGCGGTCAACTGCGAGACGATCGCTCGTTCTGCCGCGAGCTCGCGGAACGCGTCGAGACCGACGAGCGCCTCCACGCGTCTGTTGGATGCGCCCACCGACTGCTCGCCGACGAGGTTGATGAGACCGATCTGCGCGCTGGTCGACACGTGGGTACCCCCACAGAGCTCGCGCGACCAGGGCCCGCCGATGTCGACCATCCGAACGACGTCACCGTACTTCTCGCCGAAGAGAGCCTGGGCGCCCGCCGCCTTGGCCTCGTCGAGCGACAGCACGCGCGTCGTGACCTCGAGGTTGTCGCGCACCGCGTTGTTCGCGATCTCTTCGATCTCGGACTTGGTCGCGTCGGACAGCGCCTGCCCCCACGCGAAATCGAAGCGGAGGTAGCCCGCACGGTTGAGCGATCCGGTCTGGGTCGCCGACGATCCGAGGGTATCCCTCAGCGCCGCGTGGATCAGGTGCGTCGCGGAGTGCGCCTGCTGGGCCGCGCGACGGTTGATGGCGTCGACGACGGTGGTCGCAGGCTGGCCGACACCGACCTCGCCGGTGGTGACCTCGACCGTGTGGCTGATGAGGCCGGGCACGGGCCGCTGCACGTCGAGGACCTCGAGCTCGTAACCCGGGCCGACGATCACGCCCTTGTCGGCGACCTGCCCACCCGACTCGGCATAGAGCGCCGTCTCAGCGAGGAAAACCTCGGCGATCTGGCCCGCGCCGGCGCGATCGGCGGGTAGACCGTCGACCAGCAGCCCGAGCACGCGAGACTCCGTCTCGAGATCCGTGTAGCCCGTGAATGCGGTCTCCCCGAGAGCGCGCATCTCGCGGTAGATGCTCGTGTCGGCGAGCTGACGCTTGCGCGAGCGCGCATCCGCCTTGGCCCGTGTGCGCTGTTCGAGCATGAGCGCGTCGAAGGCGTCGCGGTCCACCGACAGTCCCGCCTCCTGCGCGATTTCGAGGGTGAGGTCGATCGGGAAACCGTACGTGTCGTGCAGCAGGAACGCCTCGGATCCGGAGATCGTCGTGCCCCCCGCATCCTTCATCTGAACGACCGAGTCATCGAGCAGGCTCGAACCCGCCGCGAGCGTACGCAGGAATGTCGCCTCTTCCGCGAGGGCGTACTGCTCGAAGCGCGGGTAGTCGGTCGCGACGATCGGATACGACTCCTTCATGGCGTCACGGGACGCGGCGAACAGCTCCCCGAACGTCGGGCCGTCGACCCCGAGCAGCCGCATGGAACGGATCGCGCGGCGCATCAGACGGCGAAGGATGTATCCCCGGCCCTCGTTCGAGGGCGTGACGCCGTCCGAGAGCAGCATGAGCGACGAGCGCACGTGGTCGGCCACGACGCGGAAGCGGATGTCGTCCTGATGATCCGCGCCGTAGGTGCGGCCCGAAAGCGCGACCGCCCGGTCGAGCACGGGACGCACCTGATCCGTCTCGTACATGTTGTCGACGCCCTGCTTGATGAACGCGACGCGCTCGAGCCCCATGCCGGTGTCGATGTTCTTGTTCGGCAGCTCCCCGACGATGTCGAAGATGTACTTCGACTGCACGTTGGTGATCTCGTACTGCATGAAGACGAGGTTCCAGATCTCGACATAACGATCGTCGTCCGTGGCCGGCCCGCCGTCGATGCCGTAAGCGGGACCGCGATCGAAGAAGATCTCGGAACATGGACCGGCGGGGCCCGGTAGGCCCGTCGACCAGTAGTTCGTGTCCTTGCCGAGACGCTGGATGCGTTCCTCCGGCAGATCCGTCAACGAGCGCCAGAGGTCGTGCGCCTCGTCGTCTTCTTCATAGACCGTGACCCACAGGTCCTTCGGGTCGAAGCCGAGCCCGCCCTCCGCATCGGGCGTCGTGAGGAGTTCCCACGCGAACCGGATCGCGCCTTCCTTGAAGTAGTCGCCGAACGACCAGTTGCCGAGCATCTGGAAGAAGGTGCCGTGCCGGGGCGTGTGTCCGACCTCTTCGATGTCGAGCGTGCGGATGCACTTCTGTACGTCGGCAGCGCGCTTATACGGGGCCGGGACATCCCCGCTCAGGTACGGGATGAACGGCACCATGCCCGCAACAGTGAACAACAGGGCGGGGTCGTCGGTGACGAGCGAGGCGCTCGGGACGATCACGTGACCGTTCTTCTCGAAATAGTCGAGGTAACGCTGAGCGATCTCGGCGGTCTTCATGAGCGGGATTCCTCGCAGGGGTAAGCGCGTGAGTAAGCGGCCGCCCGGCGAGGGCGGCCGCACAACGGGTGGGATCAGTCCTTGGCCGACTCGGCGGCGTCGGTCACGGTGTCGGAGGCCGTCTCGGCAGCGTCCGAGACGGCGTCCGACGCTTCGGCCTTCGTCGAAGAGGCAGCATCGACGACGGCGGAAACGGCGCCGGATGCGGCATCCTTCGCTCCGCTGACGAACTCGTCGAGCTTCGCCTCTTGACCCCGATAGGCCTCGCCGATGCGATCCGTGAACTCACCGATGCGCGCGTCCACCTCGGCGAGGAGCTCGTGGCCGGTCGGATTCTTGTTGATCACGTGCGCGGCCGCGAAACCGCCGACGATACCGATCAGGAACCAGAGCAGGCTCTTCATGTCACCACTTCCTCGCACTCATGGACCGCACGCGCGGCATCCGTCCATCGTAGTGTCCGACGACGAAGGGCGCCCGGATCCTCGCGGATCGGACGCCCTTCGGTGAATCGCGGTGCTTAGCGCGCCGCGTAGTACTCGACGACGAGCTGGACCTCGCACGTGACAGGAACCTCGGCCCGCTTCGGGCGACGGACCAGACGGGCCTGGAGAGTCGACAGGTCGACCTCGAGGTAGCCCGGAACCGGGGGCAGAACGTCGGCGTGACCACCGGCGGCGGCAACCTGGAACGGCTCGGTGCCCTCGCTCTTCGGCTTGACGTGGATCATCTGACCCGGCTTCACGCGGAACGACGGGCGGTCGACGAGCTGGCCGTCGACGAGGATGTGGCGGTGCACGACGAGCTGGCGGGCCTGCGCCGTGGTGCGGGCGAAGCCCGAGCGCACGACGAGCGCGTCGAGACGCTGCTCGAGCAGCTCGACCAGGTTCTCACCGGTCAGGCCGGACTGGCGGCGGGCCTCGTTGAACGTGTTGCGCATCTGCGCCTCACGGATGCCGTACTGGGCGCGAAGACGCTGCTTCTCCCGGAGGCGGACGGCGTAGTCGCTGTCCTGCTTGCGCTTGGAGCGGCCGTGCTCGCCCGGTGCGTAGGGGCGCTTCTCGAGGAACTTGGCGGCCTTCGGGGTGAGGGCGATGCCGAGCGCGCGGGAGAGGCGGGTCTTGCTGCGGGTCCGTGACTTAGTGGACACGTTTACCTTTCGGGACGTATGAACGTGGACTACCCCGGCTCGCACGCGGCGGACCGAGGGAAGTGAAGAGGGGTGTGCCAGGGGCGTCCGGCTACAGGACGACACCCGTCGTTTCTTCTCGCGCAGCCGCACGCTCGACAGAAACTAGGCCAGCGACGATCTTAGCACGTCAGTCTTCTGAGCCCAGGATTCGGCGGATCTTGTCGAGGCGCGTCCGGATGTCTCGTTCCGCACCCCGCGGGGTCGGCTCGTAGTAGCGGACGCCGCGCAACGGGTCGGGCAGGTACTGCTGTGCGGCGACGCCGACCTCCGTGTCGTGCGGGTAGACGTATCCCTTGCCGTGGCCGAGCCGCTTGGCGCCGGCGTAGTGCGCGTCGCGCAGGTGCAGGGGCACGGTGCCGGCACGTCCACCACGCACATCGGCGATGGCCTTGTCGATCGCGAGGTAGGCGGCGTTGGACTTCGCCGCGGTCGCCAGGTACGCGGTCGCCTCGGCGAGGGGGATGCGCCCCTCCGGCATCCCGATGAATTGAACGGCGTCCGCCGCGGCGACCGCCATCGGAAGGGCCTGGGGATCGGCGAGCCCGATGTCCTCGGCCGCGGAGATGATCAGGCGCCGCGCGATGAATCGCGGGTCCTCCCCCGCCTCGATCATGCGCGCCAGGTAGTGCAGCGAGGCATCCACATCCGATCCTCGGATGGATTTGATGAACGCACTGATGACGTCGTAGTGCTCGTCGCCTTGACGGTCGTACCGCAGCAAGGCCCGGTCGACGGCCTGCGCGACGACATCGTCGGTGATGACGGGCGGTTCGCCGGCTTCGTCGTCCTGCCCGTCGACGTCGAGCTCGTCGTCCGTCCGCACGTCACGAACCGCGCCCACCATCGACGCGGCGGCTTCGAGCGCGGTCAGGGCACGCCGCGCATCGCCGGACGACAACCTGATCAGCGCCGCTCGGGCGGACGCGTCGACCGCCACGGCCCCCGCCAGGCCCCGCGCATCCGTCACCGCACGATCGAGAAGCTGCCCGAGCTCCTCGTCCGACAGCGGGCGAAGAGTGAGCAGGAGCGAGCGCGAGAGCAGGGGCGACACGACCGAGAACGACGGGTTCTCCGTGGTTGCGGCGATCAGCACCACCCACCCGTTTTCGACGCCGGGCAACAGCGCATCTTGCTGGGCCTTGGTGAATCGGTGGATCTCGTCGAGAAACAGGATGGTGGAGGTGCCGTACAGATCGCGCTGCGTCAGCGCCTCTTGCATCACCTCGCGGACATCCTTCACTCCGGCGGTCACGGCGGACAGCTCGACGAAACGACGACCCGACGACCGCGCGATCGCCTGCGCGAGCGTCGTCTTGCCGGTACCGGGCGGCCCCCACAGGATCACCGAGACGGCGCCGGTCGACGCCCGGTTCGGGTCGGCCAGCGCGACGAGGGGCGAACCCGGGCGCAGCAGGTGCTCCTGTCCCGCGATCTCGTCGAGGGATGACGGACGCATGCGGACCGCGAGGGGTGTCGACCCCTGGAACAGCGCTTGCGTACCCGTCACCGTCCCAGGCTAGTCGGGGCCTCCTACACGCGGCTCCCGCGTGCGCCACCCCAGCCGCTGCGTGATCTTCCGCCATCGAACGGACGCGACTCGCCGTTGGGTTGCGCGACGCACGGCGAGTCGCGACCGTTCGCGGGGTGCCCACGAGTTTGGTCGCCCGAAGTGCTCCTGCGTAGAGTTCAGGCGATCGACCTCGGGAGCAGACGGATGGCCAAGCCGGACAAAGACCGCGCAGAGCGCGAGCGAGCACGCGTCTATCAGGCGCGCCTGCAGCTGCGCGCCTCGCAACTCGGGCGTCGCCGGCGCGACACGATCGTGGCATCGGTGGTCGGCGGCATCGTCATCCTCGCCGCCATCGGCGGTCAGTTCGCGTACTACGGCGCCGGTCCCGGCGCTCCGCTTCCCGAGGTCTCGCCCTCTCCCTCACCGAGCGTCTCGTCCGATCCGGTTCCCGGCCCGACCACGACCCCCTGAGCACAACCCCTGAGCAGCACGGGGCGTCGTACTAGGCTGGGGGAGTTTCCGCCCCCCACAGCAAGAGGTGCACCGTGTCCCCCGAGCCTGCTTCCGCCCCCGACCTGGCGTGGGGCCGCGTCGACGACGACGGCACCGTCTCCGTCCGCGAGGTCTCCCCCGTAGACGGCACCGACAGCTGGCGCGTCGTCGGTCAGTACCCCGACGGCACACCCGACGAGGCCCTCGCCTACTTCGCGCGCAAGTTCAGCGATCTGGCCGACAAGGTCCGTCTGCTCGAGCAGCGTCAGCGCGGCGGTGGGGCTTCGGCATCCGATCTCACAACTGCGGCCAAGCACCTGCGCGCCGAGATCGCCGGCGCTTCAGCGGTCGGCAATCTCGCGAACCTCATGGGGCGCGTCGACGCGATCCTCGAGACGCTGAGTGCCGCCACCGCCACCGAAGCTGCCGCCGCGAAGGAGGCCGTGAACGCCGCCGTCGTCGAGCGCACGGAACTGGTTGAGAAGGCCGAGGCCCTCGCTGCGCGCGACCCCAAGTCCGTGCAGTGGAAGCAGGCGACGCAGGAGCTGAACGACCTGTTCGAGGCTTGGCAGGCGCACCAGCAGAACGGGCCGCGACTGCCCAAGCGCGAGTCACAGGATCTCTGGAAGCGATTCCGCGACGCCCGCGCCACCGTCGAGAAGCACCGGCGCGAGTTCTTCGCCGAGCTGGACGAGACGCACAAGGGCGCCCGTGACCGAAAGGCTCGCCTGGTCGAACGCGCGGAAGCCCTGCTGCCCCAGGGCGAGGACGGCATTCCGTTCTACCGCGCTCTGCTGGATGAGTGGAAGGCCGCAGGCCGTGCCGGCAAGAAGGTCGATGACGCGCTCTGGGCCAAGTTCAAGGCCGCGGGTGACGCGCTGTACGCGACGCGTGCCGAGAAGGAGGCCGCAGAGGTCGCCGAATCCGAGCCCAAGATCGAGGCCAAGCAGGCCCTGCTTCAGGAGGCCGCCGCCGTCGCCGACGAGCGGGACCTGACCGCCGCCCGTTCGCTGCTCGCGTCGATTCAGCGCCGCTGGGACGAGATCGGACGCGTCTCGCCGCGCGAGCGAGACCGCTCACTGGACGATGCGATGCGCAAGATCGAGCAGGCCCTCAAGTCACGCGAAGAGGTCGACTGGAAGCGCAACAACCCCGAGACGAAGGCCCGCGCCGGCGACATGGCCCGTCAGCTCGCCGACGCGATCGACAAGCTCGAGACCGAACTCGCCGCCGCTACGGCGAAGGGGGATGCCTCGGCCGTCAAGCGGATCTCCGCCGACCTCGACACGCGCCGCGCATGGCTCAAGGTCGTCGACGGCTAGAGCTTGTCCACAGATGTGCCCACGAAGCGCGTGAGTGCACGGGGCGTGCGATTCAATCGATCGCATGCGCTGGCCTCTGATCTATCTTCCCGGTGAGCGACTCTCGATAGCCGAACTGTCCGCCGCACGGCTCGACGGCGACGTCGTCGAGATCGGCGAGGGCTACATGCCGGCGGACGCCATCGAGAGCACCGCGACGCGAGCCGCTTCGCTGCGGTCGATCTGCGGACCCCGTCTCGTGGTCGGTTCGTGGAGTGCCGCCTGGGTCTACGGCGCGCTGCCCGAACCACCGTCGCGGCACAGCGTCCTGCGAGGCGCGGCGCATCGGGTCGGAAACCTGATCGACCGCCGGGCGATCTTCCACGACGTCGGCGTCGACGATCAGGACGTGTCGGATGTCGAGGGTGTGCTCGTCACCTCCCCGTTGCGCACGCTGATCGATGTCGCCCGACGCATCCGCGAGCCCGAACATCGCGAGCGCGCCACCTCCGTCGTCGACACGTTGATCGACGCCGGCCTGGTCGATCCGCGGGACGCGATCTCGCGAATCGACTCGGTTACGCGTCTTCCAGGTTCGAAGCAGGCGCGGCGCGAGCTGGCGCGCCATCTCGAGGAACCTTCGAGCAGATCGCTGGCCGCCCGTTCTAGCCAGTCGTTCTAGCCAGTCGTTCTAGCCAGTCGTCACCCGATAGACGTCGTAGACCGCGTCGATACGGCGGACGGCGTTCAGCACACGGTCGAGATGCACGATGTCGCCCATCTCGAAGACGAACTTGCTGAGCGCGAGCCGCTCGTGGGTGGTCGCGACCGTCGCCGACAGGATGTTGACGTGATACTCGGTCAGCACGCGCGTCACGTCCGAGAGCAGACCCGAACGATCCAGTGCCTCGACCTGGATCTGCACCAGGAAGATGCCCTTGGGCGTGGGCGCCCACGAGACCTCGATCATGCGGTCGGGATCCGCGGTCAGCGCGTCGACGTTGGGGCAGTCGGTACGGTGCACCGACACTCCACTGCCCCGCGTCACGAAGCCGACGATGTCGTCGCCAGGCACCGGCGTGCAGCACTTGGCCAGTTTGACCAGGATGTCGGCGGCACCGCGCACGAGAACGCCCGTGTCGTTCGACCGCGGCGTGCGCGGCCGACCCAGGTGCGGAAGTTCGACGGGACCGGTCGAGGTGTCTTCCTCGGTCGCGACGAGGGCCGTGACCTTCTCGATGACGGACTGCGTCGACACGTGCCCCTCGCCGACGGCGGCGTAGAGCGCCGAGACATCCTCATAACGCAGCTGGTGCGCGACTTCGCCAAACGAATCCTGGTTCATCAGGCGTTGCAGGGGCAGGTTCTGCCGCCGCATCGCGCGGGCGATGGCTTCCTTGCCCTGCTCGACAGCCTCTTCGCGGCGCTCCTTCGTGAACCATCCGCGGATCTTGTTGCGCGCACGGGTGCTCTTGACGAAGCTCAGCCAGTCCTGGCTGGGCCCGGCATCGGGGTTCTTGGATGTGAACACCTCAACGACATCACCGGACGACAGGGAGGAGTCGAGGGGCACGAGGCGCCCGTTCACCTTGGCCCCCATGGTGCGGTGACCGACCTCGGTGTGCACGGCGTACGCGAAGTCGACCGGGGTCGCCTCGGCCGGCAGCCCGATGACTCGGCCCTTCGGCGTGAAGACGTACACCTCTTTCGCGCCGATCTCGTAGCGCAGGGAGTCGAGGAACTCGCCCGGGTCGGCTGTTTCGGCCTGCCAGTCCGAGATATGCGCCAGCCACGCCATGTCGGCGTCCTGGGCCTTCGGGTCGGACTTGCCGCCGTTGACCCGCTCCTTGTACTTCCAGTGTGCCGCGACACCGTATTCGGCCTGCTGGTGCATCTCGTTCGTACGGATCTGGATCTCGACGGTACGACCGCCCGGTCCGATCACGGTCGTGTGGAGCGACTGGTACAGGTTGAACTTCGGCGTTGCGATGTAGTCCTTGAACCGCCCGGGGATCGGCGTCCAGCGCGCGTGGATGGCTCCGAGAACCGCGTAGCAGTCGCGCACCGTCGAAACCAGGACGCGGATGCCGATCAGGTCGTAGATGTCGTCGAACTCGCGTCCGCGAACCACCATCTTCTGGTACACCGAGTAGAGCTGCTTCGGGCGTCCCGCGACACGTCCGCGGATCCGCAGCTCCCGCAGGTCTTCCTCGACCGAGCCGATGACGTTGTCGACGTATTCCTCGCGCTGGGGCGTGCGCTGTTTGACCAGGCTCTCGATCTCGGCGTACAGCTTCGGGTGAAGCACCGCGAACGACAGGTCCTCGAGCTCGGCCTTGATGGCCTGGATACCGAGTCGGTGCGCCAGCGGTGCGTAGATCTCGAGGGTTTCCGTGGCCTTCTTCTGGGCTTTCGCCGGCGGCACGAAGCCCCAGGTGCGCGCATTGTGCAGGCGGTCGGCCAGCTTGATGACGAGCACCCGGATGTCCTTGGACATCGCCACGATCATCTTCCGGACCGTCTCGGCCTGGGCCGCGTCTCCGTACTTGACCTTGTCGAGCTTGGTGACGCCGTCGACGAGCATCGAGACTTCGTCGCCGAAGTCGGCCGAGAGCTGATCGAGGCTGTACGCGGTGTCTTCGACGGTGTCGTGCAAGAGGGCAGCCGCGATCGCCTTCGGCCCGAGACCGAGCTCGGCGAGGATCTGCGAAACCGCGACCGGATGGGTGATGTACGGCTCGCCACTCTGGCGCAGCTGACCCTGATGCGCGCGCTCGGCAACGACGTATGCGCGCTCGATCAGGGCGAAGTCACCCTTGGGGTGATTGGCGCGCACGGTGCGGATGAGGTGTTCGACTCCGCCGCGGCGCGTCGACCGCGAGAAGATGCGGGGAACGAGCCGGCGCAGGCTCGAAGCCTGGGGTGCCGGGGGCAGGATTTCGGTCATGCCGCGCCCTCCCCCGCCTCGATAGCGCGGTGTGGCACCACCCCGCCGGATCGGACCATCCTACGCCCGCGCACGGGACTGACCGGCGGCACGCACGTTCCGCTCAGCTGTCCACGGCGGCGAGTTCTCGGGCCGCGCGGACGCGCTCGTCGCGCTCACGCAGTTGCGGCTCACCCTCCCGGAACAGCGAGTACAACGGTGCGGCGACGAACAAAGTCGAGTAGGCCGCGACGATGATGCCGACCGTGATCGAGAGCGAGATGTCGCTCAGCGTGTCGGCGCCGAGCCACAGAGCACCGATGAACAGGATCGCCGCAACGGGCAGCACCGCGACGACGGACGTGTTGATCGAACGCACGAGCGTCTGATTGACAGCCAGGTTGACGGACTCGCCGAAGGTGCGGCCCGTGGTGAGTCCGTCCTCCGTCGTGTTCTCTCGAATCTTGTCGAACACGACCGTCGTGTCGTAGAGCGAATAGCCGAGGATCGTGAGGAACCCGATCACAGCGGCGGGAGAGATCTCGAAGCCCGCGAAGGCGTAGACACCGACCGTGATCACGAGCACATCGACCAGACCGAGAATCGCGGCGGCGGACATCTTCCATGTTCGGAAGTAGATCGCCAGGATCAGGAAGGTCAGTGCGAGGAAGATCGCGAGTCCCCAGAGGGATTGGCGCGTCACGTCTTGGCCCCATGTCGGTCCGATGAACGAGGTCGTGACCTCTTCGGTCGGCACGTCGTAAGCCGTTGCGAGGGCAGCGCTGACCGCAAGCGTGTCGTCCGCGCTCATCTGGTCGGTCTGGACACGGATCGCGGTGCCACCGATCGTCGTGACCTTCGTCGTCGCGTCGGGAACGACCGTCCGCACAGCGTCCGTCGCGACGAGCTGGTCGGGCTGCTCGAGGCCCGAAACGGTGAACTGCGAACCACCGGTGAACTCGATCGAGAACTGCGGCGGCTTGACCAGCAGACCCAGTGCGGAACCGATGACCAGCACGATCGCGACGATGAACCACAGTCGTCGCCGGGGGACGAAGGGCACAGAGAGCTTGCCCGTGTAGAGGTCGTTGCCGAACTGGCTCATGGAGCGCATCAGTCGTTCCCTCCCGGGTTCTTCGGAGCGGGTTTGGACGCGGCGGCGATCTCCGCCTGCTTGCGTTCGGCGATCGTCTGGCGTCGCTCCGCCTCACCGCGTGAACGCGCAAGACGCTTGGCCTTCGTGCCCTCGGTTGCGACGGGCGCCCGGAATTCCGAGCGGCTGTGGTAGACCGCCCCCAGCGCCGTCGGGTCGAGACCGGAGAGCGGATGTCCCTGGCCGAAGAACCGCGTCCGGGCGAGCAGCTGCATCACCGGGTGCGTGAAGATCACGAAGATCAGGATGTCGATCAGCGTGGTGAGGCCGAGCGTGAAGGCGAAGCCCTTCACGGTGGCGTCGGCGAGGATGTACAGCACGACGGCTGCCAGGATGTTGATCGACTTGGAGATGTAGATCGTGCGCTTGGCTCGCGCCCAGCCATCCTCGACGGCGCCGGTGATGCTCTTACCGTCACGCAACTCGTCGCGTATTCGCTCGAAGTACACGATGAACGAGTCCGCGGTGAACCCGATGGTCACGATCAACCCCGCAACACCGGCGAGCGAGAGGCGGAAGCCCATGCGCCACGACAGGATGCAGAGCATCACGTAGGTCAGCACGCCCATCACGATGAGGGAGGCGATGATCACGAAGCCGAGTGCTCGGTACGAGATCAGCGAGTACAGCGCGACGAGAGCGAGGCCGATGAGGCCCGCGATCAGACCGATCTGGAGCTGCTGCGAACCGAGGGTCGCCGAGATCGTGTCGGAGCTGACGACGGTGAAACTCAGCGGCAGGGCACCGTACTTCAGCTGATCCGCGAGGGCCTTCGAGCTCTCCTGGTCGAAGTTTCCGGTGATGCTCGGGCGGCCGTCGAGGATCAGGCCGTTCATGGACGGCGCCGAGATGACATTGCCGTCGAGCACGAAGGCGAACTGGTTCAGGGGTGCGGTCGCACCGTACAGCCGCTGGCTGACCTCGCCGAAGACTTCGGTTCCTTCGGTGTCCAGCGTGAGCTGCACCGACCACTGGTTGTTGGTCGTGTCGAGACCGAACGTCGCATCGTCGATGGCCGTGCCATCGATCTCGACAGGCCCGAGGATGTACTTGACGCTGCCGTCCGTCTCACATGTGATGAGCGGCTGGTCAGCCGGCGCATTCGCCGGGTCGTTGTTCTCATCGGCACAGTTATAGGCCAGGAACTCCGCCTGCAGCGCGGGCGTGACCCAGCTGGGATCGCTGGCGTTCGAGGGCTGCGCGGTGGGCGTCGCCTCGAGCGATGGGTCGGGCGTCGGGTAGGGCGTCGTCTCGCCGTCTTCGCCGACGAACTCAGTGGCCGGGCTGCCCGTGAAGATCACCGGACGCAGCTGAAGCTGGGCGCTCGCCTGGATACGCTCGCGCGTTTCTTCGTCGGCCGTTCCCGGGATCTGCACGACGATGTTGCGGCCGCCCTCGGTCGCCACATCCGCCTCGCCGACGCCCGAGGCATCCACGCGCTGGCGCATGATCGTGACGGCCTGTTCGAGCTGCTCCGAGGTCGGCGCAGCGCCGTCCTCGGTCTGCGCCGCGAGGATGATCTGGGTGCCGCCCTGCAGATCGAGCGCAAGCTCGGGCGCCCAGGTGCTCTGCTGGAACACGTACACGCCGAGCGCGTTGACACCGAAGAGGATGCCGATGATCGCCAGCAGGCCGATCAGGGCCCGCCAGGCATGGCGGACAGGTGAAGAAGTCGCCACCAGGGCTCAGCTTTCTCGAAGAAAAAAGGGGGCCACGCGAGGCGGGTCAGGCCTCGGGGTTGTTCTTACGCTCGGCCGCACGCTGGTCGGACTCGGCCTGGGCTCGCAACTCGGCCTTGTGGTCGTCGCTCAGCGACGAGATCTCGCCGTCCGCAACGCCCGCGATGTACTCGGCCTCGGATGCCTCGGACTCGATGAACTCGTCCTCCGAAACGACACCCTCGTCAGGGTCGACCACGCGAAGGATGGCCTGGCTGTGGACCTTGATCTCGACGCCAGGAGCGATCTCGATCAGAGCAGGCTGGTCGAGGTTCTCGGGATCGAACTCGACGATCGTGCCGTAGAGGCCACCCTGCAGCAGGACCTCGGCACCGGGGACCGTCTGACGTGCCTTTTCCGCCTGCTCGACCTTGGCCCGCTGCATCCGTCGACGCGAATTCCAGAACATGAAGCCGAGCAAGCCGACCAGGACGACGATGAGCAGGATGTCCATGAAGAATGGTGCCTTTCGGGTGCGCACGGCGCGAATGAGGGCATACGGCAAGAGAGGCGCGTAAGCCTTCAGCGATTATAGGTCATCGAGTCTGAGCGCACCCTGCGCCTGCGGGGCCCCGAGATGGGTGTAGGCCGCGGGTGTCGCGACACGACCCCGGGGTGTCCTGCCGAGGAAGCCGATGCGAACGAGATAGGGCTCGACGACGCTTTCGACGGTCTCGGATTCTTCCCCGACCGCGATGGCCAAAGTGCTGAGACCGACGGGCCCGCCGCCGAAGCGGAAGACGAGAGCATCGAGCACGGCGCGGTCGAGACGATCAAGACCGATCGAGTCCACGTCGTACAGCTCGAGAGCGGACCGCACCGCGGCGAGGTCGCCCTCTTCCGAGTGCACCAGCATGAAGTCGCGCACGCGCCGCAGCAGCCTGTTCGCGATTCGGGGTGTCCCGCGCGAACGCAGCGCGATCTCTGCCCGAGCCTCGGGGCTGAGGTCGACGCCCAGCATGCTCGACGAACGCCCGATGACGCGTTCGAGGTCCGAGGCCTCATAGAACTCAAGATGTCCGGTGAAGCCGAACCGATCCCGGAGGGGGTTCGGCAACAAGCCCGACCGTGTCGTAGCGCCCACCAGGGTGAACGGCGCCAGATCCAACGGGATGCTCGTGGCTCCGGCACCCTTCCCGACCATGATGTCGATCCGGAAATCCTCCATGGCGAGGTAGAGCATTTCTTCCGCAGACCGAGCCATCCGATGGATCTCGTCGATGAAGAGGACCTCGCCGGGTGTCAGGCTTGACAACAGAGCAGCCAGATCGCCGGCGTGTTGAATCGCGGGGCCGCTCGAGAGGCGGAGTGGCCGCTGGCTCTCGTGCGCGACGATCATGGCCAGCGTCGTTTTACCGAGACCGGGCGGGCCCGACAGCAGGATGTGGTCGGCTGGACGCTGCTGCATGCGCGCGGCATCGAGCAGGAGCTGCAGCTGACCGCGCACCTTCGGCTGGCCGACGAAATCGGCGAGCGACCCGGGCCTCAGAGCGCCCTCGATGGCGAGTTCGGATTCTTCGGCCACCGGGTCGACCTCGCGGAACGCGTCGTCGCCCGATGCAGCGTCAGCCACGGGTACTCCCCTGGCGTGCGGGTCCGAGTGCGGCGAGCGTCACGCGCAGAAGCGCCGACACACTCGCACGGTCGGCTTCCGTGGCCTCTTCTGCAGCTGTGGCGACGGCCTCCGTGGCGACGCGCTCCTGCCAGCCGAGTCCGACGAGTGCCTGTGCGACCTGCGTCAGCACGTCGGCACTCGCCACGGAGAACGACGGCGAGCGAGGAACGACCGGCGCGATCTTGCCCGACAGCTGCAGGACGATGAGCTTGGCGGTCTTGGGACCGATGCCCGAAACCTTGCGGAAGGGGGCGTCGTCTTCCGCGTGCACGGCTTCGGCGATCCTCTCGGCCGTCAGCTGAGACAGGACGCCGAGCGCGGATTTCGGTCCGACGCCGGTGACCTGGAGAAGCAGCGAGAACAGTTCGAGCTCTTCGCGCGTCTCGAAGCCGAAGAGCGACAGCGAGTCCTCGCGGACGATCAGGCTCGTGTGCAGCGCCAGCGTCTGACCCGCGTGAGCCGTGCGCGCGACGTCGACGGGCACCGCAACGCTGAGGCCGACGCCGCCGACCTCGATCACGACGGAGTCCGCACCGGCATGCAGCACGACGCCGCGCAGTGACGAGATCATGAGGCGATCCTAGTTCGGATCATCGTAGGTATGTTCGAGCGACACGCAGCGCCAGGCGACAGGTGGATCGACGCACGGCTAACGGGATGTGCGGACCAGGCGTTCGGCGTCGGCCCACGCACGCTGGGCCGGTGTCAGGGGCGTAGCGCCGGGGCCGGCGACCGCGCCACCCGACCGCCACGCGTGACAGAGGGCGAGAGCCAAGGCATCCGCTGCATCCGCCGGCTGCGGCAGTGCATCGAGCCGCAGCACGCGCGCGACCATGGTCTGGACCTGACGCTTGTCGGCTGAGCCGTAACCGGTGATCGCGGCCTTGACCTCGCTCGGCGTGTGGGTCTCGGCGGGCAATCCGTGCTCTGCCGCCAGGAGCAGCGCGACACCGCTCGCCTGCGCCGTACCCATGACGGTTCGCACGTTGTGCTGCGCGAAGACACGCTCGACCGCGACGACATCGGGGCTGTGCTCGGCTAGAACGGCGCGGATACCGGCCGCGATGATCGCAAGCCGTTCCGGCAGCGGCATCTCGGGCGAGGAACGGATGACACCGACGTGGACGAGCCGACCAGACCGGTCCGGCGCGACATCCACGACGCCCACGCCGCAGCGAGTCAGCCCGGGGTCGATACCGAGCACGCGAAGGGATCGGGTGCGCACTCCCCCACGCTAGGCGGGCAGACCGTCACGGGCGCCGCGGCGCGCGGAGGGATGTCGCTTCGACAGGCTCAGCGACCGTCACGCTCCCAGACTTGCCTCACGCTCCCTGAGCCTGTCGAAGGGAGCAGCCAGGCGCCCTACTCGTCGTTCTCGAGCTCGGCCTGGACCTCGGGGGTCAGGTCGAAGTTCGAGTAGACGTTCTGCACGTCGTCGCTGTCTTCGAGCGCGTCGATCAGACGGAAGACCTTCCGTGCGGTCTCGGCGTCGACCTCGACCTTGAGGCTCGGCACGAACTCGACATCGGCGGACTCATAGTCGATGCCCGCATCCTGCAGCGCCGACCGGACCTTCACGAGGTCGGTCGCCTCGGTGATCACTCCGAATCCGTCGCCGTGCGGCTCGATCTCCTCGGCACCGGCGTCGAGGACCGCGAGCATCACGTCGTCTTCGCTCGCGCTGTCGGAGGAGACGACGATGACGCCCTTGCGGTGGAAGTTGTACGCGACGCTGCCCGGGTCGGCCATCGTGCCGCCGTTGCGGGTCATCGCGGTACGCACCTCGGCCGCGGCCCGGTTCTTGTTGTCCGTCAGACACTCGATGAGCAGCGCGACGCCGTTCGGGGCGTAGCCCTCGTACATGATCGTCGTGTACTCGATCGACTCACCGGTCAGCCCGGCGCCGCGCTTGATCGCGCGGTCGATGTTGTCGTTCGGAACAGAGGTCTTCTTCGCCTTCTGGACCGCGTCGACCAATGTCGGGTTGCCCGACATGTCGGCGCCGCCCATCTTGGCGGCGACTTCGATGTTCTTGATGAGTTTGGCGAACGACTTGGCACGGCGCGAATCGATGATCGCCTTCTTGTGCTTGGTCGTGGCCCACTTGGAATGGCCGGACATTCCTCCAGTTTACGACGGCGACCGATCTCGCACCGAACGCCCGCAAGTGTCGGTTCTACGCGACGATCTTCTGGAGCGTCCGGAGGTTGCGGTTCGTCGTCCGGGCTTTGTAGGTGCTCCTGGCGATCACCTTCGCGAACGGGGTGTCGGTGGTGCGCCCCTTCGGCGGGTTCCAGTAGACGACTGCCGGGCCGGGAGCGACAGGGTCGGTCGTCGTGTCACCGGATGCCCCGGCTTCCGTCAGCTCGTCGCGTGTCACGTCGTCGACGCAGAAAATCACCCAAGGCTGTCGCGTTTCGTCGTCCGAGTCGAAGGGGAAGGATGCGATGGCCGCTTCTATATCCGGGCGTGCGACCAGCACGATCCAGGCGTCGTAGCCGAACCGCTCCCCCAACGCCGCCTCGATCGCGGGCTTCAGGTCTTCGTGCGATCGCGGCGACCGGAACGCCGCGTTGCCGCTGGCGAGAAAGGTGCGCACGTCCTCAAGGCCCATCCCGGTCAGGAGTTCACGCAGATCCGCGCTGCGGATCGAGATCCCGCCCACGTTCACCCCGCGCAGCAGCGCCACCCATTCGGTCACGTCGTCACCCTAACCTCGGGCCCCGACATCCCGTCAGCCCGTGGCGCGCACCGTCTCGAGGAACAATTCGTGGAAACGGTGCTCGCCCGTCACCTCGGGGTGGAACGCGGTGCCGATCAGTGCGCCCTGGCGAACGGCGACGACACGCCCGTCGTCGAGCGCCGCCAACGCTTCGACATCCGGACCGTGCTGTTCGACCAGTGGCGCGCGGATGAAGACGGCGTGAACGGGCGGGTCGCCCAGAGCCGGCACATCCAGGTCCGTCTCGAACGACTCCGTCTGGCCGCCGAACGCGTTCCGGCGCACCGTCACGTCGAGGCCGCCGAACGTCTCCTGCCCGACGATCCCGTCCGTGATGCGATCGGCGAGCAGGATCAAACCCGCGCACGTGCCGTACATCGGCATCCCGGCGGCTATCGCATCCCGGATCGGATGCTGCATCCCGAACGCCCGCGAGAGCTTGTCGATCGCGCTCGACTCACCGCCCGGCAGCACGAGTCCGTCCACAGAAGCGAGCTCGTCCGGCCGCCGCACGAGCTGCACACCGGCTCCGAGGTCACTCAGAACCCGCGCATGCTCGCGCACGTCACCCTGGATCGCCAGCACTCCGACGCGAAGACGACCACGCATGGACGAGGTTCTACCAGCCGCGCTCGGCGAGACGATGCGGGGCCGGTAGGTCCGAGACGTTGATCCCGACCATGGCTTCGCCCAGCCCGCGCGAGACATCCGCGATGACCTGTGCGTCGTCGTAGAACGTCGTCGCCTTCACGATCGCCGCGGCACGCTCCGCCGGGTTGCCCGACTTGAAGATGCCCGAGCCGACGAAGACACCGTCCGCACCGAGCTGCATCATCATCGCCGCATCGGCGGGGGTTGCCACACCGCCGGCGACGAACAGGACGACGGGCAGCTTGCCGGTCTCGGCGACCTCGGCGACCAGGTCGTACGGCGCCTGCAGCTCCTTGGCGGCGACGTAGAGCTCGTCCTTCGTCAGCGACTTCAGGCGGTTGATCTCGCCCGAGATCGTGCGGATGTGCTTGGTTGCCTCCGAGACGTCGCCCGTGCCGGCCTCGCCCTTCGAGCGGATCATCGCGGCACCCTCGGTGATGCGACGGAGCGCCTCGCCGAGGTTCGTCGCACCGCAGACGAAGGGAACGGTGTAGCCCCACTTGTCGATGTGGTTGACATAGTCGGCGGGTGAGAGCACCTCGGATTCGTCGATGTAGTCGACGCCCAGCTGCTGCAGGACCTGCGCCTCGACGAAGTGCCCGATGCGGGCCTTCACCATGACCGGGATGGAGACCGCGGCGATGATGCTGTCGATCATGTCCGGGTCGCTCATGCGCGACACGCCGCCCTGGGCGCGAATGTCGGCCGGTACGCGCTCGAGTGCCATGACGGCGACCGCTCCCGCATCCTCGGCGATCTTCGCCTGCTCGACGTTGACGACGTCCATGATGACGCCACCCTTGAGCATCTCGGCGAGGCCGCGCTTGACGCGTGACGAACCGGTGGTGGGAGAGGTCACAGGGGGGATCCTTTCGCTGTGCAACCGGACGGATCGGGTACCGCCCGCTTTGGCATAGGCCAAAAGATAGCATGAGCTTGATACGGTCGATGCTCGAACAGAGGATGCAGGTGACACAACGGATCAGTGGCGGCTCGGCAACCGAGATCGCCGACAGTGTTCGCGCCCTGCTCGAGCGCTCGGACCTCGCACCGGGCGACCTGCTCCCGCCCGTGCGGACGCTCGCCGATGAGATCGGCGTCAATCGCAACACGGTCATGGCCGCCTACCGCCAGCTCGCCGGCGCGGGTCTGATCATCACGCGGGGTCGCGCGGGCACACGTGTCGTCGAACGATCCCCCGTCGCGCAGGAGGGGTTCGCCGAGCGCGGCTCGCTGCGCGATGTCGGCACGGGCAATCCCGATCCGCGCTTCATCCCCGATCCGTCCGCGGCACTGTCCGCGATGGCCGGGCGTCCGGTCCTGTACGGCGAGCCCGTGATCGATCCGGGCCTGGCGGCATGGGGCGGCGCCTGGATGCGTGGCGACGTCGGTGATCGTCCGCACCGGTTGACCGTCACGAGCGGTGCGGTCGATGCGGTCGAGCGCATCCTGGCGCAGGCACTCACCCGCGACGACGCCGTGGCCCTCGAAGACCCGTGCTTCCTCGCGAGCATCCATACGGTCCGGCTCGGCGGCTACCGTGCCGTGCCTGTGCCGATCGACGCCGAGGGGATGACGGTCGATGGCCTTCGCGCCGCGCTCGAGCAGGGCGTCCGCGCCGTGGTCTGCACACCCCGAGCGCAGAACCCGACCGGCGCGAGCCTCAGCGCCGAACGAGCGGAGCAGCTGCGCGCGGTGCTTGCCGAGCATCCGTACGTCCTGATCATTGAGGACGATCACTTCTCCCTGCTCTCGAGCGAGCCCTTCCACTCGTTGGTCGGTCCGGAGCACCGGCGCTTCGCGCTCGTCCGCTCGGTGTCGAAGTTCCTCGGGCCCGACATGTGTCTCGCGATCGTCGCGTCCGACCCGCACACCGCCGAGCGTCTCGCGCTGCGGTTGAGTCCCGGCACCACATGGGTCAGTCATCTGCTGCAGCGCCTGGTCCTGTCCCTCGTGACGGATGAGAAAGCACGCGAGACGATCACTGCGGCAGCGGCGCACTACACCGAGCGGAACGCCGCGTTCGCGCACCGACTCACGTCCGTCGGCCTTTCCTGCGCCGACACGGACGGCCTCAACCTGTGGGTGCCGTTGCCCATACCCGCGGCACGCGTCGCGGCGGGAATGCAGGAGCGCGGATGGCTCGTCCGCACCGGCGACGAGTTCGTGCTGGCCGATCCCGCTACAGCATGGCACCTGCGTCTCACCGTGCACGACCTGTCCGATTCGGACGCGGAGAGGCTCGCCGCCGACCTTGGCGAGACCGTCCGCGCGGCTTCACACACCGACGGAATGGGATGATCGTCCGATGAAGGTGCTCTCCATCCAGTCCGCCGTCGCCTACGGTCATGTCGGCAACTCAGCCGCCGTCTTCCCACTCCAGCGCATCGGTGTCGAGGTGCTCCCGGTCTACACGGTGAACTTCTCCAACCACACCGGCTACGGCGCGTGGCGCGGGCCGCTGATCAGCCCGGACGACGTTCGCGACGTGATCCTCGGCATCGAAGACCGCGGCGTCTTTCCGCAGATCGACGCCGTGCTGTCGGGGTATCAGGGCGGCGAGGGCATCGGCGACGTGATCCTCGACGCCGTGGCGCGCGTGAAGGCCGCGAATCCCGACGCGATCTACGCGTGCGACCCGGTGATGGGAAACGCGAAGTCCGGATGCTTCGTCGCCCCGGCGATTCCCGTGTTGCTGCGTGAGCGCGTCGTTCCTGCTGCCGACCTCATCACGCCGAACCAGTTCGAGCTGGGATTCTTGACCGGTACCGAACCGGACACGCTGGAATCAACCCTCGACGCGGCGGACCTTGCTCGCGCGATGGGACCGCGCACGGTCCTTGTGACGAGCGTCGAACGCCCCGATCGCGAGCCCGGCACGATCGAGATGCTCGTCGTGAACGACTTCGGTGCCTGGATCGTCCAGACCCCGCTGCTCCCGATGAAGGCGAACGGCTCGGGCGATGTGACGGCCGCGCTGTTCACGGCGCACTACCTCCGGACCGACGACGCGGCAGACGCCCTCGCCCGAACGGTGTCGAGCGTCTTCGACCTGCTGCAGCGCACCCACGAATCGGGTGAGCGCGAGCTGCAGCTCGTCGAGTCACAGGAGTTCTACGCGAACCCGCGTCTGCAGTTCGAGGTCACCCGCGTCCGCTGAGCACACGGAGACAGGCGCATCACACGAAAAAGCCGATTGCACGCGGGATCGCCTGTCGTCGTGAGATTGCCGGTACTCGTGCGCGGTGACCCGTCCGGTCGCCCGCACGAAGCATGCGACGAGTCGAGACGACGCGTCAGGATGCCGCGGGCCAGGCATCCGCGATCGCCCGGCGCACGTCGCCGAGCAGCTGCGGAAGCGCCTTGGTGCGCGCGATGATCGGGAAGAAGTTCGCGTCCGTCGCCCAGCGCGGAACGATGTGCTGATGCAGATGCCCCTCGACGCCTGCTCCCGCGACGGCACCCTGATTCATGCCGATGTTGAATCCGTCGCACCGCGCGACCTCACGCAGCACCCGCATCCCGGTCTGCGTGAGAGCGGCGATCTCGTCGACCTCTTCACGCGTCGCTTCGTCGTACAGACCGACGTGACGGTACGGGCACACGAGCAGGTGCCCCGAGTTGTACGGGAACAGGTTGAGCAGAACATAGGCGGTCTCGCCGCGCGCGACGATCAAGCCCTCCTCATCGCTCATCTGGGGCGCGGCGTCGAACGGGCAGTCGCGGCGCAAGGGCTCGGGCCCCGCCTGGATGTAGGCCATCCGGTGCGGGGTCCAGAGGCGCTGGAACTCGTCCGGCACGCCCGCGAGCTCGGCCGCGGAGAACAGCTCGGGGCCATCTGCGCCCGAGAAAGGGTCCGTCACGCGAGGTCCTCGGCGGTCGACACCTGCGCGTGCGAGGCGATGGCCGCCACGATCCGCTCGATGGCCTCATCGACCGGCACGCCATTCGTCTGGGTTCCGTCGCGGAACCGGAACGAGACCGTGCCGCCCGCACGGTCCGCTTCGCCCACGATCAACTGGACCGGCACCTTTGCGGTCGTGTGCGTGCGGATCTTCTTCTGCATCCGGTCGTCCGAGTTGTCGACCTCGGCGCGGACTTCGCGCTCGCGCAGGCGAGAGATCACGTCCTCGAGGTACGGCGCGTAGTCCTCGGCGACGGGGATGCCGACGACCTGAACCGGCGACAGCCACAGCGGGAAAGCGCCGGCGTAGTGCTCGAGCAGGATCGCGAAGAAGCGCTCGATCGATCCGAACAGCGCCCGGTGGATCATGATCGGGCGGTGCTTCTCGCCATCCGGTCCGGTGTATTCGAGGTCGAAGCGGTCGGGCAGATTGGGATCGACCTGGACGGTCGAGAGCTGCCAGGTACGGCCGATCGCGTCCTTCGTCTTCAGGTCGATCTTCGGGCCGTAGAACGCGGCCTCCCCCGGGACCTCGGTCAGCTTCAGGCCACTCGCCAGCGCGACGTTGCGGAGCGCATTCGTCGAGTAGTCCCAGAACTCCTGGGTGCCGATCCACTTCGAGTTCTCGTCATCGCGCATCGAGAGTTCGAGTTCGAAGTCGTCGAGGCCGAAATCGCGCAGCATCGAGATGACGAAATCGAGCACGCGGGTCACTTCGGACTCGAGTTGTTCCGGGGTCACGAAAAGGTGCGAGTCGTCTTGCGTGAATCCGCGCACGCGGGTCAGACCATGCAGCGCACCCGAAAGCTCGTTGCGGTAGACCGTCCCGTTCTCGGCCAGGCGCATGGGCAGGTCGCGGTAGCTCCGCGCGCGCTCCTTGTAGATGAGGATGTGCATCGGGCAGTTCATGGGCTTGAGGTAGTAGTCGGTGCCCTGCTTGGTCACCTCGCCCTCGGCGTCCCGCTCCTCGTCCATCCGGATCGGCGGGAACATGCCCTCGCGGTAGGTGACGAGGTGATTGGACTGCAGGAACAGGTCCTGCTTGGAGATGTGCGGGGTGTAGACGTACGTGTATCCCCCGGCGATGTGGCGTCGACGCGCGTGTTGCTCCATCTCGCCCCGGATGATGCCGCCCTTCGGGTGCCACACCGAGAGCCCCGAGCCGATCTCGTCCGGGAACGAGAACAGGTCGAGCTCTTTGCCGAGCTTGCGATGATCGCGCTTGGCGGCCTCGGCCAGGCGCTCCTGGTAGGCGCGTAGCTCGTCCTTGGTGGCCCACGCGGTGCCGTAGATGCGCTGCAGCTGCGGATTCTTCTCGCTCCCCCGCCAGTAGGCCGCGGCGATACGGGTGAGCTCCCAGCCGTTACCGACCATGCGCGTGCCGGGCACGTGGGGACCGCGGCAGAGGTCCTTCCAGACCGTCACGCCGTCGCGGTCCACGTTGTCGTAGATCGTCAGTTCGCCGGCTCCGACCTCGACGCTGGCGCCATCGGCGGCATTCGAAGCGCTCTTCAGGTCGATCAGTTCGAGCTTGAAGGGTTCGGATGCGAGTTCCGCTCGAGCCTCGTCATCCGTCACCACGCGACGGACGAATCGCTGTCCTTCGCGGACGATCCGCTGCATCTCTTTCGTGATGGCCTTGATCTTCTCGGGGGTGAAGGGCTCGGCCACGCCGAAGTCGTAGTAGAAGCCGTCCTCGATCGGGGGACCGATGCCGAGGTTCGCCTGCGGGTCGATGCGCTGCACCGCCTGCGCCAGAACGTGAGCGGTCGAATGACGCAGGATCGACAGGCCGTCGGGGCTGTCGATGGTGACGGGCTCGACGGTATCCGTTTGCGTGACCAGGGTGGCGAGGTCTTTCAGCTCGCCGTTCACACGCAGCGCCACGACCGATCGGTCGGGGAACAGCGCGAAGCCGTCGGCGGGATAGGACACGTCGGATGAAGGGGCGTCGTCGATCGATGGGACGGCGTCGGTCACGGGAACTCTCCAGGTGGCTCGGATTCCAGGCTACTCAGCTTCGGACGCCGCGCGTCCCGCCCGCTCAGGCGTTCCGCGTTCGCCCGTCGCTGCACTGGGGCAGCCGTGCAGCGACGTGGGAATCCATGGCTCGATTCTACCGGGCGTCCCCGCCGACAGAACCGCGCGGTCAGCTGAGGGCGAGCCAGATCCAGAGGAAGAGCGTCACGGCAGGCATAAGGAAGTCGAGGAAGAGGATGGGGCCTGCGTTGTTGATGGACAGGTTGTGCTTCTTGACGATCTCGCGGATGTGGCCGATGCCGGCCAAGAACAGGAAGACGGTGGCGACGATGATCGGTCCGAGCCATGTGTCCGGTTCGAATGCGGCGGCCATGACGATCGCCGAGATGCCGATTCCGAGGTTCGCCGCCCCGACCTCGAACTGGAACGGCCCGGGCGCCCATCCGATCGAACGGGCGATGACCGGCCCGAAGAACAGGTGCGCGATCCCGCTGCCGAGAGACGATGAGCCGATCAAGAACAGCACCGCGTTCATCGTCGACCAGCGGAGGAAGTCGGATCCGCCGCCGAGAGCCAGGGTCACGATCTCCGCGATCACGAACAGGATCACTCCACCGAACGGGAGTAGCCCCACGATGACGGGCGTCTTCTGGGGCCCCTGTACGGTTCCGGAGGGCGAGGGGGTGTTGCGCTGCGACATTTCCAGGCTCCTGTAGGCCGGCGATCCTGCGGACGGTCGCAGTATATCGATGGGGGGGGGGCTCGCGCCGGGGAAGGAGATTCCGGCTCGGCGGGCGTCCGGTCCCCGAGGCCGCAGGATGGACCCTGTGAAGCTTGCGATCATCGGCGCCGTTCTGCTCGCCGTCGGTGCCGTCGCGGTCGCTGCCGGGGCGCTGCCTCCGTCGGATGCGCTCGAGATCTTCGACCGGGTGTGGCCGATCCTCGTCTTCGTGGTGGCCGTGACCGTCGTGGCCGAGCTCGCTTCCATTGCCGGTGTGTTCGACGTCGCCGCATGCGTCCTCGCGCGGCTCGGACGGGGCCGAACCGGGGCGCTCTGGTTTCTCGTCGTCGCGTTCGCCGCAGCGGCGACGGCCTTCCTCTCCCTCGACACGACGGCGGTCCTGCTGACGCCGGTCGTGATCTCGGTCGCTCGAGCGCGACGCCTCAACCCCTTGCCGTTCGCGTTCACGGCGGTGTGGCTCGCGAACACCGCGTCGCTCGTGCTGCCGGTCTCGAACCTCACGAACCTGCTCGCGGTGCATCGCCTCGGCGATCTCGGCACCTCCGCCTTCTTGGCGCTGCTCGGGCCGTCCGCGCTCGTCGCGATCGTGGTATCCGTCGTCCTGCTGGGGCTGTTCTTCCGCCGCGGGCTCGGCGGGCGCTACGGCACAGCTCCCCCGCCGCGCGTGCACGATCGGCCACTGCTCATCGCCGCCGGGGTCGTCGTCGCGGGTCTTCTTCCGCTGCTCGTCTCGGGGTTGGAGCCGTGGATTCCGGCGGTAGGGGCGGCCGTCGTGCTTGGCGCCGTGTTCCTGTGGCGCTCGCCGCGAACGCTGCGCGTCGGCCTCGTTCCGTGGCAGCTCGTGGTGTTCGCATCGGGCCTGTTCTTGACGGTCGGCGCGATCGAGGCCCTCGGGTCCGGCGCGATCGTCGCGTCCCTTACGGGAACGGGCGACGATCTGTTCTCTTTGTGGCAGGTCGCGGGCGTCGGGATGCTGGGGGCCAACGTCATCAACAACCTGCCCGCGTATATCGCCCTCGAGTCAGCTGCCGGATCGCCTCTTCGTCTCGCCGCGCTGCTCATCGGGGTGAACGCGGGGCCCCTGATCACTCCCTGGGCCTCGCTCGCGACGCTGCTCTGGCATCAGCGGCTGCACGCGCTCGGCGTGGACGTCCCCTGGCGCCGCTACATCGTGCTCGGGCTGGTGGGTGCGCCGATCATCGTCGGGCTGTCGGTCGTCCCGCTCGCTCTGCGCTGACGAGCGAGCGGGATCATCCGGACGGACAACCGGCTGCGCTCAGGCCAGATCGGACCGAACAGCGCCGAAGCCGTCCGACGCCTCCTCTTCTTGCTCGAGGGGGTCGGCCGTGGCCTCGGGCGTCTCTTCCCAGCTGCTCGGCTCGGTCTGGTGGGGTGCGGTCGGCTGGGGCGCCGACTCGGGCGTGTTCTGATGCGTGTTGGGATCTGTCATGGTCCCAGCCGATCAGCACCGGGAAAGGTCTGTCACCGGGGTTGACAGCGTCCGCGTGAGTTCGCTCGCCGCGCCGGATGGACGAGGAATCCTCTCGGCTCCCGATCCGATGAGTATCGACCGGGAGGAGTCGACTCACGCGCCGTCGCTCCATAACGTGGTTCCCATGGACTACCTGATCATCTTGATCGTTGTGCTCGTGGTCTCGGCGATCGTCCTCGCGTGGCTGTTCGTGCAATGGCGTCGGCGCCGCCAGACCCGGCGGGATGAACTTCTCCGTGTGGGCGATGAAACGGAAGTGGACTCGGTCACCGCGTCGCGCCGCGCCGAAGGCAAGGCCGCATGGACCCGGATCAGCGGGGGCATGTAGGCACCCACGGGCCAGCCCCTCAAGAGGGGTTCGACGTCCAACCCTGACACGGGTCGCGTCGGCGTGGAATGACGTGGTCGCGCACCGGGGAGGTGTGACCCTAGCGAGACCAGTGCCTTTCGAAACTGCAGGCTTCGAAGCCTGCCAGCTAGCCTGGGCCGATGAACCAACGATCCGTCGTTGCAGCGATCGTTCTCACCGGTGCAGCGCTCCTCGGTGGATGCGCCGCCGAGAATCCGACACCGACGCCAATCTCCACGACGAGCGAAGCACCCTCCCCAGAGCAGTATCCGACTCAGACCCCGTCGCCTTTGTCCCCCGAGACGCCTGCGCCTAGCACGATGACCGAGGACGAAGCAGCCGCCGCGTGCCTGGCGACGCACGACGATCCGGCCGTCACCGTCACCGGACCCGCCCGCGTAGAAGCGCGTTCTGTAGAGCCAGAATGGATGGTCATCTTCCCTGCATCCAACGTAAACGGGCCTATGAACATTGTCTGCATCGTGGGCGGCGACCCGAGTGCGCCCTCCTTCCTGGTAACCCTGAACACGATGCTCCTCAGCGAGGAAGACATCCAGCGGGACCTCACCTCCAACTCCGCATATGAGACGAGCTCGATGAGTTCCTCTCGTTAGCGGCGTCACGGCGGCATGGAATCGTGCCGCTTGACCGGACTGCGGCTGAGGCTGATCCGAGCGATCGCACTGATAATTGCAACCGCAGCGCGGCTCCTGCGGGCACGTCGAGCACCTTCGATTCGCCGGCGTCGAGATGCCGATGTTCGACGGGCCCAGCAGCCGCGGCGGCTGAGCGCCCCGGAACTTCGCGGGATGTTCCACGTATGTCTCACGGTCTCCGCCGGAAAGCAGAAAACCCCCGGGATTCCGGGGGTTTTCGTCTGTGCGCGATACTGGGATCGAACCAGTGACCTCTTCCGTGTCAGGGAAGCGCGCTACCGCTGCGCCAATCGCGCCTGTGCAAGGCGATTCAGTTGTGAATGGAGTGCTTGGAGGTGGCGACGGGATTCGAACCCGTGTAAACGGCTTTGCAGGCCGGTGCCTAGCCGCTCGGCCACGCCACCGTGTGGTTTGACCCCACGTGCCGTGCGCTCCCCCGGATTTCTCCGGGACAGAGCACTGCACTCGAGCGGATGACGAGACTCGAACTCGCGACCCCAACCTTGGCAAGGTTGTGCGCTACCAACTGCGCTACATCCGCGTGGGCCCCATCGTGCGGGGCGCCTCAATGACTTTAGCTGATCGTCGACGCCTCGACAAACCAGCGCCGTCCCACGCGTGTCGCCGCACCATTCCCAGCGCATCGGCTGCTGTTCTCACGCATCATCGCCGAGCGCACGACCTCCACCCGAGTGCGCGGCCTTCGGCCGTTGTGTACGTCGTGCACTCGCGAACAGGTGGTGCACTGGCGCCGCGCTCGCGCGGTGCAGGTGAAGTCACAGACGCCGCGATCCGGTATCATCGTGAACCGGCCCTCAGGGTCTTGGGCGATTGGCGCAGTTGGTAGCGCGCTTCCTTCACACGGAAGAGGTCGTCGGTTCGAGTCCGGCATCGCCCACCATGGAGCCCCCGATCAGATCGGGGGCTTTTTCCTTTGGGTCGGCGCCGTTCCCCCAAATGCCCTACTTCGGGATCGTCCACCCGTAGCGCGTCCGGAGCGCGCTCGCGACCTTCGCGAAACGGGCACGGTCTAGCGCCGCGGCCTCGCGACGCATACCCCGCGCGTGCACCGCGTAGACCTTGCTCAGATCGAGCCACGAGGGCCGTCCGCGTGAGTCCCACGGACCGGGGCCCATCGCGAGGTAATCCGGATCTCCATCGCGCGCCGTGCCCGTCAGCCGGACGGCGTAGAACCAGTCTCCCGGCGCCTGGGCGAGCACCAGCACGGGTCGGTCCTTGCCGCGGCCGTCGTTCTCGACGTACGGCACCCAGGTCCAGACGATCTCGCCGGCGTCCGGCGCCCCGTCCGAGTCCGGCGCGTACTGCAGCTCCAGTCTGCGCGGCGGAGCGACGGCCCGCGTTGCAAACGGCCCCCCGCTCCCCGGGCCCCCGTCTGCCGTCCGCGCGCGCCCCGGACCGGTCCGTGCAACGGGACGACGGAAAAGGCGCCCCAGGGCGTTCAGGATGCCTCTGCGCTCAGCCATCCGGGAACTCTACCGACCGCCGGGCACGCCGAAGGGGCGCCGCGACTGCTCGCGACGCCCCTCCTGATCGTGCTGTGTGTCAGACCTTCACATCTGCGAGGACGTAGCCCTCTTCACCGTGAACGGTCGTGTCGACGCCCGCGAGCTCGTCTTCGTTCTTGATCCGGAAGCCCATGGTCTTCTGGATCGCGAAGCCGATGATGTACGCGAGGACGAACGAGTAGATCATGACGGCGAAGGCGGCGATCGCCTGCACCATCAGTTGCGTGCCGTCGCCACCCATGAACAGACCCGTGCCGTTGGCCATGAAGCCGAGGTACAGCGTTCCCACCAGACCACCGACGAGGTGGATGCCGACCACGTCGAGCGAGTCGTCGAAGCCCAGCTTGAACTTCAACTCGACAGCCAGAGCGCAGATCGCACCAGCCACGACTCCGAGCAGGATGGCCCAGATGGGGTCGAGCGAACCACAGGCCGGGGTGATTGCGACGAGACCTGCGACGGCGCCCGAGGCCGCGCCGACCGACGTCGGCTTGCCATCCTTGATCTTCTCGACGACGAGCCAGGCCAGCAGCGCCGCGGCGGGAGCGGCGATCGTGTTCACGACGACGAGCGCCGCGGTGTTGTCGGCTGCAAGCTCAGAGCCGGCGTTGAACGCGAACCAGCCGAACCACAGGAGACCAGCACCCAGGAGAACGAACGGCGGGTTGTGGGGGACGTGGACGCCCTTCTGGAAGCCGACACGCTTGCCGAGAACCAGAGCGAGCGCGAGAGCGGCCGCACCGGCGTTGATGTGCACCGCGGTGCCACCGGCGAAGTCGATCACGCCGACTCCGAACCATTCCTGCATACCGAAGGTGGTCCAACCGCCGTAGGTGAAGCCCTCATCGCCGAGGCCGAAGTTGAATACCCAGCTAGCGACGGGGAAGTAGACGACCGTTGCCCAGATTCCGGCGAAAACCATCCACGCGCCGAACTTCGCGCGGTCGGCAATGGCTCCCGAGACGAGCGCGACGGTGATGATGGCGAACGTCGCCTGGAACGCAACGAATGCGAGCGGCGGGTAGGCAGCGTCTTCAGGAGTTTCGAGGAGGCTCGAAAGTCCCAGTGCCGACCAGTCGATCGACCACGGCGCGACGATGCCCTCGGCGCCCGGGAACGCAATGGCGTAACCGAAGAGCACCCACAGAACGCCGATGAGGCCCAGCGCTCCGAAGCTCATCATCATCATGCTGATGACGCTCTTTGCCTTGACCAGACCGCCGTAGAAGAAAGCGAGTCCTGGTGTCATCAACAGAACCATCGCTGCCGATATCAGGATGAATGCGGTGTTTCCTTGATCCATCTCGAAATGAACCTCTCTGCAGGGACGCAGTTGTAGCGTCGGGTGTCCTCAGTCTGGACAGAGATGGTTACGGTTGCGGTGAGATCGATGTTTCGGGCAGGTTACGCGACGCGCCCCCCGGTAAACATCGCGTTTCGCAGATCTTCCAGAAAACGGTGAATAGGCCCTCAGGGGCCCGTATTTATGCCGCCGTGGAGGCGATGAGGCGCGAAACAGCCCTCAGATACTTCTTTCGGTACCCACCCGCGAGCATCTCATCGGGAAAAACCGTGTCCAGCGCTGCACCTGTCGCCCGGATCGGGAGCTGCGCGTCGTAGACCCGGTCGATGAACGCGACGAATCGGAGAGCGGCCGATTGGTCGGTGAACGCGGTGACATCACGAAGACCGACGACGTTCACGTCCTCGATCAGGCGGATGTAGCGCGAGGGGTGCACGCGAGCGAGATGCGCCACCAACGCGCCGAAGTCATCATCAGAGACAACGCCGGCGCGCGATGCATCCGCGATCGCCGATTCGTATGCTCTCTCGGTGAGGACATCGGCGTGCCCGTCGAGTTTGCGCTGGCGGTAGTCGACTCCGTCGATGCGGATCGTCTGGAAGCTCGCCGCCATCGCATGGATCTCGCGCAGGAAGTCCTGGGCCGCGAAGCGCCCCTCCCCCAGAGCGTTCGGCGGGGTGTTGCTTGTCGCGGCGAGTTTGGTGCCGGATGCGACGAGCTCACCGAGCAGGCGCGTCATGACCATGGTGTCGCCCGGATCGTCGAGTTCGAACTCGTCGATGCACAGCAGGTCCGCACCGCGGAACAGCTCGACCGTGTTCTTGTACCCCATCGCCCCGACGAGCGCCGTGTACTCGATGAACGAACCGAAATACTTCCGGCGCGCGCGCATCCCGTGATAGATCGCGGCGAGGAGGTGCGTCTTGCCGACGCCGAAGCCACCATCGAGGTAGACGCCGGGCTTCATCTCGGGGAGCTTCTTCGCGCGGGAGAAGAACCCGCCGCGCTTAGGCGCCTCGGCAAGCCCCGCGAAGGCGATCAACGTTTCTTTGGCCTCTTGCTGCGAGGGGTAGTCCGGATCGACCCGGTAGGTGTCGAATGTCGCCTCGGTGAACTGCGGCGGCGGAACCAGGTGCGAAACCATCTCAGCGCCAGACAGCGCCGGTTCACGGTCGGACAAGTGGACGATGCCCGTGGCGGTCGAAGCAGACATCCGGTCCTTGAGGTGTGTGAGGAGAGGCGTCCGCGTGACGACATGGGTCACGTACGGATACGTGTCATATACGGACGTTGAGAATGCGCGCCCCCGCGAGCCGATCTAGGGTTCTTGAGGACGGATTCAACCCTATCCCCGTCACCGCGGCCGCCCGCCCCCGAGAAGCGGTGGGCAGACGCACCGAGACACAGGAGAGATCAGATGGCTAGCGAGACCGACGCGTCGAACCCGAAGTTCCAGGAGTATGCGAACCCCGGGCGTCTCGTCACGGGCGACTGGCTCGAGGCGCGTCTCGGACAACCCGGGCTCGTGGTGGTGGAGTCGGATGAAGACGTGCTGCTCTACGAGACCGGCCACATTCCGAGCGCGGTCAAGGTCGACTGGCACACCGAGCTGAACGACCCGGTCGTGCGCGACTACCTCGATGGCGCGGGCTTCGCCGAGCTGCTCAGCCGGAAGGGCATCAGCCGTGACGACACGATCGTGATCTATGGCGACAAGAACAACTGGTGGGCCGCCTATGCGCTCTGGGTGTTCTCGTTGTTCGGTCATGGAGACGTGCGTCTACTCGACGGTGGTCGTGATCGCTGGATCGCCGAGGGACGCCCGATGACGACGGATGCATCGGCCATCACGCCCACGGACTACCCGGTCGTCGAGCGCGACGACTCGACGCTGCGCGCCTACAAGGAGGACGTCCTCGCTCACCTCGGCAACCCGCTCATCGACGTCCGCTCGCCGGAGGAGTATTCGGGCGAGCGCACATCGGCGCCCGCGTACCCCGAGGAGGGTGCGCTGCGCGCCGGACATATCCCGTCGGCGCAGAGCGTGCCGTGGGCGAAGGCCGTGGCTGAGGACGGGACTTTCAAGTCCCGCGCCGAACTCGAAGAGGTCTATCTCGACGGCGCTGGGCTGACCCCCGGCGACGAGGTCGTCGCGTACTGCCGCATCGGCGAGCGGTCAAGCCACACATGGTTCGTTCTCAAGCACCTGCTCGGGTTCGAGAACGTGCGCAACTACGACGGCTCGTGGACCGAGTGGGGCAGCGCCGTGCGTGTGCCGATCGTGACGGGCGCCGAGCCCGGAGAGGTTCCCGCGCGCTCCTGATCGGCTGCCACCGACGCACGCGTGGCAGACTTTCGGGATGGGCGATGACAACCTTCCCGACACCTTGCCGGAAACACTCGCCGAGATCCGCGAGGACTTTCTCGGACTTCCCGAATCCGAGCGACTGCAGTTGCTCCTGGAGTTCTCGAACGAGCTGCCCGCGGTGCCGGAGAAGTACGACGGACATCCCGAGCTTGCCGAGCGCGTCGCGGAGTGCCAGTCGCCGGTATACATCATTCTCGACGTCGACGACGACGGACGTGTCGCGATGCACGCGACGGCACCGCGCGAGGCCCCGACGACGCGCGGCTTCGCCAGCATCCTCGTGCAGGGCATCACGGGCCTCACGCCCGACGAGATGCTGGCCATCCCCGACGACTTCCCGCAGAGCATCGGGCTGACGCGGGCGGTCTCGCCGCTGCGCATCGCCGGAATGACGGGCATGCTGATCCGCGCCAAGCGCCAGGTGCGCGCCCGACTCGCGGCATGAGCACGCCCGTGCTGGTGACCGAGCTGCTCCCCCGCACTCTCGCGGAAGCGGATGTCTCGACGCCCGACGGGCGCGCGTGGCTGGAGAACGTCTACGCGCCCGGCGCCGGCAACCGCGTACGCCTCAACATGATCACGAGCCTCACGGGCTCCGCCGTGGGTTCGGACGGGACGAGCGAAACGCTTACGAGTGAGGTGGATCGCTCGATCCTCGGCATCATCCGGGCGGCAGCCGATGTCGTGGTGGTGGGCGCATCGACCGTCCGAGCCGAGGGGTACCTCGCGCCCCGCTCGGCGGCGCTGGCGATCGTGACCGCGTCGGGACGCCTGGACGGACACCGTCTGGGGGCCGAGGGCGGTCGCACCGGACGCATCCTGCTGGTCTGCCCGGTCGCACACGCATCTGCCGTCGCGGCAGAACGCGACGCGCAGGGAATCGACGCCGAGATCGTTCCCGTGCCCGGCGATGACGACCTCGAACCGCGCGCAATACTCGACGCCCTGCGCGCTGAAGGACTCGATCGCGTCGTCTGCGAAGGCGGCCCCACCCTCGCCTCACGTTTCGTCGAGGCGGGGATGATCGACGAGCTGTGCGTGACGGTGACACCCGTCGTCGGGCCCGCTCCGAGCCCGTTCATCCGTGTCACGGACGGCGCCCAGGCAACCGTCGCCGGGATGCTCGTGGACGAGGCCGGTTTCAGCTACCTGCGCCTGCGGCGGTCTTGACGTCCAACGCCTCGACCCAATCGGTGATGGCACGCGACCAGCGCTCTTGGTCGTAGTTCCAGAGCTTGGTGTGGCGGGCCGTGTTGAATACCTCGAGCGTGACGAGGTCCGGCCGCGCGAGGGCGAGTGCGTGGGAGCCACCCGAAGGCACGAATCCGTCCTCGTCGCTGTGGAGGACGAGCATCGGATGCTTCAACTCATCCGCTCGGCTGACGATGTCGAGTCGATCCAGCGGGATGCGCTCCCCCGGTCCCCGCACGGGCGCGCCCCAGTCTGACGAGAGCGCGCCGATCGCGAACGAGATGACGGGTTTCGGCACGTGCAGGAGGCCGGCCTGGTATCGCAGCACCTCTGACCAGTCGATCGCGGGTGACTCGAGGATGAGCCCCACGATCCGCTCGCGATGAGCGGAATTGAGGTCGAGTTGGAGCGCGATCTGGCCCCCCATCGACCAGCCCATCAGGATGATCTCTCGCGCACCCCGGCGGATGGCGAACGAGACCGCGGCGTCGACGTCTCGCCATTCCGTCGCCCCGAGTGTGTAGGTGCCCTGCTTGCTGCGCGGCGCTTCGCCGTCGTTGCGATACGACACCGCGAGGGATGTGTAGCCGAGATCATGGAAAACGGGAACCGCACGCAGCGCCTCGGACCGTGCCGAACCGCGTCCGTGGATCTGGATGACCCAGCGGCCCGTGTCCTCGGCGGCCGGGAAGAGCCACGCGGGGCAGGGGCCGATCGCGGTGCCGATGACCTCGTTCGTGAACGGGAGCTGGAGTTGCTCGGGACGGTCGAAGTACCAGCCGCTGAAAGCGGCATCGGCGTCGAGTCGAGCATCTCCGTCGATATGGGTCAGCAGCTTGCGGGTGACGGCCGTGTCGGTCTCCGCCAGTACTGTGCCGAGCTTGAGGTAGTTCTCGGTTCCCGAGGTGAAGAGGCCGTACCGACCCGGCAACGATGTGTCGGGGTTGCGCGACAGGGTGATCGTCTGGGCCGCCGTGTCGAGCGAGAGGATGCGTGTGTCCGCAAGACGTGCGGCGGGTGTCACCACCCGACGAGCCAGCCGAGCGGCGACGAATGTGGATGCGACACCCAGCGTGACGAGTGATCCCGTCAGGATCGCCGACACGATCCGGAGGGCCACAGCTATGCGTCCGTTCGCGCGCGCGGCGCGCCTGGGGGTGATCATCGAGGCCCCACTCTAGTCTGTCGACGTGATCGCCGATCCCCCCGACTCCGGCGTCCCGCCGCTATCGCCACTCTTCGAACGCGCTGTGGCGGATGTGCGCGGAACGCTGTTCCGCGACGACCTGACGGTGCGCGAGATCCCGGCGCCGCAGGGACTCGCGCCCGAGGCGATCGCCCTGTCCGGAGATGTGCGTCAGCAGGATCACGGCGCCGACTCCCCGTACGGCACGGGCAGGCTGATCCTGCTGCACGATCCTGCGGAGCCGGCCGCGTGGGGCGGGCCACTCCGGATCGTGTGTTTCGCACAGGCTCCTCTCGAGACCGATATCGGCATCGATCCGATGTTGGCGGATGTGACGTGGTCGTGGCTGGTCGATGCGCTCGACTCCCGCAACGCGCATTATGCTGCGGCATCCGGCACCGCCACGAAGATCCTGTCGAAGGGGTTCGGCGGGCTGGAGGACGAGGGCGACGGGGCTCAGATCGAGTTGCGCGCGTCGTGGTCACCCGAACCCGGCGACATCACGGCGCACATCGAGGCGTGGGCTGAGCTACTCTGCATGCTTGCGGGCCTACCTCCGGGCTCGGAGAACATCGAACTTCTCGCGGCACACAGATTCGCCGCGAACGACAGGGCGGCACGTGACTGAACCGGTGAGTGCAATCACCTCGACGCCCTCCGTTCACCGTGTGATCGACACTCCCGAGGGTCTCGCCGAGGCATCCGCGATGCTCGCGCAGGGTCACGGCCCCGTGGCGGTCGACGTCGAGCGGGCATCGGGATTCCGCTACTCGCAGCGCGCGTACCTGATCCAGGTCTACCGGCGTGATGGTGGATTGCACCTGATCGATCCGCCCGCCGTCGGCGACCTCGCGCCGTTGCAGAACGTCATCGGTTCCGAGGAATGGGTGCTGCACGCCGCGAGCCAAGACCTCCCCTCGCTCCGCGAGGCGGAGCTGGTGCCGCCTCGAATCTTCGACACGGAGCTCGCGTCCCGCCTGCTCGGACGCGAACGGGTCGGTCTCGGCGCGGTCGTCGAGGACGTGCTCGGCATCACCCTCGCGAAGGCGCACTCGGCGGCCGACTGGTCGACACGGCCGCTCCCGGAGTCGTGGCTCGAGTACGCGGCTCTCGATGTGCTGCACCTGATCGACGTCCGCGACGCCCTCGTGGCGGAGCTGGCCGAGCAGGGCAAGACGCAGATCGCGGCGGAAGAGTTCCAGGCCGTCCTCGATCGTCCTGCGCGGCCGCCCCGCGAAGACCCGTGGCGCCGCCTCAGCGGGCTGCACACCGTGCGCGGTCGGCGTTCGCTCGCCGTGGCGCGTGAACTCTGGCAGGCCCGCGAAGAGTATGCGCAAGAGGTCGACACTTCCCCGGGGCGCCTTCTGCCGGATCGTTCGATCGTGGCCGCCGTCATCGCCGATCCGCCGAGCAAGCAGGCGCTGGCTGCGCTGAAAGAGTTCACGGGTCGCGCGAGCCGCAGTCAGCTGGACCGCTGGTGGGCGGCTTTCGAACGCGGCCGTGCCGAGTCGGTGCTTCCTGTTGAGCGGGTGCCCGGCGAGGGCCCGCCTCCCCCGCGCGCGTGGGCCGATCGGAACCCCGAGGCCGACGCGCGACTCAAGGCCGCGCGTTCCGCGGTCGAGGCGATCGCAACCGAACTCGGCATGCCTGTCGAGAACCTCCTGACGCCCGACCTGCTGCGCCGCGTCGCCTGGACACCACCCGAGGCCGCCGACGCGGAGAACATCGGTTCGGCGCTCCGGGCGCTGGGAGCACGCGCCTGGCAAGTTGAAGAGACTGCACAGGCTATCGCCGAAGCCTTTGTTGCTGCGGCACAACCTCCCGCGGAGCCTGAGGAAGACGCTTCGTAGATTCGGACCAACCGATTCGGGTCGCCTCGGGCACGTTCGTAGGCTGAGGAAAACCCCAAATCTGGAGGCAGTGTGGCCGTGAACTCGGACGTCTATTTCGTCGATGGTGTGCGTACCCCGTTCGGGCGCGCGGGCGAAAAGGGCATGTACTGGAATACCCGTGCCGACGACCTCATCGTGAAGGCGATGATCGGTTTGATGGAGCGCAACCCCGACGTACCGGGTGAGCGCATCGACGACGTGGCCATCGCAGCCACCACCCAGCAGGGCGACCAGGGACTCACTCTCGGTCGTTCCGCGGCGATCCTCGCGGGCCTGCCGCAGTCCGTACCCGGGTTCGCGATCGACCGCATGTGTGCGGGTGCGATGACGAGCGTCACGACCCTCGCGGGCGGCATCGGCATGGGCATGTACGACCTCGCGATCGCGGGTGGCGTCGAGCACATGGGTCGTCACCCCCTCGGCATCGGAGCCGACCCGAACCCGCGATTCCTCACCGAGAAGCTCGTCTCGGCCGATGCCCTCAACATGGGCGTGACCGCGGAGCGCATCCACGATCGCTTCCCGCACCTCACCAAAGAGCGTGCGGATCGCTTCGGGATGTTGAGTCAGCAGAAGGTGCAGGCGGCATACGACGCCGGCGTCATCCAGCCCGACCTCGTTCCCGTCGCCATCAAGAATGCGGACGGAGCATGGGGCCTCGCCACCGAGGACGAGGGACGTCGTCCCGAGACCACGATGGAGGGCCTCGCCGCCCTCAAGACCCCCTTCCGTCCCCACGGCCGCGTCACGGCCGGGACGTCATCGCCCCTGACGGATGGCGCGACCGTGAGCCTGCTCGCGGGCGGCGCTGCCGCTAAGGAACTTGGTCTCGAGCCCAAGATGAAGCTCGTGTCGTTCGCCTTCGCGGGCGTCCAGCCCGAGATCATGGGCATCGGACCGGTCCCCTCGACCGAGAAGGCGCTCAAGAAGGCCGGTCTGACGATCGACGACATCGGCCTGTTCGAGCTGAACGAGGCGTTCGCCATCCAGGTCCTGTCGCTCCTCGATCACTTCGGCGTCGCCGACGACGACCCGCGCGTGAACCCCTGGGGTGGCGCCATTGCCGTCGGACACCCCCTCGCCGCATCCGGTGTCCGCCTGATGATCCAGCTCGCCGCGCAGTTCAAGACTCGCCCAGACGTGCGTTATGGCCTCACGGCCATGTGCGTGGGGCTCGGCCAGGGCGGTTCGGTCATCTGGGAGAACCCCTTCTACGACGGCAAGAAGCGGAAGTGATCGGAATGACGAACTACGAATCGATCGATTTCTCCCCCCTCGAGGCACTCAGCGCCGACGAGGTCGTCACGCGCTCCATCGTCCGCGACGTGCGCCTGGCCAGCGGCAAGGTGCTCGCCCTGATCACGCTCGACAACGGACGCGATCACACGCGACCCAACACCCTGGGACCGGCGACCCTGGCCGCGCTCGACGAGACGCTCACGGGTCTCGCCAAACGTGCCGCGGACGGTGAGATCCAGGCGGTCGGCATCACCGGCAAGTCCTACATCCTCGCCGCCGGCGCCGACCTCTCCGAGGTCTCGAAGCTCCCGTCGCGCGAGATCGCCCTGTTGATCGCCCAGCGCGGGCACCAGACCCTCGGTCGCCTGTCCGAGCTCGGGGTGCCGAGCTTCGCGTTCGTGAACGGGCTCGCGCTCGGCGGCGGACTCGAGATCGCCCTCAACTCGACGTATCGCACGGTGGACGCCTCCGCCGCGGCGATCGCGCTCCCCGAGGTGTTCCTGGGGCTCATCCCCGGTTGGGGTGGTGCGTACCTGCTCCCGAACCTGATCGGTATCGAGAACGCCCTCGAGGTCGTCATCTCGAACCCGCTCAAGCAGAACCGCATGCTCAAGCCGCAGCAGGCGTTCGATCTCGGGATCATGGATGCGATCTTCCCGGCCTCCAGCTACCTCGAAAGCTCCCTCCGCTGGGCCGACGGCGTGCTCTCGGGCTCCATCAAGGTCTCACGCAAGAACGAGCCGGGCAAGATCGAGCGCCTCACCAAGTGGCCGATCGCGATCAAGGTCGCGCGCAACATGCTCGAGAACCGGATCGGTACGGTTCCCCGCTCCCCGTACGTCGCCCTCGACCTGCTCGAGAAGGCGAAGTCGGGCACGAAGGCCGAAGGATTCGCGCGTGAGGACGAGGCCCTCGCCGACCTGATCGCCGGCGACCAGTTCGCCGCCTCGATGTATGCCTTCGATCTCGTTCAGAAGCGCGCGAAGCGGCCCGTCGGAGCCCCCGACAAGGCCCTCGCGAAGCCCGTCACGAAGGTCGGCATCATCGGTGCCGGCCTGATGGCGAGCCAGTTCGCACTGCTCTTCGTCCGCAAGCTCCAGGTCCCGGTTCTGATCACCGACCTCGACCAGGCCCGCGTCGACAAGGGCGTGGCACACATCCACGACGAGATCGGAAAGCTCGAGGCGAAGGGTCGCCTGGACGGCGACGCCGCCAACAAGCTGCGGAGCCTCGTGCGCGGCACGACCGACAAGTCCGAGTATGCGGACTGCGACTTCGTCATCGAGGCCGTCTTCGAAGAGGTCGGCGTCAAGCAGCAGGTGTTCGCCGAGATCGAGGCCGTCGTCGCCGACGACGCGATCCTCGCGACCAACACCTCGTCGCTGTCGGTCGCCGAGATCGGGTCGAAGCTGGCACATCCGGAGCGGTTGGTCGGGTTCCACTTCTTCAACCCGGTCGCCGTCATGCCGCTCATCGAGATCGTTCGGATCGACGCGACGACGGATGCTGCGCTCTCGACCGCCTTCGTCGTCGCGAAGGGCCTCGGCAAGAACGCGGTTCTCACCGCGGACGCACCGGGTTTCGTCGTCAACCGACTCCTCGCGAAGGTCATGGGCGAAGCCGCACGCGCCGTATACGAGGGCACTCCGTTGCTCACCGTCGAGAAGGCGTTCGCGCCCCTCGGACTGCCGATGTCGCCGTTCCAGCTGATCGACCTGGTCGGATGGAAGGTCGCGGCCCACGTGCAGGACACGATGGCTGCTGCCTTCCCCGACCGCTACTTCGCCTCCGAGAACTTCCACCAGCTCGCCGAGCTACCCGAGGTCGTGGAGAAGGACAAGAACGGCAAGGTCACGGGGTGGACGAAGGCCGCGCAGAAGGTGCTCGAGACAGCATCCTCACCGGTCTCCGAGGACGAGATCCTGAACCGGGTGCAGACGGGGCTCGCGCAGGAGATGAAGATCATGCTCGATGAGGGCGTCGTGCCCGAGGTCGAGGACATCGACCTGTGCCTGATCCTGGGAGCCGCCTGGCCCTTCATCGACGGCGGAGCATCGCCCTACCTGGATCGGGTCGGTGCCTCCGAGAGCGCGTTCGGTGCGACGTTCCACCAGCCGCCCATCCGCGGCATCGCCGCGCGCTGACGACCAACGAAGAGGGGGTCTAACCACACGGTTCGACCCCCTTTTCGTTTATGCGATTCAGGCGCCGCGCGTGTCGTCGCGTTCACGCAAGCGGACGTCGCTGAGCCACACCGGCTGATCCTCGGGCTGCCGCGCAACGGGGATTCGCGTGCCGAGCACCTGGGAAACGACATCCTGAGCGATCTTCGGTGCGGTGAGCCCCGCATCCGCGAGAATCTGGCCGCGGGATGCGTGGTCGATGAACTCATCCGGCAGGCCGAGCTCATCGACGGCCGTGTCGACACCGGCCTCTCGCAGCACCTGGCGAATCCGGGTGCCGATACCGCCGACACGGATGCCGTCCTCGATCGTGATGACGAGGCGGTGTCGTGCGGCGAAGTCGACCACCGATGGTGCAACGGGAACGACCCAGCGCGGGTCGATCACGGTCGCCCCGATGCCCTGGGCCGCCAAACGTTCTGCGACATCCATGGCGATATGCGCCATGGGTCCGATACCCACGAGCAGAACGTCTTCGCTCGCGCCGCGCGCGAGAACGTCCGTGCCATCGGCCAGTCGCTCGAGAGCGGGCAGGTCCACTCCGACCTCGCCCTTCGGGAAACGCACGACCGTGGGCCCGTCATCGACCGCAACAGCCTCGTCGAGCGTCTCGCGCAACCGTGCGGCGTCACGTGGGGCGGCGATGCGGATGTGCGGCACGAGCTGCAGCATCGCCAGATCCCAGATGCCGTGATGACTCGGCCCATCAGGGCCCGTCACGCCGGCCCGGTCAAGCACGAAGGTCACACCCGCGCGGTGTAGGCCGACATCCATCATCACCTGATCGAACGCGCGGTTCATGAACGTCGCGTAGATCGCGACCACGGGGTGCAGGCCGCCGTACGCAAGACCCGCGGCGGAGGCCACCGCGTGCTGCTCGGCGATGCCGACGTCATAGACACGATCGGGATACTTCTGGGCGAACGGCAGCAGACCGACCGGACGGAGCATCGCCGCCGTCATCGCGATGACGTCTTCGCGCTCGTCACCGATCTTCACCAGCTGTTCGGAGAAGACATCCGTCCATGCCGTCGGGGCCTCGCCACCGAGCGTCACGCCCGTCAGTGGATCGATGCGACCCACCGCGTGGAACTGGTCCGCCTCGTCGTTGCGAGCCGGCTCGAAGCCCTGGCCCTTCTCGGTGATCGTGTGGACGATGACCGGCGCGCCGTACTCCTTCGCCAGACGCAGGGTCTCGATGAGCGTTTCGAGATCATGCCCGTCAACCGGACCCAAGTACTTGATATCGAGATTGGAATACAGCGCCGCGTTGTTCGCGAAACGCGAGAGGAATCCGTGCGCCCCGCCACGGAGACCGCGGTACATCGCGCGACCGGCAGGGCCCAGCCGGGAGAAGAACGACCCGGACGAGCGGTACAGCGTCTGGTACGCCTCGTTCGTGCGAACGCGGTTCAGGTACCGCGCCATGCCGCCGATCGTCGGCGCGTACGAGCGACCGTTGTCGTTGACGATGATCACCAGATTGCGATCGTTGTCGTCCGAGATGTTGTTGAGCGCCTCCCACGTCATACCGCCCGTCAGGGCGCCATCGCCGACGACGGCGACGACGTGACGGTCGCGGCGGCCTGTGCGGGTCAGAGCCCGCGAGACACCATCGGCCCAGCTGAGTGAGCTCGAGGCGTGGGATGACTCGACGACATCGTGCTCGCTCTCGGACCTCTGCGGATAGCCCGCGAGGCCGCCACGGGTACGCAGCCCGTCGAAATTCTGGCGACCCGTGAGCAGCTTGTGCACGTACGACTGGTGGCCGGTGTCGAAGATGATCGGGTCGTTCGGCGAATCGAAGACGCGGTGCAGTGCAACGGTCAGCTCGACGACCCCGAGGTTCGGACCGAGGTGACCGCCCGTCCGGGACACGTTCTCGATGAGGAACGTTCGGATCTCGGCCGAAAGTTCGGCGAGCTGTTCAACCGTGAGTGCGTCCAGATCACGCGGACTCGAAATCGTCTCCAGCAGACCCATGCCACTCCCTTCGCGGGCGTGCGCGGCCCTCTCGAAAGTCTAGCTCGGTGCCCGGCGAGCGGGCGGGACGCTGGCGGATAGCAGGCCCGCCGCTCGCCGGATGCGCCGGTCAGACCAGCGAACGCAGCACGTACTGGAGGATGCCACCGTTGCGGTAGTAGTCGGCCTCAGCAGGCGTGTCGATGCGGACGACGGCCTCGAACTCCACGGTCGCCTTGCCCTCCGCCGAGAATTCGCTCGGAGTCGCCGTGACCGTGACCGTCTTGGGTGTGACGCCCTCGTTGAGCTTCTCGAGGCCGGTGATCGAGACGATCTCGGTGCCGTCGAGACCGAGCGACTCCCAGCTCTCGCCCGCGGGGAACTGCAGGGGCACGACGCCCATGCCGATCAGGTTCGAGCGGTGAATGCGCTCGAAGCTCTCGGTGATGACGGCCTTGACACCCAGCAGGCTCGTGCCCTTGGCCGCCCAGTCACGCGACGAGCCCGACCCGTACTCCTTGCCGCCGAAGATCACGAGCGGCGTGCCCTGCGCGGCGTAGTTCTCGCTGGCGTCGTAGATGAACGACTGCGGGCCGCCAGGTTGCGTGAAGTCACGGGTGTACCCACCCTCGACGACCGCACCGTCGTTGACGGCGCTGACGAGCGCGTTCTTGAGACGGATGTTCGCGAACGTGCCGCGGATCATGACCTCGTGGTTGCCACGACGCGAGCCGTACGAGTTGAAGTCCTTCTGGCGCACGCCGTGCTGCTCGAGGTACTTCGCCGCGGGCGTACCGATCTTGATGTTTCCGGCCGGGCTGATGTGGTCGGTCGTGACCGAGTCGCCGAGGGTCGCCATGACGCGCGCACCCTGGATGTCGCTGACCGGGGTCAGCTCCATCGTCATACCGTCGAAGTACGGCGCCTTGCGGACGTACGTCGAGTCCTCGTCCCATTCGAAGACGGGACCGGTCGGCGTCGGGAGGTTCTTCCAGCGCTCGTCGCCCTCGAAGACCGTCGCGTACTGGGTGATGAACTGCTCGCGCGAGATCGAGTAGTTGATGACCTCTTGCACCTCGTCGGGTGCCGGCCAGATGTCCTTGAGGAAGACATCCTGTCCCGACGAGTCCTTGCCGAGTGCATCGGTCTCGAAGTCGAAGTTCATCGAGCCCGCGAGCGCGTACGCCACCACGAGCGGGGGCGACGCGAGGTAGTTCATCTTCACGTCGGGGCTGATGCGGCCCTCGAAGTTGCGGTTGCCGGACAGCACCGCGGTGACGGCCAGGTCGTGGTCGTTGATCGCGGCCGAGACCTCTTCGATGAGCGGACCCGAGTTACCGATACAGATCGTGCAGCCGTAACCGACCGTGAAGAAGCCGAGCGCTTCGAGCGACTTGTCGAGTCCGGACTTCTCGTAGTAGTCGGTCACGACCTTCGACCCGGGGCCGAGTGTGGTCTTGACCCACGGCTTGCTCTTCAGGCCCTTCTCGACGGCCTTCTGCGCGAGGAGCCCCGCGGCGATCATGACAGACGGGTTGGACGTGTTCGTGCACGAGGTGATCGCGGCCAGCGTGACCGCGCCGTTGTCGATCGTGTACGGCGAGCCCTCGGCCGGGGTGATGTGGACGGGGTTCGACGCGGCGTGCCGTCCCCCGCTCGAGATGTGCACGTCGTGCGTCTCGGTCTCTTCTTCACCCGGAGCCCCGCCCGGGTCGGATGCCGGGAACGAGCCCTGCGACTCGAGGTCGACGATCGACTCCGAGGTCGACGCGGTCGCGTAGTTGAGGATGTCCTTCTGGAACTGAGCCTTCGACTCCGAGAGCAGGATGCGGTCTTGCGGGCGCTTGGGCCCGGCGATCGAGGGGACGACGGTCGACAGGTCGAGTTCCATGTACTCGCTGAACGCGGGCTCACGGGAGGCGTCGTGCCAGAGCGTCTGCTCCTTGGCGTAGGCCTCGACCAGGGCGACCGCCTGCTCGTCGCGGCCGGTCAGGCGCAGGTACTCGATCGTGACGTCGTCGATCGGGAACATCGCCGCGGTGGAGCCGAACTCGGGGCTCATGTTTCCGATGGTGGCGCGGTTGGCGAGGGGCACCGAGCCGACTCCGTCGCCGTAGAACTCGACGAACTTGCCGACGACACCGTGCTTGCGCAGCATGTCGGTGATCGTGAGGACGACGTCCGTCGCCGTTACGCCGGCCGGGATCTCGCCGGTCAGCTTGAATCCCACGACGCGCGGGATCAGCATCGAGACCGGCTGACCGAGCATTGCGGCCTCTGCTTCGATTCCGCCGACACCCCAGCCGAGCACGCCGAGGCCGTTCACCATGGTGGTGTGCGAATCCGTGCCGACACAGGTGTCGGGGTACGCGCGCAGCACTCCATCGACCGTACGGTCGTAGATGACCTTGGCGAGGTGCTCGATGTTGACCTGGTGGACGATTCCGGTTCCGGGAGGGACGACCTTAAAGTCGTGGAACGCCGTCTGGCCCCAACGGAGGAACTGGTAACGCTCGCCGTTGCGCTCGTACTCGATCTCGACGTTCCGCTCGAGCGCGTTCTCGGAGCCGAAGAGGTCGGCGATGACCGAGTGGTCGATGACCATCTCGGCGGGCGAGAGCGGGTTGATCTTGTCCGGGTTTCCGCCGAGCGTCGTGACGGCTTCACGCATCGTGGCGAGGTCGACGATGCACGGCACGCCCGTGAAGTCCTGCATCACGACGCGCGCGGGCGTGAACTGGATCTCGGTGTCGGGCTCGGCCGCGGCGTCCCACGATCCGAGCGCCTCGATCTGAGCACGCGTGACGTTCGCGCCGTCCTCGGTGCGAAGCAGGTTCTCGAGCAGCACCTTCAGGCTGAACGGGAGCTTGTCGTACCCCTCGACGGCGTCGAGCCGGAAGATCTCGTAGTCGGTTCCCCCGACTGTCAGGGTGCTCTGCGCTCCGAAGCTGTTGACCGATGCCACGATGCCGTCTCCTTCAGGTAGCTGACCACTCACCGGCCTCCATCTTCCCGGGGCGTTCCGGGCGAGGCTAGCAAGGCGACCCTAACCAGGGTGCGCCGCATTGCGGCGAGGGGGAAGGGGGTCGATTTATCTTGATGTCGAGATAAATCGTACCACCGGGCGGGGTCAGAGCAGCCGCGTCAGGCGGGCTCGTCCACGTCCTTCTTGGCCGCAGGCGGGTAGAGCGCTCGTACGACCAGGTAGCTCACCGCGAGGAGCGGCGCGAACAAGGGAATCCCCATGACGAGCTTCAGCGTGCCGAGCGCCGTGACGTTGTCGGCCAGGTAGAGCGGGAACTGCACGAGCAGACGGGCCGCGAAGAGCGCGGCCCACGCGATCGCCAGCCAGAAGAAAGCGCGCCGTTTGCGGCGGTCACGTCGCCAGGCCGTTCCTTCACCCATCAGGAATCCCACGGCGAGGCCGATGATCGACCATCCCGCGAACGCCGAGATCAGGAAGGCGGCACCGTAGACGACATTCGTGACGAAGCCCGGAATGAAGTTGTTGCTCGCCTCGCCCGTGAAGATCGCGAAGGCCGCAGCGACCACGACCGCGAGGAGACCGCTGACGGCGGAGGTGACGGGCTGGCGCGCGATGAGCCGCGCGATCGTGAAGAGAGCCGCGATCCCGACGGAGAGACCAAGAGACCACCACAGGTCGCCATCACCCGTTTCGGCATCCATCGTCAACGTGTAGACGGCGATGAAAACGATGCCGGGGACGACCGCTTCGACGACCCCCCGCCATCCGCCCATCGCGTGCCACACCACGTGGCCGGTCGATCGATCTGCGTTCGGGTCGAGGCCGGCACGACGTGCGGCCCCTGCGAGAGCCGATCCGAGCGCGTCCGAAGCCGACGGTGCCGGCGGTGGCGTCAGCGCGGGATCCGACCCCCCATCCGGAAGGGGATCCCGGCGTGCGGACTGAGGGTCGGTCACGCCGAACCCGGGGTCGCGGGCATCTTCAGCGGAATGAATTCACGCGGCGGCATGGGCGTTCCGCCGCGGACCACGACGATGGACCGGAAGAGGTCCTCGACCTGCGCCGCTGCGTCGATATCGGATGCACCGGCTCCGCCGATCACGCCGCGCAAGAACCACCGCGGCCCATCCACACCCACGAACCGCGCCAGGCGTTTGCCCGATGTCCCCTCCGCGCCGGCGATGACGGGCACCTCGGCGAGCAGTTCCGGCCCGAGCGGACCGTCCCGCTCTTCCACCCGACCGCCTTGCTGCCGCACCTGCTCGCGGATCTGAGCGCGCGTCTCGTGCCACAGCCCGCCGGTGCGGGGCGCCGCGAACGGCTGCACCTGCAACGTGGATCCGGCATAGTCCAAGCCCACAGCGACGATGCGCTTGGACTGCTCCTCGATCTCGAGGCGCAGGTTGAGTCCCTCGCGGGGCAGCACTTTGATCCCGCCCAGGTCGATGTAGGGACGAACGGGGTTCGCCTCGGATTCGTCGAAGGGACCCCCCGTCGCACGGTCAGCGGGCGCGGACTTGGCCGCCGGGTCTACGGTCGTGCCGTCGTCGCTCATGCGCCGACCTCCTGTGCTTGAGGTGCCTGGTAGCCGGTGGACCCGAACCCGCCTTCGCCGCGAACACTCTCGGGGAGTGTCTCGACCGGGACGAAGTTCGCCCGGCTCACGGGCATGACGATGAGTTGCGCGATGCGATCACCCAAGGCGATGTCATAGGGCTCGGTGGCATCCGTGTTCAACAGAGTCACCTTGATCTCGCCGCGATATCCGGCATCGACCGTGCCCGGTGAATTGACGATCGTGATGCCGTGCTTGGTCGCCAGCCCGCTGCGTGGCACGACGAACGCGACATAACCGTCGGGCAGCGCGATCGAGACACCCGTGCCGACGAGCGCGCGCTGGCCGGGGGCCAACCGCACCGACTCAGCTGAGACCAGATCGGCGCCGGCGTCACCGGGGTGAGCGTAGGTCGGAGGTTCTGGAGCGATAATGAGAACGTCCACGGAATCGGTCACTCATCGAGGGTAATGCAGAAGCAACGCACGGAGTATCGCGAGCGGCTGACGCCCTCGCTCTGGATTCTGGTGTCCGCCGCGGTCGTCGGTCCGATGGCCGCGCTCGTCCTCGCACCACTCGACCCGACGCTCGCGCTCGTCGTCGGCGCCATCGTGGGGGCACTGATCATCGCGGCGCTCGTCGCCCTGTCGCCCGTCATCGATGTGCGGGAGGGGATGCTGCGCGCCGGGCGTGCGCGCATCGGCGTCGAATGGCTCGGCGCCCCGGTGCCGTTCTCGGGTGACGAAGCGCGCAACGCCCGCGGACCGGGACTCGACCGCGATTCGTGGCTCGTCATCCGGGGCGGGATCGACGGGATCGTGGTCGTCCCACTCGAGGACCCGGACGACCCTGCGGTGTCGTGGGTCATCTCGACCCGCACCCCCGACCGCCTCGCGGCGGCGATCAACCGGGCGCGTGCTTACGCGCAGTCGCGGCAGATGAGTCCGACCGAGTCTTCGTGATCGACCTGTGAGCGGTGCTTCACCAGGAAGCAGCTCACGCACGTGAACTCGTCTTCCTGAGGCGGCAGCACGACGACGTCCAGCTCCAGGTCGGAGAGGTCCGCCCCGGGCAATTCGAAGCCCGAGGGGTTGTCGGCGTCCTCGACATCGACGGCACCGGAAAGCTTGTCGGGAACGCGCTCCTTCAGGGCCTCGATCGACTCGCTGTCGTCGTCGGTCTTGCGGGGAGCGTCGTAGTCCGTAGCCATGGGGTTTAGGTCACTTCTTTCATTGCGTGCAGTGGAGCGGGTGCCGAACAGGCGGCGCTAGTTTGCATGACCGCAGGGCATTTAGCAAATGCTGCGTTCCGACATCCGCTCGGAAGCAAACGGGCGGCGCGCGCTGGATATTCCCGGGACCGACCCACACGCGTGTAACGATGGCGGAACCGGAAACGCGGAAGAAGGCGTGTCGCATGAAAGAGCTCAAGGTCATCCGCACCGAGGATGAGCGACTGATCGTAGCGACGGACTCGGGCGAAACATTCGCCCTGGTGATAGATGATGTCCTGCGCACTGAGGTTCGTCGCGCCCATTCGGCGCCGGAATCAGGCGCCGCCCGACCCAGCCCGCGCGAGATCCAGGCGCAGATTCGCTCGGGTCTGTCGGCGCAGGAGGTGGCGCAGCTGCTCGGCGCTCGACTCGAAGATGTCATTCGCTACGAAGGCCCCGTCCTCGCGGAACGCGAGCACATCGTCGGTCTCGCCCTCGCCGTGCCCGTTCTGCTCGGCGCGGTCGATGACGCTGAGGCTCAGCCCACATTCGGCGCGGCGATGCGGGCGAAGCTCGCCGAAGTCGCGGCCGCAGGCGAGCGCTGGTCGAGCTGGAAAGATCCCTCCGGATGGATCGTCAAGCTGCAGTTCCAGGTCGGAGACATCGAGCACGACGCCCGCTGGAGCTTCGACCCGCGGCGGAGCGCGCTCTCGCCGCTCAACGCCGACGCGCAGCAGCTCTCCCGCCAGGGGTCCCTGCCCGAAGGTCTGATCCCCCGACTGCGCGCGCTGGACTCCGCGCCGTCGATCAAGGACGACACCCGGTTCGACAGCGGCGCATTCGGTCCGCGTCGCGATCTCGACCCGTCCGCTGCCCCCGCGGCCTCCGAGGCCGCCGTCAATCGCGCTACCGAAACCTCGAACACGAGCGCCGAGACCGCGGACCTGCTCGAGGCCCTACGTCGTCGGCGCGGGCAGCGCGAGAGTGCTCCGGGAATGACGGAAGAAAACGCGGCACCGGCTGCTCCCGTCGCCCTCTTCGACGCACTCGAGCCGGGCTACGACGACCAAACCGCCCCGGCGGAACCGCGCGAAGACACCGTCGTGGCCGATGCTCAGGGCCGACGACGCGGTCGTAACGCGATGCCGTCGTGGGACGAGATCGTCTTCGGCGCACGCGGCGACGGCGACCAGTAAGCACGACGGGTCAGTCAGTTCGGGGCATACGCACCGAGCCGGATGAGCGGGACGATGCGCTCCGCCGACGTCAGCGACCCGTGCTGGCCGATCATCCTCTGCGACGCCTTGTCCGTGAGACGGTCGTCGTAGTACGCCACCCGACCCCGGGCCGCGACGAGCACGTCGCCGATCCGCGGCATCACCACCGGATCGACCTCACCGAAGAGCCCCGCCGCGACAGCCTCATCGCGCGAGAGGATCCACGATCGAGCCGACTCCGAAGCGCGCCAACGCTCGAGCACCGACTCGGCCAAACCGGGTTCGGCGTACAGATGCAGCATCCGCGGCTCTCCCGCGATGTCCGCGACGCCCTCGACCAGGTCGTCGCCCTCCCGCAGCAGAACATGACCGGTGCTGGGCACATCGACCATGCCGTGGTCGGCCGTGACGAGCACGCCGACGTCAGCGGGCAGCGCGGACCCGAGCGAGCGCACCGCGCCATCCGCTTCCTCGAGCGCCGCGATCCACTCGTCGGACTCCCACCCGTAGCGGTGTCCCGCAGAATCGAGCTCGGGTGCGTAGGCGTACACGAGGCGCCCCCGGGCGGCTGTGGCGTGTTCGAGCGCGAGCGCGAGCCTGTCCGTGAACGATGCCGCCGAGTCGAAGGTCGAGCCGCGGAAGGCCGCCCGGGTGAACCCCGAGTGACGGTACTCCTCACGGCTGACGACGAAGCCCTCGACGCCGACGGATGCCGCGGTCTCGAACAGCGTCGGCCGCCGCTGCCACACGGCGGGGTCGAGTCCGTCGGACTCCCAGCCCGTCAGCTGGTTCGCGAGCACGCCCGTGTCGGGCACACGGACGCGGTACCCGACGATCCCGTGCGCGCCCGGATCGGTGCCGGTCATCAGGCTCGTGAGCGCGGCGGCGGTGGTCGTCGGGAAAACGGAGCGCGCGACATCCTTCTTGCGCATGACGGATGTCAGAAACCGGCCATGACCGCCGCGCGCAGTCAGGTTCGCGGCTCCGAGACCATCGATCACGACGACGATCGCGCTGCGTGCGGGCGGCAGCGCCGAGCTCCCGGACGACGACGTGAGCGAGGCGACGGCATCCGGCACCAGAGCGGTGAGGCTCCGGGCGTGAGCGGGCTCCGCCGGTAGCATGAAAGACATCGGGGCCAGTCTCGCACACGTGCCAACGGCCCTCGTTTCCGCCCGAAGGACCCTATGCCCGCACCTGTTTCCGAGCCCCCTGCCGAGCGCATCGAAGATGTCGACGTCTCCAGCGAGATGCAGGGGTCTTTCCTCGAGTACGCCTATTCGGTGATCTACTCGCGGGCACTGCCCGACGCCCGCGACGGAATGAAGCCGGTCCAGCGCCGCATCGTCTACCAGATGTCCGAGATGGGACTCCGTCCGGACCGCGGGCACGTCAAGAGCGCACGCGTCGTCGGCGAGGTCATGGGAAAGCTCCACCCCCACGGTGACGCGCCCATCTACGACGCCCTCGTGCGCCTCGCCCAACCGTTCTCCCAGCGCGTGCCCATGGTCGACGGGCACGGAAACTTCGGCTCGCTCGATGATGGGCCCGCGGCATCCCGATACACCGAGGCCCGCCTCGCACCCGCGGCGCTCGCGATGGCCGAGGGACTCGACGAAGACGTCGTCGACTTCATCCCGAACTACGACAACCAGTTCCAGCAGCCCGAGGTCCTGCCCGCGGCGTACCCGAACCTGTTGGTCAACGGCGCGAGCGGCATCGCCGTGGGCATGGCGACGAACATGGCGCCCCACAACCTCATCGAGGTCGTCGGCGCCGCCATCCACCTGCTCGAGAACCCCGATGCGACTCTCGACGACCTGATGGCGTACGTGCCAGGGCCCGATCTGCCCTCGGGTGGTGTCATCGTCGGACTTGACGGCATCCGGGACGCCTACGAGACCGGCCGCGGATCGTTCAAGACCCGCGCGCGCACCTCGATCGAGAGCCTCGGCCCCCGCAAGACGGGCATCGTCGTCACCGAGCTGCCGTACCTGGTCGGCCCGGAGCGCGTCATCGAGAAGATCAAGGATGCCGTTCAGTCCAAGAAGCTGCAGGGCATCAGCGACGTGGCTGACCTGACGGACCGCACGCACGGCACGCGCCTCGTCATCGGTATCAAGACGGGTTTCGATCCGCAGGCCGTCCTCGAGCAGCTGTACCGGCTGACGCCGCTCGAGGACTCTTTCAGCATCAACAACGTCGCCCTCGTCGAGGGCCAGCCGCGCACGCTCGGGCTGCGCGAGCTGCTGCGCGTCTACGTCGACCACCGCCTCTCGGTCGTCACCCGCCGCAGCCGTTACCGGCTCGATCGTCGCCGCGAGCGGCTGCACCTCGTCGAGGGCCTGTTGATCGCGATCCTCGACATCGACGAGGTCATCCAGGTCATCCGCGCATCCGATGACGGCGAGCAGGCCCGCACCCGACTGATGGAGGTTTTCGACCTCAGTCAGCTGCAGGCCGAGTACATCCTCGAGCTGCGCCTGCGGCGCCTGACGAAGTTCTCGCGTATCGAGCTCGAGGCCGAGCGCGACCAGCTGCTCGCGGAGATCGCCCAGCTCGAAGAACTGCTCGGAAGCGACGCTCTCCTGCGCAAGCAGGTCGCCACCGAACTCGACGCGATCGCCGAGAAGCTCGGCACTCCGCGCCGGACGCTCCTCACGAACGCTGCGCCCGCGATCGCGCGCCCGTCGCGCAATGCTCCGATCCTCGAGATCGTGGATGCGCCGACCGTCGTGATCCTGTCGACGACCGGCCGCGCCGTGCGCGTGGATCTGTCCGAGGGTACCGAGATCGTCTCGCCCACGCGTCGGAGCAAGCACGACGCGCTGCTGACCGAGGTGCGCACGACGGTACGGGGCGAACTCGGCGCGATCACGAACCGCGGACGACTACTGCGTTTCAGTCCGGTCGACCTGCCCTCGGTGCCCCCCGCATCCGTTCAGCTCGCCGCGGGGGTCGCCCTGCGCGACTACCTCGGTCTCACCGACAAGGCCGAGCGGGTCGTGATGCTCACCCGCCTCGACGTCGACGCACCCCTCGCGATCGGTACCCGCAAGGGCATCGTGAAGCGCATCGTCCCGTCCGCGCTGCCGCCGAAACCCGAGATCGAGATCATCGCGCTCAAGCCGGGCGATGGCGTTGTGGGTGCGGCATCCGCACCCGACGAGTCCGAGCTCGTCTTCGTCTCGGACGACGCGCGCCTGCTGCGTTTCGCGGCATCGTCGGTGCGTCCGCAGGGCGCCTCGGCGGGCGGCATGGCGGGAATGAACATCGGATCGGCCAATGCGATCTTCTTCGGCGCCGTCAGCGAGGCGGAAGTCGTCGTCGTCACCGTCTCGGGTACGGCCGGAGCACTTCCCGGAACCGACGCGGGTCGCGCCAAGGTGTCCGAGTTCGCGGAGTTCCCCGCGAAGGGTCGCGCGACCGGTGGTGTACGCGCACACGCGTTCCTGAAGGGTGAGGACGAGCTGACGCTCGCCTGGGTGGGTGCCGCTCCCCCGCGCGCGGTCGGGACGGATGGTTCCGCACGCACCCTCCCGGAGCCCGGGGCGAAGCGGGATGCCTCGGGTCAGCCGCTCGACGCGGCGGTCGGCTCGGTCGGCCGCGCCCTCTAGCCCCGGCGGAATACCCCACGCTCCCTGAGCCTGTCGAAGGGAGCACCGGAACGCCGTCGGCACAACGGGTCACTTCGACAGGCTCAGTGACCGGAGGGCACAACGGGTCACTTCGACAGGCTCAGTGACCGGAGGGCACAACGGGTCACTTCGACAGGCTCAGTGACCGGAGGGCACAACGGGTCACTTCGACAGGCTCAGTGACCGGAGGGCACAACGGGTC
>NZ_JBIITF010000011.1:0-111185 GCF_044340635.1 Microbacterium sp.
CATGGGACGATCGCGAGGATCGGGATCGAAGGAACCGGCTCATACGGCGCGGGGTTGCAACGACATCTGCAAGCCCATAACGTCACCGTGATCGAAGTCGCACGCCAGAACCGTCAAGAACGTCGCGCTCGAGGCAAGTCAGATCCGATCGATGCGATCAACGCCGCCCGCGCCACACTCAGCGAAACAGCAACCACGGTCCCGAAAGATCGGGACGGGTGAATCGCCCCGGGTTTAGTGGAGGGCGAGTTCTCCCAGCGCCGGCTGGCTCTGGGGGTTGATCTCACGGTAGTACTCGTTCTCCTTCTCGATGGGTGTGAGGTATCCGATCGATGAGTGCAGCCGGTTCTCGTTGAACCAGTGCACCCAGGAGAGCGTCGCGAGTTCAAGCTCGTCGGCGGTGCGGAATGGGCCGTCGATCTTCACGCACTCGGTCTTGTAAAGCCCCACGACGCTCTCTGCGAGGGCGTTGTCATACGAGTCGCCGACGGTCCCGATCGACGCGATCGCGCCGACGTCAGCGAGCCGCTCCGCGTAGCGAATCGCGGTGTATTGCGACCCGGCGTCCGAATGTTGAATGACGCCGGTGACGTCCTCACCCGCCCGATCACGCACCCAGAGCGCCATCTCGAGCGCGTCCAACGGCAACGCGGTCGGCATCCGGTCCATCGTCCGCCAGCCCACGATCCGACGCGAGAACACGTCGGTGACGAACGCGGTGAATGCCATCCCGGACCACGTCGGAACATACGTGAAGTCGACCACCCAGAGCTCGTTGGGGCGGTCCGCGGTGAAGTCGCGCTTCACGTGATCCGGCGGGCGCGTCGACGAAGGTTCTGGGCGCGTCGTGACGAACTGCTTGCCGCGTCGGATGCCGCGCAGCCCTTGCTGCCGCATCAGCCGTTCGACCGTGCAGCGAGCCACCACGATCCCTTCACGTCGCAGCAACCGCCAGACTTTGCGGGCACCGCTGATCCCTCGACCGAGCTTGCGGTCCCAGAACACCCGCTCGATCTGCACGACCAACTCCGCGTCGCTCTCCGCCCGCGCTGAGAGCGGGCGTTTCTTGAACGCGTAGTAACCGGACGGGGCGATCGGCACGGCATGCTCGGTCAGCACGCGGCAGATCGGCTCGACCCCGAACCGGTCACGATGATCGTCGATGAACTGAACTACCACGGCAGTCGCGGGTCGAGCTCCCGCGCGAAGAACGAGGATGCCGCCAACAAGATCTCGTTCGCACGCTTCAGCTCCCGCACTTCGGCCTCGAGCGCCTTGATGCGCTGCGCTTCGCTCGTCGTAGTCCCGGGACGCTCGCCCGCGTCGATCGCGGCCTGCTTGCACCAGCCCCGCAACGTGTCGGCATTCACCCCAACACGCTGCCCGATCCGGATCACTGCCGCGTTCAACGACAACTCCGGATCCTCTTTCCTGGCCTCAGCGACAAGCCGCATCGCACGCTCACGAAGCTCCGGCGGATACTTCCTCGGTGCTGGCATGATCATCATCCTCTCGGGGAATCAGACCCTCCACGAGACCCGGGGCGATTCACCCGGCGGTCACGTCTACATCGACAAACCACCCCCGGCCATCCACTTCGTCCCGAACACGGATCCACCCCCGTTCTAGGCGTCCCGGTCACTGAGCGTGTCGAAGTGACCCTCCGGGCGGCTCTGTCTGCTTCCGGGAAGGCACGGCGGGCGGCACTGCCCCGGGCTGCCGCTTCCGGCGAAACACCCCTGCGGCGACGACGAACCCCTCGCCAGGGGGTGCTTCGTCGCGCGAGAGGTGTTTCGGCACTGACTGGTCTACGTCGGGAGCGCCGGGCGGCTGAGCCGCGCCCGGTAGCCTGAACGAATGGCTGACGTGGTGGGGCTCATCGCTGAGGTCTTCACGTGGATCGGCGCGCTCGGTGCGATCGGCCTGGCATTTCTCGCCCTCGTCGCACGCATCGCGGACGGGAGCTGGGCTCCCACCCGCGCCGTCGTGGAGCACACCGACGAGGGTTCGGTCGTGCGGTGGTTCGACGATCAGGGGGCGATCAACGAGGCCGCGCTGACCGCGCACGACCTGGAGAGCATCGGTCAGAGGGACATGGCCGACATCGAGTACCGCGTGGGATGGCACAACCGCATGCGACTGTCGAAGGGGTCGCCCCTGGTCCGTGCGCTCGTGCGCCTGACCTTCCTGATGGTCGGTGTGGCGGCGCTCGCCTTCGCGGCGGGCTGGATCGCGCTGATCATCGAGGGATGAGCGGACGCGTGCCAAGCTGGGGTGGTGAAGACCATCCAGCTGCGCACGTACACGATCGTCGACGGAGAGTTCGACGCCTTCCTCGAGTGGTGGAAGGAATGGATGCCCCGGGTGCGGCCCGCTGCCGGGTTCGCGATCGAGTTCGCCTACGCGGTGCGCGAGTCGAACCAGTTCGTGTGGGCTGTGAGCGTCGAGGGCGATGAGGCGGCTTTCCTCGAGCTCGAGAGCAGCTACATGGCATCTCAGGGTCGTGCCGAGGCATTCGCGGGTGTGCCGCAGCGTGTCGCGGTGAGCAAGGTGGGCTTCGTGGAGGCCCTGGCCTGAGTCCCCGCCGGAGAAGTACTCGGCGCTACGCTCGGGGGATGACCAAGGCGCTGTTCATCGTCGATGTCCAGAACGACTTCACCGAGGGGGGTGCCCTCGGCGTGGACGGGGGTGACGCCGTCGCCGCGAAGATCTCGGAGTATCTCGACGCGCACGGTGACGACTATGACCTGATCGTCGCTTCGCGCGACTGGCACGATCCGCATAACGACAACGGCGGACACTTCCACACCGAGCCCGACTACATCGACACCTGGCCGGTGCACTGCGTATCCGGCACAGCGGGTGCCGAATACGATCCCGAGTTCGACACCTCGCGGGTTACTCACCACGTCAAGAAGGGCCAGGGCATCCCGGCCTACTCGCTCTACGAGGGGACGACCGACGACGGGAGCCGCGTCGCCGAACTCATCGAGGCGCACGGGGTGACCGAGGTGGATGTCGCAGGGCTCGCGACCGACTACTGCGTGCGGGCCTCGGCGCTCGACGCGATCGCGCACGGACGTCGGGTACGGATCCTGACCGACCTTGTCGCCGGCGTCGCACAGGAGACGAGCGCAGCCGCCCTCACCGAGCTGCAGCGCGCCGGAGCCGAACTGGCGTGAGTGCGGACACCCGCACGCCCGCGGCCGGAAGGCGACGCCGCATTCTCTGGATCATGACCGCCTTCGTTACGATCGCGGTGGTCTACGTGGGCGTCATCGCGCTGTATGCCGGTAGCGGTCAGGTGTCCGAGACCGAAGAAGAGCCACCCGACGTGGATGTGCTCCTGCACATCGAACCGAGTGCGGTGCAGGCGGCTAGCGGCCGGATAACCCTGAACATCGACCTCGCAGATGCCCCCGACTTCGAGTCCGAGAACGGGATCGGTGTCGATCAGACCATCAAGGTCCTGGTGACGGGGGCGGCCGGTTCTCGCGTGATCGAGTTTCCTGCGGACGACGTGCCGTCACCCGTGAGTGTGGATCTGCTCGCCGACGGGGTCATCGAGCAGTGGCCCTTCGATACGCACACGTCGCTCACGACGCTGCTCGCCTACGTGGAAACCGATGGCGGGCCCCAAGCGCTCCGGACCGGCGCCGAAGCGGCGGGACGCGTGCCGGGCTGGAACATTCAGACCCGTGAGGTCGATGTCGGCGCGGAAGCCGAATTCGACGACGGCCGGCGGTACCCGGTTCCCGCGATCGAGATCACCGCGACGCGGTCGGGTAGCACGATTGCGTTCGGCGCGGTGCTGCTCGGGCTCATGATCGTGATGCCGGTGCTCGTGCTGAGCGTCGCGATCACCGTCTATCGCGGGCGACGCCGCGTCGAGGCATCCTTCATGAGCTGGATGGGTGCGATGCTGTTCGCGACCATTCCGCTGCGCACCTTCTTGCCCGGTTCGCCGCCGATCGGATCGTGGATCGACTTCCTGATCGTGCTCTGGGTGATCGTCGGACTCATCGGAGGGCTCGCGATCTACGTCGCGGCGTGGTTCCGCTGGTCACCACGCCAGGACGCTCACTAGCTTGCCGGCTCACTAGCTTGCCGGCTTGCCGCGTCAGCCGGCCTGCCGCGTCAGTCGGCGTGGCGCTCGAGGAACGAATAGACCTCGGAGTCGTCCACGCCGGGGAAGGCACCACGGGGGAGCGGGGAGAACATCTGCATGTGCACGCGCGCCGAGGGCCATGACTTGCCCTCCCACCGGTCGGCGATCTCGGGGGCCGGGCGCCGACAGCACGCGTCGTCGGGGCAGGTCGAAACGGCGCGGCTCGCCGTCTCGCGCCCGCGGAACCAGCGGGCGTCGTCGAAGGGCACGCCGACGGTGATCGAGAACTCGCCGTCGGTGGTGTTTCCCGTCTGCGTCGAGCACCAGAACGTGCCGGCGGGCGTGTCCGTGTACTGGTAGTGCTCGGTCGCGCGGTTCTGCTGGTCGAATGCGCCGCGCGCCGAGAACTTGCGGCACACGATCTGACCTTCGACCGAACCCGTAACGTCCATCGGCAGGGGAAGTCCGTCGTTCTCGTACACGCGCTGGAGAGATCCGGTGTGACCCACCCGCAAGAAGTGCAGCGAAATGCCGAGATGCTTGGTGACAAGGTTCGTCAGGCGCATTCCGGCGGCCTCATGCGTCACCCCGAACGCGTCACGAAAGTCCTCGACGGCCAGGTTCCGATCCTTTTTGGCCTGCTGCAGGAACGCGACCGCGGCCGTCTCGGGCATGAGGCAGCACGCCGCGAAGTAGTTGATCTCGAGGCGCTGCTGCAAGAAGTCCGCGTAGTCCGTCGGCCGGGTGTGACCGAGCAGGCGGTGGGCCATGGCCTGCAACGCCATCGACCGCAGGCCGTGGCCTCCCGGAATCGACGCGGGAGGCAGGTAGATCCGTCCGTGCTCGAGATCGGTGATCGATCGGGTCGAGCTCGGCAGATCGTTGACGTAGATCAGCTCGAAGCCGAGCCGTTCGGCCATGATGCTGACCGTGCGGTGCGTCAGGGCGCCGGTGACATGCCCCGCCGCCTTGAGCTGCCTCTCGGCGAGGCGTTCGATGTCGGGCAGGTAATTGTCGTGCTCGCGCATCCGCAGGCGCAGCTCGGTGTTGGCACGCCGCGCCTCTTCCGGCGTCGCGATGGCCTCACGTTCGCGTCGCTGGAGTTCCCGATGGAGCCCCAACAGCGACTCGATCGTCTCATCCGACATCGTCTTCGCCACCCGCACCGGAGCAACTCCGAGGCGACGGAAGGCGGGGCTGGCCTGTGCGCGTTCGAGTTCGATCTCCAGTGCCGCTCGACGGTTGGGGGGCTCGCCGGAGATCAGGTCCGACACTTCGGTGTCGGTCGCTGCAGCGACGGCCTGCAACAGCGAGAGCTTCGGCTCGCGCTTTCCGTTCTCCACCAGGCTCAGCTGGCTGCCGGCGACCCCCACCAGAGCGCCGAGCTCATCCAGCGTCAGCCCTTTCCGCAGCCGGTGATGCCGAATGCGGTGACCGAGGGTCGTGAGTTCGAGAGCGGAGCCGACCATTCCTTGAGTATAGGGAAAGAATCGGGTTTCTTTCGACCGCAAACTTTGGCAAATCGTGGCACGAGCGCGGTCAAATGGAGGAGAGCCGAGAAAGTAGGAGCGCATCGTGGCACTTGCCGAATCCCTGAGCACCCGCATCGCCGTCCCCCGTCGCGTGACCGACTTCGGGCAGCGTCCCGCCGACGAGGCCGGCCTGACCGAGCTGCTCGCCTGGGTAGACGAGGTCGCCGCGCTGACGCAGCCCGCCCGCGTGCACTGGATCGATGGATCGCGTGCCGAGAACGAGGCACTGCTGCGCCAGATGGTCGACGACGGCACGCTCATCCGCCTGAACCCCGAGTGGCGCCCGGGGTCGTACCTCGCGCGTTCGCACCCGAAGGACGTCGCCCGCACCGAGGGTCGCACGTTCATCGCATCCGACCGCGAAGAGGACGCCGGCCCCACCAACAACTGGGCCGACCCGACCGAGATGCGCGGCACGATGTCGCAGATCTTCGCCGGCAGCATGCGCGGCCGCACGATGTACGTCGTCCCGTTCTCGATGGGCGCCGTCGGTGGCCCGCTCTCGCACATCGGCGTGCAGATCACGGACAGCCCCTACGCCGTCACCAGCATCGGCATCATGACGCGCGTCGGCGCCGACGTGACCGACCTGATCGCGAACGGAGCGCCGTGGGTGCGCACCGTCCACTCCGTGGGTGCACCGCTCGCGCCCGGCGAGAAGGATGTCGCGTGGCCGTGCAATGACGAGAAGTACATCGTCCACTTTCCCGACACCCTCGAGGTCTGGTCGTACGGATCGGGGTACGGCGGCAACGCCATCCTCGCCAAGAAATGCTTCGCGTTGCGGATCGCCTCGGTCATCGGACGCGACGAAGGATGGCTCGCCGAGCACATGCTGCTCATCCGCGTCATCGACCCGCAGGGCCGGAAGTACCACATCGCCGCGGCCTTCCCCTCGGCGTGCGGCAAGACGAACCTGGCGATGCTCCGCCCGACCATTCCCGGCTGGCGCGTCGAAACCCTCGGCGACGACATCGCGTGGATCCGCCCCGGCGAGGATGGACGACTCTGGGCGATCAACCCCGAGGCCGGATTCTTCGGCGTCGCACCCGGCACGGGCGAGTCGACGAACGTCACGGCGGTCGAGACCCTCTGGGGCAACACGATCTTCACGAACGTCGCGCTCCGACCCGACGGTGATGTCTGGTGGGAGGGCCTGACCGATGAGGCCCCGCCGCACCTGACCGACTGGGAGGGCAACCCGTGGACACCGGCATCCGGTCGTCCCGCCGCACACCCGAACTCCCGGTTCACGGTGAGTGCCGGTCAGTGCCCGCAGATCGCACCGGACTGGGATGCCGCCGAGGGTGTGCCTCTCGACGCGATCCTGTTCGGTGGACGACGTGCCACCAACGTGCCGCTGGTCGTCGAAGCGACCGACTGGACGCACGGCGTCTTCATCGGCTCGAACATCTCGTCCGAGCGCACGGCAGCCGCCGAAGGAACCCTCGGCGAGCTGCGCCGCGATCCCTTCGCCATGCTGCCCTTCTGCGGCTACAACATGGCGGACTACTTCGGCCACTGGTTGAAGGTCGGCCAGAAGCTGCGGTTCGATCGTGCCCCGCGCATCTTCCAGGTCAACTGGTTCCGCCGCGGCTCGGACGGCCGGTTCCTGTGGCCCGGCTTCGGCGACAACTCGCGCGTCATCGAGTGGGTCGTCCGTCGCATCCAGGGTGACGTCGGCGCCGTCGACAGCCCGATCGGCCGACTCCCGCGCATCGAGGACCTGAACCTCGACGGTATCGATGTACCCGAGGCGGACCTCGAAGAGCTCTTCTCGGTGGACCCGGCGACGTGGCAGGCCGAGGCCGACAATACCGAGGCCTTCTACGCGACGTTCGAGGGTCGGGTACCCGCGGCCCTGCAGTCCGAGCTGTCGGCCCTGCGGTACCGCCTCCGCACCTGACGCCCGTAACGAAACGACGCAACATGCCGTGCGACCCCCCGGTGGCGCGGCATGTTGCGTCCGTTCGCGTTCGCAGCCGTGCGACCGCGCGAGCGCGTCACACGAGGAGCTGGTGCTTCGCGAGCTCGCGGTAGAGCGGCGTTGAAGCGACCAGCTCGGAGTGGGTGCCCTGACCGACGACGCGGCCCTGGTCGAGCACCACGATCAGGTCGCTGTCGACGACCGTCGAGAGGCGGTGCGCGATCACGAGCAGCGTCCGGCCTGTGGCGACGGCATCGATGGCGTCCCGCATCCGCTGCTCGTTGACCCCGTCGAGCGATGACGTCGACTCGTCCAGCAGCAGGATCGGGGGAGCGGACAGCAGGGCTCGCGCGATGGCGAGCCGTTGGCGCTCTCCACCCGAGAGCATCACGCCGTCCTCGCCCACGGGTGCCTGGAGCCCGAGCGGGCTGCGCTCGAGCACATCGCCGAGGTTCACGGCACGCAACACCGCTTCGCACTCGGCGTCGCTCGCATCGGGCGAGGCCAGCCGCAGGTTGTCGGCGATCGTGCCGGCCAGCGTCGGAGCATCCTGTTCGACGTATCCGAATCGGGCGCGCAGCTCGTCGCGCGGAAGGGTGCGGATGTCCGCTCCGTCGAGCTCGATCGACCCGGCGGTGGGGTCGTAGAACCGCTCGAGCAGCGACAGGACGGTGCTCTTTCCGGCGCCGCTCGGCCCGACGAGGGCGACGCGTGAGCCGTGAGGCACGTCGAACGAGACGCCGCGGAGCACCTCGCGCGCGGTCTCCTGTTCGGCCTCGTGCTCGGCCTCGCTTGTGAACGCGGCGCTTTCCTGCGCGGGCTTTTCGAGGTGGACCTCTTCGAGCAGGCTCCGGGCGGCCGCCGCGGCGGCGGCACGGGCCGCGACCACGTCGTCCGGGTAGCGGAAGTGCACGTCGCGGAAGGCCAGGGCTGGGGCGGGAACCGAGCTGGAGGACCCGGATGCCGAGACGTCCGCGGACCGCACGCGCGCGGCGACCCCGGCAGCGAGAGTGGCGTCTTCCTGGTCCTCGGTCGGCAGGTCGAGCACCTCTTGGATGCGCCCGAGGGCACCGAGTGCCTGGTTCACGCTCGTGATCGCACCGAACGTCGAGCCGAGCGGACCGATCAGCATGAAGAGGAAGATGATGAACGTCACGAGGCTCGCGATGCCGATCGCTCCGGATGCGACGCGGAAGCCGCCGACGCCGAGCACGACGAGCAGCGAAACCTGCAGCGCGATGCCGGCGATCGGCACGACGAGGGCCGAGACCTTGGCGATCCGCACTCCCACGCCGTAGGCCTCGGTGGCGAGCGACGATACCTGCGCGACCTCGCGCTCGGTCGCGCCCGAGGCGCGCACGGTGCGGATCGACCCGACGGCGCGCTCGACGCCCGAGGCGAGTTCGCCCACCTTGACCTGCTGCTCGGTGGAGGCGGTGCGGATGCGTCCGCTCAGCAGCACGACGACGGTCACCGATACTCCGATCACCACGACGATCAGCGCGAGCAGAAGCGGATCGATGATCGCCATCGCGATGAGCGCGCCCACGAAGATGAGCGCGCTGCCGATGGCGTCCGCGAGGCCCTGCGTCAGGACGGCGTAGAGCAGGGTCGTATCGGTGCCGACGCGCGAGACGAGGTCGCCCGTGCGCCGGGCGTCGAACTCGCTGATGGGCAGGTGCAGGATGCGTGAGATCAGCTTGCGGCGGCTCGAGTAGACGACCGCCGTTCCCGTGCGCTGCAGCAGGTAGTGCTGGTAGCCCGAGATGATCGACGACACGATGACGAATCCCACGAGCAGCCAGACGAGCGCGCCGAGAGAGACCTCGGTCTGCACGCGCTCGATGATCTGGCCCACAAGGAGCGGCTGGACCAGGGTCGCGCCTGCGCCGAGCACGCTGAGGATCGCGACGACGATCAGCACCCGCTTGTGTTCGAAGAGGAAGGGGAGGAGCTGGCGCATCGTCGCGCGTGGGCCCTCGGGCTCGGATCGGCGGCCGCGACCACGGGTGCGGGTGGTGTCGGACATGGTCTACCTCGTGTTGATTGCGCTGAAGGGACGGGGACGGGACGTTGCGGCTCGCGCTACCTTCGACCGTACTTCTTGTGCGGTACTCCGACCTCCCCCCAGCGACCGAGATTGGCGCGAATGTCGGCGCCAATCTGCGCACGTGCGGTACTGTCGAGGCACTGTTGTGAACAAGCATGTCGTGAACCAGCATGTCGTGAACCAGCTTTGCGGCGACAGGGTCGTCGCCGCCGAAGAACAGGAGGTCGGTCGTGGTTTCTGTTGCAGCCGCGGTCGAACCCGCGCCGGGTAGGCGTCCCGATCTCACCCAGCAGATCCGTGAGGCCATCCTGGGCGGTGAGTTCGCCCCGCATCAGCGTCTGATCGAGGCCGACATCAGCGAGCGGTTCGATGCCACCCGTGCGGCAGTCCGCACGGCCCTGCTCAACCTGACCGGGGAGGGGCTCGTCGAGCGACTGCCCAACCGCGGCGCCCGTGTACGGGCCATCAGCGTTCAGGAGGCCGTCGAGATCGTCGAGGTGCGGATGGGCCTCGAGGCCCTCTGCGCGCGAAAAGCAGCGGAGCGGCTGACGGACGAAGATGCCGAGCAGCTCAGAGCTCTGCGCGAGCGCATCCGCGCCGCTGTGGCCGGTGGTGATCTCGTCGAGTACGCGCGTCTGAATCAAGAGATGGATCGGCGCATCCGGGACATCAGCGGCCACGACACCGCCCGGCAACTGCTGGAGCGTCTGCGGGCGCAATCCGCGCGGCACCAGTTTCGTCTGGCTTTCCACCCCGGCAGGGCGGCCGAGTCCGCGCCCGAGCACGTGGCGATCATCGACGCGGTGCTGGCGCGCGACGCGGATGCCGCGGAGGCGGCCACCCGGGCGCACCTCGAGGGCATCGTGGGTGTGCTCCGCCGCCTCGACTGAAGCACCACACACACCGCACACAAACAGAAACGGCCCGGTCGATTTCCCGACCGGGCCGTTCTGTTTGCCGAAGCGGTGGAGTTATCCGAAGGTCTCGGCCGTCGCGTAGCCCGCGCCGTTGTACTTCTGGACCGTGACACCCGAGATAGCGGGCTGTCCGTCCTCCGTCGTGTCGATCGACGCACCCTCGAGCATCAGGGGAGCGGTGAAGTCGGTGATCGTGCGCAGCTGCTCCATGAAGTCCTCACGCGTCGGCTCGGTCATCTTGGCGAAGACCTGCTCGAGCGTCGCGCCGATCTGGTAGCTCCACACGCAGTGCGGGAACGCCGGGACATCCGGGTAGTCCGCGTACTCCGCGAGGTTCGACAGGAAGGCCGCGCCTTCTTCGCTGTCCGCGAAGGTCGGAGAGGCAGCAGACTGCGCGAACGCCACCGTGTAGATGCCGGGGAAGGCCACGGCGTTACCGGGCGTGAGGATCGCGCCCGGGCTCGAGGTGTTCGAGGGCAGGAACCAGCTGGGCAGCCAGCCGAGCTCCTGCGTCTTGAGCAGCGACGAGATGACGAGCGGGGTGATCGACATGGCGTTGAAGAACACGTCCGCGTCGGTGGCCGCGAGCTCGGTGAGCTGCGCGTTGACGTCGGTGTCGGTCGCCTCGTAGGTCAGCTCGTCGACGATCTCGATGTTGTCGGCGCCCTCGATGGCCTCCTTGAAGCCCTCGACGTAGCCCTCGCCATAGTCGTCGTTCTGAGCCAGGATGGCGACCTTGTGGTCTTCGCTCGAGCTGGCGAGCAGTTCGCCGAACGCGGCGCCCTCGTTCTGGTAGATCGGCACGAACCCGAGCTGCCAGGGGCTCTCTTCCGTGTTGCTGAAGATCGGGTCGCCCGTCTGGATCAGCACCTGGGGAACCTCGTCCGCGATCGCCGCTTCGCGATAGGCGCGGTTGGTCGGTGTGCCGAGCCCCGACGTCATCAGGAAGGCGCTGCTCTCGAGCTGCTGGAAGTTGGCGAGCGCCTTCTGCGGGTCGTAGGCGTCATCGAGCGCATCGATCTCGACCGTGCGGGTCATGCCATCGCCGAACTCGATGCCGCCTTCGGCGTTCTTCGCGCCGAACCAGGCCGTGATCCCGGCGACCGTGCAGGTGCCGGGGCCGGCCGTCGCGCCGCTCAGGGGGGTGGTGATACCGAGTGTGATGCTCGTGTCGGTGATTCCGGGGCTGGCCTCGACGGGTCCATCGCTGGATCCGCCTCCGTCGCCTCCGCGGGAGCATCCGGCGGCCAGGACGGCGACGATGCCGATTCCCGCCACGACCGAGGTGATCCGCGCCTTGTTACGAAGCGTGCTCATGTCACGTTCCTCTTTTCTTCTGACTGTGATTGTTGTGGTGCGGGGGAGGGGGATTGGGTACCCGGGGCGGCTGGATCGCCCGGGCGATGGCCGCCGCGGCGGCGGCGCCAGAGGCGGGGGAGCGAGACGAGCCCGCCGGGGAGGATGAAGAGGATCAGCAGCAGGAGCGCGCCCTGGAGGGCCGCGGTCAGGTTCGGATCGATCAGGTTCGTCAGCTGGGGTCCGAGCACGTAGTACGCGCCGCCCAGGAGCGACCCGATGATGCTTCCCGCTCCGCCGATGACCATCGAGGCGAGCAGGGTAATGGAGTGTCCGAAGCTCATCGTCTCGGGGGACGTGTACTGCACGACCACCATGTAGAGGAAGCCGGCGACGCCGCCGATCAGCGACGCGATCGTGAACGCGAGCACCTTGTAGCGGTAGGGCGAGATACCCATCGACGATGCCACGGCCTCGTTGCTCTTCACGATTCCGAACGCCCGGCCGTACTTGCCGCGGACGAGGTTGCGGGTGAGAAGGAACGTCGCCGCCCCGATGACGATGACGATGTAGAGCTGCCACTGGTCGTCGAACAGGCCGGTCCATTCCGGAGCATCGGAGAATCGTGCGGACGTTCCCTGCGAACCACCGGTGAACTCCGACAGCCGCTTGGCAAGCGGTACTCCGACGATCGGCAGAGCGATCGTGACCATCGCGATGGCCAGTCCGCCGAGCCGGGCCGCAGCCAGGGCGACGAGGAGACCCGCGATGCCGGGGATGAGGACGGCGAGCACGAAGATCAGGATGATGTTCCAGTCGTTGTTCACCCCATAGGCGGTCACGTAGGCGCCGACGCCCACGAAGAAGATCTGGCCCAGAGACACCTGGCCGGTGTAGCCCATCACCACGTTCAACCCGAGCACCGCGACGGCGAAGACGCCGATGCGGGCGACCGTCTGGTTGGCGAATTCCGGCAGGATCAGCGGAGCCACCGCGAGGATGACCACGACGAGCAGGATGCCGCCCCACCGGACCCACGTGTTGTTCTTCAGACTCGCTGCTTGCGCCATCACACTCGCACCACATCTTTCCGGCCGAAGAGGCCCTGGGGGCGGACGATCAGGACGACGAAGATCAGGATGAACGGCACCGCGATCTTCAGGTCGTAACCGATGAACGGCACATACACGGCCGCAAGGTTCTCGAGGATGCCGATCGCCCACGCGGCGATCACGACACCGATCGGGCTGGACATGCCGCCGAGGATGACGGCGGCGAGAGCGTAGACGAGCGCGGTGTCCATCATTCCGGGGGTGAGTGTCAGCTGGGGTGCGATGAGCGCGCCCGCCACCGCGCCGAGCACGGCCGCCAGGCCCCAGCCGGTCATGAGGAGCCGGCCGACGGGCAGGCCCGAGAACGACGCCGACTGGGGATTGCTCGCAACGGCACGCAGCGCCAGTCCCAGCTTGGTGCGCAGGAACAGCAGCTGAAGCAGCAGCATGATGCCGACGATCACGAGTGTGGTGCCGATGGAGCGGACACTCACGACGGCGCCGAGCACACTGATGCTGTCGAGCGGGAACAGCGAGGGGAACTGGAGGTTGTTGTAGCTCCAGATCCACCCGCAGATGCCGGTGATGAGGGTGAGCAGACCCACGGTGACGACGATGGCGGTGTCGGGCTCACCGCCCTCGAATCGGCGCATGACGAATCGTTCGATGATCGCTCCGAGCGCGAACGACAGGATGACCGAGAAGATGATCGCGACGATCAACGGCAGTCCGAGCTGCAGGAACGCGTAGGCCAGGTAGGCCGACAGCACGGCCATCCCGCCCTGTGCGAAGTTGATCAGCCCGGTCGCCTGGTTGACGAGCACGATGGCCAGCGCGAGCGCCGCGTAGATCGAGCCGACCGACAGGCCGTCGATGACGAGTTGGACGAAGGTACCCATCACTCACCCTCCCAGGTAGGCGCGGCGGATCTCGTCCATGCCCTTGAGCTCGGCCGATGTTCCGGTGAGGACGTTCCTGCCGGTCTCGAGCACGGTGGCCGATTCGACGAGGCTGAATGCGAGGTTGGCGTTCTGCTCGACGACGAGCATCGCGATGCCGGACTCGCGGCGCAGGCGCCCGATCGCGTCGTAGACGTTGCGAGCGGTGCTCGGGGCGAGCCCGAGCGACGCCTCGTCGAGCAGCAGCAGCCGTGGCCGGGCCATGAATGCCCGCCCGACGGCGAGCATCTGCTGCTCACCGCCCGAGAGTGCCGCGGCGTGCGATCCGATGCGGTCCTTCAGCTGCGGAAACAGATCCAGACAGTAGTCGATGTCTTCCGCGATCGCCTTGCGGTCCTTCCGCAGGTACGACCCGACGCGCAGGTTGTCGCGCACGGAGAGCTGCCCGAGCGTGCCGCGTCCCTCAGGAACATGTGCGATTCCGAGGGCTGCGACCTGGTCGGGGCGCATGCCGCTGATCTCGCGCCCGTCGAATCGGATGCTGCCGCCCGTGCGGACGACCCCGGTGATCGCGCGGAGCGTCGTGGTCTTGCCCGCACCGTTGGCGCCCAGGATGCCGACCGCGCCGCCGTCGGGCACGCTGAGCGACACGCCCTCCAGCACCTGGACGGACCCGTACGACGCCGTGACGTCGACAAGCTCAAGCAGCGTCATCCGCGGGCTCCTTTCCGATGTAGGCCTCGATGACCCGGGGGTCCGACTGCGCTTCGGCGGCCGTACCCTCCATGAGCTTGCGACCGTGGTCGAGTACGACGACCCGATCGGTCAGCGCCGAGATCAGGCCCATGTGGTGCTCGACGATGATGACCGTGATGTCCTCTTCGTCGCGCAGGCGCCGGATCGTGGCGATGAACTGCTCGACCTCGCCGTGGGAGAGCCCGGCGGCCGGTTCGTCGAGGAGCAGGAGTCGCGGACGCGAAATCAGCGCCCGGCAGAGCTCAACGCCCTTGTGGAGCCCGTGGGAGAGCTCGTCCGCGGGCAGGTCCGCGGCCCAGCCGAGTCCATTGCGCTCGAGCAGCGCACGCGCCTCGGTGCGCAGGTCGCGCTCTGCCCGAGGGCTGGGCGGGAGCCGCAGGGACCACGCGACGGGACCACCCGGGAGGCGCGAGTGGCCACCGAGCAGGACGTTCTCGAGCACGCTCGAGTGAAGCTGAAGCGCGGGGTGCTGGAATGTGCGAGCCAGACCGAGCGCCGCGAGGCTCGACGGCCGGGTACCGAGGATCTCGGTATCGTCGATCTTGATCGAGCCGGACGTGGGACGGTAGTGCCCGCTGATGCAGTTGAACAGTGAAGTCTTTCCGGCACCGTTCGGGCCCACCAGTCCGAAGATCTGGCCGGGCTCCACGGTGAACCCGACGTCTTCGAGAACGCGTACACCACCGAAGCGTAGATTCACCTCGTTCAAGGTCAGCTGAGCTGCCATCGCTACCGTCCTTGTCGTCGCACCATTGCACTGCGCGGGTCGGGCCCCGCCTGAGGGACGTTACGGATGCGCCTGCGGATTGTCAACGATCTTGGTGTGAGTCCTGCATCCTGTGTCGTGATCGTGATTCTTTCCGATGGAATCCGGGTGGCGCGCGGGGAGTTCTGTTGAACGGAAACGGCGTCGAGGTTCTCCGTCGAGTCGTGTCACCATGAGTTTCCGCTCCCCAGGAAGGTCGAAGATGACATCCGAATCCCTCGCCCAAGCGATCACCCGCGCCGGCGGCGCCGTCGAACTGCTGCGCAACCAGAACTGGCCCGCGTTCACGTTCCCCGTCGCTCCCGAGTTCACCAACTGGCGTGACGAGCAGCGCGCGTGGAACACGACGGTCGCCCTCATGGACCAGTCCCACCACATGACGCAGCTCTTCCTCGGCGGCACCGACCTGATCCCGCTGCTCGAGTCGATCTCTCCCAACACGTTCGCCACCTTCCGGCCGGGCATCGCGAAGCAGCTGATCTCGGTCAACCAGGACGGCTACCTGATCGGTGACGGCATCCTGTTCTACAACTCCGAGGAGCGCGAGGGGCTGGTGCTGATCGGGCACCACCTGCTGATCGACTGGGTGCGATTCAACGTCGAAAAGGCCGAGGCCGCGGGCAAGGACGTGCATCACCGCCTCGAGGGCAACTCGCACATGCGCCAGGGCCCGCCGACCTTCTATCGCTACGAGCTGCAGGGGCCCGCGGCCAACGAGGTCATGGAGAAGCTGTTCGGCGGCCCGGTGCCCGAGGTCAAGTTCTTCCACATCGGAGACTTCACGATCGCGGGCCGTGCCGTCAAGGGCCTGCGCCACGGCATGGCGGGCCAGCCCGGGTTCGAATTCTTCGGGCCCTGGGACGACAACCAGGTCGTGCTCGACGCGATCCTCGAGGCCGGCGCGGAGTTCGGCATCCGCCGCGTCGGGGCCAAGGCCTACTCGGCCACGCCGCTCGAGGCGGGGTGGGTGCCCACGCCCTTCCCGGCGATCTTCGACGACGACCTGGCCGAGTACCGCGAATGGTTGCCCGCGGACCGGGCCGGATCGATCGCCGGGTCGCTCTTCTCGGACGACATCCACGACTACTACATGACGCCCTACGACCTGGGTCTCGGCCGCTCGGTGCGCTTCGACCACGACTTCCACGGCCGCGCCGCGCTCGAGCGCCACAAAGAGACCCAGAAGCGCCATAAGGTCACGCTGCTCTGGAATGCGGAGGATGTCGCGGATGTCGTCCGCTCGCAGGTCGAGCCGGGGATCCCCGCCAAGTTCCTCGACTTCCCGAAGGGGCGCTACGGCCTGTACCAGATGGACGAGGTGCGCCAGGACGACAAGCCGGTCGGCATCTCGACCGACGCCGGGTATGTCGCGTACGACCAGCTGTACATGTCGCTCGCGACGCTCGACGTCGACATCGCCGACGGATCCGTCGTCGAGGTGGTCTGGGGCGAGGATCCGATCTCGCAGAAGCACTCGGTCGATGCCGAGCACCGCCAGGTGCGGATTCGGGCGACCGTGGCGCCGGCACCCTTCCACGACTGGGCCCGCACGGTGTACCGCGCGAACGACTGACCCTCGACCTCCCACTCGAACGCGCGTCGCGCGATCCGTCGGCTAGCATGGCGCCCGACATCCCTCGGGATGCGTCGAGGAGGATGCCATGGCTCGCGGATCCGCGGGGGAGTCGGTGCTGCACAAGCACCTGCGCATCCTGGAGTCGTTCGACGCGTGGCATCCGTTTCTCACCCTGACCGAGATCGCGGATGCCACAGGGCTCGCGCCGTCGAGCGCGCACCGTCTGATCGCCGAGCTCGAGCGCGAGGGACTCCTCGAGCGGCAGCCCGACCGAACGTATCGCCTCGGCGTGCGGCTCTGGGAGTTCGCGAGCCGCACGCCGGGCGCGGTCGGTCTGCGCGAGATCGCGCGGCCCTGGCTCGGGGCGGTCCACGAGCGCGTCCGCCAGCACGTTCAGCTCGGGGTGCGCGCGGGTCGCGATGTGCTGTTCATCGAGCGGATGTCGGCTCAGGACGCCGTGCTGAACGCGACCCTGATCGGAGGACGCATCCCGCTCTTCGCTTCGTCCAGCGGCCTCGTCCTCGCCGCCTACGGTGATCCGTCCGTCGTCGAGGACGTCATCGCCGGGGGGCTCCGCGCCTACACGGATCGGACCATCGTCGATCCGGACGAGCTCCGCCGCGAAGTCCGGCACGTGCGCGCGGAAGGCTACGCCGTCACCGCGGGGCACATCCATACCGAGTCGACAGGGATCGCCGTGCCCGTGAAGGGGCCGGACGGCTCGGTGTATGCGGCGCTCGGCGTGGTCGTGCCGAACGATGGAGCTTCTCCGCAGTCGTTGATCGACCTGTTGCGCCGCGCCGCGGTCGGCGTTTCGCACGACCTCGCGCAGGCCTACCTTCCGGACGAGGGAGACGGATCCCGGGGCATCCGCTCTCTCGTGGGATCCTCGCGACGCTCGATCGAGTACCTGGAACGGCTCGCGCACGACCCGCACGATCCGCCCGCACCGCCGCGGGTATCGTGACGGGCAACGTGACGCCACGGGTATCGTGACGGGTGTCATGACGAGAATCGCGATCATCGGCCTGGGTGAAGCCGGCCGGCTCTACGCGGCGGGGCTTGCCGGGGCCGGCGCCGAGGTGCGGGGCTTCGACCCCTACCAGGACACACGCACGACACGCGGTCCCGTGGTCGACCAGCGCGACGAACTGGCCGATGGCATCGACGGCGCGGATATCGTGCTGAGTCTGGTCGGCGCGTCGGCGGCCGTCGACGTTGCGATCGAGACCCTCCCGCTTCTCGACGCACAGACGATCTACGCCGACCTCAACACGACCGCGCCGGAGACCAAGCAGCAGATCGCGCAGCGGGCTGAGCGCACCGGGGTGCGGATGGTCGACGTGGCCGTGCTCGCACCGGTTCCGCGCGACGGCCACCGCACCGCGCTTCTCGCGAGCGGCGACGGCGCCGAAGGCTTTGTGGCGCTCATGGCGCCGTTCGGAATGCCGCTCACGGTGGTGCCGGGCGCGGCCGGGGAAGCGGCGCGCATGAAGCTGCTGCGGAGCATCTTCATGAAGGGGCTCGCGGCGCTCGTGATCGAGAGTCTGGGGGCCGCGCGGGTATCCGGTTCCGAGGGCTGGTTGCGTGACCGCATAGCGCAAGAGCTCGGCGAGGGTGGTGCAGCGCTCGTGGAGCGGCTCGTCTCCGGCTCCTACGAGCACGCGTCGCGCCGTGAACAAGAGGTGCGAGCGTCACTCGCCGAACTCGAGGCATCCGGTCAACCCGCCGATATGACGCGGGCGACTCTCGCATGGTTCGAGCGGATCCTGGGCGAACGAGACTGAGCCCCCGGCGCTTCACTCCACGTCGCGTTCAGCCGCCACGCTCTCCTTCAGCCGACGCATGTCGACCTTGCCGTGCGGTGTGCGTTCGAGGCTCCTGCGGACGAAGACGTTGCGCGGCTTCTTGTAGCCGGCCAGACGCGTGCCCACGTGATCGCGCAGCTGCTCGGTGTCCACTGTCGCGCCCGGCGCGGGCACGACGACGGCTGTCACGACCTCGCCGAAGCGGGCGTCGGGCATGCCGAAGACCACGGCGTCCGCGACGGATGCGTGGGTCAGCAGTGCTTCTTCCACCTCGACCGGGTAGACCTTCTCGCCTCCGGTGTTCACGACGGCGCTGCCACGACCCAGCAGCTCGACGGCTCCCTCGGGCAGCACGCGCACCCAGTCGCCGGGCACGACGTGACGCACCCCGCGGATCTCGGGAAAGGTCGCACGCGTCTTCTCTTCATCGCCCAGGTAGCCGCGGGGCAGGGTTCCCCGGAACGCGAGGATGCCGCGGGCTCCGACGGTGTGCTGCACCTCGTGCTGCTGCTCGTCCAACACGACGGCGCCCGGCATGAGCCGGAATGTGCCCGGCACATCCTCGGCCGATGTCGTGACATTCACGGCGAAGGGCCCGCCCTCGGTCGCCGCCAGCAGGTCGATGATCGATGTGAGCCCGAGATCGTGCAGGCGACGTTTGGCCGCGTCTCCGAAGCGCATCCCCGAACTGATCGCCGACGAGACGCGCCCGAGCCGGGTGATGCCTGCCTGCTCCGCGGCGGCGGCGAGCGGCAGGGCGATCGCGTCACCCGCCACGATCAGCCGCGTGACGCCCTCGTCGATGCTCAGGCGCACCGCGTCGTCGGCGTCGAGGCGGGGGGAGGAGGTGACGACGACCGTGCCGCCGAGGATCAAGGTGTTGATGGAGGTGAAGAGCGCCGTGCCGTGCATGAACGGGGCGAGTGGCAGGGTGACGACGCGGGGTGTCTCGGAGGAGAGGGCGATGTCGACGGCCTGCGTCATATCGGTCGGTGGGCGGACACCGACCGAGTCGTAGATCGAGTACAACTGGACGTCCAGGATGTCCTCCGCGCCCCAGAGCACCGCCTTCGGTCGGCCCGTGGTGCCGCCCGTATAGAGGCGCAACTCGCCGCCGGGCGGCGGCGTCTCGGGCAACCGCCCGCCGGGGGTCGCGATGACATCGGCGTAGCTCGTCGCCCCGGAGAGCACGGGCCCCGTGCCCGCCGGGGCGCTGCCCTGACCCACGTCGTCGATTTCGATGAGCGCGGGAGGGATGGTGCACAGCAGCACGGCCTCCGCGACGACATCGGCGAGCGAGGCCGGGTAGAGCAGGGCGCCCGCGCTGCTGTCGTTGAGCAGCCCGGCGACCTCGGCGGGACGGAACCGGTAGTTGATGGGCGTCGGAGCGATCCCCGTCGCGAAGCCGGTGTAGAACGCGACGAGATACTCGGGGCGGTTGTAGAGCAGGATCCCGAGGCCGTCGCCCGGGCCGAGGCCCCGTTCGGTCAGATGGTGCGCGAGGGACCCCGCTGCATCCGTGAGCTGTCGATAACTGATGCGCTCGTCGCGGGCGACGATCGCGGTGCGGTCCGGCATGGTGCGTCCGAGCGCCTGCCAGACGTCGCTGTAGTACCCCTTCATCGTCATGCGCTTCAGGAGAGGTCCGGCGGACCAGATGTCTGGGCCAGCGCGGACAGATCGTCTCGCCATGCCGCATCGATTCCCTCGGCGCTCCAGCCGCCGTCGTGGTCGAGCGTGCGAAGCGCTGACGGGTGCGCATACAGGGTAAGTCGGTCGCCGCCGATCCCGATCGCCTGGCCCGTCACGTGTGCCGATCGCTCGGAGGCGAGCCAGACCAGCAGCGGCGCGACGTCCTCGGGTGTACCCAGGGCGTGGCCGCTTCGGAATTCGCGGGGGATCTCGCCCGTCTCGAGGAAGTCCTCATAGACCTGGGTGTACGCGGGGATCGTCGCCGTCATCGGCGACAGCGCTGTGGGGATCACGGCGTTCGCGGTGATCCCGGCGCGCGCGAGTTCGAGCGACCAGGTGCGTGCCATCGCGACGAGGCCCGCCTTCACCGCGGCGTAATTCGTCTGTCCGAAGCTGCCGAACTGGCCCGCGGGTGACCCGATCACGACGATCCGTCCGCCGTCCCCCTGCTCGCGCATGGCGATCGCGGCCGCGCGACCGCAGGTGAAGGTGCCGCGCAGGTGTGTGTCGACGACGGCGTCGAAGTCCTCGTCCGCCATCTTCCACACAACGCGGTCGCGCAGCACACCCGCGTTGGCGATCAAGACGTCCAGGCGCCCGAATTGCGTGAGCGCCGCGTCGACGAGCGCCTCGGCGGTACTCGCAGGACCGACGGGCGCGACCACGGCGACGGCTCGTCCGCCCGTGCTGGTGATGGCGGCCACCGTCTCGGCCGCCGTCACGGCGTCCACATCGTTGACGACGACGGCAGCACCCGCGTCTGCAAGCGCGAGGGCATAGGCGCGCCCGAGGCTTCGACCGCTGCCGGTGACGATCGCGACACGTCCATCCAGGCGGACGGCTTCGGTAGATGGCGTCATGGCTTCTCCTTTGAGCATGAGCGTGGACCCGCGCGACTTCGCAACGATTCATATTCAGGATAACTGAAACTCATGACCGGGACGAAGCGACCCGAACGCGCTACCCTGAACCGCGGCGAGAGGAGGAGCGCGTGGAGAGCAGTCGTGGACTCGTCTACATCATCAAACAACTCGACCTGGCTCTGCGTCCACGGTTGTTCGAGGCCTGCGCGGCGGCCGGGATGACCGCGGCCCAGTACACGGCGATGACGGTGCTCGCCAGGCGGCCCGGAATCACGAGCTCGGAACTCGCGCGGCGCTCGTTCGTTCGCGCGCAGACCATGGCCGCGACGATGGACCCGCTGTTCGAAGCAGGGTTCGTCCGACGCGAAAGCGATCCGCTTCACCGTCGCCGCATCCTGCTCTTCCTGACCGGAAGCGGCGCGGAGGCCGTTGCGGGTCTGACGCCGCAGGTCGAGGCGCTCGAGGATCTTCTGGTGTCGGATCTGTCGGATAGTGAGCGCGAGCAGTTCGGCGATTATCTGCGCCGGGCGCGGAACGCACTCGATCGGGCAGGGCATCGTGTGCCCGTCCCGCCGGAAACGGATCTTGCTCCGGCTGACCCGTGAACATCTCACGTGTTGCGTGAGTATGCCAATACGGCGAGCGCCTCGAGGAAGCGCTCCCTCTCCGATGCGGGCACAGGCTCCAGCAGCCGTTCTTGTATCTGCATGACCGGCTTGAAAGTCGACTCCGCCGTCTCTCTCCCGGTCGTCGTCAACGTCAGAAGCCTCAGGCGGCGATCGAACGGGTCATTCTCTCGCTCGACCCATCCTCTCCGTGCGAGGCGGGCGATGATGTCGGCGGCCGTGGACTTGTCGAGCGCCGCTCGCTCACCCAGGTTGCGCTGACTGATACCGGGATGTTGCGCGAGCGTCTGAACGGCGGCGAACTGGGGCCCGGTTATCGTCTGCCCGAACGTTTCGGTCCAGAGAGCCGTGTGCATCTGCTGTGCGCGGCGCAGCAGCGCTCCGGGCGCGTCGCTCCGTAGCGTCGAGATCGGGCTCACAACGAACGCTGCCCAGTTTCGCGGATCCAACGAAGCTATCTGGCGCAACCCGGACACAAGATGTGGTCGCTGCGCCATCGGTACGATTTCGAGCAGCCGATCTTGCACGGACTGGGCGATGCTCGTCAAGCGATCGAGCGTAGCTCCGACGCCCGGCGCGAGTGTCAACACATTGCGGCGGGCGTCTTGGGGGTCGCCCTCGCGGACGATCCATGCCCGGTCCGTCAGCCGAGCCACGACGTCCGCCACGGAGGACTTGTCGAGGGAGACGAGCTGCCCGAGGCGATGCTGGTCGATCCGCGGGTGCGCGGCGAGCGCGGTGAGCACGGCATATTGCGGACTGGTCAGATCCGTTCCGAACGATTCCGTCCAGATCGCGGTATGGACCTGCTGAGCGCGTCGCAGAAGATGGCCACAGATCGCGTGCATCGGGACGCCCCCGAGGGGCGCTCCACCATCGGCGGGATGCGAGTCGACCATCGCCGCCCATCATGTCACGAACGGGAATGCGCCTCGTCCCCTGTGTCAGGTTCCCGGATGGCGGGCCGTCCCGATCGATGTGGTGGGTTGTGCGGTGAGGAACCCGGCGAAGAAGTCCGTCAGTTCGGCGCGGGCGTCGAGGGGAAGGACGTGAGCGACGTACTGATCGGGTCGCACGATGACAAGCGCTCCCGCATCGGCGATCCCACGCTCGGCGAATATGTCGCGCTTCGGATGCTTTGCCCACGCCTTCTCCCAGTCCTGGAGATGCAACGGGCCCGTGCGCGGGATCAGCGCTGCGGGAAGGCGGGTTACGTCGATTTCGTGGTGCCCGGATCGGAAGACGCCGTGCACATCGATGACCGCGTCGAGGTCGTCCGCGTCCGCGGCGAAAACCCGCAAGGGCGAGTCCGGAGCGTCGGACAGCCACGAAGCGGTGCTCAGGAGTTCCGCATCGTCACCCGAAGCGAATGCGTAGATTCGCCATCGTCCGTCGGCTCGATGAGCGTGCCCGAGCTCCATCGGCTTGGCGTCGGCGAGACGCACGACAGGGGTCGAGTGGAATCTCGTACCGATGACGAAGCCAGAGGCCAGTGACTGGTACTGGCTCGTGCCCGTCAGCGTCGAGGGTTGATAGGTCGTGGCGAGTCCGGCGGTGTACCGGCCCTGCCGGGCGAACTCGTCTCGCAGTTCGGTCGCCGTCACGCCGCCTTCCTCGGGGTGATCCGGGTCGAATGTCGGCTGCGCGACGAACGCCGACCAGAACCGATCGAACTCGATCAGGTCCTTGGCCACGGATTGGCGCTCGGCCGAGTACGTCCGAAGAAGCTCGACGGGGGAGCGCCCCTGCAAGACCGCGGCGAGCTTCCAGCCCAGATTGAAGGCATCCTGCATCGACACGTTCATGCCCTGTCCGGCCTTTGCTGAATGGGTGTGGCACGCGTCACCCGCGATGAACACGCTCGGCTCGGGCGCGGTATCGGCGTTGTCGAAACGATCGCTGAGTCGTTGGCCGACCTCGTAGACGGAAGACCAGGCGACCGAGCGGACGGCTATGGAATAGGGATGCAGGATCGAGTTGGTGACGGCGGTGAGCTGCTCGACCGTGGTCTGCCGAACGCGGCTGTCTCCGGCGGGTACGGCGCCGAGATCAACGTAGCAGCGCACCATGTTCCCACCCTCGCGGGGGATCATGATGAGGCTGCCGCGCCCCGCGGACTGGATCACGTTCTTCGTGCGCCAATCCGGAAAGTCGGTCGTGGCCAGCACATCCATCACGCCCCAGGCATGGTTGGCGGCGTCACCCTTCAGTTCGAGGCCGATCGCCTGACGGACGGAGCTGCGGGCCCCGTCGCAACCGACGACGTATCGGGCGCGGATCGTGAACTCGCTCTCGCCCGTTGTGTCGGCTCGACGCAGCCGCACCTCGACCGGATAGTCGCCGTCGAGAACCGTCAGGTCCACGAATTCGATGCCGTAATCCGGAACCAGCTTGCTGGCCGAGGACTCCATGTGATCGAGCAGGTACTCCTGCATGCGTGCTTGGTTCACGATGACGTGCGGGAACTCACTGAGTCCCTCGGGGGTGTCGTCGACCCATCCCGTGCGAACGATGCGCGAGCGGTCCTCATCAGATGGCCCCCAGAAGCGCGTTTCGTTGACCCAGTAGGCCTCGCGCACGAGAGCCTCGGCAAGACCGAAGCTCTGGAACATCTCGACCGTGCGGCATGCGACTCCATCTGCCTGCCCGACCTGTAGGGGGCCGTTCCGGCGCTCGACGATTCGGGTGTCGATGTCGGGGAAGGCCGCCAGTTGGGCGCCCAGGACGCAGCCGGCGGGACCGGTTCCGACGATCAGCACATCGACCTCGCTGGGCATGTCGACGGATCGGGTGAGTCCGTAGCCCCGGGCCGGAAGCTCGTCGGGATCGCCGGGCCGATACCCGTCACGGTAGAACTGCATGTCATATCTCCTTCGATGCGCGGCAGCGTCGATCATGAAAGATCGTCCGTATACGTACAATATCACCGTATACCCACCTTGTGCACGACCGTGCTCGTTCGGAGCATCCGCGTCACGAGGCGGTCATGACGAAGGGCGCACGAACCACTCGTTCGTGCGCCCTTCGGTGGGGAGTCGATCAGTCGAGCGCGTCGACGATCGTGAAGCCAGCCCCGTTGTACTTCTGGACGACGACGGTGCTCATGGCCGGTCGGTCATCGGTCGTCGTGTCGATCACGCCGCCGTCGAGGAGGAACGGCGCCGAGTAATCGCTGATCGAGCGGAGGGCCTCCATGAAGCTCTCCCGCGTCGGTTCCTCCATCTTCATGAACGCCTGCTCGAGCACCGATGCTCCGATCCAGCTCCAGAGGCACTGCGGGAAACTGGGCTCACCCGGCTGCGTCGTGTATTCCGCGAGCGCGTCGAGGAACACCGTGCTGTTCGGGTCCTCCGTGAACAGCGGCGAGCCCACGGTCATTGACGATGCCGTGGTGTAGATACCCGGGAAGGTGTCGGCCACTCCGGAGGGGATGAGGAACGCTGCGGGGCTCGCAGAGACCGAGGGGAGGAAGATGCTGGGGTGCCACCCGATGGTGTCGGCCTGCTGCAGCGAGCCGATCACGAGCGGTGCCAGCGAAGACATGGCGTTGAGGAATACGTCGGCACCCGTCGACGCGAGGTCGGTGATCTGGGCGTTCACGTCGGTCGAGGTGGCCTCGTAGCCCAGCTCCTTGACGACTTCGACGTTGTCAGCGTCCTCGATAGCCGCCATGAAGCCCTCGACGTAGCCCTGACCGAAGTCGTCGTTCTGGAACAGGATGGCGACCTTGTGGTCGTCGGGGGAATTGGCGAGCAGTTCGCCGAAAGCCTCGCCCTCCTGCTGGTAAACCGGAAGCAGGCCCAACTGCCACGGACTTTCTTCGCGGTCGCTGAACAGCGGGTCGCCCGTTTGCAGAAGAACCTGCGGGAACTCGGCGTCTATGGCGGCCTCGCGCCACGCGCGGTTCGTCGGCGTGCCGAGACTCAGTGCCGCCGCGAACGCGCCGTCCGCCTGCATCTGTTGGAAGTTCGCGAGCGCGCGCTGCGGGTCGTAGCCGTCGTCGTAGGCCGTGAACTCCACCGTGCGGGTCTTGCCGTCGCCGAACTCGATACCGCCCTCGGCGTTCTTCGCGCCGAAGTAGGCGAGCCCGCCGTCGACGGCGCAGTTGCCGACACCGGCCGCGTTGCCCGTGAGCGGCGCCGTTGTGCCGATCGTGATGGATGTGTCGGTTATGCCAGGGCTCGCCTCGACCGCGCCGTCGCTCGCATCGCCCGAGCCCCCACCCCCTCGAGCGCATCCGGTCATCGCCAAGGCGATGACGCTAATCGTTGCGAGCGTCGCGTACGCGCGACGCGAGGAACCTGAGATCTTCATCGAGCTGTGCCTCCCGTGATGGTGACGCTCATCCCGCCGGGGTCGTCGCTGAACTCGGCGGTCTGGTGATGGCGTCGCGGCCGCGACCTGAGTGGGCGCCTGACCGGGATGTGAATCCGTGACCATCCTGTGCGGGCGCTCTTTCGACGGTCAAACAGAACAATGCGAGGATGAAGCACGGTTTTGCTGGGTTATACAGTGAGCACATGGTCAATGTCGATCCCACCCTCGAGGGTCAGCTCACCCGTGGTGAGCTCACCTTCCGTCAACTCGCCCACTTCGTCGCCGCAGCGGACGCCGGCACGATCAGCGGTGCCGCGAAGACGCTGCGGTTCTCGCCGTCCGCCATCTCGGCCTCGATCACCGAGCTCGAGCGTGCGCTGGGGGCTGAGCTCTGCGTTCGCCGTCGTGCTCAGGGTGTCACGCTCACCTCCACGGGAACTCTCGTCCTCGAGAAAGCGCGGCGCCTGCTGAACGATGTCGCTGAGCTGAACTACGCGGTGCAGGGCGGCGGGTCGGAATTGGTCGGGCCCGTCGTGCTGGGGTGTTTCGCTACGCTCGCGCCCGCCGTGCTCCCACGCATCCTCGAGGAGTACGAGACGCTGCATCCACAGGTCTCCATCGACTTCGTCGTGGGAGCGCAGGACGAGCTCACCGCCGCGCTGCGTTCGGGGGCGATCGACGTGGCGATCATGTATGACATGGGCGGGTTCGAGGCGCTCGAGACGTTCGAGTTGTACGCGGCGCGCGGATACGCCCTCTTCGGCGCCGGCAACCCGCTCGCGAACAAGAAGGTCGTGGCGCTCGAGGAGCTGGCCGACCTTCCCTTCGTCCTGTTCGATCAGACGCCCAGCACCCGCTACGCCATGTCGATCTTCGAGGCGCGGGGGCTGACTCCGCGCGTACGGCACCTCACGCACGCGTTCGAGCTGACTCGCTCGATCGTGGCCCGCTCCGACTCCGCCTACGCCGTATTGGTGCAACGTCCGGCCAACAAGCTGAGCTACGAAGGGCTGCCGATCCTCGAACGCGAGATCGTGCCGCCGCCGCCATCGGTATCGGTAGTCTTCGCCTGGGCTCGGGGAGTGGCTCTCTCGAGCCGGGCGCGGGCGCTGGCCGACCTGGTACGCCGACAGTACGCGCGCGGAGACGCCTACACGGGCACTGATTAAAGCGATTTTCGTGAGCTTTATCGTCGAATTGTTCTGTTTGACCGCATAATAGGGCCCTGGTGAGGATGGTCTTATCACTCACCAGACCACCGCAGCATCGACGCTGCGGGAGAGGCGGCCACCATGTCCACGACGTTGATCCCGACCACCGAGCGGCGCGCCGCTCCCTCGTCCCACCTGACGGCTGACGACGTCGTCGCCGCTGCCGAGGGGCTGATTCCCCTCCTGCGTGAGCGGGCCGCCGATGTCGACCGTGATCGGCGAATTCCCGACGACACCTATCGTCGTCTGGGCGATGCCGGCCTGCTGCACGTGCTCAAGCCCAAGAAGTACGGTGGGCTCGAACTCAGCGAGCACGAGCACGCGCGCATCGCGATGAACCTGGCGCGCGGATGCGCCTCCACGGCGTGGGTGTTCTCGATCCTCAGCTCCGACAACATGGCGATCCTCGCCTACCCCGAAGAGGTCCAAGACGAGATCTGGGGATCCGATACGTATGCCACTCTCGCCGGCAACACCAACCTCAATCCGAAGGCCGTCGTGAAGAAAGTGGACGGCGGATACCTGTTGACCGGTAAGTGGGGATTCTGCAGCGGGTCTGACTTCTCCGAGTGGCTCATTTTCAACGCCCCCGTCGGTGACGACGGCGAGGGTCACATGTTCCTCGTGCCGCACGACGATGCGGAGACGATCGACGATTGGCACCCGACCGGCATGCGCGGCACGGGCAGTCGTTCGATGTCGGTGACCGACGTCTTCGTTCCCGAGCACCGTGTCCAGCGGACCGCGGACACCGTGCGAAAGCTGAAGGAGCGCCGGTCGATGCATCCCACGTTCGACACGATGTACGCGACATGGCCCTCCCACGGTCGTTTCCCGTTCGCGTCATGTGCCGTCGGTGCCGCGTGGGGTGCTGCCGAGCACTTCGCCGAGACGGTCGGGTCGTCTACCCGTGTCGCCAACGCGCTCGGCGGCTCCGTGAGCCTCTCCGAGCAGGAGTACGTGGCCAGCGAATTCGCCCAGGCGCAGGGTGACATTCAGATGGCACGCCTGCTGATTGAGAAGCGGAGCTTCGAGGCATCCGAGCGGGCGCGCCTGCGCGAGGAGTCCAGCGAGGCCGATACCGCCCGAGAAGCCCGTGACAATGCGCTCGTCACGCGCACGGCTCTGCGCTCGGTACAGCAGATCTTCTCGCTCGTCGGCGCACGGGCGGGTAATGCGGAGCACCCGATCTCGCGCGCCAAGCGCGATGTCGAGATGATCTCGCATCACGTGACCCTGAACTGGCGCCAGGGCGCCATCCGGTACCTTGCCTCGGTCTCATGAGAGCGGACGGACGATGATCAGCCCCGATGACTTCAAGGCCGCCTTTCGTTCGCATCCGGCGGGGGTCGCCCTGATCACCGCCGACGCGCACGGCGTCCCGATTGCGCTGACCGCGTCTTCCGTGTCGGCCGTCAGTGCCGACCCGCCCCTGCTGATGTTCTCGGTTTCGGTGCACAGTTCCAGCGCCGTCGTGCTCCGACTGGCCGATACGGTCGTGGTCCACCTTCTCTCGGCAGAGAATCTCGATCTGGCCGTCTTGGGCGCGACGAGTGGCATCGATCGGTTCGCCGACACGACGCGCTGGAGGCGACTCGACACGGGCGAACCCGTCTTCGACGACGCGCACACATGGCTGCGTGCGCGCATCCTGCACCGGATCGACGCAGGCGGATCGACGGTTTTCGTCGCGACTGCCGTGGAGTCGCGTCTTGACCACGGAGCTGAGCTACCCGACGGCCTGGTCTATCAGAACCGCACCTGGCATCGGCTCAACGCCGAGTCCGTCGCCCAGCCGACCGAACTCGTCGCCCAATCCCGGTCGTGAATGCGGCGCACGCCCGATCCGGTGGTCATCGCCCCGGATCAGGCGTGCGCCGTCCCCCCGATCAGCTGGTCGCCGCGACGTCCTCGGCTTCTCGAATCGCACGGGGCCGGTCGGCATGACGCACGTGCGTCTGTGCCTTGGCCGCGCGCGCCTGGCGGTGCTTCTCAGCGAGAGTGACCTCGGGGTCCGGTAGGTAGCGCTCACTCATCGTCAAGCCGACCTTCATGAAGGACTGGGCGAACCACCGGGTGATGGGTCCGGGTCGGGCGATGCCGTAGGTGCGGAAGATGTGGTCCGGATACATCCCCAGGACCATGGCTCGCGCCACCGGGTGCAGGAGACGGGGGAAGTGGCGTTCGGCGAACGGCGTCAGCATCCGCTCCATGACGGCCCCTCCGTGCGAGTTGTCGCCCCAGTCGCGGGCCTCGTAGTCGTCCATGTACGCCATGATCCCCGCGAAATCCGCCGGAAAGCCGTGGAGCGGTTCGCCCGTGCCTGCGTTGCGGAACAGCTTTGCCATCCGGCTCCAGAACTCGACCGAGGCCATCTGGACCTTCTCGGGGAAGCCCGGCAGACCGATCCTCAGGCGCATTCGATGCATGAAGGCCGCCTCGTAGCAGAGGGTGTAAACGTAGTCTTCGTTATGCGAGAAGTTGCCCGGATACTGTTTCGCCCAGTGTTCGTGTAGGCGGTTGAGGGACTCGACGGACCGCTGGGTCGCGGGGTGTGACGGGCCGTTCTCCCACCAGATCAACATGTGGCGACCGGTGTCGTCCATGCGCTTGTTCGGGGCCGTGTAGATCTTGCCCGTCCCGGCGCGCAGGACGGCCTCGGCACCACGAGCCGGCGCGATGAAGTTCGGAAACGTCAACGCGTAGATGTAGTCCATCAGGAAGTCGCTCACGTAGTAGCTCGTTCCGAGCGCGACGATTCGCTCGTAGTCGACATGGGGATCGAGCTGCTCGAGTTCTGCTTCGATCCATTTGCGTGGTTTGGTGCGCATGCGTTCATTCCTCGGGCGTCGGTGGCCGATAAGTGCTGATCCACACTGCGCCCGGGCGGAGCGCGCGCACATCGGTGCGCGATACGAAAGGGACCGGTCGACTTGGTACCACGGTCCAGCCGCGCAATATGAACGGAAAGAACAGGCGATGCTGTCGCGCGGTGTGGGTAAAGTCGGGCGCAGGCGACACAGAAGTCCGCAACGAGGGAGCATCCATGGCCGCGCTGCGATCCCGCGAAGCGTCCGGCGTGCCCCTTGCCTGGCTGATCGAAGCCGTCACGGCTGGCTATGTCGACGCGGACGTATCCACTCTGCTCGACGAGCGCGAAGAACGAACCGCGCGGGCGGCGCTTCCCCCGTCGTTCTTCGGATGGTTGGCGGCCGAGGCGCGTGTCGCTCAGACCATCGTGAGCGATCAGAACGAGGGCGATTCGCGGGTGCCGTACCGGGAGGTCGCGCGTGCCGCGGCGCGGATGCTGCTGGAGTTCTCCTATCGGCTCATGCACGACGCCCCGGAGCGACACTTCCTCGACCTTCCCTTCCGCTTCGCCGCTCCGGCAGCTCGCCTCGGAATCGAGTCCTCGCTCGTCATCCAAGCGGTGCGCGTCACCGAGCGGCGCTGGGTCGATCAGCTCCTCACCGCGGCCGGGGAGCGCGCGGGGGATGTCGCGCACAGCGTTCTGAGCGCGAGCGCGGCCATCTACGACGCGGTCGTCGACAGCTTCGTCACCGACTACGTCGTCGCCCAGGCACAGCTGGACGGTGAGGTGCTCGCCATGAAGCGCGCGTTGATCGACGCCCTCCTCAAGCCCGGAGTTCGGGACGCGAAGGGTTTCGACGACCTGGGCGTCGACCTGTCCGGCCACCACGTCGCCGTCGTGCTCTGGCATCCCACCGCAGGGATCGGGCCGCACCTCGACACCGCAGCCCGGCAGATCGGCATGAGCGCCTTCGCGAACGCCGTCACCATTGTGCCGGGCGATGATCGGACCCTGTGGGTCTGGCTGTCCTTCGCCGACGACCCGCCTCCCGCGACGTTGAAGCGCGTTCGCTCGATCCGCCGTGACCCAGCACGGGTCGGCGTGGCCATCGGGCCCGTAGCCCGTGGCGTGCAGGGCTTCCGGAGGAGCCATCTTCTGGCCCGCGAATACGCGGCGGTCGCCAGTCGTCTGCCGCTCGGCATCGCCCCGGATATTGCCGATACCGAGACGATGTCTTACCTGAGCCTGCTGCTGCGCGATCCCGAGCGTGCCGAATGGTTCGTCGCGACCGAACTCGGGGCGCTCGCAACCGGGGCGGTCTCGGATCGAGAGAACCGCGAGACGCTGCGGCTCTACCTCGAGACGGGGCAATCCCTGGCGGACACGGCCGAGCGTTTGCGGATCCACCGGAACACGGTCGTCTACCGGCTCAAGCGCATCGAACAGGCGATCGGTCGTCCGATCGCCTCGCGTCGTCACGAGCTCTACGCCGCGGCGCTGCTTGCTCTCCTGCTGGAGCAGTCCGAGTCCTGAAGCCCGTGATCTTGCACCCTGGGACGGGGCGCCGTACCGCAGTACCAGGACCGATCGGATTCTCTGGACTCGCGGACGGTGCCTGACACGCCGGCCGTGTGGCCAGATGTATTACGGCAACCATTCCGCCGCTGATCCCGAAGGAGAGATCATGAGCCTCACGATGCCCACGAACCTGTCGACCGACGTCGATCACACCGACCTGTTCATCGGTGGTGCCTGGCAGAAGCCCGCATCGGCCCGGCGCATCACGGTGCGCTCCGCGACGACCGAAGAAATCATCGGGTCCGTTCCCGAAGCGACGGAGGCCGACGTCGACCGCGCGGTCGCGGCGGCACGTCGTGCGTTCGATGACCCGCAGGGCTGGTCGACGTGGGACCCGGCCGAGCGTGCAGCGGTCGTCGAGAAGCTCGCCGACGAGGTCCAGGCACGTGCCGACGAGACCGTGCGCGTGATCTCGATGCAGAACGGCATGCCCATCACGATCGCTCGTGCTCTCGAGGCCCCTTACCCGGCCGCCACGCTGCGTTTCTACGCCGACCTTGCGCGCAAGCAGGCCGTGGAAGAAGAGCGCCCCGGTATCTTCGTCGCCCGCACGACGGTGCGCCGCATGCCCATCGGCGTCGTTGCCGGGATCGTGCCGTGGAACGTGCCGCAGTCGCTCACGATGACCAAGCTCGCCCCCGCGCTCGCGGCGGGCAACACGATCATCCTCAAGCCCTCACCCGAGACAGTCCTCGACGCGTTCATTCTTGCCGACGCGATCGAGGCCGCGGGTGTGCCCGAGGGCGTCGTCAGTATCTTGCCCGGTGGTCGCGACCTCGGTGCCTACATCGTGTCGCACCCGGGTGTCGACAAAGTCGCGTTCACGGGCTCGACAACCGGGGGGCGCGCGGTCGCCAAAGCCTGCGCCGAACTGCTGCGCCCCGTCAGCCTCGAGCTCGGCGGAAAGTCGGCGGCGATCATTCTCGACGATGCCGACCTCGATCTGGAGAAGATGGGTCAGAGCTTCTTTGCGTCGACCCTCGCCAACAACGGGCAGGTCTGCTTCCTCGGCACGCGGGTTCTCGCGCCGCGGCGTCGGTACGACGAGGTCGTCGACGTGCTGGCGACCCTCATGCGGTTCTCGCCCGTCGGTGACCCGCTCGACGACGCGACGCTGATCGGGCCGATGGCGAGCAAGAACCAGCAGGAGCGCGTGGCGAACTACATCGAGATCGGAAAGAGCGAAGGCGGACGCGTCGTCGTCGGGGGCAGCGGACGACCGGATGGCTGGGACCGCGGCCACTTTGTGCGCCCCACCCTGTTCGCCGGCCTCGACAACACCGCGCGGATCGCGCAGGAAGAGATCTTCGGACCGGTGCTCACGGTCATCGGTTACGACGACGATGCGGATGCCATCCGCATCGCGAGCGACTCCGACTACGGCCTGGGAGGTTCGGTCTGGTCGACCGATGACGACCGGGCTATGGCGGTCGCCCGCGGCGTGCAGACCGGAACGATCGGCATCAACGGCTACATCCCCGACATCGGGGCGCCGTTCGGTGGGGTCAAGCAGAGCGGCTATGGCAAGGAGTTCGGAGCCGAGGGTCTCGCTGCGTACCAGCAGGTCAAGTCGATCTATCACTTCGCGTGAGCGCCGATGTTGTTTCGTCGGACCAAGAGTCGACGTCCTTCCGGTCTCGAATGGGGGATTCGCGAGAGCCTGACCAGCTATGTCGCGCATCTGCCTGACGGCGTCGTCGCCGTCGACGGGGTCGCGGACCTCGTCGACGGCGCGCACCCGCCACGGTTCTTCTTCCCCGAGGTGTCCCGCGCGCGCGGCGAGGTGCGGTTCGCGGGAACGGTCCAGATCATCGGTCATCGGGGGATGCTGCGGATCACCGCGTGTGACCCGTGGCTCGCATTCGGTGACGGTCGCGCGTTCCTGAGCGTCGTCCCGAGCGAGGGCTCAGCCCGCGTCGTCGTTGCGGTGCTGCCGGCGGTCGAGGGGGAGCCCATCGAGGCGGTGGGAGCGCAGCTGACCGCGGAGGGAGCCGCCTGGCTCGGACCCCAGTACTCGGAGGCCGACGAGGCATCCGTCGTCGCGTACGTGCCGATATCGACGTGAGCGGGGTCGTCGTTGCGCGATTTCCACCGCAGATGGCCCGCGCCCCCGAAAGGGTGCGGGCCATCTGCGGTGGAGGATCAGATCAGATCAGAGCTGACCGGTCGAGCGCCATCCGCCCTGGTATTCCTGGCGGGCGGTCTCGGCGTACGGGACCGGGCTGACGACCGCGCGGACTGCGATCTGCTCGTGCGGCTGGACCGTGGTCTTGCCAGAGCCGCCGTTGGGCTCGCCCCAGACGACCTGCAGTTCGGTGCCGATCGGCACGTCGCGGTCGACGGTAGCGAGCGACAGTCCACGCTTCTCGTTCGCCGTGACGCCGGTGAAGAGCGACAGGCCGACGGTGTTGCCGTCGGCGTCGATCACGGCGTCGTAGTTGGACGATCCGTAGTTCGCGTTCGGCAGGTCGAAGAACTGGTAGCCGACGCCCTCGCGGTCGATCACGCTCGTGAGGATCTTCTTCAGATCCTCGTCGTTCCAGGCGAGCGTGACCTTCTTGCGCTGGGTCTCGGGGTCGATCTTCTCGAGCGCGTCGCGACCGATGAAGTCGTGGTCGAACTTCACGAACGAACCGTAACCGAGCTCCCAGGGGCTGAGGTAGTAGTCCTCGATGTTGTCCGAGACGAACGAGCCGGCGAGGGCGTTGATGGCCTCGTAGCTGTTCGCGGGAAGCCACTCGCGGTAGCCACGCTCGGCCTCGCTCGAGTAGATGGCGGGCAGCGGCGAGGGGATCCAGCCCGACTCCAGCGTGTTCGAGGAGTAGGCGCGCGAGCCACAGGGCTCGATGCCGAACTCGGCTCCGGCCTCGAGGATGGCCTGACGGATCTTGCCGTGCTGCTCGTAGGGGCCCCACAGCTCGAGGCCGGGTGCGCCGGCCATGCCGTGACGGAGGGTGTGAACCTTCTCGCCCGCGATCGTCAGCTCGCCCATGTGGAAGAACTTGACCTTCTCGAGCTCGCCGCCGTTGAGCTTCTCGATGATCGGCCAGGCGTTCGGACCCTGGATCTGGAAGCGGTAGTACTTGCGCGACACGGCTTCGCCGTACGGGCGCGAGTTGGAGCGGTCGTCGTAGGTGACGTCGACCTTATAGCCGCCGGTTTCGGCGTGGTACTGCAGCCAGTTGGCACCCGGTGCACGGCCGACGTAGACGTAGTCGTTCTCGCCCTCGCGGAACAGGATGCCGTCACCGATCACGCCACCGTTGGAGGCGGTCGGGACGAACTGCTTGGCCGTGTTGACCGGGAAGTTCGTGAAGCTGTTGATGCCGGTCTCGGCGAGCAGCTTGAGGGCATCGGGGCCCGAGACGAACAGGTTCACCATGTGGTGGGTCTGATCGAACAGCACGGCCGCCTCGCGCCAGGCGATCTGCTCGCGGCGCCAGTTGGAGAACTCGGCCGGCACCACGGGGTAGATGTAAGTGCCGAGCTTCGAGTTGCGAAGCATCTCGACGGTGTTTCCCGCCTCGTCGAGTACTTCCTGCAGATTGCCGGCCATGGTTGTTCCTTTCAACATCTTTGTCGTGTGGTCCTGATGGTACGTGGGGACAAATCACTATGTCCAGAGTGATTAGCGTCGCCAGAATTGTAACCAAAATCTTGACCATCGCGCTAGTCGTGTGATTCGCTGTCCCTACAAGTCAGGAGTTCCCATGGCAGACACCACCCCTTCACTTCTTGTCGTCAGCGCCCACGCGGGCGATTTCGTCTGGCGCGCGGGCGGCGCGATCGCCGCCGCGACCCTGCGCGGCGAGCGAGCCACCGTCGTGTGCCTCTCTTATGGAGAGCGCGGCGAATCGGCGAGCCAGTGGCTTGCGGGCAAGCCGCTCGACGAGATCAAGGCGATCCGCCGCGACGAGGCAACGGCCGCGGCGACGGCGCTGGGCGCCGACATCGAGTTCCTCGACCTCGGCGACTACCCCTTGATCGAGTCGCCCGAGGCGGTGCAGAAGCTGGTGGACGTCTTCCGTCGCACGCAGCCGACCGTGGTGCTGACGCATCCGCTCGCCGACCCCTACAACGGTGACCACCCCGCCGCGGCACGGATGGCGCTGCAGGCGCGCGTGCTCGCCCAGGCCATCGGCGTGGCGAATTCGGATGGCTCGTATCCCGGCACGGACGACATCATCGGCGCTCCGCCCGTCTTCTTCTTCGAGCCGCATCAGCCCGAGCAGTCGGACTTCAAACCGAACGTGCTGCTCGACATCACGGCGGCGTTCCCGCTCAAGCAGAAGGCCATGGAGTGCCTGCCGGCGCAGAAGCACATGTGGGAGTACTACACCTCGCTCGCCGTGCGTCGGGGAGTGCAGGTCAAGCGGAACGCCGGCCCGAACCTCGGTCTGCCCGTCGACACCATGGGTGAGGCGTACATGCGCTACTACCCGCAGGTGACGGACGTGCTCGGATGACCGGCACCCAGCAGACGGGGCTGGTCGTCACCGACATCGCCCGCGCTGACGCGGCGACGATCGACGCCCTCGGTGTGCACGGCGTCGCGACGGTGCACGAGGCGATGGGTCGCATCGGGCTCGTCGGGGCGGACATCCGTCCGATTCAGGATGGCTCGCGCATCGCGGGATCCGCGGTCACCGTGCTGTCGTGGCCCGGCGACAACCTCATGATCCACGTCGCGATCGAGCAGTGCCAGCCCGGCGACATCCTCGTGGTCTCCACGACCTCGCCCTCCGTCGACGGCGCATTCGGTGAGCTGTTCGCGACGGCGCTCGCGCAGCGCGGGGTGCGCGGACTCGTCACGACGACCGGTGTGCGCGATGTCGTCGATCTGCGGGAGATGGGCTTTCCGGTGTGGTCGAGCGCGATGAACGCTCAGGGTACGGTCAAGGCCACGGCTGGCTCGGTCAACGTCCCCATCGTGGTCGGGGGAGTCGTCGTCCGGGCGGGCGACGTGGTCATCGCCGATGACGACGGTGTCATGTGTGTACCGCGGGCCGATGCCGAGCGGGTCTTGGCGGCATCCGACACCCGTGTCGAGAAGGAGGCGGCGGACCGCGCCGCCTATCAGGGCGGTGAACTGAGCCTCGACCGCAAGGGCCTGCGCCAGGTCTTCGCGGACCTGGGCGGACGCTATCTCAGCGAGTCGGAGTTCGAGGCGGAGCATGGCGGTCGCTGAGGGCATCCGCTGCATGCTGATGCGGGGCGGCACCTCGAAGGGTGCCTATTTCGTCGCGGACGACGTGCCGGAAGACCCCGTGGAGCGCAACGACCTCATGCTGCGCGTGATGGGCAGCCCCGATCCCGCCCAGATCGACGGACTCGGGGGAGCGCATCCGCTCACGAGCAAGGTCGCGATCGTCTCGCGGTCGAGCGAACCCGGCATAGACGTCGACTACCTCTTCTTGCAGGTCGTGGTGGACAAGCCGGTCGTCAGCGACGCGCAGACGTGCGGCAACCTGCTGGCAGGGGTCGGTCCGTTCGCGATCGAGCGTGGTCTGATCGAAGCGCAGGACGGCGAGACGCCGGTGCGGATCCGCATGCTGAACACGGGGGATGTCGCGAGCACACGCATCCGCACCCCCGGTGGGGTCGTCGCCTACGACGGAGACTTCGCGATCGACGGTGTGCCCGGGATCGCGTGCGCGATCGAGCTCGAGGTCGGGGGAGATTCACCGCTGCTTCCGACCGGCAACGTTGCGGACGAGATCGCCGGACACCGTGTCACGCTGATCGACAACGGAATGCCCGTGGTGCTGCTGCGCGCCGACGAGTTCGGCGCGACGGGCTCGGAGAGCCCCGAAGAGCTCGAGGGGCGCTCAGACCTGACCTCTGAGATCGAAGAGATCCGGCTGCAGGCGGGCTCGTTGATGGGACTCGGGGATGTGTCGGCGCAGACCGTGCCCAAGATGCTCCTCCTGTCGACACCCCGCGCGGGCGGTGCCATCTCGACGCGCGCTTTCATTCCCTCGCGCGTACACACCTCGATCGGGGTGCTGATGGCGGCATCCGTTGCCGCCGGCATCCGGATCCCCGGGGCCGTCGGGTCCGACCTCGCGGTCGACGCGGACGGCGATCCCAGCCTGATCGAGCACCCGACCGGGGCTTTTCCCGCCCGGGTCGCCGTCGAGCAACGGGCGGACGGCGCCTGGTACGGCACATCCGTGTCCGAGCGCACGGCGCGCAAGATCTTCGACGGCACGGTCTTTCCGCGTCCGCGACTGTAAACCTGAATACCCAACGTCAGAGAGGACACCGCCATGGCCCGTACCGAGAACTTCGACATCGCCCATCTGGGCGCCGTCGAGCTGTTCACCCCGAAGTTCGAGGAGAGCCTGTGGTTCTTCCGCGACCTGCTCGCGATGCGTGAGGTCGCCCGCATCGGCGACTCGGCGTATCTGCGCTGCTGGGACGAGTACCAGCTCTACACGATCAAGCTCACGGCCTCCGACACCAACGGCGTCGGCCGCTCGCTGTACCGCGCATCGAGCGAAGAGGCACTCGAGCGTCGGGTCGCCGCCATCGAGGCGGCGGGTCTCGGCCACGGATGGCGCGAGCCCGAGGTGGGCGTCGGCCGTTCGTACGAGTTCGAAGACCCGGACGGTCACCTCATGGCGGTCTACTACGACACCGAGCACTACGTGCCGGACGAGAAGGACACCCCGGCGCTGAAGAACCAGGCCTCGGCGTTCCCGGGCCGTGGTGTGAACGTCCGGCGCATGGATCACATCAACTATCTCGCCGCGGATGTCACCAAGTCCGGTGAGTTCTGGCGCGACGTAATGGGTGCGCGCGAGTCCGAGCGCGTCGTCAAGGACGAGGGCGGGTACGCCGCGTGGTGGTTCCGCTTCGCCCAGAAGTCGTACGACGTCGTCTACTCCGAGGACTGGACCGGAACGCGCGGTCGATTCCACCACTTCGCGCTCGCCCCGGACACCCGCGAGGACATCCTCAAGGCCGCCGACATCTTCCTCGAGAACAAGGTCTACATCGAGTACGGCCCCTACAAGCACGCCATCAACCAGACCTTCTTCCTGTACGTCTGGGAGCCCGGCGGCAACCGCATCGAGTTCGCGAATGCCGGTGCGCGCCTGATCCTCGACCCGGACTGGCCGGTCGTCGAATGGACCGCCGCCGAGCGTGCGAAGGGACAGGCCTGGGGCATGAAGACCGTTGCGACGTTCCACACCCACGGCACGCCGTACGTCGAGAACCAGGAAGAGATCGACCGCGCAGCCCTCGAGGGTCGCAAGCACTGACGGAGCCCGCCGGCGTACATCTCGAAGGAAGAACTCGTTCGGACCGCCCGGAAATGCCTGATTTCCGGGGTCGTGGGAACGGATTCTCCTTCGAGATGTTCGCGTCGGCGCAAGCTTCGTCCGAGCGCGTGCGATGTCGTTGCCTGCGGCTAGGGTGGTGCGGTGCCAGAAGCCGTCATCTCCGCCGACTCCCTCGTCAAGTCCTATCGGGTGAAGGGCAAACCCGACTTCGTCGCGGTCGATGGGCTGAGCTTCGAGGTCGCGCCGGGCGAGTCGTTCGGCCTTCTCGGCCCGAACGGTGCGGGCAAGTCCACGACGATGAAGATGATCGGCGCGGTCTCGACCCGCACGAGCGGTGACCTCTCGATCCTCGGGCTCGACCCGGATCGCCACGGCCCCGACATCCGTTCGCGCCTCGGTGTCGTCCCGCAGCAGGACAACCTGGACGGCGAACTCAACGCGCGCGAGAACCTGTTCATCTACGGCCGCTACTTCGGACTGCCCGCGAGCGTCTGCCGGCAGAAGGCCGAGGAGCTGCTCGCCTTCGCGCAGCTCGAAGACAAGGCGACGAGCAAGGTCGATCAGCTCTCGGGTGGCATGAAGCGGCGCCTCACGATCGCGCGCGGGCTCGTGAACGACCCGCGCATCCTGCTGCTCGACGAGCCGACGACGGGGCTCGACCCCCAGGCCCGGCATGTCCTCTGGGACCGCCTCTTCCGGCTCAAAGAGACCGGCACGACGCTCGTCCTCACCACGCACTACATGGACGAGGCCGAGCAGCTCTGCGACCGCCTGATCGTGGTCGACAAGGGCCGCATCATGGCCGAGGGCACCCCGGCGTCCCTCATCCGTGCGCACTCGACGCGCGAGGTGCTCGAGGTGCGCTTCGGATCCGACCGCAACGCCGAGGTGGCGCCGCAGCTCGAGGGCATGGGCGAGCGGGTCGAAGTCCTGCCCGACCGCGTTCTGATCTACGCAGACAACGGCGAGCATGCGCTCGAGCGGATCACCCAGCTCGGGCTCGAGCCGATCACCTCCCTCGTGCGGCGATCGAGCCTCGAGGACGTCTTCCTGCGCCTCACCGGAAGGTCGCTGATCGAATGAGCGATCGGGCCATCAGCTCGCCGACCCTCGACGAGCTCCGCCAGGAGGCACTCGAGTGGGGCCGGCGCCCACGCGCCCGCGGTGCCTGGTACGTCACCGAACACATGGTCCGCGCAATGCGCGCCTACGGCTGGACGATCGTCGTCGGCGCGCTCGGTCAGCCGATCCTGTATCTGCTCGGCCTCGCGGTCGGTCTCGCCGCGCTGATCGACGTGCCGATCGTCGACGGCGGGCGCGAAGTTTCGTACCTCGTGTTCGTGGCGCCGGCGCTGCTCATGACCGCCACGATCTCGGTCGCGAGCGAAGAGTTCACCTACCCGGTCATGGCGGGGTTCAAATGGCGGCGCTACTTCTTCGGCTTCAATGCGTCGCCGCTCTCCAGCTCGCAGATCGCCACGGGCGTGGTGTTGGGGGCGACGGCGCGCATGGTCGTCGTCGCGGTTGCCTACTTCGCGTTCCTGTGCGTGTTCGGCGCTGTGCCGAACCTCGCCACGGGATCGATCGCCGTCCTCGTCAGCCTGCTCGCGGGGCTCGCGTTCGGCGCCCCGCTGTTGGCGTATGCGTCGTCGATTCAGGATGATCGAGGCCAGTTCGCGCTCGTGCAGCGCTTCGTGTTCATGCCGATGTTCCTGTTCTCCGGCACGTTCTACCCCTTGGCGACCCTGCCCGTGTGGCTGCAGTGGATCGGCTGGATCTCGCCGCTCTGGCACGCCACCGAGCTCGGCCGCGCCCTCACATACGGGCGTGACGAGTCGGTCGTGATGATCGTCGTCCACATCGTCTACCTCACCGTGCTGGCCGTCGGTGGGTACGTGCTCGCACGCCGGATCTTCACGCGGAGGCTCGCACGATGAGCGCGTCGGCGATGAGGGCGGATGCCGCTCCGGTCCGCGGCGGCGGGGTGCGGGCGCTGTGGGCCGGAAACCCCGGTGCGGTCGTGCAACGCGGCCTGCTCGCCGCGCGTTCGTCGAGCTGGATCGTGGTGCTCTCGGGCTTCTTCGAGCCCGTGTTCTACCTCGCCTCGATGGGCATCGGGCTCGGTGCCCTGATCGGCTCGGTTGAGACATCCGCGGGTCTCGTGGTGTCGTACGCGGCGTTCATCGCGCCCGCGCTGCTGGCCGTCTCGGCGATGAACGGGGCGATCTACGACTCGACGTGGAACGTCTTCTTCAAGCTCAACTACGGCAAGCTCTACGAGGGCATGCTCGCCACCTCGCTGGGTCCGCTCGACGTCGCGCTCGGCGAGATCCTGTACGCGCTGCTGCGCGGTCTGCTCTACGCATCCGGATTCCTCATCATCATGCAGTTCGCCGGCCTCAACCTGTCGTGGACCGCGATCCTTGCGCTGCCCGCGGTCATGCTGATCGCCTTCGGCTTCGCGAGCCTCGGGATGGCCGTGACGAGCTACATGAAGGCGTTTCAGCACATGGACTGGATCAACTTCGTGCTGCTGCCGATGTTCCTGTTCTCGGCGACGTTCTACCCGATCACGGTGTATCCGGAGTGGGTGCAGGCGATCGTGCGCGCGCTCCCGCTCTGGCACGGCGTCGAGCTGGTGCGGGGTCTCACGACGGGGTCGCTGCACCCGGGCATGCTCTGGCACGTGCTGTACTACGTCGTGATGATCGCGATCGGCCTCGTGTTCACGACGAAGCGCCTGCGCGCCCTGTTCCTGGACTGAACCTGCCGGGCTAGCGCCAGATGACGGCGATGCCCGCGTTCAGCAGGGTCAGTACGCCGATCGACCAGAACAGCGGCGGTGGTACAGAGCCGCTCCGCCGACCACGGGCCTGGCCGATGCCCATGAGTGCACCGATGATCAGCAGCACGACGAGCTTGACGCCGATCTTCACGTAGTTCAGGTCGTACTCGATGCCCCACGGGGCCGCGAGCACGAGCCCGGCGACGGCCGCGATCGCGAGGCCGACGTTCATCAGCCCGGTGATCTGGCGCTTACCGCCCCAGGCCTGTGCGGCCCACGCGCCGAAGAGGATCGCGAAGCCGGTGATATGCACGAACACGACGATGTGACGCAGGATCTCCATGGCACCACGGTAGGGGTGCTTCGTGCCACTGCGCCAGCAAGGTGGGCCTCACCGGCGTGAACGGGTCAGCCCCGCAGCGCCTTCAGAACGAGGGCGGTGCGGATCGCGGCATCCGCGGCCTCATAACCCTTGTCTTCGCGTGAGCCCGGCAGGCCCGCCCGGTCGATGCCCTGCTGCTCGTCATCCAGCGTGAGCACACCGAAACCGACCGGCTTGCCCGTGTCGAGCGCCACGCGCGTCAGACCATCGGTCGCCGCGGAAGAGACGAATTCGAAGTGCGGGGTGCCGCCGCGGATGATGACTCCGAGGGCGACAACGGCATCGGCTCCGGCCTCGAGCGCCACTTTGCACGCCACGGGCAGCTCGAACGAGCCGGGCACGCGCACGAGGGAGTAGTCCGCACCGGACTCGTCCAGGGCACGCGTCGCGCCCGCGATCATGCCGTCGCTGATCTGCTCGTGCCACTCGCCGGCGACGATCACGACGCGCAGCCCCGAGGCATCCGGCTTGTCCTCTGCCCGCAGGACGGGCGCTCCCTTACCGCTCATACGTCGTTTCCCGTCTTCATATCGGCGAATGCATCGGCGAGCTCTTGCTCGGCGATGAGGTGACCCATCCGGTCACGCTTCGTCTCGAGGTACTGGTGGTTGTTGGGGCCGACGCCGACCAGCAGGGGAACCTGCTCCACGATGTCGAGGCCGAACTCACGCAGCTGGTCGACCTTGTCAGGGTTGTTCGTCATGAGCCGCACACGCTCGATGCCGAGATCGGACAGGATGCCCGCTGCCGCGGCGTAGTCGCGGGCGTCGGCGGGCAGCCCGAGGGCGAGGTTCGCATCGACCGTGTCGAGGCCCGCTTCCTGCAGGCTGTATGCGCGGAGCTTGTTGATGAGGCCGATGCCGCGGCCCTCGTGACCGCGCATGTAGACGACGACGCCGCCCTTCTCGGCGATCGTGTCGAGCGCGGCGTCCAGCTGAGGGCCGCATTCGCACTTGAGAGACCCGAACGCCTCGCCGGTCAGGCACTCCGAGTGCACGCGTACGAGCGGTGCGTCCGCGATCTCGCCCGATACGACCGCGAGGTGGTCGGTGCCCGTGACGCGATCTTTGTACGCCAGAAAACGGAACGTGCCGTGATTCGTCGGCACGAGGGATTCGGCGCGCAGGCTGACACGACGGCGGTGCACGTTGTGCGTCTCGGCCTCGCGCGGCTCGTGTTCTTCGAGGTACGCGATCAGCTGCTCGATGGTGATCACGGGGACCCCGTCGCGCTCGCCGAGCTCCATCAGACCGGGCAGGCGCATCATGCTGCCGTCTTCGGCCACGATCTCGGCGATCGCACCCACCGGCCGCAGGCCCGCGAGGCGCATCAGTTCGACGGCGGCTTCGGTGTGGCCGCCGCGCTCACGCACGCCCCCGTCGACGGCGCGGAGGGGAAGGACGTGCCCGGGGCGGGTGACGCTCGCCGCCGTCGACTCGGGGTTCGCCAGAACGTTCAGGGTGTGCGCGCGGTCCGCGGCGCTGATGCCGGTCGAGATACGGTCGGCGGCGTCCACGCTGACCGTGTACGCCGTGCCCCGAGCATCCTCGTTGTGGGCGACCATGGGTGGCAGATCGAGCGTGTCGGCGATCTCGGACGGCATCGGGGCGCAGATGAAACCCGACGACCAGCGGACCGTCCACGCAACCCACTCGGGCGTCGCGAGCTCGGCCGAGAGCACGACATCGCCCTCGTTCTCGCGGTTCTCGTCGTCGGCGACGATCACGGGTCGCCCGGCGCGAAGCGCGTCCAGGGCAACGGAAATGGGGGAAAGGCTCATCGTGAGCCTCCTTCACTCGGGGGTGTTGCGGGCGGAGTTGCGGTGAACGCGAGCATGCGCTGTACGTGACGGGCGAGGATGTCTGTCTCGAGGTTGACGGCATCCCCGGGATTGCGATCGGCGAGCGTCGTCGCCTCGAGCGTCTCGGGGATGAGGGAGACCTCGAGCCACTGTTCGGCGGCGTCCGGAGCGCTCACGGCGCTGATGGTCAGCGAAACGCCGTCGATCGCGATCGACCCCTTGTCGACGACGAGGGGCGCGAGCGCTGCGGGCACGCCAACGCGCACAACACGCCAGCGCTCGCCAGGTCGGACCTCGAGGATCACGCCCGTGCCGTCGACGTGGCCCTGGACGACGTGACCGCCGAGGCGCGTGCCGACGGCCGTCGCGCGCTCGATGTTCACGGGGCGCCCGGGGGCGAAGCCCGCGAGCGTCGACATGTCGAGTGTCTGGCGCATCACATCGGCCGTGAAGGACGACTCGTCGCTCGCGACCACGGTCAGACAGACGCCGTTGACCGAGATCGAATCGCCGTGCGAGGCATCCGATATCGCCAGGGGAGCGCGGACGCTGAGCCGCACCCCATCGCCCGACGGCTCGACCGCCGTGACGGCGCCGATCTCTTCGATGATTCCGGTGAACACGTCAGTCGGTCCTTTCGTCGGTGGAGATGCGCACGGGTTCGGCGATGAGCAGGAGGTCATCGCCGAGCCGTTCGATGCCGGTGAGGGTCAGACGCCGGGCCTGCGTCATCGTCGAGACTCCGATGTCGCCGATCGCCGTCTTCTCGCCGCCGAGGAGCACAGGGGCGACGTAGGTCAGCACTCGGTCGGCGAGACCCGAGCGCACGAATGCGCTCGCGAGGGTCGGTCCGCCCTCGACGAATACGCTCTGCACACCGCGTTGGCGCAGGTCATCGAGTACCTGGTGCAGGTTCTGGGTGCGGGCCTCGAGCATGCCGCGCGGATGCCGCCGCAGCGCCGCATCCGGCGGCACGGCACGGTTGCCGACCACGACGGGCAGCGGCTGGGATTCGGCGAGCCCGCCGTCGGCGTGACGGGCCGTGAGGGCGGGATCGTCGGCCAGTACCGTTCCCGTTCCGATGACGATCGCATCCGCGGCGGCGCGGCGCCGGTGCACGTCGACCCGCGCGTCGGGCCCGGTGATCCACTTGCTCGTGCCGTCGTCCGCTGCGGCGCGGCCGTCGAGGCTCTGCGCCCACTTGACGGTCACGAACGGACGGCCGAGTCGCACGACCGTCAGCCATGAGTCGAGCATTTCGGTGACCTCGTCGGCACGGACACCCGACTCGACGTCCACGCCGTGGGCGCGCAGCCGCTCGGCGCCACCCGACGACGGCTCGGCCGGGTCGGCGACGGCGTACACGACGCGCGAAACGCCGGCCTCGAGCAGTGCTACGGCGCAGGGCCCGGTGCGACCCGTGTGGTTGCAGGGCTCCAGCGTGACGACCATCGTTGCACCGCGGGCATCCTCCGGCGACAGACGCGACAGCGCCTCGATCTCCGCGTGCGGGTTGCCCGCGCCGTGATGCCATCCCTCGGCGAGGACCTCGCCGGTGGGGCTCAAGACGACGGCGCCCACCTGAGGGTTGATGCCCCGTGGACCCCGGAGCGCCAGCTCCGTGGCGCGGCCCATGGCCTGCCACTCGGTGTCGCTGTACGTCATCCCGGATCCTTCGATTCGTCCGGGGTGCTCGCAACGAATTGCGCATCGACGGCCATCGTGATGGTCGCCGCGTGCTGCCTCTCATCCGGACTCGCGTGGTCTCCCACGCATCACCGTCGGTTCCGGAATTCCACCGGATCAGCCACAGCGCAAAAGCGCCGCAGCTCGCGGACTGTCACCGCCGGTTCGGATTCTCACCGACCCCGGAGCACGTTGTTACTTATCTGATCCTACCCAACGCCGCCATGCGCGATTCATTCCCGCTGGGCGGCACCGGCAGTCCGCCTCTCGCGCGCTACTTGAGCAGCCGCGAGAGGCGACGGTCGGCGAGCACCTTGCCGCCCGTCTGGCACGTCGCACAGTATTCGAGCGAGTTGTCGGCGAAGAAGACGCTTCGCACGGTGTCGCCGCAGACGGGACAGGCCTCGCCGCGTCGACCGTGCACGCGCATCCCACGTCGTTTGGCGTCCTTCAGATCGGCGGGTGGTTTGCCGGATGCCGTAGCGACCGCATCCTGAAGCGTTGCATGCATCGCGTCGTACAGTCCCTGCACATCGTCCGCGCTGAGCGATGCCGCCAGCGCGTAGGGCGACATGCGTGCGACGTGCAGAACCTCGTCGGAGTAGGCGTTGCCGATGCCCGCGATGATCGACTGATCGCGCAGCACGCCCTTGATCTGCGTCCGTCGGCCCTCCAGCAGACCCGCGAGGGTCTCGACCGTGAACGTCGGATCGAGCGGGTCGGGACCCAGCCGTGCGATCCCCGGCACGTCGGCGGGGTCCCGCACGACGTACACCGCGAGCGACTTCTTCGTGCCCGCCTCCGTCAGATCGAACCCCGACCCATCGCTCTGCGAAACACGGATGGCGATCGGGGAGCGCCCCGGTTTGACCGGGGTCGTCGGCACGGCGTCGTACCAGCGGAGCCACCCTGCCTTCGCCAGATGAAACACGAGGTGTAGGGGTTCGTCCGCGGGCCCGCGGCATCCGATGTCCACGAACTTGCCGGCCCGATCGACCGAGACGACGGACGCCCCGTGCAGCGCGGTGATCTGCGGGTCGAAGGTCTTCAGTGCGGCGATCTGCACCACGGACGCCTTGACGATCTGCAGGCCGACGATGCGTCCACGCACGAACTCGACGAGTCCCTGGACCTCGGGCATCTCCGGCATGGGGCCCATCCTGCCACGGGGAACGGGGCTTGTCGCCGGTCCCTGAGCCTGTCGAAGGAACCGAAACGGGTCAGTCGAGGACGCCTCGCCAGGGCGCGGGTGCGCGATCGTCGGTCGCGAGCAGACCCGCAACCCACCCGTCGTGCCGTCCCCGCGGATCTGCCAGACCCTGGCGGGTGATGCCCTCGTACCGGAAGCCGAGGGCGCGAGCCGCGCGCGCCGAGGCGATGTTGCCCACGATGGCGCGCCACTGGATGCGTGCGATCGAGAGCGGCTCGGCGAACGCGAAGTCGATCACGCGGGCGGCCGCCTCGGTCAGGTACCCGAAGCCGCGGGCATCCTTCGCCATCCAGAATCCGATCTCGGCGTCGCCGCCGGGCTTCGTACCGTGCAAGCCGATCATCCCGATCCAGACCCCGTCCACGCGGATGCCCCAGGTCAACTCGCTCGTCGACTCCCACCAGCTCGTGGCTTTCCCGATGAAGTCTTCGGCGTCGGCGCGCGTGTACGGCGAGGGCAGCGTCGTCCAGCGTGGCACCTCGGGATCCTGCGCGGCCTGCGTGATCGCGTCGACATCGGCGTGCGTCGGGATGGACAGTTCGAGGCGCTCGGTGTGCAGGACGATGGGTTCCACCCCGCGACCCTACCCGGCCCCGCGGCCCCGGGCCGGCTCAGCGGCGGCGGAGCAGCCCGACGCGCTCGTACACGGCGTCGAGGGTCGTGTCGGCGACGGCTTCCGCTCGGTCGGCGTTGGCCGCAAGCACACGGTCGAGCTCTGCCGGGTCGTCGAGCAACTCAAGCGCCCGCGCGCGGACGGGCTCGAACTCCGACACCACGACGTCTGCGAGACCCCTCTTGAAGTCGCCGTACCCGCGCCCCGCGTACTCGTCCTCGATCGAGGGGATCTGACGCCCGGTCAGCGCCGCGTAGATCACGAGCAGGTTCGAGACGCCCGGCTTCTTCTCGCGGTCGTACCGCACCGTGCCGTCGCTGTCGGTGACCGCGCGCATGACCTTCTTCGCGGTCGCGGCCGGGTCATCGAGCAACCAGAGCACACCCGCATCCGACTCCGCCGACTTCGACATCTTGGCCAGCGGATTCTGCAGGTCGTAGATGCGGGCGGACTCCTGCTGGATCATCGGCATGGGCACGCGGAACGTCTCGCCGTAGCGTGCGTTGAAGCGCTCGGCGAGGTCGCGCGTCAGCTCGATGTGCTGCTTCTGGTCGTCGCCGACAGGCACGACCGCGGTCTGGTACAGCAAGATGTCGGCCGCCATCAACACGGGATACGTGAAGAGACCGACGGATGTCGCATCCTGGCCGTACCGGCTCGACTTGTCCTTGAACTGGGTCATGCGACCCGCCTCGCCGAAGCCCGTCAGCGTGCCGAGGATCCACGCGAGCTCGGCATGAGCGGGCACATGCGACTGCACGTACAGCGTCGACTTGGCGGGCTCGATGCCGGCGGCGATGTACTGCGCGGCCGTGCGGCGGGTCTTCTCGCGTAGCTCGGCGGGGTCGTTGGGCTGGGTCAGCGCGTGCAGATCGACGACGGAGAAGAACGCATCGTAGGACTCCTGCAGATCGCGCCACTGCAGCAGCGCACCGATGTAGTTGCCGATCTGGAGGGAATCGGCCGAGGGCTGCATTCCGGAGTACAGGCGCGCTTTGCTCACTCGTCGATTCTAGGTTGCGGGATGCCTCAGCCCGGTCGCCGTCGCCCGGAGGTCGGCGCTGTCGGGTCTACCGGCCGAGCAGGTAGTCCACGATGACCGGCGCGTGATCGCTCCACCGCTCCGAGTAGGCGGCCGCCCGGGCGACTCGGTAGTCGGTGACTCGGTCCGCGAGAGCGGGTGCTGCCAGCTGATAGTCGATGCGCCAGCCGGTGTCGTTGTCGAAGGCCTGACCGCGATTCGACCACCACGTGTATGGCCCGTCCATCTCGCCGTGGAAGCGGCGCCCCACGTCGACCCATCCGAGCCCCGTCCCGACCGAACCGTCGACGCCCGTCACGGGCTCGCCGGCGTCGCCGAGGAACCGATCGAAGTACGCCCGTTCGCGCGGGAGGAACCCGGCCTTCTTGACGTTGCCCTTCCAGTTCTTGATGTCGAGCGTGCGGTGGCCGACGTTCAGGTCGCCCATGATGACGGCGAGTGAGCCGTCGGCGGCGAGGTCGGGCATCCGGCGCTCCATCGCGTCGAGGAATCCGTACTTGGCGTCCTGACGGGGGGTACCGTCTTCGCCGGAGTGCACGTAGGCGCTGACGACGGTCAGGCGCTCGCCATCGACGTCGATGTCGGCTTCGATCCATCGGCCGCGCGAGTCGACCGTCTCGTCGCCGAGCTCGACACGCCAGGCCGCGATCGGCAGTCGGCTGGCCACGGCGACACCTGAGCGACCCTTGGTGAGCGACTCGTCGTGGACGAGGTTCCACCCGGGCAGCGCACTCTCGACGTGCGAGAGCTCGGCGCGGACCTCTTGCAGCGCCAGGATGTCAACGTCTGCCTGGTCGAGCCATCCAGCCATGCCGTTGCGCACCGCCGCCCGGATTCCGTTGACGTTGACAGATGCGATGCGGATGGGTCGAGGCACGCGTTCTACTGTAGCCACGGCCCCCGACACGCTCCGCGCTACGCTCCGATGCTCAGTCGAGCAGGAAGCCGCGGGTTTTCGGCTCCGGCGGGGGATCAGCCCGGAGGCGTGCGAGCTCATCTTCGGCCAGGCGCACATCGCGGCCCGCGCGCCAGGAGCGATACCAGGGCGCGGTGTCGCGTGTCAGCCGTGCTTCGCGTAGGCGGACCTCCGCGGCCACGAGCAGCGCCCGGTACTCGTCGAGCCGCGCCTCTTCTTCCGTGCGCTCCGTCAGTGCGAGGTTTCGATCGGCGGCGCCGACCGCGATCCACGCCCCCGCGACCAGGATGACGATGCCGATCAGGCGGAACCACAGCAGAAACCCGATCAGCACAGCGAAGGTGGCCAGGAGAGGGTTCGAGGGTGTGTAGATCAGGAGCACACCAGCGCCCACCTGCAGCACGGTGATTGCTGCACCGCCGAGCAGGGCGCCCGGCCAGATCCGGTGCCAGGCGAGTGCCGCCCCCGTCAGGAACCGGAACAGTGCGGCCAGCGCGGCCCCGTTGATCGCGAACGAGACCAGCAGGGACACCGTTCGCGCGGTCACGTTCGACAGCACGCTCAGATCCCCGATCCCGAAAAGGGTGAACAGCAGCGTCAGGGCCCAGGTGGCGATGCCGCTGACGGCGAAGCCGACGAGAAGTGCGACGGCGAGGATCACGGCCGCGAGGAAGTCGCGGGCCTTCAAGAGGACGTACGAGCGGGTATCGAAGGGGAGGCCGAAGATATCTCGCACGGCCCGGCGGGCGTAGGTGATGAATCCGATCGCCGTCCACACGACGACGACGAGCGCGACGGCCCCCGTGATGCCGAGGGTCGTCGCCGTGGCGGTGGTGACAGACTCCACCTGTTCCGGGGTGACCAGCCCGTTCTCGCTGATCAGGTTCGGGATGTACTCGTTGATGATGTCGATCATCCGATCGATCGCCGCGGGACTCGCACCGATCCACAGCCCGACCACCGCGAACGCCAGGTAGATAACACCGAAGATCGCGAACAGCGACTGGTAACTCACCCCTGCCGCGAGCAGAAACCCGTTGTGACGCAGGAAGTGCCGCCATACCCGGATCGGAAACCAGGCGAGCGTCCGCCGGGTCAGTTGCGTCGCGCGTTGCACCGGCTCTTCGAGGTGGCGCCGGAGCGTCTCCTGCGCGGACTCCCAGCGTCCGGCGTCGTCGTCGTCAGTGCGGCCCGCCGCGCCCTCATCGTCCGGGCCGTCGGGATACACCTCGGGGTCGGACGATCGTCGGGAACTCACGCCCCCAGGCTAGCGACTCGGATCGGCGCCGTCCGCATATGCCGAGGCGCCGGCGGATGGCTCGGTCGCCGCAATCGCTCGACCGAAACGCCGAGCGAGGAACAGGATCGGCACCAGCATCAGGGCGGGAAGCAGGAAGGCGACGCCGAGTCCGGGGGCATCGGCGAGGAGTCCCAGCAGAACCGCCCCGAGGACCGCGCCGGCATAGTTGAACAGGTTGACGCGCGCGATCACCTCATCGCCCCGGGCGGGTGCGAGCGCCCCCGCGGACGTGAACGACAGCGGCACGAGCGCTCCGACCGCAACTCCCGCGAGAGCGAATCCGACGATCGCCGCGATCGTCCACGGGAGTGCCGCGACCAGGACCAGCCCCACAATGGAGACCGCCGTCGCCCTCACGACGACCGCGGTGCGCCCCCACCGTCCGGTCGCGCGGTCCGTCGTGAGACGCGTCACCAGGATCGCGACCTGGTAGGCGGCATAACCGAGCGGTGCGATCGCCGCACCGGAGACGAGATCGTCGTTGAGATAGATCGTGCTCCAGGTGCTGACACCGGAATCGAGGGTGAATGCCACCAGAATGACAAATCCGAACAGCCAGATTCCGCGACGGGGGAGCGGGATGCGCGGTCGTTCACCGACCGGTGCGGCGGCGCGGGCGCGGTCGAAGGCTCGCGTGCCGTTGGCGGCAACCGCGACCGCGACGACGGCGGCGGCGGCGAGCGCCAGGGCGGGGCCGATCGTGATCGCGGCGGATCCTGCCACAACGAGTGCCCCAACGATCGCGGCCGCGGTGTACGCGGCGAAGAAGGCGCCCATGATGTCGCGGCGGTAGCGGCGCTGGATGAGCACACCCTGCATGGCGGCGGATGCGTCGACCGCGCCGAGACCGAGCCCGTAGACACCGAAGGCGGCCACGAAAACGGGCAAGGGCGGACCGAGCGCGACCACGGCGAACGCGGCGGCCTGGACGATCAATCCCGCGGCGAGGGCCGTCCGACTTCCTCGCCAGCGCGCGAGCAGATCGGCGACGACCGAGCCGCCGGCCGCCGTGGCGCAGACCAGCAGCACAATGAGCGACACAGCGACGTCGTCGATGCCGAGACGCCCCGTGAAGGACGGCAGGGACGTGACGACGACGGCATAACCGAAGCCCTGCGCTGCATACGCGGCCGTCACCGCAACACGTGACCGGCGGATCTCGGGAAGAGGCGCGCCGGTCACGAGGTGGCTACTTGCCGCGGAGGATAGCCTGCTTGACCTCGGCGATCGCCTGGGTCACCTGAATGCCGCGCGGGCAGGCATCCGTGCAGTTGAAGGTCGTGCGGCAGCGCCACACGCCCTCTTTGTCGTTCAGGATGTCGAGGCGCATGTCGCCCGCGTCGTCACGCGAGTCGAAGATGAAGCGGTGCGCGTTGACGATCGCGGCCGGGCCGAAGTACTGTCCGTCGGTCCAGAAGACGGGGCACGACGAGGTGCACGCGGCGCACAGGATGCACTTGGTGGTGTCGTCGAAGATCTCGCGGTTGACGATCGACTGCACGCGCTCCTTGCCCGGCTCGGGTGCGGTGTTCGAGATGAGGAACGGCTTGACCTCGCGGAACGACGCGAAGAACGGCTCCATGTCGACGATCAGGTCCTTCTCGAGCGGCAGGCCCTTGATCGCCTCGACATAGATCGGCTGCGAGATGTCGAGGTCCTTGATGAGCGTCTTGCAGGCCAGCCGGTTGCGACCGTTGATGCGCATGGCGTCGGATCCGCAGATGCCGTGGGCGCACGATCGGCGGAACGACAGCGAACCGTCGACCTCCCACTTGATCTTGTGCAGGGCATCGAGCACACGGTCGGTCGAGTAGAGCTCGACGTCGTAGTCGACCCAGCGCGGTTCGTCGTCCACTTCGGGGTCGAAGCGGCGGACGATGAAGGTCACCAGGAAGGACTGGATGCCCGTGTCGTTCACGTCCTCGGTTTCGGCCTGGGCGTCGGTCGTCTCTACGACGAGCGTGGAGGACATCAGTACTTCCTCTCCATCGGCTGGTAGCGCGTGATCACGACGGGTTTCCAATCGAGCGAGATGTGGTCGTCCGCCTTCGAGGAGTGCGGATCACCGGTGAGATAGGCCATCGTGTGCTTCATGTAGACCTCATCGTCACGCTTCGGGAAGTCATCGCGCATGTGCCCGCCGCGGCTTTCCTTGCGGTTGCGGGCCGTGACGACGACGACCTCGGCGATGTCGAGGAGGAAGCCGAGTTCGACGGCCTCGAGCAGGTCGGTGTTGTAGCGCTTGCCCTTGTCGTCGACGTGGATGTTCAAGAAGCGCTCGCGCAGCTCCTCGATGACGCCGAGCACATGGGTGAGGGACTCCTCGGTGCGGAACACCTGGGCGTTCTTGTCCATCTCTTCCTGCAGCGTCTTGCGCAGAACAGAGATGCGCTCGGTGCCCGTTCCGGCGCGCAGACCTTCGATCAGGTCACGAACGGCGCCCGCGGGGTTTTCCGGGAGCGGCACGAAGTCGGCGGTCTTGACGTACTCGACCGCGTTCTTGCCGGCGCGCTTGCCGAAGACGTTGATGTCGAGCAGGGAGTTCGTGCCGAGCCGGTTCGAGCCGTGGACCGAAACGCACGCGCACTCGCCGGCGGCGTAGAGCCCCGGAACGACGGTGTTGTTATCGGCGAGCACTTCGGCTGCGACGTTTGTCGGGATGCCGCCCATCGCGTAGTGCGCGGTCGGCATGACGGGAACCGGCTCGACGACCGGGTCGACGCCGAGGTACGTGCGCGCGAACTCGGTGATGTCGGGGAGTTTCGTCTCGAGAACCTCAGCGCCCAGGTGCGTGCAGTCGAGCAGGACGTAGTCCTTGTGCGGGCCCGCGCCACGACCTTCGGCGACCTCCTGCTGCATACAACGGCTGACGATGTCTCGCGGGGCGAGGTCCTTGATGGTCGGCGCGTAGCGTTCCATGAAGCGCTCGCCGCTCGCATTTCGGAGGATCGCACCCTCGCCTCGAGCGCCCTCCGTCAGAAGGATGCCGAGGCCGGCGAGCCCTGTCGGGTGGAACTGGAAGAACTCCATGTCCTCGAGGGGCAGGCCCTTGCGCCAGACGATCCCGACGCCGTCGCCCGTGAGGGTGTGCGCGTTGGAGGTCGTCTTATAGATCTTGCCGAAGCCGCCGGTCGCGAAGATGACCGCCTTGGCGTGGAAGATGTGCAGGTCGCCGGTGGAGAGCTCGTAAGCGACGACACCGGATGTCTGGGTCTTGCCGTCGGCGTCTTTCGATGTCAGCAGGTCGAGCACGTAGAACTCGTTGAAGAAGTTGATGCCGAGCTTGACGCAGTTCTGGAACAGCGTCTGCAGGATCATGTGGCCCGTGCGGTCGGCGGCATAGCAGGCGCGGCGGACCGGCGTCTTGCCGTGGTCGGCAGTGTGGCCGCCGAAGCGACGCTGGTCGATCTTGCCCTCGGGCGTGCGGTTGAAGGGCAGGCCCATGTTCTCGAGGTCGATGACCGCGTCGATCGCCTCCTTCGCGAGGATCTCGGCCGCGTCCTGGTCGACGAGGTAGTCGCCGCCCTTGACGGTGTCGAAGGTGTGCCACTCCCACGAGTCCTCTTCGACGTTCGCCAGCGCGGCGGCCATTCCGCCCTGCGCGGCGCCCGTGTGGGAGCGCGTGGGGTAGAGCTTCGAGATCACCGCGGTCTTCGCGTGCGGCCCTGCCTCGATCGCCGCGCGCATGCCGGCACCGCCGGCGCCGACGATGACGATGTCGAACTGATGGTGGTGCACGTCGGTCTTGCGGTCGGTGCCGGTCACGGTCGTCGTCACAGGGGGTGCCTTACTGAGAGGGGTCGTTGGGGGATCGTGCGTCAGGCAGCGGCCTGGCACGTCTCCCAGAGGGTGCTCGATTCGGTGACCCCGATGCAGGGGTCGAAGGTGAAGACAACGAGGGTGCCGAGGATGATGAGGAATCCGGCCGATAGCCCGATCGCCCACACCAGCACGCGGCGCGCGGTCTGGTGCGTGACGTAGTCGTTGACGATGGTGCGCATGCCGTTGCCGCCGTGGATCAACGCGAGCCAGAGCATCGCGACGTCCCACCACTGCCAGAGCGGGTTTGCGAGCTTGCCCGCAACGAATCCGAAGTCGATTCCGTGGATTCCATCGCCGACCATCAGGTTGGCGAAGAGGTGCCCGAAAATCAGGACGACGAGGATCGCGCCGGAGACACGCATGTAGACCCAACCCCACTTCTCGAGGTTGACGCCGCGGCGCTTCGGTCGAGCGTAGGGCGAACGGGGAGCGGCCAGGGTGTTGCTGGACATCACTCACCACCTCCCGCGAAGACGTTGATGAGATGTCGGGGTGTGAAGGCGGCCATCGTGACGACCCAGACCCCGATGACGATCCAGAACATCTGGCGCTGGTACTTCGCGCCCTTCGACCAGAAGTCGATCGCGATGATGCGCAGGCCGTTGAACGCGTGGTACGCGATCGCCGCGACCAGGACGACCTCGCCAAGACCCATGATCGGGTTCTTGTAGAAGCCGATGACGGCGTCGTATGCCTCGGGCGAGACGCGGATGAGTGCCGTGTCGAGCACGTGCACCAAGAGGAAGAAGAAAATGGCGACGCCGGTGATGCGGTGTAGAACCCAGGACCACATGCCCTCACGGCCGCGATAGAGCGTGCCGGCCGGGCGCTTGGAGGTGGTCTCTGAGATCGACAGTGCCTGGCGGGTGTCTGCGGACACGGTCGTCCTCCCTGATCGGTGCGAGGTACGGATGCGCCGGGCTGACGCGGCTCGAGCGCTACGAACATCCTATTCCCGCTCTGCGCGGGTGCGGCGATTAGGCCATCCTAACTATCTCGACATCGAGAGACTTTGCGCGGGTTCGATGGCGGGGGAGCGCCGCGGCTACCCTGACTGCATGGCACAACCGATAGAAGGCTTCTACGCCGTCATCCCGGCCGGCGGCGTGGGAAGCAGACTGTGGCCGCTCTCGCGCGCTGACGCCCCGAAGTTTCTGCACGACCTGACCGGTTCGGGGCAGACACTTCTGCGCGACACCTGGGATCGGCTCGCGCCGCTCTCGGGCGAGGACCGCATCGCGGTCGTCACGGGTCGCGCCCACCGTGCGGCCGTGGAAGCCGAGCTGCCCGGCATACCCGACGCCAACGTTCTGCTCGAGTCCGAGCCGCGGGATTCGGCAGCGGCGATCGGCCTCGCGGCGGCGGTGCTCTCGCGCCGTGAGCCCGACGTGATCATCGGTTCGTTCGCGGCCGACCACGTGATCCGTGGCATGCGCACGTTCGAGTTCGCGGTGCAGCAGGCCGTCGCCGTCGCGCGCGACGGGTACATCTGCACGATCGGAATTCAGCCGTCCGAGGCATCCGTCGGCTTCGGCTACATCAAGAAGGGCGACGAACTCGTCGTCGAGGGCGCGCCCGAGGCCGCCGCTGTCGAACGATTCGTCGAGAAGCCCGACCTCGATACCGCCAAGGAATACTTCGCCGACCGGTCGTACCTCTGGAACGCGGGCATGTTCATTTCGCGCGCTGATGTGCTGCTGGCCGAGCTCGAGCGCAACGAGCCCGAGCTGCACGCGGGGCTCATGGAGCTCGCCGAGGCCTGGGACGACCGTGACCGTCGGGGTCCGGTCGTGGACCGCATCTGGCCCACGCTGAAGAAGATCGCGATCGACTACGCCGTCGCCGAGCCGGCGGCTGAACGCGGCCGGCTGGCCGTCATTCCGGGGCACTTCGACTGGGACGACGTCGGGGACTTCGCCAGCCTCGCGAAACTGAACTCCCGTGGCCGGGGCGAACTCGCCATCCTCGGCGGCAACGCACGGGTGCTGGCGGATGCCTCGAGCGGCATCGTCGTCTCTCAGACCAAGCGTGTGATCAGTGTCATCGGCGTGCAGGACATCGTCATCGTCGACACCGAGGACGCTCTCCTCGTCACGACCAGTGAGCACGCGCAGCGCGTGAAGGGTGTTGTGGATGCCTTGAAGCTGAGCGGACAGGGGGAAGTGCTGTGAGCATCCCTCTCATCATCGACACCGACACCGCTCAGGATGACTGTGTCGCCCTGCTCATCGGTTTGCTGGACCCCGCCGCGGACCTTCGAGCGATCACGATGGTCGCCGGGAATGTCGGGTTCGACCAGCAGGTCCGGAACGCCCATCTGACACTCGCCGCGGCCGGTCGCCTCGGCGAGGTGCCCATCCATCTCGGCTGCCGTCGCCCCCTCGTCCGCGAGTGGGTCTCTGCCGAGAACGTCCACGGCGACGGCTCGGGCGGACTCTCGATCGACGAAGAGGGGCTCGAGGTCTCGGCGGAACACGGCGTCGACGCGCTCATTCGCCTCGCCGCAGAAAACCCGGGAGAGTTGCGCATCGTCGCCATCGGGCCGCTGACGAACATCGCGACGGCGCTGGTGAAGGATCCCGACTTCGTCCGGAACGTCGGCGAGCTCTACATCATGGGCGGCTCGAACAACGGGCGCGGCAACATCACCGCCGCGGCCGAGTACAACTTCTACGTCGACCCCGAGGCCGCCAAGGCGGTCTTCGCCGCAGGCTTCGACATCACCGTCATCCCGTGGGATCCGCTGACCCTCCGCGACGCCGTCTTCTCGCGAGACCGGCTCGCCGAGATCGCGGAGATCGGCACACCGCTGGCCGCCTTCTTCACGCGCATCGTCGAGACCACGCTCGCGTTCGACGAGTCCGTCGGCATCCCGGGCTCGACGCACCCCGACTCGCTGACGGCCGCGGTGCTCGTGCATCCGGAACTCGCCCTGCAGTCCTCGCTGTACGCCGTCGACATCGAGACCGCGTCGGATCTGACGCGCGGGTACTCCGCCATGTCGTGGGGCGTGCACGACCTCGAACCGAACGCACGTGTCATCGAGCGGGTGGATGCGGACGGATTCCTCGTTTACATCCGCGAACTCCTCACTTCTGCCGTCGTCCCGAGCCGAAGCATCCGCGGCCTCTGACCGCGTGATTTCGCGCCCCCAGCGCTGTCCGGCGAACGCTCATGTTTCGGATCGATAGCGCTTTGATAACGCTTCGTGCGCGGAGGCCGTTGGCGGTGTCGAGAGTCGCGTCACACGACGTAACGTTTCTTTGTCTGTCCCGGCGCGGTTTCCTCCGCCCGGGGCTGAACCAAGAGAGGAATCCCGTGAAATCATTCACCCGCAAGCGTGCACTCGGTGCCGTAGCGATCGCCGGCGTCGCCGCCCTCATGCTCTCCGCCTGTGGCGCTGCGCCCGAGGACGAAGGCAACGGCTCGGCCGCGCCTGAGAACGACTTCCTGGCCTGCGCCGTCTCCGACGAGGGCAGCTGGCAGGACAAGAGCTTCAACGAGGCCGCCTACGGCGGTCTGGAGATGGCTGCAGAAGACCTCGGTATCGAGATCAAAGACGCCGAGTCGGGAAGCCCCGAAGACTTCCAGCCCAACCTCGAGGCCATGGTCGGAGCGGGCTGCGATGTCACCTTCGCCGTCGGCTTCAACTTCTCGCTGAACGACGTCATGACCAACGTCGCGACCGAGAACCCCGATTCGCACTTCGTCTGGATCGACGGCTGGAACTCGGGCGAGACCAACCTCAAGCCGATCCAGTACTCGATGGCCGAGTCCAGCTTCCTCGCGGGCTACCTTGCGGCGGCGTACTCGACCACCAAGACGGTCGGCACGTACGGCGGCATGGACATCGACGCCGTCACCGTCTTCATGCAGGGCTTCGAAAACGGCGCCAAGTACTACGAGTCGGAGACCGGCACCCCGGTCACCGTCGTCGGCATGACCGACTTCGTCGGTGACTTCGAGAACACGGGCCTCGCCAAGTCGATCTCGGAAGGCCAGCTCACCGCCGGCGCCGACGTGATCTTCCCGGTCGCGGGTGGACTGTTCACGGCCACGGCCGAGGCGATCCGCGAGTCGGGTGGCAACGCCGTCATGCTCGGTGTCGACAAGGACATCGCCGTGACGCAGCCCGAGCTCGCCGACATCACGCTGACCTCGGTAGAGAAGCGCATGACGCAGGCCGTCTACGACGTCATCGCGGCCCTGGTCGACGGTGAAGAGTTCGACATCGAGCCCTACGTCGGCACCCTCGAGAACGACGGAACCGCGCTCAGCGGCTTCGGCGAGTTCGACGGCCAGGTCTCCGACGAGATCAAGACCAAGCTCGACGAGCTGAAGGCCGGCATCATCGACGGGTCGATTGACCCGCTCGCTGCGATGTAACTAGGAACGATCACAGCAACAACGCACGAACACACGCCGGGGCGGCCGATCGGTCGCCCCGGTTTGTGTCGTCTGGGGCCGGTATCCGGCAGGATGGGTGGACCATGAAACTCGAGCTCCGCGGGATCACGAAGCGATTCGGATCCCTTGTTGCCAATGACGCCATCAGCATCACCGTCGAGTCGGGCCAGATCCACGCCCTCCTCGGCGAGAACGGCGCCGGCAAGTCCACCCTCATGAACGTGCTGTTCGGGTTCTACCAGCCCGATCACGGCGAGATCCTTCTCGACGACGTTCCCCAGCATTTCTCCGGCCCCGGCCAGGCGATGGCCGCGGGCATCGGCATGGTGCACCAGCACTTCATGCTGATTCCCGTCTTCACCGTCGCCGAGAACATCATGCTGGGCCACGAGCCGACGAAGGCGGGCGTCATCGACCTGCCCGAGGCGCGACGACGCGTCCGCGAGATCTCCGAGCGGTTCGGCTTCGACATCGATCCGGACGCGCTCGTCGAGGATCTGCCCGTGGGCGCACAGCAGCGCGTCGAGATCGTCAAGGCGCTCTCGCGCGACGCCAAGGTCTTGGTGCTCGACGAACCGACCGCCGTGCTGACGCCGCAAGAGACCGACGAGCTCATGGCGACGATGCGCCGCCTCGCCGAGCACGGCACATCGATCGTCTTCATCACCCACAAGCTGCGCGAGGTCAAGGCCGTCGCGGACAAGATCACGGTGATCCGCCTCGGCAAGGTCGTCGGCGAAGCAGAGCCCACGGCATCCACCGACGAACTCGCGGCTCTCATGGTCGGCCGCGACGTCGAACTGACCGTGCACAAGAACGAGCCGAAGCTCGGCGACGAGGTCTTCGTCGTCCGCGACCTGACGCTCTTCAGCGAGAGCGGTCAGCGTCAACTCGCCGAGGTGTCATTCTCGATCCGCGAGGGCGAGGTCCTCGCGATCGCCGGCGTGCAGGGGAACGGGCAGACCGAGCTGACCGAGACCATCGTGGGTCTGCGCGAAAAGGCGCGTGGTTCCATCACGCTGTACGGCAAGGAGCTCGTCTCGGCCGACGTTCGCCACGTTCTCGAGAGCGGCGTCGGGTTCGTTCCCGAAGACAGGAAGGTCGATGGGCTCGTCGCCGAGTTCTCCGTCGCCGAGAACCTGATGACCGACCGCTCATTCTCCGGCCCCTTCACGAAGGGACCCTCGATCGACTTCGCACACCGCGACAGCTTCGCCGAACAGGCGATCACGGAGTTCGATATCCGCACACCCAACAGAGACACGCTCGTCGGCCGCCTCTCCGGCGGAAACCAGCAGAAGGTCGTGCTGGCCCGCGAACTCGGGCGGGACCTCAAGCTTCTCGTCGCTTCGCAGCCCACACGCGGAGTCGATGTCGGGTCGATCGAGTTCATCCACGAGCGCATCATCGAGGTGCGAGACTCGGGCGTTCCCGTTCTGATCATCTCGACCGAGCTCGACGAGGTCATCGCGCTCGCCGACCGCATCGCCGTGATGTACCGCGGCGCGATCATCGACATCGTCCCGGCCGATACGCCCCGCGAACAGCTGGGTCGCCTCATGGCAGGAGTCACGGAATGAGCACGGCACAGGCTTCCCCGAAGGCCCCCACTCCCGCACCCGCCGACTCTCCGCGGCCGCGCTGGAACGACGTGCTGCACGACATCGCCGCGGGCGGCTTCGTGCGGACGATCGCGGCGGTCATCCTGTCGCTCCTCGTCGCATCCGTGCTGATCGTCTTCACGAACGACGACGTGCTCGGCACCCTCAGCTACTTCTTCTCCCGGCCCGGAGACTTCTTCGTGGCAGCCGGACAGGCGATCGGCAACGCCTACGCCGCGCTCTTCCGCGGCGCGATCTACAACTACAACGCGTCGAGCTTCGAGGCAGGCATCACTCCTCTGTTGGAGTCGCTCCGGTTCGCGGGGCCGCTGATCGCCGCAGGACTCGGCGTCGCCCTCACCTTCCGCTCGGGGCTGTTCAACATCGGTGGCCAGGGGCAGCTCATCATGGGCGCGATCTGGTCGGCCTGGGCGTCCTTCCAGCTGCACCTGCCCTGGGGAATCCACCTGATCGTCGCCATGATCTTCGGATTCGTCGGCGCAGGTCTCTGGGCGGGCATCGCCGGATTCCTGAAGGCGAAGACGGGTGCGCACGAGGTCATCGTGACGATCATGATGAATTACATCGCCGTCTCGCTCGCGACCTACCTGATGCGCACGCCCGTCCTTCACGACATGGATGCGGGCAACAACCCGTCGACGCGACCCCCCGACCCGACCGCGGTGTTCCCGCGCATCCTCGGCGACGGTTTCGACCTGCGGCTGGGGTTCATCCTCTGCCTCGTCGCCGTGATCGTGTACTGGTGGCTGATGGAGCGCTCGTCGCTCGGCTTCCGGCTGCGGATGGTCGGGCTCAACCCCGATGCGGCACGTGCCGCAGGCGTCAACGTCGGCCGGATGTACATCACCGCCATGGTGCTGTCGGGTCTGTTCATCGGACTCGCGGGCATGAACCAGTCGCTCGGCCGTGACGGCAACTTCGGGCCCAACATCGACGCGGGCATCGGATTCGACGCCATCACCGTCGCCCTTCTCGGCAGCTCCACGGCGCCCGGCGTCTTGCTGGCAGGCATCCTGTTCGGCATGTTCCGCGCCGCCAGCCCCACGATGCAGCTCGCGGATGTCTCACCCGAGATCCTCGGTGTGATCCAGGGTCTGATCGTCCTGTTCATCGCCGCCCCGCCGCTCGTGCGCGCGATCTTCCGCTTCCTGCCCAAACAGCGGGAAGTGACGGAGCTGAACACGGGAGCCAAACCGCAACTCGAGGCTAAGGAGGGGGCGCAATGACCGCCGTCGCGCCCACCCCGTCACCCGTGGCACACGCCGTGCCGCTCGCGCCGCGCAAGTGGCGCACCCCGGTGCTGCTCGCAATCGTCGCCGTGCTCGGACTCGTCGCGTTCGGACTCTTCGGACGAGACGAGCCCGTGCGCTTCGTCTGGTCGAATGCCTCCGATGCGGTCGTGCTGCCGGCGCTGGATTCGACCTCCCGTCTCGTCGGTATCGTCATGGGCCTCATCGCGACGATCGCCGCCGCGGCCTCGTTCTGGTACGCCGCAAACCGCCGCAAGGTTCCGGTCTGGCTCATCCTGATCGTCGGCCTCGCCTTCCTCGTGGGGCTGGTCGCGTGGGTGGGAAGCGGCGGCAACGTGCCCGTGGTGTTCCTGCTGACCGGAGCGATCGCCCTGTCCACGCCGATCGTGCTGGGCGGGCTCGCCGGAGTTCTCGGCGAGCGCGTGGGCGTCGTCAACATCGCGATCGAGGCTCAGTTGCTCGCCGGAGCGTTCGTCGCGGCGTTCGTCGCCTCATCGACCGGCAATTACCTGGTGGCTCTCGTCGCGGCGATGGTCGCCGGGTCGCTTGTGTCTGTGATCCTCGCGGTCTTCGCCATCCGATACCTCGTCGACCAGGTCGTGGTGGGCGTCGTTCTGATCGTGCTCGTCAGCGCGATCACCAACTTCCTCTACTCGGCCGTGCTGTCGCAGAACTCCGCTGAGCTGAACAATCCCGGCACACTCCCGCGCATCGCGATCCCGTTCCTCGCCGACATCCCGGTGCTCGGTCCGGTGATCTTCAACCAGCGGATCACGACCTACCTGATGTTCCTGCTCGTGCCGCTGGTGTGGTTCTTCCTGTTCCGCACGAAGTGGGGTCTGCGCATCCGTGCCCTCGGCGAGCACCCGCAGGCAGCAGACACCGTGGGCATCAACGTCAACCGATGGCGCTTTTGGACCGTGACGCTCTCGGGGCTGATCGCCGGTCTCGGCGGTGCCGCCCTCACGATCGGTGCCGTCGGGCCGTTCGTTCGAGAAATGAGCGCCGGGCAGGGCTTCATCGCGCTCGCCGCCGTGATTCTCGGTCGGTGGAATCCGTGGGGCATGGCCGCGGCCGCGCTGCTGTTCGGCTTCAGCAGCAACTTCCGGGTGTGGGCCGGCCAAGCCGGCTCCGCCCTTCCGCCCGACCTGATCGAAATGACGCCCTACGTCGTGACGATCATCGCGGTCGCCGTCGTCGCGGGCCGTGTGATCGGCCCGAAGGCCGCGGGTAAGCCCTACATCAAGGAGTGATCGTGACCGATATCGACTGGGACGAGCTGCGCGCGGTGGCAACCGACGCCATGCAACGTGCCTATGCCCCCTACTCGCGGTACCGCGTGGGCGCTGCGGCGCTCGTGAGCGACGGCCGCATCGTCTCGGGCTGCAACGTCGAGAACGCCTCCTACGGAGTCGGCCTGTGCGCGGAGTGCGCGCTGGTCGGTGACCTGCACATGTCGGGCGGCGGACAGCTCGTCGCGTTCGTCTGCGTCAACAATGCGGGCGAGACGATCATGCCGTGCGGACGCTGCCGGCAACTGTTGAACGAGTTCGCCCTACCGGGCATGCTGCTCGAGACCGTGTCGGGCATCCGCACGATCGATGAAGTCCTGCCGGATGCATTCGGTCCCCGTGACCTCGAAGAGGCTGCGCGATGACCGCTGCGAGCAGCGAAGCATCCGGTTCCATCGAGGCATACGACGCGGTCGACGTCATCCGCGCCAAGCGTGACGGGGGAGCGGTGCCCGAGCCGGCGCTCCGCTGGATGGTCGACGCGTATACGCGCGGCTACGTCTCCGACGCGCAGATGTCATCCTTCGCGATGGCGGTGCTGCTGAACGGCATGGAGCGGGACGAGATCCGCGTGCTGACCGAGGCGATGATCGCCTCCGGCGAACGGATGAGCTTCACGGGTCTCGGCAAGATGACCGTCGACAAGCACTCCACTGGGGGTGTGGGCGACAAGATCACCCTGCCGCTGGCGCCACTCGTGGCATCCTTCGGCGTCGCCGTTCCGCAGCTCTCGGGTCGCGGCCTCGGACACACCGGAGGCACGCTCGACAAGCTCGAGTCGATTCCCGGATGGCGCGCGGCGCTCTCGAACGATGAGATGTTCGCGCAGCTCCGCGACGTCGGCGCGGTGATCTGCGCCGCGGGTTCGGGGCTCGCTCCCGCCGACAAGAAGCTCTACGCCCTGCGGGACGTGACCGGCACCGTCGAGGCGATCCCGCTCATCGCGTCGAGCATCATGTCGAAGAAGATCGCCGAGGGCACGGATGCGCTCGTGCTCGACGTCAAGTTCGGCTCGGGCGCGTTCATGCAGGACATCGATCGTGCGCGCGAACTCGCCCGCACCATGGTGGCGCTCGGCACCGATTCGGGCGTCGCGACGACCGCGCTGCTGACCGACATGAACACCCCGCTCGGCCTCGCGATCGGCAACGCCAACGAGGTGCGCGAGTCGGTCGAGGTGCTCGCGGGCGGTGGCCCCGCGGATGTCGTCGAGCTGACCATCGCGCTCGCGCGGGAAATGCTCGCGCTCGCGGGCCAGCCCGACGCCGACGTCGAGGGTGCGCTCGCCGATGGGCGGGCCATGGACGCCTGGCGCGCGCTCATTCGCGCGCAGGACGGCGACCCGGATGCCCCGCTCCCCACGCCGCGCGAGACGCACACCATCACGGCCGGGCGGGCGGGCACCGTGTCCCGGATGGAGGCCCTGCCGTTCGGCATCGCCGCGTGGCGGCTGGGCGCCGGACGCGCCCGCGCCGAGGACGCGGTCGTCCACGCCGCGGGAATCGACCTGCATGTGAAGCCCGGCGACACCGTGTCGGAGGGTCAGCCCGTTTTCACCCTGCTCGCGGACGACGCGGCACGCTTCGACCGCGCACTCGCGGCGCTCGAAGGAGCGTGGTCGATCGGCGACCCCGCAGAGGTGGCCGAGCGCGCACCGCTCGTCCGCGAACGCATCACAGCATGACGCACGACCCACTCGAGAGGAAGGCGATCGCATGACGATCGACGCGAACGGCGACTTCAGGGTGCAGGGGGTCTCGGTGCGATCGCTGCCGAAGGTCAGCCTGCACGATCATCTCGACGGCGCTGTGCGCATCGAGACCGTTGTCCAGCTGGCCGAAGCGGCCGGGATCGATCTGCCGGGCGCGGGCGTGGACGGGCTCGCCAGCTGGTACGACGAACGCACCGACTCCGGCTCGCTCGTCGAGTACCTGTCGGCGTTCGATGTCACGGTGACCGTCATGCAGACGCGCGAGGGGCTCACACGGATCGCCCGCGAGTTCGTCGAGGACCTCGCCGAGGACGGCGTCATCTACGGCGAGGTGCGCTGGGCGCCCGAGCTGCATGTCGCCGGGGGACTGAGCCCTGACGAGGCAGTAGAGGCCGTTCAGGCGGGGATCGAGGAGGGCGAGGATGTCGCGGACCGCTCGGGCCGGAGCATCCGCGTCGGCCAGATCCTCAGCGCGATGCGCCACACGGACCGTTCGCTCGAGATCGCCGAGCTCGCCGTGCGTCACCGCGAGCGTGGCGTGGTCGGGTTCGATATCGCGGGCCCCGAGGACGGCTTCCCGCCCTCGCGCCTGCGCGAGACCTTCGACTATCTCGCCTCGGAGTTCTTCCCGGTCACGGTGCACGCGGGCGAGGCGGCGGGCATCGACTCGATCCGGTCCGCGCTGATCGATGGTCGGGCGCTCCGCCTCGGTCACGGTGTGCGCCTCGCATCCGATCTGAACGTCGTCTCTCGCGCGGGCGATGAGGTCGTGGTCACGTTCGGACCGGTCGCGCGCTGGGTGCGCGACCGCGAGATTCCGCTCGAGCTCTCTCCGTCGTCGAACCTGCAGACCGGGGCGATCGAGGCGTGGGGCACGGAGCTGGCGGATCATCCCTTCGATCTGCTGTACCAGCTGGGTTTCTCGGTGACGGTCAACGTCGACAACCGCACGATGAGCCGCACGTCGCTCACGCGCGAGCTCGCGCTTCTCGCGCGCACGTTCGACTACGACCTCGACGATCTGCAGGCGTTCCAGTTGAATGCCGCGGCGGCAGCATTTCTCTCGGTGGAGGAGCGCGAAGAGCTCATCGAGCTGATTGCCGAGGGCTTCGCGGCCTGACCCGCGGGTTCCGCCACGACGAAACACCCTTCGTGCGTCGAAACACCCACTGGCACGGGGTGTCTGGGCGCGTACGGGGTGTTTCGGCGTGGGGGTTGAGCGTCAGCTGTGGTGGCGGCCGCGGGGGAGGACCAGCGGGGCGCCCGAGACGGGGTCGGCGATCACCTGGCAGTCCAGGCCGAAGACCGCCCCTACGTTCGCCTCGGTGATGACCTCGGCGGGGACCCCGGATGCGTAGATCCGGCCCTCGCACACCGCCACGAGCCGGTCGGCGTAACGGGCCGCGAGGTTCAGGTCGTGCAGCACCATGGCGATCGTCGTGCCGCGTGACCGGTTGAGATCGGTGAGCAGGTCCAGCACCTCGATCTGATGTGTCACGTCGAGGAACGTCGTCGGCTCGTCGAGCAGCAGGATGTCGGTCTGCTGCGCAAGCGCCATCGCGATCCAGACCCGCTGGCGCTGGCCGCCGGAGAGTTCGTCCACGGCCCGGTCCGCGAGGTCGGCGATTCCGGTCGCGTCGAGTGCGTCGGCGACGGCCTCGTAATCCGCCGCGCTCCAGCGGGCGAGAAAGCGTTGGTGCGGATGCCTCCCTCGGCCGATCAGGTCGGATACGACGATTCCCTCCGGTGCCGTGGGGCTCTGCGGCAGGAGCCCCACGCGCCGGGCGACCTCACGGGAGGGGAGCCGATGGATCTCTTCCCCGTCGAGCAGCACCGCGCCGCTGCGCGGCTTGAGCAGCCGGGCGAGGGCACGCAGGACGGTCGACTTGCCGCATCCGTTCGCCCCGACGATCGCGGTGATCTGCCCCGACGGTATCGACAGATCGAGGTCGTGCACGACCTCGCGGTCACCGTAGGCGAGGGTCAGTGACTCTGCTGAGAGCCGATCCGCGTGCGTCATAGTGAGCCTCCCGCGCGATTGTTCCGGATGAGGAGATAGATCAGGTACGGGGCGCCGAGCACGCCCGTGATGACGCCGACGGGGTAGCGGGTGCCGAAGGCGAACTGGCCGATGAGGTCCGCGACGAGTACCAGCAGCGCCCCGACGAGGGCGGCGGGCAGCATCAGCGAGCCACCCGGTCCGACGATCCGCGCGGCGATCGGACCGGCCATGAACGCGACGAACGCGATGGGACCGCTGGCGGCGGTCGCGAAGGCAAGGAGGATGACGGCGGCCAGGATCATGAGCAAGCGTGTGCGGTTCGTGCGCACTCCCAGAGCCGCGGCAGAGTCATCCCCGAGGTGCAGTGCGGCGAACGACCGCGACGAACCCATCAGGAGCGGCCCGAACAGGGCGACGACTACGAGGAGCGGCAGCACCCGCTCCCACGACGCGCCATTCAGGCTTCCGGTGAGCCACTGCATCGCGACCTGCAGGTCCCATGCCGCGGCGCGGGAGAGGAGATACGTGATCAGGCTGTCGAGCATCGCGCCGACGCCGATACCGATCAGGATGAGCCGGATGCCGGAGAAGCCCGCCTTGTACGACAGGAGGTAGATGGTGCCGGCCGTGATGAGGGCCGCGACCAGCGCGAAGATCGAGACCTCACGGTCGCCCAGACCGAGCGTCACCCCCGCGAAGACGGCGGCGGCGCTGGCACCGGCGCTGATACCGATCACATCGGGCGAGGCGAGCGGGTTGCGCAACAGGGTCTGGAACGTCACGCCGGCCAGGCCGAATGCGGCGCCCGCGAGGAGTCCGAGGGTGGCGCGCGGCAGGCGCAGGGTGCCGACGGTGAAGGATGCGCCGGGTACCTGTTGCCCGAGGATCACCTGGACCACTTCGCCCGGCGAATAGAACGTCTGCCCGACCATGAGCGTGACGGCGTACGCGACGAAAACGGCGATGCCGAGGATCGCGATGATCACCGCGCGGCGGCGGAACCGGCTGCGGCGCCCGGCGATGACGGAGTCGAGGGTCATAGTTCCCGCACCCGCTGTCGCCGGACGATCCAGATGAAGACGGGTGCCCCGATGAACGCCGTGACTATGCCGACGTCGATCTCTTCCGGGCGGGTGATGATGCGCCCGATGACGTCGGCGAGGGTCAGGAGCGCGGCGCCCGCGATGGCGGAGAAGGGCAGCAGCCAGCGGTGGTCGGTACCCACCAGCAGGCGACACAGGTGCGGGACAACGAGGCCCACGAACCCGATGGGGCCGGCGATCGCGGTCGCTGCCCCCGCGAGGATGACGGCGCCGACCGCCGCGAGGAGACGCGTCTGTCCGACTCGGACGCCCAGGCCCGCGGCCATGTCGTCGCCGAGGGCGAGCGAATTCATGCCCCGCGCGCTGATCAGGCAGATCAGGGCACCGAGTCCGAGGAAGGGGGCGACCACGAGGATCCGATCCCAGCTCGCACCGCCCACGCCGCCGATCTGCCAGAAGCGGAAGGTCTCGAGGATGTCGACGCGGGGCAGCAGGATGGCGCTCACGAGCGAGGAGAAGGCGGCGGCGGATGCGGCCCCGGCGAGCGCGAGCTTGAGCGGTGTCGCGCCGCCTCGTCCCATCGATCCGACGGCATACACGAAGGCGGATGCCCCGGCCGCTCCGAGGGTCGCGACTCCGATATAGGAGTACGGATTGCTGAGGCCGAAGAACGCGATGCCGATTACAACGGCCAGGGCCGCTCCGGACGACACCCCGAGGATGCCGGGGTCGGCGAGAGGATTGCGGGTGATGGCCTGCATGGCGCAACCCGACAGGGCGAGGGCCGCACCCACGAGCATCGCAAGCACGGTGCGGGGCATCCGGAGCGTGACGGCTGCCTCGCCCACACCCTCCGCGCCGCCGCCGAGGGCGGCGAAGATCTCGGTGAGTGAGACATCCCGAGCACCGAATGCGAGCGATGCCGCGCCCAGGATGACGAGAAGTACGAGCCCCGCGAACAGCCAGGCCAGGCGAACGCCGACCGGGCGCCGCAGCGCGGCGACTCCGGTCGGTCGTAAGCCCGGCCTGACGGTGGTCACGGGGGGGTGCTAGCCGTTCTGCGAGAGCGCGCTGGCGAGTACCGCGAAGTACTCGTCGACGCCCCAGCCGATCGACAGGGGCGAGGGGTTCGCCGATGCCGCGAGGGGGGTGGAGTCTTCGAGCACCGCGATCTGTCCGTTCGCGATCGCCGGGATCTGCGACAGCAGGGGGTCGGCCTTGATCGCCTCGACGAGCGCACCGTCGGCGTCGCCGTAGGTCACCCAGATGTCGACATCCGAGAAGCGGTCGGCCTCTTCCGCGCTGACCTGCAGGTAGAACTCCTCGGTGTCCGCGGACATCTCGGAGACGATGGCGGGTGCGGGCAGACCGTTCGCCTCGAGGAAGCCGGGGCGCGTGTCGTGGCTCGTGTAGAAACCGATCTGGCTGAAGTCCGTCGGGTCGATGTACGAGAACAGGACCTTCTTGCCGTCCAGTTCGGGGTACGCCGCGAGCGCGTCGGCGACCTGGCCCTCCAGGTCCGAGATCAGCTGCTCGCCCTCCTCGGCGAGACCGATGGCCTCGGAGTTCAGGCGGATCATGTCCTCGTAGGAGGTGCCCCAGGCGACCTCGGGGTAGGCCACGACGGGCGCGATCTGCGACAGGGTGTCGTAGTCCTCCTGCGTCAGGCCCGAGTACGCGGCGAGGATTACATCGGGATCGGTGTCGGCGACGGCTTCGAAGTCGATGCCGTCGGTCTCGTCGAAGAGCACCGGGGTTTCGGCGCCGAGCTCTTCGAGCTGCTCCTCGACCCAGGGGAGGACGCCGTTGTCGTCGTCGTCGCCCCACGTGGCCTTGCTCATGCCGACGGGCACGACACCGAGCGCGAGGGGCACCTCGTGATTTGACCAGGCGACTGTGGCGACGCGCTCCGGCTTCTCGGTGATGACGGTTTCGCCGTAGGCGTGCTCGATGGTGACGGGGAAGCCGTCTGCCGATCCCTCGGTCGTGGTGCTGTCATCGCCGGCCGGCGTTGAGCAGGACGTGAGGGCGAGCGAGGTGAGGGCGGCTGCGGCGAGCAGACCCATGCTGCGGGGCACTCTCATGGGAGGTCCTTTCGGGAGGAGGGCGCGAGGATTCTCGCTAAGGCAAGGCTAACCTAACGAAGTGGAGGCTTCGAATCGGACGGGTCTCGTTCGCGTCACATCTCGGCGCGGCCGCGCCGCCAATACCCCATGAAGGCAACGGCCTTCCGGTCGACGCCCCGCTCGGAGACGAGGTGCCGCCGCAACTCCTTGATCGGCTGAGCCTCACCGGCGAGCCACGCATAGAAGGGTGCCTTCGCCAACAGGGGGTCGCCCTGTGCGTCGGTCGGAACCTCCCAGAGGAGCCCGGCATCGATGTCGACGTCCTCGAGGACGGCGGCCGAGGCGTCCGGCGCGTCCAGCAGCTCGGCCGCGGCGGCGTGCACAGCCGGGATCAGCGCGGTGCCCACGGCCGTGTCGCCGCGAGCCACGACCCGCAGCTCCACGCCGCGGGGCGGTTGACTGAGGGCTTGGGCATCCGTCGCATCCGGCACTTCGACGACCGCGATGCCGCGCGCGCCGGCGGGCAGACGCTCCAAGATGCCGGACACGGCCGGCAGTGCGGTCTCGTCGCCGGCGATGAGCACGCGGCCGACCTCGGCGGGCGGCCGCCAGTCGACACCCCCGTGGAAACCACCGGTGTAACCCGTGTGTGGCACGCACACGATGATTCGGTCTCCGACGCTCGCGTCGAGTGCCCAGGCCGAGGCGGGGCCCAGTCGGCCGTGCAGCGCGATGTCGACATCGAACTCGGATGCCTCGGGCCGGACCGTCCGCACGGTGTAGGTGCGCATGGGGGGTCGGACCGCGTTATCGAGCTCGCGCCAGGCTCCGTACCAGTCGTCGCTGTCGACCAACACGTCGAGGGGCAGCTCGGTGATGTCCGAGCCCGGCACGGGGAAGAGGATCTTGAACCGCTGGTCGAACCGGTTGTCCGCGACCGTATGCAGTTCGGGACCCGTGAGGGTGAAGCGACGGAACGTCGCGCTCACGACCTCGATGCGTGCGACCTCGGCCAACATGGGCACGAAGGCGACGTCGGGGGAGCGCTTCGGCGGGGTCCGCGTCTGAGTGTTCACTTAGGTAAGGCTAAGCGAAGGAATCGAGCCTCGCAAAGCGACGCGAGGCTCGGCTCCCGTCAGGACAATTCCGCTTGCCGGGCCGCGACGACCGCCTCGACCCGCGCGAAGAGCGGATGCTCCCGCTCCAGGCCGGTGACGGTCGCGGTGAATTCGGCAGCATCCAGCTCCCGCAGCATCCGCTGTACGTCCGCCGACTGCGGGTCCTCCGCATCCTCGAACGCGAGAGCCGCGCCCATCGCCGCGACGAGCGCCGAGGTCGACAGCCCTCGCTCCGCGGCTTCGGCAGCCGGGCCGATGAAGCGCTCGTGGCGCGAGAGCTTCCGAAGAGGCTGCCGGCCCACCCGCCACACCGTGTCCGGTAGCGCGGGATTGCGGAAGCGTTCGAGGATCCTCTCGCGGTATTCGGCGAGCCCGCGCGGATCGAGTTCGTGCTTCGCGACGAGCAGCGCGGATGTCTCTTCCAGGGTCGCGCTGACGCTCGCCGCGATCTCGGGCACGGCGAGGGCATCCGAGATGCGCTCCACGCCCGCTCGCGCACCGTAGTAGGCCGTGGTGGCGTGACCGGTGTTGACGGTGAAGAGCTTCCGCTCGATGTAGGGGGCGAGGTCGTGCACGAAATGTGCGCCGGGGATCCGTGGCGGCACATCCCCGAAAGGCGGACGCTCGATCGCCCACTCGTAGAAGGGCTCGACCGTCACGTCCACGCCCGGATTGTCTTGGGGGGCCGGCACGATGCGGTCGACCGCGGTGTTGGCGAACACCGCGCGGCTCGCGATGGCGTCCCAGGCTTCGCCGGCCTCATCGCGGATGTGATCGCGGAGCACGTCGGTGGCGTTGATCGCGTTCTCGCACGCCATGATCTGCAGCGGTGGCGAGGACGGGTCGCGAAGCGCCAAGCCGGAAAGGATGAGCGGGGCCAGGAATTTCAGGACCGTCGGCCCGACCGCCGTGGTCACGACGTTCGCTCCCGCGATCTCGTCGATGACCTCATCGGGGTGCTCGGCGCTGTTGATCGCGCGGAAGCCGGTCACGACCTTGTCGACGCCGCCGGCGCCGACCTCGTGCACCGTGTAGGTCTTCTCGGCGTTGATGGCGTCGACGAGCGCCGCCGAGACATCCGAGAACACGAGTTCGTAACCCGCTTCGTGCAGCAGTAGCCCGACGAAGCCGCGCCCGATGTTTCCGGCGCCGAAGTGAACGGCCTTCACGACTCGTTCACCGCGCTGAGGATGGCGAAGAGTTCTTCGGGGGTCGAGACGTTCTTCAGAACGGCGACCTCGTCTTCGTCGGAGAACACCAGCGCGATCTGCGACAGGATCTCGAGGTGCTCATCGCCCTTGCCGGCGATGCCGATGACGAACGTGACGGGTTCGCCGCCCCAGTCCACCCCGCCGTCGTAGCGAACGACCGAGAGCGCGGATCCGAGGATCGCGTCCTTCGTCTCGTTCGTGCCGTGCGGGATGGCCAGCTCGTTGCCCATGTAGGTCGACACCGTCACCTCGCGCTGCTGCATCGCGTCGAAGTACTGAGAGGTGACGGCGCCCGCCGCTTGGAGGATGTCGGCAGCCTCTCTCATGGCCTCCTCCCGCGTCGCGGAGCCGGAGTGGATGCGGACCTGACCGAGGGTGAGGACGTCGCGTGCCATGGTGATGCCTTTCTGTTGAACAACCTCTAGCGTGTCCCACTTTTGCTCGGTTCGGGTGGCCGATAGCGAGCAGAAGTGGGACACGGTCGTATGGGGAGCGCTGCGGGGCCGACGGCGCGATGCCGACCGACCCCGCAGCGGGATCAGACCCTACGCACCATCCTGGTGCTGGTCGCGCACGAGTTCCACGACCTCGTCGTACTTCGGCGAGTTCATGAAGTTGTCGACCGAGACGTGGATCGCCTCGGGCGTCTTCTGACGCGCACGGTCGGTGAGCTGATTCTGCGTGATGATCAGGTCGGCCGAGCCATCCAGGTTCGCGATCGCCTTGTTGGTGACCGTGACATCCTCGATGCCCGCCTTCTTGATCTTGTTGCGCAGGACGCTCGCGCCCATGGCAGACGAACCCATACCCGCGTCGCACGCGAAGACGATCGTCTTCACCTGCTTCGTGGTGAGCAGCCCTCCGTCGGCGCGGCCGCCGGTCTCGCGCTCCGTCTCGAGCTTGTCGAGCGCGGCGTCCGCGTCACGGTCGGCGGCGCGGTCCGAACCCGACGAGACGCGAAGTGCGTCCATCGCGGCAGAGGACTTGCCCTTGTTGGCTTCGGTCTGAGCGATCGCGGCGCCGAACGTGTCGGCCTCGGCGAGCAGGTCGCGCTTACGCGATGCCCGCAGGATGACCGCGGTGATCAGGAACGTCACGGTCGCTGCGAGCAGCACCGACAAGTACACGACCAGCAGGTTCGCGATGCCGCCGGCGGCCGGGCTCGAGGCCGCGGCCGTCACAGCGATGATGCTTCCGGGAGCCGCGGGGAAGGCGAGACCGCCACCGAGGACCATGTTGGTGGTGACACCGGTCGCGCCACCCGCGATGAGGGCGAGGATCGTCATCGGCTTCGACAGCGCGTACGGGAAGTAGATCTCGTGGATGCCGCCGAGGAACTGGATCACGGCCGCACCGGGTGCCGAGGCCTTCGCCGCGCCGACACCGAAGAACGAGAACGCCAGCAGCAGGCCGAGGCCGGGGCCGGGGTTGGCCTCGATCAGGAACAGGATCGACTTGCCGGTCTCGGTCGCCTGCTCGATTCCGAGCGGGGTGAAGACACCGTGGTTGATCGCGTTGTTGAGGAACAGCACCTTCGCCGGCTCGACGATGATCGAGACGAAGGGCAGCAAGCTCAGGCTCACGAGCCACGCGACCGCGGCACCCAGGATGTCGCTGAACCACAGGATCGCCGGTCCGAAGATGAAGAAGCCGAGGATCGCCAGCAGCATGCCGAGGATGCCCGCCGAGAAGTTGTTCACGAGCATCTCGAACCCGGGCTTGATCTTGCCGTCCCAGATCTTGTCCATCCACTTGGTGACATAGGCCGCGAACGGTCCCATGATCATCGCGCCGAGGAACATCGGGATGTTCGTGCCCACGATGACACCCATGACGGCGATCGTGGCGACGACGCCACCGCGCTCGCCGTAGACCATGCGGCCCGCGGTGTTCGCGATGAGGAGCGGCAGCAGGTACGTGATCATCGGGCCGACGAGGCCGACGAACTGCGGGAAGGTGTTGCCGTCACCGTCCACGGCGAGCGCTGTCATGGCGCCCGGCCAGTTGATGACATCCGCATTGCCGAAACCGCCGAGCAGCGGAGCGACCGGGGTCCATCCGCCGAGCCAGCCCACCGCGATGAAGAGCATCGTGATGAAGCCCCACGCAATGAACGCCGCGATGTTGGGCATGATCATGCCGGAGAGGAACGTGCCGAAGCGCTGGACTCCGACTCGCGCCTTGTTGACCCCGCTCTTCGCGGGGGGTGACGTCGTCGTCATGACTGTGTCTCTTTCTCTCGTGTGTCGGTCGGCGATGATGCCGGGGTGGATGCGGCTGTGGCTGCTGCCAAGGCCGCGGATCGGGCGTATGCCGCGTCATTCGCGGCGAGGGCTGCCTCGGCGATGCGGCGTGCATCTCCGAGGGAGTGGGTGAGCAGGATGGCGCGAACATCCGCGAGCGCCGTGGGCGCCATCGACAGGGTCGTCGCACCGAGGCCCACGAGCACGACGGCCAGCAGCGGGTCGGCAGCCGCCTCGCCGCAGATGCCGACGGGCTTACCCGTTGCGCGGCCGGCGTCGCCGACCTCGCGGATCAGCCGAAGCACCGCGGGGTGCCACGGGTCCTGGAACGAGGCGACCGACCCGAGCAGACGATCCGCCGCCAGCGTGTACTGCGTCAGGTCGTTCGTGCCGATCGACGCGAAGTCGGCGTGCGCGAGAACACGGTCCGCCAGCAGGGCGCTGGAGGGCACCTCGATCATCACACCGGCCGTTTTGAGGCCGTACTCGCGGGCGATCGTGACGAAGTACTCCGTCTCTTCGACCGTCGCCACCATCGGCGCCATGACCCAGAGGTCGGCCGACGTCCGAGCATCCGCTTCTGCCAGGGCCGTCAACTGCTCACGCAGGATGTCCTCGCTCGCCCGCAGCGCCCGCAGCCCGCGGAGTCCGAGGGCCGGGTTCTCTTCGTGCACGTCGTTCAGGAACGGCAGGGGCTTGTCGGCGCCGGCGTCCAGCACCCGGACCACGACCTTCTTGCCCGGGAACGCCTGGAGAAGCTGGGTGTACGAGTCCCGCTGCTGGGCGACCGTCGGCGCCTGACTGGCGCTGAGGAACAGGAACTCGGTGCGGAACAGCCCGACTCCCTCCGCCCCGAGCTCGACGGCCTCGGCAGCGCCCTTCGGCGACCCGAGGTTCGCGAGCAGCGGCACGGGGGTCCCGTCGGCGAGCGCTCCCGGGGTGATGGGTGCCGATGCCGCGTCGCGGCGCGCGTCCGCCCGGTTCTGCGCCCGGGCGAGCTCTTCCGCGGTCGGGTCGGTGACGACGACGTGCGCCGCGGCATCCACGATCACCGCGTCGCCGTCCGCGAGATCCTTCGCTCCGGCCACGCCGACCACCGCGACGATCGACTTCTCGCGGGCGAGGATCGCCGTGTGCGATGTCGGGCCGCCCTCCGTCGTGATCAGGGCCAGCACCATGTCGAGATCGAGCAGCGCGGTGTCGGCCGGGGCCAGATCCTTCGCCACGAGGACGAACGGGTGCCCGGGGTCGGGCACCCCCGGGGCCGGCACACCGCGGAGGTTCGCGATGACGCGCTGCGCCACGTCGTCCAGATCCGCGGCTCGCTCGCCGAGATATCCGCCGACCGCTTCGAGCTGCGCGCGGAAGGACTGGAAGGCATCGAATACCGCGAACTCGGCCGTCTTGCCGGCCTGTATGCGCGTGTCGAGCTCTTCTTCGAGGGTGGGATCCTCGGCCATCATGGCCTGGGCCTCGAGCACCTCCTGCGCCATACCGCCGGCCGCGACGGCACGGGATTCGAGTTCTCGCGCGACGTCCGCCACTGCGGCGCGGGCGCGTGCGGTCTCTTCTTCCGGAGTCAGTTCGCTCGCCGAGTCGGTGGGCGCCGGTAGGGGTTCGGCCATACGGGCGACCGGGCCCTGGGCGACGCCCAGTCCGATGCCGACTCCCCGCAGCTCTGCCATGCTCACGCCGCGTCGTGGTCGGTGGTGAGCAGCTCGGCCAGGCGGTCCAGCGTCGCCTCACCGGCATCGTGATCGTCCGTATCGACCGCGAGCGTGACGTAGTCGCCATGCTCGACACCGAGCGAGATGACACCGAGGATGCTGGCGGCGTTGATGGGCTTGCCCGAGTCTTTCGCGACGGTCACCGGGAAGCCGGCCTCCTTCGCCGCCTGTGCGAACATCTTCGCCGGGCGGGCGTGCAGTCCGTGTGAAGATCCGATGCGCACGGTGCGAGTGATCTCAGCCATGGGGTGTCCTTTCAATAGGGAAGTCAGTGGTCGGTGGGGTCAGGGGCAGATCTGTGCTCATCGCGGGCAGAACGGTTCGAAGCGTGCGTGTGCCATCGATGTCCGAGAAGACGTCTTCGGGCAGCAGGATGACCCGAACGCTCCGCTGCGCGGCGAACTGCTCGAGATCGGGAAGTTCACGGGCGAGGTGCGGCGCAACGAGAAGGATGTCGGTGGAGTCGAGGTCGACGGCGAGCGACTCGACGGTGCCCGCGAGAGCCTGCACGGAGAGTCCGGCGTTGTGCGCGGCATGCCGCAAACGCATCGCCACGAAGGTGCTGGACGCACCCGCGCCACAGATCACGAGGATCCTCATCGATCCGTACCTCCTTCCGTTCCATTGTTGTGAGATCGCTGTGAGCCGACAATGCACTCTGCTTTCCGCCCCCGCGGAAAGCGTCGTCCGGTTCCCGGCCCCGGACGCGACCGACGTGATTGACTGAGCGGAACGCGCGATCTTGCCGCGCGTCATCAGGGAAAGGCGGCGGCGCGTGACGAGGGCGCGACAAGACCGGGTCATCGCCCTGCTGGCGCGTGACGGCGAATGGGTCACCGCGGCGACCCTCGCGGATGCGCTCGGCGTCACGCCGCGAAGCATCCGGAGCTATGTGACCTCGATCAACGCGCGTCTGGCAGACGTCGACCCCATCGAATCCGGCCCGTTCGGCTACCGCATCGATCCGGCGACGGTCGCATCGCTTCGCGATGTGGCCCCGGATGCATCGACGCCGCGGGATCGCCTGCACGCCCTCGTGCGTGCCCTGCTCGATGCCGATGACGGGATCGACGTGTATGCGACGGCGGCGAGCCTCTTCGTCAGCGAGGCCACCCTCGAGGGAGATCTGGCTCGGGTGCGGGCATTGCTTGCCAGTGCGGGTCTGTCGCTCGAGCGGTCAGGCAGTGTCCTGCGGTTGCGCGGTCCGGAAGAAGCACAGCGCCGTCTGCTCAGCCGGCTCGTCCATGACGAGATGGACGCCGGGGCCCTCGGAACACCGCTCCTGCGCCGCTCCCTGGCCGCCGAGTACGTCGACCCGGACGCGCTCGGCCGTTTCAAGGATGATCTCGTGGCCGAGCTTGCGGCGCACGGCTTCTACATCAATGAGTACGCGATCACGGATGTGCTGCTCCACGTGGCGATCGCGGTGGATCGCACGCGCCGTCGCCGTGTCATCGCCGACGCTGAGGATTCGAGTGCCGACTCGGGTGTCGCGGCGATCGTCGGACGGCTCGCGGAAGCCCGCTTCGGTGTCGACCTCGGCCTCGCCGATCGTCGACACCTCGCCACACTGTTGCAGACACGAGTCGTCGCGCCTGCAGACGAGGGCGGTGATCAGCGCGAGCTGCTCGAACCCGATGTCGAAGCCGCCGTGCGCGATGCCGTGGGCCGCGCCGTCGATGAGTTCGGCGTCGACCTCGGCCACGAAGACTTCGTGCTCCGTCTCGCCCTGCACGTGCAGAATCTGCGGCACCGCTCCCGCGTCGGGGCGTGGTCGCGCAACCCGCTGACCCGCTCGATCAAGTCGAGCTACCCGATGATCTTCGAGGTCGCGGTGTTCCTCGCGCTGCAGTTGCAGGAGCGCCTCGGGCTCGAACTCCACGACGACGAGCTCGCCTACATCGCGATGCATGTCGGGGGTCGGCTCGAGCGCAGCAGACGGGCGGATGCGATCGTCACGGCCACGATCGTCTGCCCCGGCTACTACGAACTGCACGAGCTGCTGCGATCGAGTGTTGACCGGTCCCTCGGCCGCTCGATCGAGGTCGTTACCGTCGAGACACGGGCCGACCCGGATTGGGCGGCGATATCGACCGACCTGGTGCTGACGACGATCGCGCCACCCGAGGCATCCGATCGCATCGTCCGCGTGCAGCCGTTCTTGACCGAGGGGGATGTCGAACGGGTCGGCGCGGCCGCCGCGCGCGTGCGGCGGGGGCGGCGTCTGGCCCGGCTGCGGGGCGAACTCGAGCAGTATTTCGATGCTGCCGCCTTCGTGCGAGGTCTCGATCCGGCGGATTCGGATGAGGCGATCATCCGGCGTCTCGGTGCGCCGCTGAGAGCGGCCGGGGTCATCGACGACGATTACATCGAGCGCACGATCGAGCGCGAACGCCTGTCGTCCACCGCGTTCACGGACGCGCTCGCCGTGCCGCACGCGCTCACGATGACGGCGACGCGCACGGCCATCTCGATCGCGGTGTCCGAGCAGTCCGTGCCGTGGGGCGACTCGCGCGTGCAGGTGGTGGCGCTGGTGGCGTTCAGCGAGGGGGATCGCGCCGCGTTCCAGACCGTGTTCGAGCAGCTGGTCGAGGTGTTCTCCGAGCGGGAGAGCGTGCAACGGATCCTTCGCCGCGGCACCGATTTTCCGGCTTTCCTCGACGAACTCGTCGCGGTCATCGACGGCTGACGCATGACGGGTGATGGCCCGTCACGTACAGTGGGCGCACATGCCCCACGGGGGTCATCGATTGCAGGATCGCGGGAGGTGACATGGTGGTCGGCAACGTCGAGCGCGTCATCACCGTGGCCGCTGCCGCCGGGCTGCATGCCCGTCCCGCCGCCGAGTTCGTGCGCCTCGCGAGTGCTCACCCGGGGACCGTCGAGGTTCGCGCGGCCGGCCGCGCGCCGGTTGACGGCGCGAGCGTCCTGGGGCTCATGACTCTCGATGTCCATCGTGGCGAGTCGATCGTGGTTGCGGTGGACGGGCCCGACGCCGAGGCGCTGCTCGACCGCCTCGAGGCCATCCTCGACCCGGAAGGCTGAACCCGGGCCGTCAGCCCTGCAGCCGGGCGATGAGGGCGCGCGACGCATCCTCCAACACGGCCGTCCGAGCCCCGGCATCCTCTGCCGAATCGCCGCGCACGTCGATGTACACCTTCAGCTTCGGTTCCGTGCCGCTCGGGCGCACGATCAGCCGCGACCCGTCATCGAGCCACAGTCGCACCACGTCCCCGGGAGGCAGCGCCCCCGAACCCTCGAGCAGATCGTCGACACGAGAGACACGGATGCCTCCGATGTCGGTCGGATGCTCCGCCCGCAGCCGCGCCATGATCTGTCCGATGACGGCGAGATCATCGACCCGCATCGACACCTGCGCGCTGGCGAAATGCCCGAAGTGCGTCGCCATGTCCGCGAGCATCCCGCCGAGCGTCGAGCCGGACGCGCGCGCCTGAGCCGCAAGCTCGAGCAGCGCGACCGCGGCGGAGAGCCCGTCCTTGTCTCGGACGACGTGCGGATCGACGAGGTATCCGAGCGCTTCTTCGAAGCCGAAGACCATTCCGGGCGCTCGCGAGATCCATTTGAACCCCGTCAGCGTCTCGTGAAAATCGAGGCCGTAGTGCCCCGCGATCGCGGCGAGCCCGGGCGACGAGACGAGCGAGCACGCCAGGGACGATCCCTCGGGCGCCCCCGCGGCGCGGGCCTGCCGGGCCGCCCGCCAGCCGAGCAGCAGCCCCACGTCGTTGCCGCTGAGGCGTCGCCACCCGCCCGCGCCGTCCGGGATCGCGACGGCGAGCCGGTCGGCATCGGGATCGTTCGCCAGAACCAACTCGGCATCCGCCTCGACGGCCGCCTCGATCGCGAGATCCATGGCGCCGGGCTCTTCCGGGTTCGGGAACGCGACGGTCGGGAAGTCCGGGTCGGGCGCTATCTGCGCGTCGACCGTGATGGGCGCGGGATAACCGGCCGCGGACAGGAGACGATCGAGTGTCTCGTGCCCGACGCCATGCAGAGCGGTGTACACCCAGCGCAGGTCGCGTGCACCCTCGGGGGCGGGCGCGGTGGCCGCGGTCTGGGCGACGTACTCCTCGAGGATGTCCTCACCCGCCATTTCGAACCCGAGCGAACGCGGTATGCGCGACACCGGTGTGCCCGCGGCGACCTCGTCGATCCGCGCTGCGATCTCGGCATCCGCGGGGGAGACGATCTGCGCCCCGGCGTCCTCGCCGCCGAGGTAGACCTTGTACCCGTTGTCGCGCGGCGGATTGTGGCTGGCGGTGACCATCACGCCGGCGTCTGCCCCGAGATGCCGCACCGCGAAAGCCAGCACAGGCGTGGGCATCATGCGGGGGAGCAGGATGGCGCGCAGCCCCGCGCCCGCGAAGATCTCGGCGGAATCCCGCGCGAACACCGCGGAGTTCTTCCGGCCGTCGTACCCGATCACGATCGTGCCGCGCGTCTCCGGGGCGGACCCGGACACCCGGTCGCGCACGAAGGCCGCGAGCCCGGCCGCGCTCTGAGCGACCAGTACCCGATTCATCCGGTTGCTGCCGGCTCCCAGCTCGCCGCGCAGGCCCGCCGTCCCGAACGCGAGGCGGGTGTCGAAGCGGTCGTGCAGAGACGCGGATGCCTCGGCGTCGCCGCCCTCGGCGCGCCCGATCAGCCCGGACAGCTCGTCGCGTGTCTCGGGGTCCGGGTCTTCGGCGAGCCACGCACGTGCGGCCTCGAGCGCGGGATCGGAGGACGCGCCAGCATCCGCTCCCCGCGAAATCGTCTCGGTCATAGCTCGCCGATCACACGGGCGAGCAGCGATGAGATGACCGGCTCGGCCTCGCGACCGGCCTCGATGACCTCTTCGTGGCTCAGCGGGGTCTTCTGGATGCCGGCGGCCAGGTTCGTGATGAGCGAGAACCCGAGCACCTCCATGCCTGCCTGTCGCGCGGCGATCGCTTCGAGCGCGGTCGACATGCCGACGATGTGCCCGCCGATGGCCTTCGCCATCTGCACCTCGGCGGGGGTTTCGTAGTGGGGCCCCCGGAACTGGCAGTAGACGCCTTCGTCGAGACTCGGGTCGACGGTTCGGGCGATGTCGCGCAGGCGCGACGAATACAGATCGGTCAGGTCGATGAACGTCGCGCCCTCGAGCGGGGAGTCCGCCGTGAGGTTGATGTGGTCGCTGATCAGGACCGGCTGGCCGGGCGCCCAGGTCTCGCGGATCCCGCCCGCACCGTTCGTGAGCACCATGATCTGCGCCCCCGCCGCGGCGGCGGTCCGCACGCTGTGGACGACGCGTCGGACCCCGTGGCCCTCGTAGTAATGGGTGCGCGCCCCGATGACCAGCACGTGCTTGCCGCCGGGTGTCCGGACGCTCCGCAGGGTTCCGACGTGGCCCTCGAGGGCGGGCTTGCTGAATCCCGTGACTTCGGTCGCCGGGAAGGATGCGACGGTGTCTCCGATGAGTTCCGCGGCGCGGCCCCAGCCCGATCCGAGCGTCAGGGCCATGTCATGCTTCTCGACGCCGGTCAGCCGCGCGATATCGGCGGCCGCCTCGGCTGCGATCGCGAACGGGTCCGCAGCGGGGTCATCGAGGGGGTGGGGGGTGTGCGTTGACATCCCCCCACTCTAGGAAGCGCGGGCCGGGTCGGCCACACGCGACGCGGTGGATGCGAGCCGATCATGTGATGCGTGTCAGGACCGGGTCGCCGGGCCGAGTCGTCAGGCCGCGTCGCGGCGGATGACACAATGGGGACCATGTCGGGTGAGTTCGAACGCACACAGAGAATCGCAATCATCGGTGGCGGGCCCGGTGGCTATGAGGCGGCGCTGTCCGGCGTCCAGCTCGGCGCCGAGGTAACGCTCGTCGAACGAGCGGGTGTCGGAGGGTCCGCGGTCATCACGGATGTCGTGCCGTCGAAGACCCTCATCGCCACCGCGGATGCGGCCAAGGCAATCTCCGAGGCATCCGATCTCGGCGTGCAGTTCTTCGCGCGCAACTCGGATGGCAAGCCCAGCCGGCCGGAGGTGGCGATCAACCTCGCCGCCGTCAACAAGCGTCTGCTCTCGCTCGCCCGCCAGCAGTCCGAGGACATGCGTCAGACGCTCCTCGACGCGGGCGTCCGCATCATCTCGGGCCATGGTCGACTCGAGGGCCCGGGCGCCGTGGTCGTTTCGACCGGCCCCCACGGCACCGATTTCGATCGCGTCGAGGCCGACACCCTCGTCATCTCGGTCGGCGCCTCTCCGCGCGAGCTGCCGAGCGCCAAGCCCGATGGCGAGCGCATCCTGACGTGGACCCAGCTCTACGACATGCCCACCCTTCCCGAGCACCTGATCGTCGTCGGATCGGGTGTCACCGGCGCCGAGTTCGCCTCGGCGTACATGAACCTCGGTGCCAAGGTCACGCTCGTCTCGAGCCGCGACCAGGTTCTGCCGGGTGAGGACGCGGATGCCGCGGCCGTGCTCGAGAAGGTCTTCCGCCGCGGCGGCATGACCCTGCTCTCGAAGGCACGCGCCGACTCGGTCGTCCGCGAGGGTGACGGTGTCGTCGTGACGCTCGCCGACGGGCGCCGCATCGAGGGCAGCCACTGTCTGATGGCGGTCGGCTCGATCCCCAATACGGCGGGGCTCGGCCTCGAAGAGGCGGGGGTCCAGATGACGTCGTCGGGCAACATCCGCGTCAACCGTGTCTCGCGCACCTCCGTCCCGAACATCTACGCGGCGGGGGACTGCACGACCTTCGTGCCGCTCGCCTCGGTCGCCTCGATGCAGGGCCGCACGGCCGTCTTCCACGCCCTGGGCGACATCGTGATCCCGATCGAGCGCCGCCGGATCGCGGCCAACATCTTCACGGCTCCCGAGATCGCGACGGTCGGATGGTCCGAGCAGGACATCCTGGACGGCAAGATCGAGGGCGTCGTGCACAAGCTGCCGCTCGCCGCCAACCCGCGCGCGAAGATGATGGGCATCACGGACGGCTTCGTCAAGCTCATGGCCCGTCGCGGTTCGGGAACGGTGCTCGGGGGTGTGATCGTCGGGCCCAAGGCATCCGAGCTCATCTATCCGATCGCCGTGGCGGTCGATCGTCGGCTCAGCGTCGACCAACTCTCGCGTGCCTTCGCGGTCTACCCGTCGCTGGCGAGCAGCATCACCGATCTGGCTCGCTCGATGCACATCGTCGATCACGGACCGGATCTCGACGAGGGCTGATCTCGCGGCAGCGGAACGCGCCGGCTCAGCTGATCGTGAGCAGCTGGTGACCGGCCGAGACTGTGGTCCCCGGGTTCGCATCGATCCCGCCGACCACACCGTCCTTATGGGCCTGGATCGGCTGCTCCATCTTCATGGCTTCGAGCACGACGACCAGGTCGCCCTTGACGACCTGCTGGCCGTCCTCGACGGCGAGCTTCACGATCGTCGCCTGCATGGGCGCCTTCACGGCGTCACCGGATGCTCCGGAGAGCACGGTCTTCGCATGATCGCGGCGTGACGGCGGCACAACGGCGGGGCGTCCTACCGCGGTGGCGGATGACACGATCCGGTCGGGCAGGCTGACTTCGAGGCGCTTTCCCGCGACCTCGACGACGACCGTGTGCCGCGCCTCGGCGGGGGTGGGGTCGCTGAGCTCGCCGTCCCACGCCGGGATGTCGTTGGCGAATTCGGTCTCTATCCAGCGCGTGAAGACGCCGAACTCGCCGTCCTCGGCGGTGAAGGCCGGGTCGCGCACGACCTTGCGGTGGAAGGGCAGCACGGTCGGCAGACCCGCGACTTCGAACTCGTCGAGGGCACGTCGGGCACGGCTGAGCGCCTCGGCGCGGTCCCGGCCGGTGACGATGATCTTCGCCAGCAACGAGTCGAACGCGCCGCTCACCGTGTCGCCGGCGGTGACGCCGGAGTCGAGACGGATGCCGGGGCCTCCGAACGTCTTGAACACATGGATCGGGCCCGGCTGCGGCAGGAAGCCGCGACCCGGGTCCTCGCCGTTGATGCGGAATTCGATCGAGTGCCCGGTGACCTCGGGGTCACCGCCCTCGAGCAGGCCGCCCGCGGCGATCCGGAACTGCTCGCGGACGAGATCTACGCCCGTGACCTCTTCCGAGACGGGGTGCTCGACCTGCAGCCGGGTGTTGACCTCGAGGAACGAGATCGTGCCATCCGCGCCGATCAAGAACTCGCAGGTTCCCGCGCCGACGTAGCCGACCTCGCGCAGGATCGCCTTCGACGATTCGTAGAGGGTTCGGGTCTGCTCGGGGCTGAGGAAGGGCGCCGGTGCCTCTTCGACGAGCTTCTGATGACGGCGCTGCAGCGAGCAGTCGCGGGTCGACACGACCACGACGTTGCCCGCGGCATCCGCGAGACACTGGGTCTCGACGTGGCGCGGCTTGTCGAGGTACTTCTCGACGAAGCACTCGCCACGGCCGAAGGCGCTGACGGCCTCGCGCGTTGCGGACTCGAAGAGTTCGGCGATCTCGTCGAACTCGCGGGCGACCTTCAGGCCGCGCCCGCCGCCGCCGTACGCGGCCTTGATGGCAACGGGCAGGCCGACCTCGCGGGCGAACGCGACGACCTCGTCGGCGTTCGAGACGGGACCAGGGGTTCCGGGAGCGAGGGGGGCGCCGACGCGCTCGGCGACGTGACGCGCCGTGACCTTGTCGCCGAGGGCGTCGATCGCCTCGGGCGGCGGCCCGATCCAGACCAGTCCCGCATCGATCACGGCACGCGCGAAGGCGGAGTTCTCCGCGAGGAACCCGTAACCCGGATGGATGGCGTCGGCGCCGGAACGTCGCGCGACCGAGAGGATCTTCTCGATGGAGAGGTAGGTGTCGCCGCTCGTCGACCCTTCGAGCGCATAGGACTCGTCGGCCAGGCGCGAGTGGAGGGCGTCGCGATCCTGATCGGCGTACACAGCGACGGAGCCGAGCCCGCTGTCGCGGGTGGCGCGGATGATTCGGACAGCGATTTCGCCACGATTGGCGATGAGGACTTTGCCAAATTCGGGCATGGTCGCCAGCCTATCGACGCTCCGGCCCCGAGTTTTGACAGGTCCCGACAAAAAGCCGCGCAGAACGTGGGGGAACGTCTACAACGTCCGCCACAGCCGGGTCCATTCCACGTTCAGCTCGCGGGCCAGACGGCGAAGTGTCGGCAGCGACATCCCGACGACGGTCGACGGGTCTCCCTCGACCCGCACGATGAACGGGGCGCCGAGGCTGTCGATCGTGAACGCGCCCGCGACGTGCAGGGGCTCACCGGTCGCGACGTACGCGGCGATCTCGGCATCGTCGATGTCGTCCGCGAAGGTGACGGATGCGTGCGCGACCGCATGCGCCTCGCGCGGTTCGAGCCCGGGGCCGACGCGGAAGACGCTGTGCCCCGAGTGCAACACGCCCGTCTTGCCGCGCATGGCGTTCCAGCGTGCCGTGGCGTTGTCGGCAGTGTGGGGTTTGCCGAGGATCTCGCCGTCGAGCTCGAACATCGAGTCGCCGCCGATCACGAGCCCGTCGAACGCGGGGTCGTCCACGCCGAGACGAGCCGCGACATCTGCCGCCTTCCGCCGTGCCAACAGCAGCACGTGCTCGTCGGGGGCCAGGGTACGACCCTCGGCGCTCTCGACGGCGCGGATCACCTCTTCTTCGTCGACGTCGGGGGCCAGGGTCAGGGGTTCGATGCCGGCCTGGCGCAACAGCATCAGTCGGGCGGGAGACGTGGAGGCGAGGCAGACGCGCATGCCCCCACGCTAGCGACCGGCGTCGGGGCTCACGAACGGACCCAACACGCCGTGACGAGCGCGGCCACACGGCGTGTCGCGTCCGTTCGTGGGAGGCCGCGCAGGCCGTCATCGGCGCGTGCCGACTGTGAAATGCTCGAAGAGTGGATACCGCGGAAACGATCGACCTCGAGATCACCGGCGTCGCGCATGGCGGCATCTTCGTAGCCCGGCACGAGGGCCGCGTGATCTTCGTCCCCGACGCGATCCCGGGCGAGCGTGTGCGCGCACGCATCACGGATGCCTCGCGCCCCGCGTTCTGGCGCGCCGAGGCCCTCGAGGTGCTCGAGGCGGTCGAGACACGTCGGCCGCACATCTGGCCCGAGGCGGACATCGACAAGGCGCCGCACGGGCGCCCGGGCGGCGCGGACTTCGGGCACATCCGCCTCGACGCGCAGCGCGAACTCAAGGCTCGGGTGCTTCGCGAGGCGTTCGAGCGCTTTGCCCACCGGCCCGTCGACGTGGTCGTCGAGGCCGCGGGAGCAGACGAGACCGCGGAGGGGACGGGGTGGCGCACGCGCTTGAGCCTGCACGTCGGCTCGGATGGCGCGGTCGGACCCTATGCGGCACGCTCCCACCACATCGTGCCCGTCACGTCGCACCCGCTCGCCGCTCCGGCGCTCGCCGAGGCGGCCCTGCAGCTGGGCACCCGCCGCGGCGACCGCATCGATCTCGTCCTGCCGTCGGACGGTCAGGTTCGCGTCATCGAGCGGACGGATGCTGCCGGCCCGCGCCGCGGCTCACGGGGCGGACCGCGCCGAGGAGCCGACACGGCGGCGCACGAGGTCGTCGTCGAAACGGCGCGCGGCCGATCTTTCCGTGTGGACGCGGGCGGCTTCTGGCAGGTCCATCGCCTGGCGGCGCAGACACTCGCCGATGCGGTCGCGAAGGCCCTCGCGGGCGCGGGCTTCGATCCGGACGCACCGAACCTCGACCTCTATGGCGGGGTCGGTCTCTTCGCCGCTGTGATGGGCGAGGTCGGTGGGTCCTCGACCCGCGTCGCGACGGTCGAGTCCGCCCCCCGCGCGACCCATCATGCGGCGCGGAATCTGCGCGAGTGGGGCAATGCCGAGGCGGTCACGGCGCGTGTCGACCGGTATCTCGCGGCTGAAGTGGCCGAGGCATCCGAAGCGTCCGGATCGCTCGCCGACGCGTACCGCGATGCGACCGTGCTGCTCGATCCGCCGCGCGCCGGTGCCGGGGCCGGTGTCGTGCAGGCGATCGCGGCGCTGGCACCCCGCACCGTCATCTACGTCGCGTGCGACCCGGTGGCGCTCGCCCGAGACACCGCGACGTTCGAGACCGAGGGGTACGAGTTGCGGGACTTGCGGGCGTTGGACCTGTTCCCCAACTCGCATCATGTGGAGGCCATCGCCGTCTTCGGCAGAGACGCGGCCCGCGCCGCCGCGGGTTCCGCCCCCTCGCGCCGCTAGGCTGTCCCCATGACGCGGGTTGCCCTGATCGACGATCACGAATCCGTGCGCCTGGGCCTCGAAGCAGCGCTCGCCCGTGCGGGCAAGGATCTGGTCTTTTCGGGGGCGACCGTCGCGCAGTACTTGGCGTGGCGCACCGGTTCACGCTCCGCTCCGGCGGACGTCGTCGTGTTGGATCTGACGCTCGGAGACGGCACCACAGCGACCGACAATGTGAGCCGCCTCGTCTCGGACGGGTCGAGCGTCATCATCCACTCCGTGGCCGACCGGCCCGCTGCCGTTCGTGAAGCGCTCATGGCGGGCGCGGCCGGCGTCGTCAGCAAGAGTTCTCCCATCGGCGACGTCATCGCCGCGATCAGGACAGTCGCGGCGGGAGAGCATCTCGACAATGTCGAGTGGGCGAGTGCCGTCGACGGCGATCGCGCCTTCGCCGACGCTCAGCTCTCGGCCCGCGAGCGCGAGGTCCTGCGGCTCTACGCTGCGGGGTTGCCGCTGAAGGTGGTCGCCGATCGACTGGGCGTTGCCTACTCCACGGCGAAAGAGAACATCACCCGTGTGCGCGTCAAGTACGTGGAGGTGGGCAGACCCGCGCCGACGAAGGTCGACCTGCTGCGTCGGGCCATGGAGGACGGGATCGTCGAGCAGCCGTCGGAGGACCCATCCGGTGGCGCCTGAGAACGACACCGCTGACGCCGCGACGGACACGACGGTCGCGTGGGATCGTGCGTGGGGCCAGATTCCCCAGGGCAGGCTGGCCTCCGCCTGGCAGGGCACCTTCACTCGTCGTCGCATCGAGCGGATCGCGGCGATCGCCGCGGCGGTGGGATGCTTCGTCCTCGGCATCCAGGCGTTCTTCATCGCACTCGGCAACAACGCGGGGCTGCGTCCCGGCTGGACCGTTCCGCTTCTGACGATCGTCTTCGGATCGCTCATCATCATGTGCGGCGCGTGTTTCTTCCGCGCAACCGCTCGTGTGGCTACCGGTGCCTTCGCCGTGATCTACATCGTCATGCTGGCGATCTGGCCGTTCGCGACGGCGGGATCCGTCCCCGCTGCCACTCCCGAACCCTGGCCGTGGTACCTGATCAATGTCGCAACCATCGCCGCGGTCATCGCCTTCCGTTTTCCGCTCCAACTCGCGTGGACCATCGCCACGCCGCTGATCTACGGCGTCGTGAGGGTCTGGCAGGGGGGGTTCGAACCCGAGTTCCTGCTCGCCGCGGTCTTCGAGGTGCCGTACTCGCTCATCCTCGGCGGCCTCCTGATGACGCTCGTGACGATCTTCCGCCGGATGGCCTCGGGTGTCGACCGCGAACGCGCTCGCACGGTTGCCGCCTACGCTCAGGCCGCGGAGGCGCAGGCCGCGCAGGAGGAGCGTGTCGCCGTCTCGGCGCTCATGCACGACAGCGTGCTCGCCGCCCTGATCGCGGCCGAGCGAGCGGACGGCCCACGGGCCCGATCGCTCGCGATGTCGATGGCGCGTGAAGCGCTGGAGGGTCTCGCGGACACGGGCACTCCGAGCGGCGGGATCGATCCCCAGTCGGCGACGATGAAGGCTCTCGCGCGCGGCATCCAGGCATCCCTCGCCGACCTGGGGCTCCGGCTGCAGGTCCGCGTCGAGGGGGCGGAAGACGAGCCGAAGGTGCCGCCCGCCGTCGCCGCTGCGCTGATCCGGGCCGCGACGCAGGCGGCCGCCAACGCGATCCAGCATGCGGACGGAGTCGGGCTCGAGGCGATCGTGCGTCGTCCCGCCGATCTTCGCCCGGACCCGTCCGGAGTCGGGGAGGGCGTGTCCTCGCCCGATACGGACGCGGCCGAAGGTGCGCCGCACAGTGCCGGCCACGACGAGGAGCGTCTGGCCGCCGTCGAAGTCGTCGTGTCGGACAAAGGCCCCGGATTCGACGTCGAAGCGGTCCCCGACGACCGTCTCGGAATCAGCGCATCGATCCTCGCGCGCATCGCCGCGATCGACGGTGAGGCCGTCATCGATTCCGGCCCGCACGGCACGACCGTGACGCTGCGCTGGCGGGAGGTGCAACGGTGACCGTCCGTACCGTGCTCGCCGCGCTCGCACTCGCCTTCGCGGTGTATCAGGCCGCGCGCGGATCGCTGTGGACCGTGATCCCCGAGCGTCCCGGATTCCTCGTCGCGGGCTTGATCCTCTACCTCGCTGCGACGGTCGTGACGATCTTCGCGGTCCCGCGTCCCCTGGCCGGGGCAGACTCTCCTCGCGAACCGATGCCGCTCTGGGCTGCCGTCGTCGCGCTCATCACGGTCGCGATCGTTCCCTCGATGACGGGTTTTGCGGTTGCCGACGCCGAGGGCGCCGCCCGGACCGCCACATACGGCACCTGGTACGTCGGGGGCGGCGGCGCCCTGATGGTCGTGCTGATGGTGCGACGCAGAACCTGGATCGCGTGGGCCGGCACCGTCGTGCTCTCGATCGGCGCGATGATCTGGATGGGGCCGATCGAGGCGCTCAGCCAGGGTCTCGTCGGCTCGATCGTCTGGGTCGGGGTCGCGCACCTCCTGGTCTTCCTGATCGATCGCGCCGAGCGTGACGCCGATCAACTGGCCGAGCTGCAGGCGGTCACATCCGCGTGGGAAGCCGCGCAGGAGGGACGGGAGCGCGAGCGACGGGTCCAGTTGCAGCGGGCCCTGGCCGTCGGAGGTCCCGTTCTCGCGCGCGTCATCGCCATGCACGGCCTGCTCAGCGAGTCCGAGCGTCGCGAGGCGGGGATGGCCGAGGCCCGGCTCCGCGACGAGCTTCGCGGACCGCGTCTGCTCGACGACGGTGTGCGCGCTGAGATCGATGCGGCGCGACGCCGGGGAGCACAGGTGAGCGTGTTCGACGAGGGTGGACTCGAGGGTGTGCCGGACGAGGATCTGAGCCAGATCCGCGCGGAACTCGCCGAGGCGTTGCGTGATTCGCAATCCAACAGGATCATCATCCGCACGTCCCCCGATGACAACATCGCGGTCACGGTCGTGGGGCGCCTTGTCGTCGAGCAGACAGACGAGGATTCGGTCGACCTGTGGCGTGAGATCCGGCACCCGGGACGCTGACGTCACGGAGGCGCGGAAGACACCGCAGCCATCCTCGATATGAGAGGAGAGGGGCGGCGAAGTCGCCCGCCCCTCTCCGTTGCGGAACGATTACCCGAAAATCGTCCGCGGTTGCCGTTGTCCCGAGAATCGGGGGTCACGGCCATACGCATGAGCGTGTCACGCACACTCAGTATGCGGTGGTGGGGAAAACCCTGTCTGTAGGTACTTTGGGGGACAGTTTTGCGGGTTTTCCAGGGTTTTCGATGAGCCGCTCGCGAGCAGGACGGTCGATTCTCACGACGCAGTCAGCTCGATCGGCCCCACGGCAGTCCGCGCTCGAGGGGATGCCGGAGGCCCCGCGCGCTGCGGGCCCAGGCCGATGACCCGGCGTCGTCCTCGGCGAGGACGGCGTCCGCCTCTCGGGCGTACGCCTCGGTGACGACGGCGAGCAACGCTGCGAGCTCTTGCTCGTCCGGCGAGCCGCGGAGGACCTCGACCGACACGTCTTCGGGCGAGCTCACAGCGGGATGTTCCCGTGCTTCTTGGGAGGCAGTGTGGCGCGCTTGGTGCGCAGAGACCGCAGCGCCTTGGCGACCATCACACGCGTCGATGCCGGCTCGATGATGCTGTCCAGCTCGCCCCGCTCGGCTGCGAGGAATGGCGACGCCACGTTGTAGGTGTATTCGTTGGCCAGGCGCGTGCGGACGGCCGCGACATCCTCGCCCGCCTCTTCCGCGCGCTTGATCTCGCCGCGGTACAGGATGTTGACCGCACCCTGCCCGCCCATGACGGCGATCTCGGCGCTCGGCCACGCGAAGTTCATGTCGGCGCCGAGTTGTTTCGAGCCCATCACGATGTACGCGCCGCCATAGGCCTTGCGGAGGATCACCGTGACGAGCGGGACCGTGGCCTCGGCGTAGGCGTAGAGCAGCTTTGCGCCGCGACGGATGACTCCGGTCCACTCCTGGTCGGTGCCGGGCAGGTAACCGGGCACGTCCACGAGGGTCAGGATCGGGATGGAGAACGCGTCGCAGAACCGGACGAAGCGGCTGGCCTTCTCGCCCGCATCGATGTTGAGCGTGCCCGCCATCTGCGACGGCTGGTTCGCGATGATGCCCACGGAGCGACCCTCGACCCGCCCGAACCCGATGACGATGTTCGGAGCGAAGAGGGGCTGTACCTCGAGGAAGTCGCCGACACCCGAACCTGAAGGCGCGTCCACGAGCTTCGAGATCACCTGATGGATGTCGTACGGCTGGTTCGGGGAGTCCGGGATGACCGTGTTCAGGGTGCGATCGGCATCCGTCGTCTCCCACTCGAAGCCGGACTCGTATACGGGTACGTCCGTCATGTTGTTGTCCGGCAGAAAGCCGAGGAGAGTGCGCGCATAGTCGATCGCGTCGTCCTCGTCCTCGGCGAGGTAGTGGGCGACGCCGCTGCGTGTGTTGTGCGTGTATGCACCGCCGAGTTCGTCCATCCCGACGTCTTCACCCGTGACGGTCTTGATGACGTCGGGGCCGGTGACGAACATCTGGCTGGTCTTGTCGACCATGATGACGAAGTCCGTCAGGGCGGGGGAGTAGACGGCCCCGCCGGCGGCGGGACCCATGATGAGCGAGATCTGCGGGATGACGCCCGAGGCCGCCGTGTTGAGGCGGAAGATCTCGCCGTACTTGCCGAGGGCGACGACGCCCTCCTGGATGCGTGCGCCACCGGAGTCGAGGATGCCGATGATCGGCATCCCGCCGCGCAGCGCGAGCTGCATCACCTTGATGATCTTGTCGCCGGCGACCTCGCCGAGCGATCCGCCGAATGTCGAGAAGTCCTGGGCATACACGGCGACGGTGCGGCCGTGGATCGTGCCTGTGCCCGTGACGACCGAGTCCCCGTAGGGGCGGGACTTATCCATCCCGAAGGCGGTCGTGCGGTGGCGCACGTACTCATCGATCTCGACGAAGCTGCCCGTGTCGACGAGCAGTTCGATGCGCTCGCGGGCGGTCAGCTTGCCCTTCGCGTGCTGCTTCTCACGCGCAACGAGTTCGGCAGAGACCACCGCCTCGTCGAATCGGGCGCGCAGATCCGCGATCTTGCCGGCGGTGGACAGGTCGGGCTCATGACTCACGCGTTTCACTCTATCCGGGCCCCCCGCGCTCGAACGGTTGACGGTCTCGCACAATGACGCGCGGCATCCCTTGTGCAACCTCTCTCGCTAGCCTGGGGGCATGGGTCTGCACATCCTCGACTTCCCCGCCGCCGCCACCGTTGCAACGCGCGTCGAGGTTGTCTCCCGCACCGGATCGACGAACGCCGACCTGGTCAGAGCGCACACCCTCGACCCGGGTGCCTGGCCGAACCTGTCCGTGCTGGTCACCGACGACCAGACGGATGGCCGGGGTCGGCGTGGGCGGACGTGGGAAGCGCCGGCGGGCACCGCCTTCGCGATCTCGGTCGTTCTCGATGTCTCTGACCTCCGGCCGGTCGAGCGCGGTTGGATACCGCTTCTCGCGGGGGCGGCCCTCACGCGTGCCATCGCGGCCCAGCTCTCGGCGCAACTCGGCGAGACGCACACGGTGCGGATGAAGTGGCCGAACGACGTCCTGGTCGATGGGCGCAAGGTCAGCGGCATCCTTGCCGAGGTCGTGCCCGGCGCGCCCGACTCGATCGTGGTCGGCGCGGGCGTGAACACGGCGATGACGGCCGAGCAGTTGCCGGTGCCCACGGCGACATCGCTCGCAGTGCTCGGCGCGGCCATCACCCCGGCGGTGCTCGACACGCTGCTCGCCGACTATCTCGCGGCGCTGGGTGAGCTTGTCGGTGCTCTCCTCCTCGAAGACGGCGACGCCCTGCGTGCGGGAGTCCACGCCGAGGTCGAGGCTCTGTGCGGCACGCTCGGCAGCTCGGTGCGCGTCCATCTCCCGGATGGAACCGAACTCGTCGGCGAGGCGGTACGAATCGGGCCGCACGGCGAACTGGTCGTCCGCAGCGGGGCAGACGAGACATCTGTCGTCGCCGGGGACGTCGTGCACGTCCGCTGAGCGAGCAGCCGCGTGGGATGCGTCATCCCGCACCAACGACCGGCAGAATGAGCGCATGACCCAGCCGACGACGTACGGCAACCGCCTGCCGGCTCCACCGCCCGGCACGGCCGCGCCCGAGCGTCTGGTCGCGCGGACGCGTCGGAGTGCTCGTCGCTTGGGCTGGTCGGCGCTGATCGCTGTTTGCGTAGCCGGCGGCGTGGGGTGGTTCTACGACAACCTCCCCGCACCGTTCGAGAATTGGATGCTGTTGGCCGCCGGTGGTGCGGTCGTGCTGATCCTCGTCATCGTGCCGTGGATCACCTGGGCGAGTCGCACGTACACGATCACGACGCGCCGCGTCATCGCGCGTCGCGGGGTTCTGTCCCGGCATACACAGGAGCTGCTGCACTCACGGGGCTACACGATCAGCCTGCGCCGCGGTCCCATCCAGCGGATGTGGCGGGCGGGCACGATCATCCTGAGCAACGGGGTCGACGAGCCGCTGCGCCTGGTCAACGTTCCCGACGTCCTCCTCCTCCAAGAGGTGCTCGCCGATCAGATCGAAGTCAGCCAGATCTTGGCGCATCGCGACGCCCAGGGCATGGCAAGCGACGAATCCCTGGCCGCCCCGCCGCGTCCGCCGCTCCCCGCCTGAGCCGACAGCGCCGGTGGCTCCCCGCAACAGGGAGGGCGGACGATCCGTGCGCTCCGGTGAAAGGATGGAGGCGCACGACCAACCACCTGCGAGGGGAAGACCATGACATACCGCGTCGGAGTCGTCGGCGGCGGCCAGCTGGCCCGCATGATGATCGCACCGGCCGTCGAGCTGGGCATCGACATCCGGGTGCTCGCGGAGGCGGAAGGGATGTCGGCGGCGCTCGCTGCGACCCAGGTCGGCGACTACCGCGACGCGGACACGGTTCTCGCGTTCGCCCGCGACGTCGATGTCGTCACGTTCGACCACGAACACGTTCCCCAGCCCGTCATGCACGCGCTGCTCGCGGCGGGTGTCGCGGTGCATCCGGGACCTGCGGCGTTGGAATTCGCCCAGGACAAGATCCGGATGCGTACCCGTCTCGCCGAACTCGGGGTGCCGCAACCCGACTGGGCCGCGGTCTCGGACGCGGATGCCCTGCAGCAGTTCATCGACGACCACGGCGGCCGGGCCGTCGTGAAGACCCCCCGCGGCGGCTACGACGGGAAAGGCGTTCGCGTCGTCGAGCACGGCACGGAGGCCGCGGATTGGTTCGCGGCGCTCGCCGAGGACGCGCGGGGCGGTGACCTGCTGGTGGAAGAGCTGGTGGACTTCCGGCGCGAGCTCGCGCAGCAGATCGCCCGGAGCCCCCGCGGCGAGATCGCGACGTATCCCGTCGTCGAAACGGTCCAGCGCGACGGGGTCTGTGCCGAGGTCGTTGCGCCCGCGCCGGGAGCGGGAGCCCGCCTGACGGACGTCGCGGCCGCGATGGCGAGCGAGATCGCGAACGGGCTCGGCGTGACGGGCATGCTCGCGGTGGAACTCTTCGAGACGACCGACGATCGCCTGCTCGTCAACGAGCTCGCCATGCGCCCGCACAACAGCGGTCATTGGACTCAGGATGGCTCGCTCACGAGCCAGTTCGAGCAGCACCTGCGTGCGGTCCTTGATCTGCCGCTCGGTCTGACAGCCCCGCACGCGCCCTGGACGGTCATGGTCAATGTCCTCGGCGGACCCGCCGAGGGGGGACTCGCGGAGCGTGTCCCCGGGGCGATGTCCGCGCATCCGGGCGTGAAGATCCACCTCTACGGCAAGGATCCCCGGCCGGGGCGGAAGGTCGGACACGTCAACGCCTTGGGCGAGGAACTGGACGACGTCGCCTACGAAGCACGAGCCGCGGCCGCCCACTTCGACTGAGCTGCGCCCTGCGGCTCGATGTCCCACCTTTTCATCCCAAACGCGGTTTTGGGGTGAAAAGGTGGGACATCCCATGCCGGTGCGCGGCGGAACGGCATTCTTGCAGGAGTGGGGCCTAGCCTGGTCGGGTGACCCGGCCGCTGCATTCCTCCGACGCGCCCATCGTCGGCGTCGTCATGGGCTCCGACTCCGACTGGCGCGTCATGAGCGACGCCTCCCAGATCCTGACGGACCTGCTCGTCCCGCACGAGGTCGAGGTCGTATCCGCTCACCGCACACCCGACAAGCTGATGTCCTACGGGCGCGGAGCGCGGGCTCGAGGAATCCGGGTCATCATCGCGGGTGCCGGCGGAGCCGCACACCTGCCCGGCATGCTCGCCTCGGTCACCACTCTTCCGGTCATCGGCGTGCCCGTACCGCTCGCGACCCTCGACGGGCTCGACTCCCTGCTCAGCATCGTGCAGATGCCCGGCGGGATTCCGGTCGCGACCGTGTCGATCGGCGGAGCGAAGAACGCGGGACTGCTCGCCGCGCGCATCCTGGGCGCTTTCGACGCCGCCCTCGCGGGCTCGCTCGACGACTACGCCCGCCGGCTCGAGGCCGAGGTCGAGGAGAAGAACCGGCGGCTGAAGGACGCGCTGTGAGCATCGCAGCTCCTACCCGGCTGCCGCGCGCCGCGCCGTCCCTGCCGCCGATCGTCAACAAGCTGCCGCTTCGGTACCCCGACTCGGGGTCCGCCGACTACATGCGCAGACGCGCGTGGTGGCTCGTGATCTTCAACGTGCTGGTCCCCGGGTCCGCGCAGGTGTTGGCCGGCAGCAAACGGCTCGGCCGGTTCGCCCTCGGCGCCACGCTGTTCATGTGGACCCTGCTGATCCTCACCGCGGTCGCTGCGATGCTGTGGCCCTTTCTGCTCCTCTGGATCGGGACCAACGGCATCGCGCTGCTACTGGTCCAGGGCTTGCTCATCGCCTATGCCGCCCTCTGGGTCGTGCTGGCGATCGACACGTTCCGCCTGGTGCGGCTGGTCAAACTCCGCCCCGTCGCACGGGTCGGTGTCTCGGCCGTTCTCGCGGGACTTCTCGTTCTCACGTCCGGGGGAGCCCTGTACGCCGCGGATCTCGTGGGCGCGACGCGGGGCACGCTGGGCTCGATCTTCGGCCTCGGCGGACCCGCCGTGCCACCGTCGGACGGCTACTACAACATCCTGCTCCTCGGCGCCGACAGCGGCGAGGGACGCGACTCGATGCGCTACGACAGCATCTCGGTCGTCTCGGTCAACGCCGACACCGGCGCGGCCACCATCACCGGTATCCCGCGTGACATGCCCGGGTTCCCGTTCGCGCCGGGCCCGATGCTGGACCTGTACCCCGATGGGCACACCAACCACGCCGACGCCTCGTGCGGCTGGGGCTCCGGCATCAACCAGCTCCGCACCGAGGTCGAAGTCTGCCGCGACGGCGACGCGCTGTATCCCGACGCGCGGGCCTCGGGCTCGACGCCCGCGATCGAGGCGACGAAGGATGCCGCGGAAGGCATCCTGGGTATCGAGATTCCGTACTACGTTTTCATCGATATGCACGGCTTCGCGGCGCTCGTGGATGCACTCGGCGGCGTCGACATCACGGTCGTGGAGCGTCTGCCCAAGGGTGGAGGTCCCGCCTACACCGGTCAGTCGGCCGAGGACTGGGCGATCGGCTGGATCGAGGCCGGGCCGCAGCACATGGACGGCGATACCGCGCAGTGGTATGCCCGCTCGCGCTACACGACGAACGACTGGGACCGGATGCGCCGCCAGCGCGAGCTGCAGACGGCGATCCTCTCGCAGTTCACCCCGAGCAATGTCCTCACGCGTTTCAAGGACGTAGCGGTCGCGGGTACCGCGCTCGTCGAGACCGACCTGCCGGAATCGATGCTGCCGTACTTCGCCGAACTCGCCATGAAGACGAAGGAGTTGCCGGTCACGACGATCGAGTTGACGCCCGAGGGTGGCATCGACGCCGAGGAACCGGACTACGTCTACGTGCGCGAGATGGTTCAGGCGGCGCTGCACCCACCGACGCCCACGCCCACGCCGTAGTCCGGCGGGCTAGAGCTCCCCGGGCTGCATCGCCTGCTCGTCGAGCTTCTGCGCGAGGACCCGTCTCCGCGAGGGGGCGCCCTCTCGCTGGGGGGCGTAGACGACGAGCGAGTGGAAAGCGAAGCGCGCCACGAAAGCCACGGCGAGCGTGATCACGGCGGCCAAGACGCTGGAGATGTGCCAGGTCTCGACCAACAGCGCGAGTACCGGGATGCGGATGAGTGCTTCGGCATTGTTGAAGCTGAACGACTTGGCGAAGCGCAGCCAGCGGGCCGACGCGTTACCGAGCATCTCGCGGAACACGAACCGTTCCTGCAGCAGGAAGTTGCCGACGATCGTCACTTCGGCGGCGATGATCGCCGCCCAGATGTAGCTCATCCCGAGATGAGTGAGCCCGGCCATGATCCCGATGTTCGCCACCGCGCCGACCGCACCGATGAGGGCGAAGCCCGACATCTTGCCGAACTTCAGCACCGAGAGTTGGGCGAGAAACCGCATCCCCTGACGCATGGATGCCTTGGACGAGCCGGCCGATCGCTCCGCGAAATCGAAGGGGACTTCCGCGACGACGATGTCATTCCTCGCCAGGATCTCCAACAAGATCTTGAAACCCCGTGGGCGCAGGCGGTCGAGGTCGAGCTGTGTCCGGTCGACGAGGAAGTAGCCGGTCATGGGGTCCGTCGAGTCGCGCAATCGCAGAGGGAACATGGCCTTGGTCAGGAGCGTCGCGCCGCGAGAAACCGCCGTGCGCACCGCATCCGCCAGGCCGGTTGCCGCGCCACCGCCGGTGTACCGCGAGGCGGCGACGATGCCGGCGCCCGTGCGTCGATGCGCGCGCAGCATCTCCGGGATCACCTCGGGGGGATGCTGCAGGTCGCCGTCCATCACGATGCAGATGTCCGCTTCGGCCAGGCGAATGCCCTCCAATACGGCCCCACCGAGTCCCGCAGACGGCTTTTCGCGGTGGACGAGTCTGACCGGCACCGCCGCGAGGGCTGCCACGCGTTCGACCTCGGCGGGAGTGTCGTCGGTCGAGTCGTCGACGAAGAGGATCTCGCGCTCGAGGCCCTCCGTCGCGGCCGCTGTCCGCCGCACGAGCTCGGCAACGTTCGGTGCTTCGTTGAAGGTCGGCACGACGATCGAGAGGTCCACGGCGCACCCCTCGTTCATTCAGCGATCCCCGGACGGGGCCGTCATCGACGACGCCAAGAAGAATATCCCGAAGCGGGGATACGAAGCTGCGTCTCTCCCCAGGGTCTGGTGTCAGAACGCGCAGCCGCTGCTGATGCGCAGGTGATCAGCCGCTGCTGACGCGCAGGTGATCAGCCGCGGCGGCGCGCCGCAATCAACAGCGTCCCCGCGACCGTCGTGGCGACGAGCGCTATCCCTGCGAGCAGCACGATCGTCCAGGGGAGGTCTTCGAGGCCCGGCCATTCCGGGGCATCGGGGCGGGTACCGGGGATCTGCACCCGTCCCTCGCGATCGCGCGAACCCGTCCACTCGTCGGGCAGGCCCAGGGGTTCACGGGCCGTGCCCGTGTCGGGAACCGCGGTGCCCGGCGCGGCGACGCCGAGGTCGGGGCCCGGGGGGGCAAGTGCGCCGGCTTCATCACGCGGCCCATTGCCGCTCGTGACGGTGACGATGGCGACATAGTCGCGGGACGCCGAAAAAGTGATCGCGTATGGCCCGCAACCGCGTTCGGATGCGTGGAAAACGGCCGTCAGGCCGCCGTCGGCGCGGCTGACCAGGGTCGCCGTGCCCGCGGCGCCCAGGACACGGGCTTCCCCCGAACGGGCGCCGGAGACATCCGTCGTGACGCCTTCTCCGCCTTCGAAGAATCCCGCCGAGAATTCGATCGTCGAGCGACCGCCGGGCTCGATGACGGCTGGTGTCACAGACACGCGTGCGGGGGAGACATAGGAGTCATCGGCGCTCGCAGCGGCCGCTGCCGGACCGGCCCACATCATCGCGATGACGGCCAGGGCGACCGCAATGACGCGTGTGATCATCTCTCTCCCCGGGTGGGTCGGCGATGACCGGTTTGTGTGGGTCTCATGGCAGGCGAAGACACGCCTCACGGCGCCGCCGCGGATTGCGAGCAGCGCCGTGAGGCGTATGTGCGGGCTTAGGCCTGGCGGCGGCGCAGGACGGTGACGGTGATCAGGGCCGAGCCCGCGACCAGCAGTCCGCCGCCGATGCCGTAGATCCACGGCGAGGTGCCGCCGCCCGTGAGCGCGAGAGCCTGCTCGACCTGCGGGTCGGCCTCGCAGTTCGCGACGGGCGTGACGGTGATCGGAGCCGTGTAGCTCTGCGTCGCGCTGGTGAACGTGATGTCGTACACGCCCTCGCCGTCAGCGGGGGGCTGGAACGTCGCCGAGAGGCTCCCGTTCGCGGCCGCGTTGACGCTCGGCGTGAAACGTGCCCCAGCGACGCGGGCACCGGCCGCGCTGACCTCGACGGTTTCGTCGGCGATCCAGTAGTTCGCGCCGAACGAGATCGTCGACGTCTCGCACTGCGAGATGACGGCGTCATCGATCGAGACCGATGCCGGCAGGACGTACGGGTCGTCGACGGCGGATGCGGCGGCGGGCGCCCCGAACGCCATGATCCCCAGTGCAATTCCGACCACAGCTATGTTCTTCTTCAGCATGAGAATTCCCCAGTGTTCACGCGAAGTATGCGTGCACGGCTGCTCCCCAGCATCCCGTGCACGGTTTCGTCGGCAGACCCCAAGTCGCCGTCCGAAGACTTCCCCAATTGATGTCAACTACCCCAGCTGACGTTTCACACCTTACATCATGTGGCGCAGGAGTCAGAGAAGATTTCTGCTGTGGCGCCCTGCTGGACGGTCGGGGTCGTCACGACTTCGAGCGGAACGACTGCGGGCCGCTCGCCGGCCGGGGGCCGGAACTCGACGATGATCCGATGCGAGCCGCCCGGCGTTGTGACGAATTCGTGCTGGATGGCCGTTCGATCCTGGTATTGAGCGGTTTGCACGCCGATCCGTCCGTCATCGAACTGGTAATCGGATGCGGTCCACTCTGCCGGGCCGGCGACCGTGACCCGGGTGAGAGTGTCGCCGACAGGGGTGCCGCTGAGGCCGGATCCCGTGACGTAGCGGGGGAGTGAATCGACAGGGTCGGGCGGGACGGTGTTCGACCAGTCGACCGTCACGCGGATCCGCGGATCTGAGCCGCAGATCTCCTTCACGGTCACCTTCGGCGTGGCGTAGTAGTCGAGTTTCGAACTCGTCACGTCGTTGTAGAACACGCCGATTCGCCGGGTGGACTCATCGTCCGGCAGCAGGATCGTCTGAAGGGACGTCCCGTCGAGGCGTTCCTGTTCTGTCGGGTCGGCGCTCCAGATGTGCAGTCGGTGCTCGCGCGCCGCGTGGTCGAGTGCGGTGAGAACCGCGACAGGGTCGCCCGCGCCGGCCGTGAGCGCATCGAAGATGGCGCTGGCCACCAGAGCGAACGCATCATCACGGACCTCGTGATCGCCGATCGCGCTGTACGCGGTGGAGAGGAGAGTCTCGACCGCGTTGTCGGCGTCGAGGCGGAACGCGCCGGCATCAATGGGTCCGGTTGCCTCGAGGAGGTACGCCAGGCTCACCGTGTCGATGGCGATCACACCGTCTACCGGGACTCCCGTGGTCCGCTCCCACAGGGCGGACGCGGCCTCCGCCGACTCCGAGAAGTCGAGAGCACTCACGGTGTTCTGCATGAAGCGGCCCGGAAGCGTGTCGAACAGGGCGATGGTGGACGCCGAGAGGTCGATCACGGGCTCTCTCGGCCGCATGATGTCGCTGGCCGCGCGTTGCTCCACGATGCTGATGCGCCCGGCCTCGGCTTGAAGTGTCGCCACCGCTCCGGGGATACCCCCCTGCGTGCGCAGCTCGGCGTTGTTGAGCATCAGCAGCAGGTATGTTCGCGGTTCTTCGGTGCCGAGCATCGTGGGAAGCAGCGCCGCAGCACGATCCAGCGCGTCTACCGATGCGGCGGCGGTGTTCGTTGCCTGGCGAAGTTCGTCGAGTGCGTCGGATACGAGCGGGATCGACGGAGTCTGGATGTTGCGAGCGCGGCCTGCCGCGTTCTGGAATGCCGCGTTCGCGCGGTCGAGCACGGGCGCCGCGGCGACGAGTGGCGCTACGTCCATCCGGCCGTCGGAGAATCCCAGAGCGGTGGGGTCGAGCTGACTGGCGATGTCCGCGAGCGGCACCACCGCTTCGGTTGCCAGATCGTCGGCGATGCCGCTGATCTCGCGCACGGCCGTGAGGTTGCCGCCGAGCCACGGAACGAGCTCCATCATCCGCCAGAGGGGGTCACCGGTGGCATCGCTTGAGGCTGCAGCGTCTGCCGCGAAGCTCTGTGCGGCGGTCGCAACGCCCGCCGTGTCCTGCGCACGAATCAGCGTGGGCATGGACGCCGCGGTCGTGGCCGCGGATTCCAGACTGTCCCGCGCTGAGAGGACCCGAGACCCGACCCACGCGGCGGCAGCGACGAGGAGTACCAACGCGATCACCGCGGACAGGACGATCCAGCGTTTGCGGCGGGTTCTGGCGGGAGATGGCGTCGACACGCTGCTTATCTAAGCAGTTCGACGCCGTGAGGATGCCGGGGGCCCGTTGCCTGTGGAGATGCTGGCCGTCCCGGCCAGGCTCCAGACCGCCCGAGCCCTCGGCGGTAGAGTCGACCGGGTGACAGTCAGGCTCCGCATCGTGCTCGATCAGGTCGTGAGCCCGACCGACCCGGATCTGGCGGCCGCATCCGCGAGCCTGGCCTCTGCGCTGGTCGCCTCCGCGCCCTCGGGCTGCGATGTCGGCGGCATGTTCCCGGCATCACGGCCCGCCGACAGCTCGGCGGTCACCCCTGTCGATGGCCTCGCGGACGTGTGGCGCGCGCCTGTGCCGAACCGAGAGCTCGCCCGCGCGTGGAGGTGGGGTGTCCCTCTCGGCGCAGCCCAGGGAATGATCCATTCGCCCACCCTGCTCGCTCCCCTCGTCCGCCACGACCGTGTTCATGATCACGATCAGACGGTCGTCACGCTCTGGTCTTTGGAAGCGTGGACAGCTCCCACGAGGCTCGAGCGGGGCGCGTCGGCTTGGCAGCGCGGGATGCTCGCGCGCGCAGTGCGTCACGCTGATGCTGTCGTCGTGCCCACGCACGCCATGGCGTCGCAGCTCGCTGAAATCGCGCCGCTCGGCGCCCGCATCCGTGTCATCGCCGGGGCGCCGGAGACCGGGTTCGGGGTGCCCGAGGATGCACCCCAGCGTGTGCTGCGAGCAGGCGTCGCAGCGCCCTACATCGTGGCCCTGGGATCCGCTGCGGACTCGGATGAGCTCGCTCCCGTCTTCGTTCGCGCGGCGGCGCTCGACCTGGATGTCGTGGTGCTCGGTGCGGGGGAGAACGACGCTCCGCTGATCGTCGACCGAGCGCAGGCATCGGGGCTCGCAGAGCGGCGCGTCCACACGATCGTGGATGCAGACGCCCCAGACCGCGGGGCGCTGCTCGCTGGCGCGATCGCGGTTGTCGCGGTGTCCACCGCGCCGGTTTATCCCTGGCGCCTGCTCGAGGCGCTGGTCGCCGGTGCGCCGATCATCGCGGTCCGCACGCCCCAGCACGAAGAACTGCTCGCGGACGCCGCGCACTTCGCCGATCCGGACGACCCCGACGCCGTCGGAACGGCGCTCCGCAGCGTCGTGGAGGACGAGGGGATCACCCGTCGATTGCGTGTGCTCTCGGAGGATCGATCGCGCGCCTTCGCCTGGAGCGACTCGGCGCACCGGGTGTGGCAGCTCCACGCCGAGCTGTAGAAGCGCCCCGACTAGCCGAGACTGGCCCGGATCTGCTCGAGCTGGCCCGGATCGGTGGGAGCCACCGCGAAGTCGCCCACGCGAACGAAACTGTCCGCGGTGATGCCGAACGCGGCCACCGAGTCGACGTAGGTCGCGAACTGCTCCTCGTCCGAGAATTCGTACACCCTCACGTCAGAGCCCTCCAGCGTGCCCTTGCCCCACCGCACGATGTACGGCGATTCTTCGTCGCTGATCGCGAATCCGGTGAGTCCGATCAGCTGCGCGACCCCCTCGACCGACTCGGTGGAGGCGGTCGGCGACTCGGACGGCGCGGGGTCAGCCGTTTCCGGGCTGGAGGGCGATTCGCTGGCAGAGGGAGACAAACTGGCCGTTGGCGAGGGATCGGGCGTCGACGGCTCCGGGGCGCATCCGGTCAGCAGAAGTGCGGCTATCAGGACGAGTGCGGCGCCAGAGCGATTCATGCACGGAGCCTAACCCGGATCGGCAAACGAACCCGCCGGGTGCGTTGCTCCCGCACGATAGCGGGGTCGCCGCGATAATGAGGTCCATGCGTCTTCCTTCCGCTCGCCCCCGACAAGCTCTTTCGAGGGGCTGGCGGTACGTGGCTTCGTTCACGATCGCCGCACTCCTCGTCTCCGGAGGGATCGCGAGCGCGGCACAGGCGCAGGCCCCGGCGGCGACGGCCGGTTCCGATGGTTTCGCCGCGACCACTGCGGTCGACTCCGTCAGCAAGCCGCTGGCGCTCGCGGGTTTCAACGCGTCGAACCTGATCAACGACTCGTTGTTCTACGACGGCAATTCCATGAGCACCGCGCAGATTCAGCAGTTCCTCGATCAGAAGATCGGCAGCTGCGCGAACGGTCAGTGCATCAACATCCTCTCGACGAGCGTGTCGTCGCGCTCGGCAGTCGTGTCGCAGCGCACCGGAAACCTGGTGTGCAACGCGCTCGAGGGCGGAACGATGCGCGTCGCGGAGCTCATCTATCGGGCTCAGGTCGCCTGTGGGATCTCGGCCAAAGTCATCCTCGTGACGCTCCAGAAGGAGCAGGGGCTGGTGACGAGCCGGGCCCCCTCCGACCGCAACCTCCGCGCGGCCATGGGGCAGGCATGCCCCGACACCGCTCCCTGCGACCCCGCGTTCGCGGGTATCGGACCCCAGATCGTATCGGGCACGACGCAGCTCAAGACCTACCGGGCCGGCGCTTTCTCGCGTCAGCCAGGGGTCCACCTGATCGGATATCACCCCAACGCCGGCTGCGGCGGCACGTACCTGAACGTGTCGAACTACGCCACGGCCGCGCTCTACAACTACACGCCGTACCAGCCGAACGCGGCGGCTCTGGCAGCCGGCTACGGCTTGGGCGACGGATGCTCCAGCTACGGAAACCGCAACTTCTACAACTACTACACCGACTGGTTCGGATCGACCCAGGGCGAGACGCTGCAGGTGCTCCAGGTGTCGGGAACCGGACAGCGGTACCTCGTGAGCGGCGGATCGCGCTGGCGACTGGCCACCGCGGAGATGGCCGCCCAGTACACGTGGATCAGCTCCGTCCGGGAGACGAGCCAGGCCGAGATCGATCGCTACCAGGACAAGGGGGCCGCCGACCGCGCGGTGCGTACCGAGTCGGGGATCGTCTGGCTGCTCGACAGCGGGCAGCGGCTCCGGCTCAACGATGTCCAACAGGTGACCGACTTCGGGTGGGACTACGGCGCCCTGCCGGTCGCGAGCGACGCGCAGGCGAACCGTTACCGAGACGGCGGGTGGCTGGCTCGGGTGGTGCGATCCGGCTCCCACACCTGGCTTGTTCAAAGTGGCGCACGGCGACAGGTCATCGACCTGGGCATGCTTCCCCGCTATGGCATCCCGGCGGTTTCGTCCGAGATCTCCGGCGCCATGCTGGCCGAGTACCCGGTCGCAGCGCCCGTGCTCTCCGTCGGGATCTACCGCGATGCCACGAACCCGTATCGGGTGCTGACGGACGCGGGCGCGTACACCGTGCCCGACGCCGCGAGCGGAACGACACTGGCCCGCAGCGCCCGCGAGATCACGGCCGAGTCGTTCGCATTCCTGACGGCGTCGATCTACATGCCGACGCGGATCTCGTCCGGCGGTCGGTCGTACGTCCTCCTCGAGGATTCGTGGCTCGAGGTGTCGGCCGCCGAGTACCCCTCGGTGCTGACGTTCTCGTCGCTCCCGAACGGAGCCGCGGCCGGGATTCCGTCCGCGGGGCGGGCGACCGGTCCGCACTTCATCCGGGAACGGTCGGATTCGCAGGTCTACCTCGTCTCGAGTGGGACCATGCAGGCCGCATCCAGCGCGGATCAGGCGTGGATCACGCGAACGTACGGTGTGAATCCGCGCGTGTGGGTCGCGCTGGACGGGGCGATCGGCGATGCGACGACTCCCGAGGGTCTGGTCCGGACCTCTGCGGGAACCGCCTATCTTCTCGACGGGACACGTGCGTACCAGATGCGGGATTGCACCCAGGTCGCGTCCTGGGGTGGCAACTGCGCGTCCTTGCCCACTGTCTCGGATACGAAGCTTGCGAGCTATGCCAAGGCGGGCCTGCTGCGTGACCTGGTGCGGACCCCGGCCGGAACCACCTGGTTGCCGCAGGGCGGCCAGCTGCGACAGGTGCTCGATCCCCAGATCCTCGCGGTCTACGGAATCACGTCCTCGACGAGCGCGATCTCGACGGCCTCCGCCGCCAAGCTTCCCGTCGGCGAGCCGGCACTCGCCGCGGGCATGTACTCGGACGGGTCGAGCGGTCGCATCGCCGTCACTCAGGGCGGTGAGTTCACCACCACGTCCGAGCAGAGTGTGGGCGTGGTACGGACCTCGGCCCGCGCGCTGACGCCCGAAAGCTATGCGAAGATCACCGTGGACGGCGCGCTTCCCTCGCGGATGCGCAGCGATGGACGGTCGTTCATCCTGACGCAGGAGGGATGGCTCGAGGTCTCGGCCGCTGCATACGGGGGAGATGCCGCCTTCGTGGCGATGCCCACGCGGGCGTGGACGGGCATCCCCGTCGCCGCCAACGAGCAGCGCCCGCATTTCGTCCGGGACGACGCCGTTCCCCAGGAGTACCTGGTGTCGGGCGGAGCGGTGCAATTGGTCTCGAGTGCCGCGGAACGCGCGAGCATCACGGCGGCCTACGGCGTGCCGACCAAGGTCTGGGCCCTGGTGGGCGGAGCGCTCGCGGGGATCAAGGTCAACTACGACCTCATGGCCAAGACCGCATCCGGCGAGGTCTACCTCATCGACGGTTCGACCCGCTACCGGATGAGCGGGTGTTCGGCCGCCACCGACTTCGGACAGAACTGCGCAAGTCTCCGCGTGCTCACGTCGGCTCAGCTCTCGGTCCTGCAGGACGGCGGAACTCTTGCGGCGCTCCTTCGTTCTCCGGATGGATACGTGTATCTGCCGCAGAGCGGCACGAAGCGCGAGGTTCCCGACCCGCGTGTGCTGTCGGTCTACGGCGTGGGCACGGCGTCGACGCCGGTGTCGGCACAGGTGCTCAATCAGCTGCGTCTCGGCGCACCGGTTGCGGGTGTGGGCGCCTACGACGATCGCGCGGGAGATGTCCGCGTGATCACGGGCGACGGACGCACGTTCGCGATTCCTGCGGCCAGCCGCATCGGATCTGTGACGTCGCGCGCGTGGACGATCTCGCCCGCGTCGATCGACCTCATGGCGGTCGAGGGCGACCTGCCGACCCGCGTCAGCGCCGGCTCGCAGTCATACATCCTCACGACCGACGGTTGGTTGGCGGTGAGCTCGGCGGCCTACGCACCGCTCACCTTCGCTTCCATCGGGGCCCGGGCGTCTGAGGGCATTCCGACGGCGGGGTCCGAGAGCCGTCCGCACTTCGTGCGCGAGCAGTCGGCCTCGCAGGTGCATCTCGTATCGAGCGGTCTGATGGCGACGGCGGACGAAGCCGAACGGGCGTGGATCTCGTCGACCTACGGTGTGCCGAGCAAGGTCTGGGTGGTTCCCGACGGCACCCTGAGGTGATGTCGGGCCGCGGTGGCCGTCCTACTTGAGAAGGTTGCGGACGGCCATCTCGGAGAGGGAGCGCTCGTACCCGTCCTCTTCGAGGGGCTCGGATTGCACCCAGCCGACGAATTGCTCGATGCCCCGGTCGAAGGGCACGCGGGCCTCGAATCCCAGCAGTTCACGCGACCGCGTCGTGTCCGCGATGTTGTGGCGGATGTCGCCGACGCGGAAATTGCCCGAGATCGTGACCGGCACGGTCGTTCCGAACGCGCGGAACAGGGCGTCGACGACGTCGGTCACGGTCGTCGCCACGCCCGACCCCACGTTCATGACGCTCCCCGAGACGCCGGGCGTCACGCACGCGAGATAGGTGGCCTCGACGACGTCGTCGATGTAGACGAAGTCGCGACTCTCTTTGCCGTCCTCGAAGATGTTGATCTCTTTGCCGCGACGGATGAGGGTCGAGAAGATCGAGAGGATGCCGGTGTAGGGGTTCTTCAGTGACTGGCCCGGGCCGTAGACGTTCTGGTACCGGAGCGAGACGGCCTCGACGCCGATCGCCGGTGCAGCCGTCATGATGAGGGCTTCCTGGCTCTGCTTGGTGATCCCGTACACCGAGGACGGGTGCAGCAGGGCTGTCTCGGGCGTGGGGATCAACGTGAGCGGTCCCGTGCCCGGCACATGGACGTCGAAATCGCCCGCCGCCATGTCGTCCGCGGATCGATGAGCGGGGAAGACGATCTCGTCCTCGTCGGTCCGGTAGGCGCCCTCGCCGTAGATCGACCGAGACGAAGCGATGACGACGCGACCCACCGTGTGGGGTTCGTTCGTCAGCAGATTGAGGAGCTTCGCCGTGCCGCCGACATTCGTGTCGACGTAGCGGTCGATCTCGTACATCGACTGCCCCGTGCCGGTCTCGGCGGCGAGGTGCACGACGACGGTTGCTCCCTCGAGGGCGGCGCGCAGGTCGTCCACCGAGGTGACGCTCCCCACCCGCACGGTCGCGACGCCGTCCAGCGAGCGGAGGAGGGGCGATGTCGTCGCCGGTTCTTCGCCGTGGACCTGCGCGACGAGGGAATCCAGCACGGTCACCCGGTGTCCGGCGTCGACGAGTCGGCGCGCGAGTGAGGAGCCGATGAAGCCGGCACCACCGGTGATCAGGACGTGTTCGGGCATGGGTGCTCTTCCGCGGGTGAGGTGATCGTGAATCAGAAGGGCCGGGGTCAGGGAGCGACCGGGGTCACGTCAGCCAGGCGCGGGTGCTGACGGTCCTTCTCCGACACGTCCGCGGAATCGAGGGCGATCGGCCAGGGGACCGCGACCGTCTCGTCCGCCAGGTTCAGGAACGTGTACTCCGCCTCGGGCGACCAGTGGTCGTTGACCAGGTACGTGTAGGCGGTGTCCGGCTCGAGCGTCTGGAACGCGTTGCCCACTCCTCGCGGAACGAAGATCGCCGAGGCCGGGTCGATCAGAGCGGTGAACAGGGTGCCGAATCCGTCGCCCTCACGCAGGTCCACCCACGCGCCGAAGATGCTTCCCGTCGCAACCGAGACGAACTTGTCCCAGGGCTCCGCGTGAATCCCTCGAGTCGTGCCGGCGTTCCGGTTGAATGAGATGTTGTTCTGCACCGGACCCAGATCGGGCAGTCCGAGCGCCAGCATCTTCTCGCGTTGCCAGTTCTCCTTGAACCATCCGCGATTGTCGCCATGCACCGGGATGTCGAAGAGCATCAACCCCGGAATGGTGGTCTGATGCGCGGCCAGCTGTTTTCCGAAATCCATGAGATCTACTGCCCCGCGATCGCGTACTTGGCTTCGACTTCCGCCTTCTGCGGTCGCCACCAGTCCTCGTTGTCCCGGTACCACGCCACGGTGTCGGCGATGCCGGCCGTGAAGTCGCGGAACTGCGGCTGCCATCCCAGCTCGTTTCGGAGCTTCGACCAATCGATCGCGTAGCGCTTGTCGTGACCGGGACGGTCTGCGACCAGATCGTACGCATCGGCCGGCTGGCCCATCGCCTCGAGGATGATCTCCACGACGTCGCGGTTGGACTTCTCGCCATCCGCACCGATCAGATAGGTGTCCCCGATGCGTCCGCCCTCGAGGATCCTGAGCACGGCGGAGGAATGATCGTCGGCGTGGATCCAGTCCCGTACGTTCTTTCCGTCGCCGTAGAGGCGCGGGCGGATGCCGTCGATCAGGTTCGTGATCTGCCGCGGGATGAACTTCTCGACGTGCTGACGCGGACCGTAGTTGTTCGAGCAATTGCTGATCGTGGCGGCGACGGCGAACGAACGGACCCATGCGCGCACCAGCAGATCGGACCCGGCCTTCGTCGACGAGTACGGGCTCGAGGGGTTGTACGGCGTCTGCTCGGTGAAGCGGTCCGGGTCATCGAGCTCGAGGTCGCCGTAGACCTCGTCCGTCGAGATGTGGTGGTAACGGACGCCGGTCGCCCGCGCGGCCTCGAGAAGCGTGAATGTCCCGACCAGGTTCGTCTGGACGAAGGGGGCGGGACCGCTGAGCGAGTTGTCGTTGTGCGATTCGGCCGCGTAGTGCACAACGGCGTCGTGCTCGGAGAACAACTGTGCGACGAGTTCGGCGTCGCACACATCTCCTTGTACGAATCGGAATCGGTCGTCGGGAAGGTCGGCGAGCGACGCGAGGTTGCCGGCGTAGGTGAGCTTGTCGAGCACCGTCACCGATTTGTCGGTGTTCTCGAGCACGTAGTGCACGAAGTCCGATCCGATGAAACCCGCGCCGCCGGTCACAAGGAGTCTGTCCATTCGCCCGAGTTTACTGGGCGCGCGAAACTTTGCCCGCAAGCAACTCGGGGCCGAGCACGTGCCGGATCGATGTTGTGAGAGGGTGGGGGGATGCGCGGCATCGTTCTTGCCGGGGGCACCGGCTCTCGTCTCCACCCGATCACTCTCGGGATCTCGAAGCAGCTCGTACCCGTGTACGACAAGCCGATGATCTACTACCCGCTCTCGACGTTGATGCTCGCGGGTATCCGCGACATCCTCATCATCACGACCCCTCACGACGCGGAGCAGTTCGAGCGGCTGCTCGGGGATGGCTCCCAATTCGGCATTTCGCTGACCTACGCCCAGCAGCCGTCGCCGGACGGACTCGCCCAGGCCTTCGTGATCGGCGAGGAGCACATCGGCTCCGAGACGGTCGCGCTCGTGCTCGGAGACAACATCTTCTACGGCCAGGGGCTCGGCACGCGGCTGCGTCGGCACGAGTCGCTCGATGGGGCGGCGGTCTTCGGGTACTGGGTCGCCGATCCGACGGCATACGGCGTGGTGGAGTTCGACGAGACGGGGCGCGCGCTCACGCTCGAAGAGAAGCCCGTCAACCCGCGTAGTCATTACGCGATCCCCGGCCTCTACTTCTACGACAACGACGTCGTCGAGATCGCGAAGGGCCTGCGTCCCTCCGCTCGCGGCGAGCTCGAGATCACCGATCTGAACCGCGTCTATTTGGAGCGTGGCACGCTCGATGTGCATGTGCTGGGCCGCGGCCATGCCTGGCTCGATACCGGCACGCATGAGTCGCTGATTGAGGCGGGCCTCTTCATCCAGACGGTCGAGCGTCGGCAGGGGCTGCGCATTGGCAGCCCCGAGGAAATCGTTTGGCGTAAGGGCTGGATCGACGACACACAATTGGGCGTGCTGGCGCGCGAGCTCGGCAAGAGCAGCTACGGCCAATATCTCGCGCGCCTGCCGCACGAACGGATTTTCTGATTCACACCCGAGCGCGGAGGTTGTCGAGATGAATGTGGTCGCTACACCCATCGAGGGGCTGCTGGT
>NZ_JBIITF010000031.1:0-6275 GCF_044340635.1 Microbacterium sp.
TCGGGATGCTCCTGGGGCCAGCCGGGCCGGAACGAGAGCGGCATGGTCCGCCGCGCGTAGAGGTCTGGAGCCTGCCCTGCTGCTGCCTGCCACGCGCGGGTCGTCGAGACCGGCACAGGCTCGGACCGCGGGCCCCCGGGGCTGGTCCCTATCAGAATCAGTGCGCTGACCATGTCTGGGTAGGCCGCAGCGAGGGTCTGCGCGATATAGCCGCCCATCGAGTGCCCGATCACAACGAGCGGCGAGCGGAGCTCGTTGATGGCTCTCGCCGCGTCGTCGGCGAGGTCGTCGATGGAGCATGGCCCCTGAAGTGTCGACGATTGTCCCGTGCCGCGATTGTCGAGGCTCCACAGGCCGTAGCCGGTCGGGAGGTTGTCCCGCAGCGGTTTCGTTTCCCAGCTCGCGTAGCCAAGGCCGTGCACCATCAGGCAGGTGGGAGCTCCCTGCCCCTCGAGGTGCAGAAGCGTCCCGTCCGGTGTCTTGAGGCTCCGGCGCTCGAGGAGGCCCGTCATGCGCACGCCCCGGGGAACTGGATGATCTGTCGGATGGCTTCACCGCGGGCGAGGGCGTCGAAGCCCGCGTTGACCTCGGACAACGGGATATGGGTGGAGATGAGCTTCTCCAGCGGCAGCTTGCCTGTCCGCCAGAGAGTCTCGTAGTACGGGATATCTCTAGAAGGGACGGCGGACCCGAGATAGCTGCCGACGATTTCTCTCGCGCCGGAGACGAGGTCAAGCGGGGACATGCGCGCTTGTGCGGTCGGTGCAGGCAGCCCGACGGTGACGGTGCGCCCCCCGGGTGCGGTGAGCTTGACCGCGGTCTCGAATGCGGGCACGACCCCGGCGCACTCGACAACGACGTCCGCGACGAGATGCTCGGCCAGTGCCTGGCTGGGGGTGAGCGCGCGGTGTGCGCCGAAAGCGGGCGCTGCAGCCACCTTGTCCGGATTCGCGTCAACGCCGATGACCGTAACTCCGTCGAGAGAGGCTGCGACAAGAAGCGCCGCCATGCCGACTCCGCCAAGTCCGACGACGGCGACGGTCTGACCGGCATGCGGCCGGCCCGCATTCAGAACTGCGCCACCGCCGGTGAGTACCGCACACCCCAACACTGCCGCGACGTCCGGCGGCACGTCATTGCCGACCGGGACAACCGAGCACCGATCCATCACCGCATAGGTCGCAAAGCCGGAGACTCCGAGATGATGGGCGACGCTTTCACCGTCCCGATGCAGGCGGCGACCACCTGCGATGAGCGCCCCCTCGCCGTTCGCTCGCGACCCGACCGTGCACGGCAGACGACCGTCGGTCTTACAGGCCGCGCAGGCGCCGCACCGAGGAAGAAACGCCGCCACCACGCGCTGCCCAACGCACAGGTCGGTAACATCCTCGCCGGCATCGACGACGATCCCCGCCGCCTCGTGTCCGAGCAGCATGGGCAGAGGACGTTCCCGGTTCCCGTCCACGACCGACAGATCCGAGTGACAGATCCCCGCAGCTTCGATGCGCACGAGGACTTCGGTCGGACCCGGAGGATCGAGTTCCATCTCTGTGACCACCAGCGGACGACTCGCGGCATAGGGCGGCTGCGCACCGCTGCGTTCGAGCACTGCTCCGTGGATCTTCATATGCCGTCTTCCTTGAGGGTCCTCCCATTTTCGAAGCTCACGATGGCAACATCTATGTTGCTACCCACGGATCCGTGTCATTCTTGTGTTGAACTCAACACTGGAGCCCCTATGACCGCACCCACGGATCTGTTCCACGCCATCGCGCAGGATCTGACCGCTCTGCAGGATCCCGATCTGATCCTGACCGGGCTGGTTCGGCGGGTGCGAGTGGCACTCGGCACCGATCTCGCGTATGTGAGCCTGAACGATGCGGAGGGCCGGGAGACCCACATCCAGTTCTCAGACGGTGTTCGCACGCCCGGGTACGCTGCGATCGCAATGCCCATTGGAACGGGCGTGCTCGGGATGGCCGCCGCAGGTGTCATCGCCGAGAGCCCCGACTACCTCCCCGACCTTGCGAAGCTGCATATCGCGGACGTTGACGTTGCGGTCAACGGCGAAGGGGTTCGCGCGATCCTCGGTATTCCGTTGCGTGCAGGCGGCGAGGTCGTGGGGGCGCTCACCGTGGCAAACCGCACGCCAGGGTCGTTCACGCCCGATCAACGAGCGTTGCTGGAGTCCGCGGCTCTGATCGGGTCGACGGCTGTCGAGATCTATCTCCTCCGCCGAGATATCGAACAGGGGCGGCAAGAGCTCAATCTCGAGGTCTCCCGCCTTCGCGACCTGATGTCGGACACCGTCGCGGAATTGCGTCTGGCCCGCGAGCTCGTCTCGGTGCTCGTGTCGGGCGGAGGCTCAGCGGATCTGATGTCCACAGCCGCCGAAGCACTCGGAGGAATCGTGCGGTTCGGTGACTCCGGCGCTACCGCGGACAACGCCGGGCGGGCCGTTCCTCTCGAAGGCGGGGGCACCATCGAGTTCATCGGGACTGACCAGGAGCCAACGTCGGACATGGTCGCGCTGGTGGGCGCGTTCGTGTCCACCGCAGCGCTCTACGAGAACGCCATCGAGGACGCACGGCACTTCCAAGAGATCGAACTCGTCCAGCGCCTCGTCGAACCGTCAACACGCACCTCCGGACCTGCACTACGCACCGGGCTACCTGGATCCGGTGCTTACGACGTCGCCGTCGCCGAGATCGATGACCCTCTCGTGCTGCGGCAAGCAGCGGCGAGAGTTCGCAACGCGCTGGGCTCCAAGGCACTCTCAGCCGCGCGACACGGCCACCTCATCATCATTGTCCGACACGGCGACGACACACTCGCCCGTGCAGAAGAAGCACTCTCGTCGTCCCCATATTGGGGCGGTGTTGGCACGGCAGAAACAGACGCGGACCTGTCTGCGGCATGCGGCGAAAGCTTGATGCTTGCCACAGCATCGCGACGCCTTGCCAGGAGGGGCCGGCTGCATGCGCGGACCGACCTCGGAGTCGTGGCCTTCGCGATCGGCGGAACACCAGAGGACGCACATCGTCTCATCCACTCTCAGTTGGCGCCGATCATCAGCGGCACGCCGCGCGATGTCACGCTGCGCGACACCGCATTGAGATATCTCGACTCGCAGGGATCGACCGGCGCCGTCGCCTCTCAGCTCCACCTCCACGAGAACACCGTCCGCCAGCGTCTCTCTCGATTGGATGACATGCTCCCAGGTTGGAGGAACGGACCGAGGAGCCTCGACACCCATCTTGCCTTGCGGGCAGAGGTGCTCCTGGAGCCGCACACCAGCGCTATTGCGTAGGCGGCCTGCACCACGCTGCTATCCGGGCCTTTGGGTTCAGGGCTGGAACCATCGAGCCCGCGGTCGCGGAAGTCGCCTCGGGACCTCGATCTACACGCCCGACTTCACCCCACCGAATGTCCGAAGAGCCACAATGCCATCCGCGTGGCAGAGCGCGCCAAGGGCGCCGGCGTTGACGTCACCCTGCATGTCGCCGAAGGACAGCAGCACGTCTACCCGTTCCTGGCTGGCCGCGACGCGGACGTCGACGCGGAGCTTGCGGCGATCGGCCAGTGGCTTCGCCACTGACCTGCAGCACCCCCACCCACCTCATTCAACGAAGGAGTTGCACCATGACATCCACACAGACCACGGACCTCGACGCGATCGTCGTCGGCGCCGGATTCGGCGGCATCTACCAGCTGCACACACTGCGCGACAAGCTCGGCCTGCGCGTCCGCGGGTTCGAGAAGGGCGCCGGCATCGGAGGCACCTGGTACTGGAACCGGTACCCCGGCGCCATGTCCGACACGGAGAGCCCCTTCTACCGATACTCGTTCGATGACGAACTGCTGCAGGAGTGGGACTGGGCCCGAAAGTACATCGACCAGCCCGACATCCTCAGCTATCTCGAGACCGTCGTCGACCGGTACGACCTCCGCAAGGACTTCCAGTTGAACACCGAAGTCACGTCGATCGTCTTCGACGAAGCCACCAACACCTGGACGGTCGGCACCTCCGCCGGAGAATCCTTCACGGCCCGATACGTGGTGACGGCGCTGGGGCTGCTCGCAGCAACCAACATCCCCGACATCCCCGGGATCGACTCGTTTGAAGGCCGCCTCGTGCACACCGCGGAGTGGCCGGAGGACCTGTCGATCGAGGGCAAGCGGGTGGGGGTCATCGGCACTGGCTCGACCGGAACACAGTTCATCGTCGCCGCGGCCAAGCAGGTGTCGCACCTGACCGTGTTCCAGCGCTCGGCGCAGTACAGCGTCCCCTCCGGCAACGGACCGGTCGGCCCGGGGGAGGTGGACGGATACAAGTCCCGGTTCCCGGAGATCTGGGAGCAGGTCCGAAACTCCGGCGTCGCCTTCGGGTTCGAGGAGTCCACCGTCGCGGCCACCGATGTCGACGAGGCCGAGCGGGAGCGCGTGTTCCAGGCGGCATGGGACCGAGGCAACGGATTCTATTTCATGTTCGGCACGTTCAACGACATCGCCATCAGCCCGGAGTCGAACGAGGCAGCCGCTGCGTTCATCCGCCGCAAGATCGCCGAGACGGTCAAGGACCCGGAGACGGCGCGACTGCTCACCCCGACCCAGCCGTATGCGAAGCGGCCGCTGTGCAACCAGGACTACTACGACGTGTACAACCAGGACAACGTGAAGCTGGTGTCGATCAAGGAGAACCCGATCGTCGAGATCACCCCGCGAGGCGTGAAGACCGCGGACGGCGTGGAGCACGAGCTGGATGTGCTCGTGCTGGCTACCGGGTTCGACGCGGTCGACGGCAACTACCGCCGCATCGACATCCGCGGGCGCGGAGGGGTGAGCGTCGACGAGCACTGGGCCGACGCTCCGACCAGCTTCCTCGGCATCATGACGGCCGGATTCCCGAACATGTTCATGATCCTCGGCCCCAACGGGCCGTTCACCAACCTGGTGCCCAGCATCGAGGCGCAGGTCGAGTTCATCACGACCCTGGTGACCGAGGCGGAGCGGAGAGGCGGGCTCATCGAGGTGTCGCAGCAGGTCGAGGACGAATGGACCGAGACCTGCACGACGATCGCGAACTACACGCTGTTCCCCAAGACCGACTCGTGGATCTTCGGGGCGAACATCCCCGGCAAGAAGCACGCCGTGATGTTCTACCTCGGCGGCCTAGGCGCCTACCGCGGCCTCCTCTCGGATATCCAGGCGAAGGACTTCGAAGGATTCAGCATCGGACAGCCCGTCCCGGCCTGATCGACGGTAACCGTAGGCCGGGAGTGTGCTTCCCGGCCTACGGTCGTCCTATGAGCGACTCCATGTCAGCAGACGTCACATTCCGGTCACGCCGCTGGGTCCGTCCCGAGGACCTGAACGCGCACGGCACCCTGTTCGGCGGCAGCCTGCTGCGCTGGATCGATGAAGAGGCCGCGATCTACGCCATCATCCAGCTCGGAAACTCCCGGGCGGTCACCAAGTACATCTCCGAGATCGACTTCGTCAGTTCCGCGCGACAAGGCGATCTGATCGAGATGGGACTGCGCGCCACCGCGTTCGGGCGCACCTCCCTCACGATGCGCGCCGAGGTGCGCAACATGATCACTCGTGAACGCATTCTCACGATCGAGAAGATCGTCTTCGTCGGCCTCGATGACCACGGCCAGCCCATTCCTCACGGCTACACCGACATCACCTACGAACGCGACCGGCTTCCCCACCACCATGGACTCATGCGCACAGAGGATAGATCCACAGCGGACCAGGTATTGGCGGGTTCCAATAGGGAGGCGGATACTGGGTGTGACCACTTGCAATGACGCGAGGTCCCAGCTATGTCCATCGACACCTACTCCGCCGCGAGCGTGCGGCAGGCTCGTGAACGCCTTCTCGAAGCTGGCGTCGGCGCGCACGGTCTCACTCCCCGCACGCTGAACGTCCCTCCGTGGATCGAGCGCAGTTGGCGTCGCTCGTTCACCACCGGTGGCGGCTACGATCCGACTGCGACTCCTGCTTACCACCCGTTCTCCGAACCGGCGGGACGCTTCCAGGACACCGCTGAGACCGTCCTGGCGCGATGGGCGGAATCACTCGCTGACATGCGTGTCGCGCTGCTGGTCAGCGACCGATCCGGACGGATCCTCGCCCGAAAGGTCCGAGCCTGTGCCGGTCTCGACGACCCGCGCGTGGCAGGCAGCAGCAGGGCAGGCTCCAGACCTCTACGCGCGGCGGACCATGCCGCTCTCGTTCCGGCCCGGCTGGCCCCAGGAGCATCCCGA
>NZ_JBIITF010000003.1:0-291681 GCF_044340635.1 Microbacterium sp.
GACATGCCGTTCCACATCCGTATGAAACGGCATGTCGCGACCGTTCGTGAGCCCCGCGCGACGCCTCAGCCCGCGGCGCCGCCCTCGATCGCCACGATGTGGTGGTCGGCGTCGTGGGTCAGCTCGGTCCGCAAGAACAGGTCGTCGACAGGCAGATGCAGGTCGAGCCGCGCGAACGCCGCGATACGCAGCTCCCCCGCGCCGATCGTGACGTCCAGCACGTGTCCGCCGTCGATCCGGTCCTCGGCCAAGAAGTGCAGGTGCAGTCCCGCCACCGCGATGCCCTGGTAGATCGTCGGCGCCCAGAACCCGACCAGTGTTCCGGCCCGCTCGGTCAGCACCGTCTCGACCTGCTCACGGGTGACCTCGGTCAGCGGCGGAAGCGGATGGTGCTGCCGCGGCGTCACCCGCACGCGCACCGCGGTCATGACCCCGTCGATCCGCACCGTGTGGAACAGGTTCCGACTCACCAGGAGTTCCTCGACGTGCGCCGTCAATCCCGCGAGATCAAGCGCCTCGACCCGCGTCGAGGTCACGTCCGGGAATGGCGCGACGTCGACGAACGGAAGGATGTCCGTTCCGGCCATCTGCGTCGGCGGACCATCGACGGTGCACTCGTACGCGCGCCCGTCGACGATCACCACCTCTCCGCCGAGGCGGTCGCAGCATCCGATCCCGAAATCACCGGCCCGCAGTGCGTCCGCGACGGGCATCCCGGTTTCATAGGCGCCCGCCAAGAGCGCATCGAGCACGGCGAACTGCGTCACGGCGTCGTTCGAGAGCAAGGTCACACGAGCGACGTTATCGCGGGCGCCCGTTACCCGAGCAAACCCGCCGGGACCCGACGTCAGAACGCGTCAACTCTTCAGCTTCCTCAGCGCCGAGCGCTTGTGCGCGGCCTGTTTCCCACTTTTCTCGGATTCGACGACAAACGCCGGTTCATCGGGCGTCGCGGTGAAATGCTGACCGGCTAACTCGAAGTCGCTCGTCTTCCGTTCCACTACGGTGCCCCGGGTGCGTCCCTGAGGCGTGCCCCAACTCACGCGGTCACCCGTCGATAGCTCCCCCGCCATGTTCGCCCCTCGCTCCGATCGCCGTCGACCCATCGTCCCAGAGCAGCGCGAAAATAGAACAGGTCTTGACCCGCCAGCGAAACGTGTGACCAACAAAAAACAAACGCCCCACGAGGGGGCGCTTGTCAAAATGCGGTGGCGTACTGGGCTGTCGTCGTGGCGTTCGTCGCGCTGCTCAGCGTTTCGGGGTGGTGGGTCTGGCGCGTCATCCGAAACCACACTCGTCATGCCAGATCCGACCCGAACAGGATCGCCGGAATCGCGACCGCGGCCGACGTGCGCCGCGCTGCCTCCGATCACGCGTTGCTGAAGCGCGCTGCCCACCTTCGCGCGTCCGTCGACAAGCCGCGATGCGAGGACGTCGGCTACCTCGTGGGAGTGGCGCGAGGAACGAAGGTGTGGACGTCGGTCGAGGATTCGATCCTCGTGATCGGCCCTCCCCGGTCGGGCAAGGGCGCCCACGTCGTCATCAACGCAATCCTCGACGCACCTGGCGCCGTCGTCACGACCTCCACCAGGCCGGACAACCTCACGACCACCATTCGCTCGCGGATGAGTCGAGGGCCCGTCGCCGTGTTCGATCCACAACATCTTGCTCCGGGAGTACCGGCGGGCTTGCGGTGGTCGCCGGTACGCGGCTGCGAGCTCCCACTCACCGCGATGATTCGCGCCGCGGGACTCGCAGCCGGTACAGGCCTGTCGAGCGTTGGGGTGGAGAACGGCGGTTTCTGGGAGGGCAAAACCCGTACCGCCCTTCAGTCGCTGCTGCACGCCGCAGGACTCGACGGCCGCTCACCTGGTGAGCTCTTTCGCTGGACGCTCGACCCGGCCGCGGCGAAGGATGCCGTCGCGATCCTCACATCCAACCCTGCCGCCGCGACGGGATGGGCCGAGTCGCTTGAGGCGATGATCGACGCCGACCCCCGCACGCGCGACTCGATCTGGCAGGGCGTCTCCCTGGCGTTGGCGGCCTTGGCTGACCCGCGTGTCCTCGATGCAGTCAGCCCGAGCGAGGACGAGCAGTTCGATCCGGAGACCTTTCTCCGACGCAACGGCACCCTGTACCTTCTTGCGACGGGCGCCGGCGCCGGCGCATCCTCCTCCCTCGTCGCCGCGCTGGTCGAAGACCTCGTCGAAACCGCGCGGCGTGTTGCCGCAAGATCCCCAGGCGCCCGCCTCGACCCGCCGCTGCTTCTCGCGCTTGACGAGATCGGCAACCTCGCCCCTCTGCCGTCGCTGCCTGTCCTGATGGCCGAAGGTGGAGGCACCGGTGTCACCACGATGCCGGTGCTTCAGTCGCTCGCGCAGGCCCGTCAGCGGTGGGGCGACAACGCAGCCACGGCGATCTGGGACGCGAGCATCGCCAAGATCGTGCTCGGCGGCGCCTCAGGGTCTCGAGACCTCCAGGACATCGCCACCCTGATCGGCGACCGCGACGAGGCCACCGACTCGATCACCATCGGTGAACGCGGCATGCGCTCCAACCAGCGATCAACACGCCGGGTTCCGATCATGCCGCCCGACGTCATTCGCACGCTGCCGTACGGCACGGCGCTCCTACTGCTGAGATCGGCGCCACCAATCGTCACGCGCATGCGCGAATGGACTGCCCGCCCCGACGCCGCGGACCTCCGTGCCGATCGGGCTCGCGTCGAGGAACAACTGCGGCGGGGATAGGCGACGCACCTACCAGGTGATGGCCGACCTGCGGCCCCTTGGTAGGAGCATCCGATGACTATCCACACCCAGCAGTCTCTCTCCGGGTTCATCGCGTCGCAGCCTCAACTCGCATTCAACGCGAAAGGCGAAGCCCGCTTCTGGGTGCGCATCGGGCAGGAGCACTTCGAACGCAATGAAGACGGCACCTTCACCCAGACTGAGACCACTTACCACGACCTCGTGATGTTCCGCCGCAACGCGGAGCGGGCCTACGCGATGTTCAACAAGGGCGACGTGTTCATCGCAGAGGGATACACGCACACCTCGACGCGGGAACGCGACGGCGAAACGGTCGAGACCGAGGAGTTCGTCGCGAAGCGCCTCGGCCACGACTCCGCGCGTACAAACTACATCCTGCAACGCCGCCGCAACGCGCTTCCGTCTGTGGCTGCATCCGCCCCGTCGACGGCAAAGCCAGCGGTCCGTCCCGTGGCCATCTGAGCGCCCGATGACCACCGACGAGCCCCTGCACTTTCCCGGGTACGAGTTCGAGCCACCGACGCCGGACGGCCCCGAAGGTGAGGCCGATGGCCTGCCGAGCGTGCCCCGCCCGGTGAACTGGAACGTACTCACCTCGGATCGAGCCGCATTCGAGTGGGTTGAACTCGACAGGTGGGTGAACTGGCTACGACGCACCTACGGTCTCGGACCGTCGATCATCCCGCCGCTGTGGCATCGCCACTCCGAACTCGTCTGGGAACTCTCCGCTCTCCACCTGCACTGGCTCTGCGCATACGACGAGGAGCAGCATGCCTCCGCTCCCCTCGGCTGGCACCAGGACTTCGCCGAGGCCCGAGAGCGCCTGCACGACTGGGTCGCCGCATGCGGCTCGCGACTCGACCGCGACTGAGCTACACGTCAGACGGCGTGGCCTGGGGAGGAGCCGGCGCCGTCAGTCGAAGACGTCACGATCAACGATCGGGCAGCCGACTTCCGCAGGTTCGTCGTCGAAGACGTCGCCCGCCGGCGGGCGGTCGAGGACTCGTTCATGGCGGAAGCCGAGGACTCGAGTCATCACCCATGAACCCGCTCGGGTGAGGTTTGCGAGTGCCGCCCGTTCGACCAAGGATCACCGAGCATGTCGGCGTGCGGGTCATGCGCTCGAAGTCGGAATCGCTCTTCGGGGCCTTTGTGAACATCCCACGCCTGGTGCAACTCAATCGTCGGGCTCGCCTGCTGTCCGACCGGCCTGAGCGTACAAAGGACACGCCCGTTATCCGTTGGGCGGAACATCCAATGTTGTGGTGGGCGCTTCTCGCAACGACGCGGATGGGCACGGGGTGGGTATCATGCCGCGATGACTGAGCACGAAACTGAGTGCTCGCGATCTATCCCTTCAGCCATCGATCGGCACGAGCATCGTCGGCTGGATTTGGATGCGTTTTCTGCGGCGCGCCGCTCGTTGAGTACCACCACATCGAGCCTTGGTCTGCGGTGCACAAGAACGACATAGAGACCTCAACCTCCATGCCGAGGCAACGGGTGCAAACCCGCTACTCCCTGAACGGGAAGTGCGATCCAGGACCGCCGACCCCTACGACCTGAGCCGGGCGAATTCGGATCCCCATCCTCTGCGTTCGGTCTCGAGTTTCGCATCAAGATGGCTGCCACGAGTTCGTGTTCGACCCGCCCGGCGTTCGATTCGTGGCAGTAACGTGGCGGGTGGGATTTGCCTGGAACCTGTTCGTCCACGCGCCGACCATCATCCCAACCGCGTCGGTCATGCCGTAGCGGTTTAGCAGGACATCGCGGATCGCATCGACAGTGAGCGCCCTGCGGTGGCGGCCGACGCGTCGTGCGAACTCCTGAAACGGCGGCAGCCATTCCGGGGATTCAGCAGGACGGCATTCTTCACGACGTCCCGCGCGCGGGCGAAGCGAGATTCGTCCGACTGACACGTCGGTCTCTTCTCGCCGGACATGCCTCGGCCGAGGGGCCGCTGGTTTTCGACGATCGCTAGGGTCAGCGATCTGGGAGTTCTACACGATGTCGGCGTGCACTGACTCTCGATGGACCGACGTCATACGGAGGCGCAGTCCGTGGGCGGTCTGCTCATCAAGGATGAGGTGCGTGATTGTCCCCGCGCGAAGGGCCGCCAGGATAGGGATGACCTTGTTGTCCCCGGCCACCGCGCACACGCGGCGGGGTATGTGCTTAAGCTCCGCCGGCGTGGGCCCGGTCGCACGTTCGTTCAAAGCGAGGTCTTCATAAGTCCCATCCGCTCGAAGGAACACCGTACAGACGTCGCCGACCACCCCGGCCGACTCCAGCACACGGATGTCGTCGGCTTCGAGGTATCCGGCCGAGTAGACATGGCTCGGCACCTGGCCTGTGACCGCACCGATCGAGAACAGCGCGATGTCCGCCTGACGCTGCATCTCGAGCACCCGTGCGATGGAGCGCTCACGCCACATCGCGCGTCTGGTGCTGGCGAAGTCGAAGAAGGCAGGAACGGGAAATGGCTGCACACGCGCATCGAACGCCTCGCCGAATCGAGAGATGAGGTTGCCCACGTAGTCGGCACCCGAGGTGCGGTTGTTCGCCCCCCCATTGAGCTGAACGATGACGCTCCCACGCGTCGGCTTTCTCGTGAGGTGCTGGGATACCGCTCCGAGGGTTGTGCCCCACGCGATCGCGAGGATCATGTCGGAGTCGAACCAGTCGGTCACCATCTTGGCCGTGGCGGTGGCCACCTGATCCAGTCGCTCCTGCGTCGTCGCCGAGTCGCTGACTGGCACGACGTGCACCTCGACGCCGAACTGTTGAGCGATGAGGTGGGTGAACTCCGGCGCGTGGGAAGGGGTCGGGCGCAGCGCTATGTTCACGAGCCCAGAGGACCGGGCTTCCTTGAGAAGGCGGGACACACTCGACCTCGACATGTGCAGCCGCTGAGCGATCGTCTCCATTTTGATGTCTTGGAGGTAGTACATCGAGGCCGCCGCCAGGATCGTTTCGTCCCTGTTCACCGAAACGTTGCACATTCGTGCAGGTTACATGCGCGTATTGCCATCGTGCTTCCAAATTCTAATACGCTTCAGGCTGCCGGGGGACATTCCGCCGGTCCTCATGAATGGAACATCATGCTCGACACTCGGCTCACCACGGAATCGCGCGACCGCGCTCTTGCGCGCCTGTCCGAGAGCGCACTGCCGGGACGAGAACTCGACGTGCTCGTCATCGGGGGCGGTATCACCGGTGCCGGCATCGCCCTTGATGCGGCCAGCAGAGGTCTGGAGACGGTGGTCGTCGAAGCGCAGGACTGGGGCGCGGGAACGTCGTCTCGCTCGAGCAAGCTCGTGCACGGAGGGCTCCGCTACCTTCAGATGCTCGATTTCAAGCTGGTGTTCGAGGCGTTGGCCGAGCGCGACCTTCTCCTGACGGCGGTCGCTCCCCACCTCGTGCGCCCCGTGCCCTTCCTTTATCCCCTGCGTCATCGGGTGTGGGAGCGGGCCTTCGTGGGGGCGGGCATCGCCCTCTACGACGTGCTCGCGACCCTGCGCCGGGGAAAACGCGCCCTCCCCTGGCATCATCACCTCAGCCGCGCCGACCTCGACCGGGTGTTCCCGGACCTCAGCGCGCGGGCGGCAATCGGGGCAATCGAGTACTGGGACGCGACGGTCGACGACGCGAGATACGTCGCGACGCTCGTTCGCACTGCGGTGGGGCACGGGGCTCAGGCGGCCGCGCGCACACAGGTGGTGGAGCTGACCAAGAATGGCGCCGGTGTCGTAGACGGCGCGCTGCTGCGCGACCTCGAGACGGATCGCGTGATCGCGGCCAAGGCGCGCCATGTCATCAGCTCGACCGGTGTCTGGACCGAGCAGTCGCAGGCTCTCGCCGGCGCCGGCGGACTGCGGGTGCTGGCCTCGAAGGGCATCCACATCGTCGTCCCCCGCGATCGGATTGAGGGCGACGCGGGTCTTATCCTGCAGACGAAGAAGAGCGTTCTCTTCGTCATCCCGTGGTCGCGGTACTGGGTCATCGGCACGACCGACACCCCCTGGACCGAAGAACTCGTCAACCCCACGGCACATGCCCGCGACATCGACTACGTGCTCGATGAGGCGAATGGGGTGCTGGCGAAGGCGCTCACACACGATGACCTCATCGGCACGTGGGCCGGGCTCCGCCCGCTGCTGCAGCCGGGCACCAAGGACGGCACCGCCTCCGAGAAGGTGTCGCGCGAGCACGCGGTCGCCTCGCCCGTCCCCGGACTGACGGTCATCGCCGGCGGCAAGTTCACCACCTACCGGATCATGGCGCGGGATGCCGTCGACTTCGCCCTGGGCGCCGAGGCGGCCGCCGCGCGACCGTCGGTCACACAGACCATCCCGCTCGTGGGCGGGCGGCCTGCGACCGACGGCGCCGCGGGCGCTTCCGCGCGACAGTTCGGCTGGGACGCGGCGATGGTCGATCATCTGCTGCACCGGTACGGCTCCGACATCCGCGACATCGCCGAGATCTGCGACCGCGACGAGAGCATGTCCCGCCCGCTGGAGCACGCACCCGCCTACCTGCGCGCGGAGATCGCGTACGCCGTCAGCCACGAGGGTGCGCTGCACCTGGAGGATGTGATGCACCGTCGCACCCGCATGGTCTACGAGTACGCCGACGAAGCCCTGGCGGCCCTTCCCGAGGTAGCCCGGATCGTCGCCGGCGAACTGGGCTGGTCAGACGCGAGGCGCGACGAGGAGGTCGCGGCGTACACCGCCGTGGCCGACGCCGTCGCCGCCGCGGCGCGCGCGAGCGATGACACCGCGGCCGCGCGCGCCAGGGCGGCCGCCCCCGGTGTCGCCGCCATGTCGCCGCATCCCTGATCACCGATCCGTCCACCCCACCCCGCCACTCACACGCCTCGATGGAGAGCACCCCGTGACACGTTTTGTACTGTCGATCGACCAGGGCACGACGAGCACGCGCGCGATCGTGTTCGACCACTCGGCGTCGATCGTGGCCAGCGGACAGCTCGAGCATCGCCAGCACTTCCCGCGGGCGGGATGGGTAGAGCACGACGCCGTCGAGATCTGGGACAACGTTCGTGAGGCCGTGGGGCTCGCCCTCACCCGCGCGAACCTGACCCACGGCGACATCGCCGCGGTCGGACTCACCAATCAGCGCGAGACCACGATCGTCTGGAACCGCCACACCGGAGTCCCCGTCTGCCGGGCCATCGTCTGGCAGGACACGAGGACGCAGCGGATCGTCGAGGATCTGTCCCGCGATCACGGCGTCGATCGGTACAAGGCGAACGTCGGCCTGCCGCTCGCGACCTACTTCGCCGGTCCCAAGGTGAAGTGGATCCTCGACAACATCAGCGGGGCACGTGAGGCCGCCGACGACGGCGACCTGCTCTTCGGCACGGTCGATACCTGGATCCTCTGGAACCTCACCGGTGGCGTGAACGGCGGCATCCACGTCACCGACGTCACCAACGCCTCCCGCACCATGCTGATGGACCTCGACACACTGAACTGGGACGAGCAGATCGCGGCGGACATGGGCATCCCCATGTCGATGCTCCCGCAGATCCGTTCCTCTTCCGAGGTCTACGGCGTGGGACGAGAGCACGGGATGCTGCCCGGCGTCCCGATCGCCGGGGTTCTGGGGGACCAGCAGGCGGCGATGTTCGGTCAGGCGTGCTTCAGCGAGGGCATGGCGAAGAACACCTACGGAACGGGCAACTTCCTGCTGCTGAACACGGGACGCACGCGCGTGCACTCCGAGAACGGACTGCTCACGACCGTCTGCTACAAGATCGGCGACGCCCCGGCCGTCTACGCGCTCGAGGGATCGATCGCCGTAACAGGCTCCCTCGTGCAATGGCTGCGGGACAACCTCGGCATGTTCTCAGACGCGTCGGAGATCGAGCCGCTGGCCCGTGAGGTCGAGGACAACGGCGGCGCGTACTTCGTGCCGGCGTTCTCCGGTCTCTTCGCCCCGTACTGGCGCCCGGACGCCCGCGGCGCGCTGCTCGGGCTCACCCGCTACGTCACCAAGCAGCACATCGCCCGTGCCGCACTGGAGGCCACCGCCTATCAGACGCGAGAAGTGGTGGAGGCGATGAACGCGGATGCCGGCATCGGTTTGGCCGAGCTACGCGTCGACGGCGGGATGGTCGCCAACGAGCTGCTCATGCAGTTCCAAGCGGATCAGCTCGGTGTCGATGTGCTTGGCCCCAAGATCCTCGAGACCACCGCCCTAGGCGCGGCCTACGCTGCCGGCATCGCCGTCGGGTTCTGGGACGGCCAGGACTCCGTAACCGAGAACTGGGGCGAGGCGCAGCGCTGGAGCCCGACGATGCCGCTGCTCGAGCGCGAACAGCTCTTCCGCAACTGGAAGAAGGCTGTCACCAAGACCATGGGCTGGGTGGACGGCGACGTGGACACCTGACCAGCCCCGCCCTCGATCTGAATACAGTCACAACCCCACCGATACCCACACGAAGGAGTAGGGATCTCATGAAAGCAACCTTCCTGAAAAGGAACCCATTCTGGCTCGCGCTGTCACTGGTGCTAATGCTGATGTCCGCGATCGTCGCATCCGCGGTGCAGACGAACGCCGGAACCGTAGCAGTGAAGGACATGAGATGGGAGACGCCGTCGGGCCAGATGATCAGCGCCCTGCTGTTCAAGCCGGATGCCGCGACCGCTGATTCTCAGGCCCCCGCCATCATCGTGTCTCACGGGTGGTGGAACAACCGCGAGATGCAGGATGCCAACTATGTCGAGCTTGCGCGACGCGGTTACATCGTCGTATCGATCGACATGTATGGGCACGGCAACTCGTCGCCGCTCGTGAACAGCCAGGTCGAGCTCGGCGGCACCGGCATGTACGACGTTGTGAAGCTCGTCGCCGATCTGCCGTACGTCGACCCGGAGATGATCGGCGTGTCCGGACACTCGAACGGCGCGCGGGCCGCGAGCTTCTCGGTCGCCCTTGACAATGAGGCGGACGAGCAGCTCATCGACGCGGTCTTCCTCGTCGACAATGACCCTGTCTACACCGATGCCGACGGCGCGTACACGAACATCTACGGCACGCGAGATGTCGGTCTGGTCGCCGCCCAGTATGACGAGTTCTTCTTCCGCAGCTACAGCCCGGAGGGTGTCGCGCTGACGCCGCCGCGTGAGTACATCTCGACCCCCAACGCGCAGTCCTTCCTGAACTTCGGCGTGGACCCGGCTGAGGAAGAATCGCGCTCGGCCGGTGAGTTCTACACCGAGGGCGACGCCGATCGCATCGTCTACACCCCGGCGGAGACGCACCCGTGGGGCACGATTTCGAAGACGACGGTCGGGAGCCAGGTCGAGTTCTGGGAGCGGGTCTTCCCCGCGCCGAACGCGATCGAGCCGAGCGCCCAGATCTGGCAGGTCAAGGAGACGGCGACGGCGTTCGGTCTCATCGGCTTCGGCATCTTCCTGGTTGCCTTCACGCGTGCGCTTCTCGGCACCCGCGCCTTCGCCGGCCTGCGATTTACGGGGCCCGCTGCGCTCGCGGCCACGAGTCGCAAGGGCCTGGCATGGTTCTGGGGCGGACTGGTCGTCTCGGCGCTGTTCTCGGGCTGGAGCTACGTCTGGCTGAGCCAGCAGCCCGTGATGCAGGGCATCGCATTCAACGCCGTGCCGACGATCTTCACCCAGGGTGCTGTGTTCTTCATCGCGACCTGGTCGGCGATCAACGGTGTCGCGGGGCTGATCATCATGACGGTCTCCTACTTCGCGTTCGGTAAGAAGAACAGCCTGGATCTGCGGGCAGCAGGGGTCCTCCCCGGCTGGAGGAAGTTCTTCCACGGCATCGGTCTCGGAGCGATCGTCGTCGCGGCGGCGTTTGGCATCGTGTTCGTGCTCGACTACTTCTTCAAGACCGACTTCCGGTACTGGGTCGTAGCCGTCAAGGCGTTCGAAGCGGACAAGCTCTGGATCGCCCTGCTCTATCTGCCGTTCTTCCTCGTGTACTTCTTCGCGAACTCGGTGGCGATCAACAGCTTCAACCGGTTCACGCTGCGCGGACAGGAATGGCTCAACACGTTGGTGCTGGCGGTGGCGAACGCGATAGCGCCGATCGTGCTCGTAGTCGCCCAGTACGCGACGTTCTTCATCAGCGGTGACACGATCCCGGGCTTCGGGGGCATCTTCAGCATCTGGCTGTTCCCGGTCATCCTCATCCTTGCGGTCTCAGCCGTGATCTCGCGGAAGATCTACCGAGCGACGGGCAACCCATACATCGGAGGGTTCATCAACGCCGCCGTCGTGACAATCATCTCAGTCTCGAACACGCTAACCGTCGTGTACTGACCCGTCTCACCAATACGGACAGAGGGAGTGCCTCCGCCCTGAAGCGGAGCACTCCCTCCGTCGCGTCGAGGGTGTGAATGGCCGGCTACGAGCTGCGCGCCGGGTGTGATGTCCGGGCAGGGGTTGAGCCTTCTCGCGGGTGAGGCTCCGATCGCGGAGGCGATCCGACTCGTGCGCGCAGGCGCCTCCGGTGGCATGCTCTGCGGCATGAATGGATGACGGCGCTCGGCGAACTTCCTCAGAGTTGATCACCCAAAGTACGTCAAAGCGTGATGTCGGGTCGTCGTTGGGCGGAACCGGTCGTGAGCCAGCGAAAGATCGACAGCGATGATGTCGGGGAGGCGGCGCTGGCGCGGAGATAGCCCCGGCTTGCGAACTCGAGAGCGTGACGGCGTGGCTCCGTGTACACGTCGAGGGGGAGCATCCCGCCCCGGAAACGCGCGCGCGACACCTCGGCGATCCTCGCCCGCAACTCGACCTCATGCTCCGCGAAGTACTCCTCGGCAATCGCAAGGATCTCGCGCGCGACGCGTCGGTTCTCCGAACGCTCGTCCCACGCGTGCACCAGATCCGGAGGAGTCGGCTCGTCCTGGTCTCTGATTCGGGCGATATCGCCACCGGTCCGCTTCTTCGCGAAGAAGGCGTCGGCCGCGGCATCGTTGTGACGTCGCTCCGGCGCGTGAACCCGGTGAAGCTGACGCTCGGGCAACCCGGCGCGCGCCCGGCGACGCGCCAGGCGTCTTGCTTCGTTCTCCCGCTCACGATACGTCGCGCGTTGGACAGGAGTGGGCGACCATGTCGCGTCGCGGCCGGCAGCCCGGGCACGGTCGACCGCGCGCCGCCGCTCCTCGTTCGCCTTCTCCGGGTCGGCAGCCTGGCGTGCCCGTCGGCGTTCGGCGATCGCGTCGCGGTTCCGATGGTAGTAGTCGCGCTGAGCCTGCTTGTACGTCTCCGGATGCTTCTGCTTGTAGCGCTCGCGCGCTTGCTGACGCGCCTCCGGGTGCTCGTTTGCCCAGGCCTTCGCGCGATCGATCGCCTTCCTGCGCCGCTCTTTCTCCTCCCGCTCACGCCTCGTGCGCTCACGTTCACGCTCGCGATTCTTGCGGCGAATGTCGTCGAGGTTCCGCTCGCGATAATCGGTGTAGTACGTCGGGTGAGCGTCGTTCCATGCCTTCCGCTGTGCGGCCAGGCGCGCTGCCCGCTCGTCGTCGCTCGGCAACGCGTCACTCATGGCGATCCACGTCAAGAACGCCGTCTAGCTTTACGAGAGCTGTGAACAACTCCTCGCGCGTCGCGGTGGGGTCAGCGATCGCTCCTGCGAAGAGCGCACGCATCCGTTCCCGCTCAAGGTCGGACACATCGCCCAGCCGCGCGAGACACCAGTCGATGTCGTCGGCGAGGCTGTAGCTCGGATCATCCGCCTCGATACCGGGGTAGTACAGGAACGCGAGCACAGCCAGATGCTCCAGGACAGCGTCAGCGCGCTCACGGTCGCTCATGGTGAGAAGGTGCGCATCCCGCACCCAAGTATTCGCGCAGCGATGTCGGCTGGTCGGTCTACTCTGATGCTGTTCGGCCGGAGGAGGAAGCCCAATGGCCGAACTGCGCCGATGGCACCCGCTCCTCGTAGCTCAGGAAGGTCCGACGGGCACGTGGACCTTGGTTGATGCGTTCGACCGCGTGTACGGCACCATCGAGATCCGCCGGGTGAACGCGACCGAAGTTCGCTACCGTGCCAGCTTCCGCGGCAACGTCATCGGCTGGTCAACAACCCTCCGTGTCGCCTGCGAACGGGTCCACGACGAGTTCCTGCGGAACCACGGCCCGAACGGCGGACCGATCGCGGGTTGGGGCACGAATGATCGAGATCAACCGATCGAATAGGCACTACGCTGCTTCGATGTCTTCTTCGTCGAGGAAGTCGAGCGCCGGATCATCGCCCGCTCCGTCGTCGGTTGAGAGCAGCGAGATATCGGGGTTCACGCGGCGTAGCGTCCGTTCGAGGATTCCTGCCGGACCCCGATCCACGCTGCGGTCGGGCTCGATGTAGTGCCCTTCCGTGATAGCCGTCGATCCGTGGCCAAGGAAGGTGGCGGCAGCGTCGGCGCTCGCCCCGCGGGCGATGACCGTTGCGCCGGTCCGCCGGTACCAGCGCAACGTGATCCCCTCCCCCGCAAGATCTGCCAACTCGAGGAACGCTCGGAACGTGCGTCGCACATTGAACGGGCTCAGTGGCTTGCCCGCACGATTAGCGAAGATGGTCCGTTGCGGGTCGGTGGTCGGGACGGCGGGGAGCCGTGCTCGAACGACGTCCGCAGCGAAGTCGGGGACCGCGATTCGGCGGATGGAATGCTCGGTCTTCGGGTGGTCTTGACGGACGGCACCGCTGCCAGTGCGCAACACGACCGTCCCCGTCACCGAGATCGTCATCCCGCTGGGACCGTCCTCGACATCGCACGCCCGGAGAGCGAGGCACTCACCGATGCGCAACGGGGTTCCGAGGAGAACTTCGATGATCTCGCGGACCTGACCATCGGGCTTGGGACCCTTCACATCCGGTCCCGTCCGCCAGCGAGTCGCGGCGTCGCGGATCGCTCTGATCTGGTCGACGGTCAGCGCCTGCGGCTCGCCCTTCGGCCGACGCAGTGGACTCGTTCCCTGCACCGGGTTGCGCGGGACCGCGTCGTGCCGGAGCGCGAAACCGAAAAGGAGATTGAGCATGGTCCGCGAGTGCTTCGCCCGCGAGTATGACACCGCGCGCTCGGAGCGGAGGAACCACTCGACGCGCCCCGTCGTAATCTCGCCCAGCGCGAAGTGCTCGAACTGAGGCAGCACGTGGAGGCGCAGATCGTCGCGGTAGTTCTCCTTTGTCCCATCGGAAAGCTTCTGCAGATCGAGGTCTTCGAGCCACAGGTCGGCGAGATCCCGGAAGGAGCTAGTGAGGTCAAGCAATCCCCCGGTCCCGAAACCGGGCCTTTCGAGCAGACGCTGCTTCAACCTCGCTCGAGCTGCCGAATCCGTGCGGGCCGCGCCCGTCACTCTGCGCAGACGTCCGTCGGCGTCGCGAATGCGCGCCAACGCCACGTACGACGCGCCTCGCCTGGTCACGCTGATGGTTCCGTACGAGCCGATCAGGGTGCGTGGCCGCCCGCCGTTCACGACGCACCGCCGGCGTGACGCCGCTCGTCGGCCAACTCCATGCGCTGGACCCACGCGTCGATCTCACTTTCACGGAACCTCAGCTGCGTGCCGACACGGAACCCACGGGGGCCACGACCCTTGCTCCGCAGGTCGTAGATCGTCTGCACGGAAACTTTGAGCTGCGCGGCAAGCTCAGCCAACGACACGTAGTTCCCGTGTCCCGACTCTGACGTGCCAACACCGTCCATATAGCGAAGGTGCGCGGGCCTTGCCGCGTACCTTCCAGATACTTCGAGAAGGTCCGAGAGCGCACTGCGGCGACCCGGCGAAGTGTCCAGTAAACGACTACCAAACATTCAAGCTCCCTGATCAGGGAGTGAAGATTTGGTGCGTTACCGTAGTTTTGGTGGACCTGAGGGGACTCGAACCCCTGACCCCCTGCATGCCATGCAGGTGCGCTACCAGCTGCGCCACAGGCCCAAACTTCGCCCCGGACGAGCCAGGGCAACCCCGCTAGATTACTACATCCGAAGCGTCCGCTCGAATCGAGACGGATGTCGCCGCCAAGCGGAGATCTCGGCGACTAGTCGGCGGCCGCGGCGGCGGGGGCCGGAAGCTCGATCGGAATGACCGGGCAGTCCTTCCACAGACGCTCGAGCCCGTAGTACACGCGCTCCTGCTCGTGGAAGACGTGCACGACGAGGTCACCGAAGTCGAGCAGAACCCAGCGTCCCTCCTGACGTCCCTCACGGCGCAGACGCTTGACGCCGGCCTCGTGCAGGCGGTCCTCGATCGCGTCGGCGATCGCGCCGACGTTGCGCTCGTTGCGCCCCGTGACCAGCAGGAAGGCGTCGACGAGAGGAAGCGGGCCCGAGACATCCAGTGCGACCAGATCCTCGCCACCCTTGGTATCGGCGACGGCCGACGCGATCTGCACGAGTTCACGTGCTCGTTCAGTTGCGGGCATTAAAGAGCACCATTCACGAAAGCGAGGATGAGGACGCCCACGAGTGCGAGCGCCAGAACGCCCGCCGTGATCGCCAGGGAGAAGAGGAGTCGGCCACCCTTTTCGGGCGCCGGCGGACGGATGATTTCGCCCGTGCCGCGCACAGTACTGATGGCGGCGCTCGCGGCGATCGGCGTCGGCGAGGACGAAGCGGGCAACTCACCGTCGATGAGAACCGAATCGACGTCTTTACCGTCTGTGGAGCGCGGGTCGCCGCCGGCGGATCCGAGACCGTCGGGCAGGTGGAAGGTGCCCGTGATGAGCACCTCGCCCGTCGCATTCACGGGGCCGGATAGCGGGGGCATGCTGGGCGTCTGCGACAGGATGAGTGCGCTCGAAGCACCGATCGCACCCGTAGACGACGAGTTGCGCACGATGAGTTCATCGAACGAAGCCGGAAGCTTCGTCGAGATCTCTTCGTCCTTCAGCAGGTGGGCACCGAACTGCGCGTTGACCGTCGCGACGGGGGCCAGGTCGACACCGCGAGCGTGGTCGTCGTCGCGGGCGTCGTCGTCGCGGGCGCTGTCGTTGCGAGAAGAATCGGATGCCTCGGCATCCTGGACCTTCGCCGCATCCGCTTTCTTGGCCTCAGATTTCTTGCCACCCGACTTCTTGTCGTCGGACTTCTTCTCGTCGGCCTTTCCGCCGCCGACCGCGGGCTCGGCAATGACAGCTCCGGAAGCAGCGGGCGCCGAGAACGGTGTGTACCGCGCCGGCGCGGGCTCACCGAGAGCCGACACGGGCATCTGGGCGGCGATGACATCGGGCGTGATGACGGGGACGGACGCGGTGCGGATGCGCTCCTGCTCGCGCGCCTGGCGCCGGGTCAGGGGCGAGACGCCCAGATCGACGTGGGCGTCGGGCATGGGCGCCGGCGGGGTGAAGGCGGGGGTGGCCGCGCGCGCGAGGGGGGCGGCAGGCGGCGGAGTCGCCGCAACGTACGTGTCTTCTTCGATCTCTTCGTCCGCGTTCGACGCCTCGTTCTGAACGGGAAGTGACCCGGTCGCGTGCAGTTCGCGGAGCTTCTTCCGCGTCAGCGGCTGCTCGGGTGTGCTCATGCGTTGCTCCGATAGAGATGATGCTTGCTGATGTATTGGACGACCCCGTCAGGAACGAGATACCACACCGGGTCGCCTCGGTGGACCCGCTCGCGACAGTCCGTCGACGAAATCGCGAGCGCCGGAATCTCGAGTTGACTCACGACCTCACTCGGAAGCCCCCCGGTGTCCAGGACGTGTCCGGGGCGACTCACGGCGACGAAGTGCGCGAGGTTCCACAGCTCATCATGGTCCCTCCAACTGAGAATCTGCGCTACCGCGTCCGCGCCGGAGATGAAAAACAGATCGGCATCGGGACGCAGCGCCCGAAGATCCCGCAACGTGTCGATCGTGTAGGTCGGACCACCCCGATCGATGTCGACGCGGCTGACCGTGAATCCCGGGTTGGAAGCCGTCGCGATCACGGTCATCAGGTAACGATGTTCGCTGTCGCTGACCTTCTGCTTCTGCCAGGGCGTTCCCGTCGGGACGAAGATCACCTCGTCGAGGCCCAGGTGGCTGGCGACCTCGCTGGCGGCGACCAGGTGGCCGTGGTGGATGGGATCGAACGTGCCGCCCATCACCCCGATCCGGGGCCGCTCCCCTGCGTCCGTCGTCATACCCGACCTAGTGGCCGCTCGCCGTCCCGTGCTCGACTGCCGCGTTATTCGTCGGCGTGCCGTGGCTCTGGGCGAATGCCTGAGCCTTGCCTGCGTGACGGTTGGCCACGTCGCGGTAGGAGAAGACCACGAGACCGAGAGCCGCGAACACGACCAGCGCGATGACGAAGAAAACCACCGTCTCCAGTGCGACGTTGCCGTGGTGACCCTCTTCGGCCGCGGCCAGGATCGTCGTGACAAGCGTCATTCTCATGCTCCGTTCGGGTGTGGGCGTGTCTTGCCAGTCTAGAGAACTATCGGCGGGTCTGCCCGGCACCGCGCGCGAGCCACTTCGTGCTCGTCAGTTCGGGAAGCCCCATGGGTCCGCGCGCGTGCAGCTTCTGCGTCGAGATACCCACCTCGGCGCCGAAGCCGAATTCCCCACCGTCGGTGAATCGCGTGGATGCGTTGGCCATCACGACCGCGGCGTCGACCTCTGCCAGGAATCGCTCGGCGTTGGCATCGTCGTCCGTGATGATCGACTCGGTGTGCCCGGTCGAATAGTCACGGATATGCGCGAGGGCGTCGTCGAGGTGGTCGACGACACGGATCGAGACATCGAGGGTGCCGTACTCGGTCGACCAGTCCTCGTCGGTCGCCGGGACGACATCCGAGATCAGAGAGGCGGTCCGCGCGTCGCCGTGCAGCGTCACACCCTGCTCCTGGAGCGCCGCAGCCACGGTCGGCAGCACGCGCTCGGCGGCTGACCCCACGACCAGCACGGTCTCGACGGCGTTGCAGACGCTCGGGCGCTGCACCTTCGCATTCACGACGATGTCGCGGGCCCACTCGAGCGGCGCCGACTCGTCGAGCACGATGTGCACCACGCCGGCACCGGTCTCGATGACGGGAACGGATGACTCGGTCACCACGGTCTCGATCAGCTGCGCGCTGCCCCGGGGAACGAGGACGTCCACCAGCCCGCGCGCCTGCATGAGCTCACGGGCGCCCTCGCGGCCGAAGTCGTCGACGGTCTGGATGGCTTCCGCGTCGATGCCCCGGTCGGCCAGCGCGGTGCGCATGACGTCGACGAGCGCGGCGTTGGACTTCTCGGCAGCCGACCCGCCGCGCAGCACGACGGCGTTGCCGGAGCGAAGCGCCAGGGCCGCGATGTCGACCGTCACATTGGGGCGGGCCTCGTAGATCGAGCCCACGACGCCGAACGGGACACTGACCTTCTGCAGCACAACGCCATTCGGCAGTACCCGCTCGTCCAGCAGCCGACCGACGGGATCCGGAAGCTCGGCCACAGCGCGCACGGCCTCGGCGAGGGCGGCTACGCGCGGAGCATCCAATCGCAGACGATCCTGCAGCGACTCCGACAGCCCCGTCGCCCGACCGCGCGCCAGATCCTCGTCGTTCGCGGCGATGATCCGATCGGATGCCTCGTCGATGGCGTGTGCGATGGCCCGAAGCATGCTGGCCTTGTCGCCGTCGCCGAGGAGCCCGATGCTGCGGGAGGCCGACTTCGCCAGCCGCATGCGATCGCGTGCCGTCGTTTCACCCCAGGTATCCGAGGAGGACTCATCGCCAGGGATGCTCGACGTCGCGCTGGGGGCGGTGCTGGTCATCAGCCCAGTGTATCGACGGGCTCGGCCCTGCCTGCGGGAGCGTCGGCAGGGGCGGCGGGAAGGTCTGCGCTCGTCGCCGCGGTGCGAACAGGGCCGGTCGTCGTCGTCGGCGTCACCCGGGGATCCGGTTCGAACCAGGTACCGATCGGGGCTCCGCTCAGCGCATCCGCGACGCGGGCGGCGCTCGTTACCAGCACCCCGACCCCGGCGGCGGTCGCGAGGCGGGCCGCCGAAACCTTGGTGGCCGCTCCCCCGGTGCCGACGCTGTTGACCACGACGGATCCGAACTCGTACCCACTCAGATCGTCGCCGAACGTCACGCGCTCGATCGGACGCGCGCCGGGCTGACCCGGCGGCCGCGTGTACAGGTTCTCGATGTCGCTGAGCAGGACGAGCGCGTCCGCGCCGATCAGTTCGGCGACGAGTGCCGCGAGCCGATCATTGTCGCCGAAGCGGATCTCGTGCGTCGCGACGGTGTCGTTCTCGTTCACGATCGGCAGGATGCGCAGGCCCAGGAGTCGCTCCATCGCCCGGCGCGCGTTCGAGCGCGGCGTGGAGTTCTCGAGGTCGCCGGCAGTGAGCAGAACCTGCCCGGCGAGCACGCCGAAGCGATCGAGGCTCGTCTGGTAGCGCCACATGAGGACGTTCTGTCCAACAGCGGCCGCGGCCTGCTGGGTGGCGAGGTCCGTGGGTCGCCCCTCGAGTTCCAGGAGAGGCAGGGCAGTCGCGATCGCACCGGATGACACGAGGACGACCTCGGTGCCCCGGGCATGGACTTCGGCGAGGGCGGTGACAATGGCATCGATCGTCGCCGCCTGATCGCCGCTGATCGACGACGAACCGACCTTGACGACGATCCGCTTCGCGGCGGCGATAGCGGAGCGGTGCAGGGTGCTCACGCGTCCCCCTCGACCTCGCCACGTTCCACGGCGGCGAGCCGCTGCACCTCGAACTCGGCACGGGCGTCCGCTTTGGCATCCATCCGCTCGTGATAGCGCTCGCGGCGCTGCGACGTGGTGCGTCGCGTGTTCATGTCGAGGCGCGGGTCCATGCCGCGGGGCGCGGTCATGAGCTCGGCCGCGGAGCTGAGCGTCGGCTGCCAGTCGAAGACGACGCCGTCACCCTCGCCGATGACGACGGTCGAACCCGGCTCGGCGCCGGCACGGACAAGTCCGTCTTCGACACCCAGCTTGGCCAGGCGATCGGCCAGGTAGCCCACGGCCTCTTCGTTCTGGAAGTCCGTCTGCTGAACCCAACGCACGGGCTTGTCCCCCAGCACACGGTAGAGGTTGCCGTACGTGCCGCCCTCGACACGGATCGTGTAGTCCTTCTGCTTCTCGCCCCGCGGGCGCAGCACGATGCGCTCGGGCGCGGGCTTCGCGGCCAGTTCGGCACGGTGTTCGGCGACGACCTCGCCGAGGGCGAAGGTCAGCTCGCGCAGGCCCTCGTGCGCGACGGTGGAGATCTCGAACACGCGGTAGCCGCGCGACTCGAGCTCGGGCCGCACGAATGCGGCCAACTCGCGACCCTCCGGGACGTCGATCTTGTTGAGCGCGATCAGCTGCGGGCGCTCGAGCAGGGGCAACTGGTCTTCGGGTACGGGATAGGCGCCCAATTCGGCGAGAATCACGTCGAGGTCGGTCAGCGGGTCGCGACCGGGCTCGAGCGTCGCGCAGTCCAGCACGTGCACGAGCGCGGTGCAGCGCTCGACGTGACGGAGGAATTCGAGACCGAGACCGCGGCCTTCACTGGCGCCTTCGATCAAGCCGGGCACGTCGGCGACGGTGAAGCGCACCTCGCCGGCCTGCACGACGCCGAGGTTCGGGTGCAGCGTCGTGAACGGGTAGTCGGCGATCTTGGGCCGTGCGGCCGAGATCGCGGCGATCAGGCTGGACTTGCCGGCCGACGGGAAGCCCACGAGCGCCACGTCGGCGACAACCTTGAGTTCGAGGAGGACATCGCCCTCCCACCCGGGCGTGCCGAGCAGCGCGAAGCCGGGCGCCTTGCGCTTGGGCGAGGCGAGGGCCGCGTTACCGAGCCCTCCGACGCCTCCCGGCGCCACGACGAATCGCGTCCCGGGCTCGACCATGTCGATGAGAAGCTCGCCCGAGGCATCCTTGACGACCGTTCCGACCGGAACCGGCAGCTCGACATCTTCGCCCGCGGCACCCTGGCGGAGATCGCCGGCACCGAACGCACCGTTGTTCGACGTGCGGTGCGGCGAGTGGTGGTACGACAGCAGCGTCGTGACCTGCGGGTCTGCGACGAGCACGATGTCGCCACCATTGCCGCCGCTCGCGCCATCCGGTCCCGCCAGCGGCTTGAATTTCTCGCGGCGAACCGAGACGCAGCCGTTGCCGCCCTTGCCCGCGCGCAGGTGGAGCGTCACCCGGTCGACGAATGAGACCATCGTGCACTCCTTTCGAAAATGGTCAGGGGGCGAGCCGAAGCCCGCCCCCTGACCGAAAAATGAACCGCGGCGCTCGCGTGATTACTCCGCGGCGACGACGATGTTGACGACCTTGCGGCCGCCCTTCTTGCCGAACTCGACCGAACCGGCCTGCAGCGCGAACAGCGTGTCGTCGCCACCGCGACCCACGCCGGCGCCCGGGTGAAAGTGCGTTCCACGCTGGCGGACGATGATCTCGCCGGCGCTGACGACCTGGCCGCCAAAACGCTTGACGCCGAGCCGCTGGGAGTTGGAGTCGCGACCGTTACGGGTGGAGCTTGCGCCCTTTTTGTGTGCCATCTCGAATCTCCCGCGCTTACTTGATGCCGGTTACCTTGACGCGCGTGAGGTCCTGACGGTGCCCCTGGCGCTTCTTGTAACCGGTCTTGTTCTTGAACTTCTGGATGATGATCTTCGGGCCGCGCAGCTCGCCGAGAACCTCGGCGGTGACGGTCACCTTCGAAAGCTTGTCGGCGTCGGTGGTGACGTTGTCTCCGTCGACCAGGAGCACCGCGGGCAGCTCGATCTTGTCGCCGAGCTTGGCCTTCTGACGATCGAGAACGACGATCGTACCGACCTCGACCTTCTCTTGGCGGCCACCGGCGCGCACTACTGCGTAAACCACTTCACACCTGTTTCTCTGGGGAACCTTGTGGTTCCGATGTCACGGAAAGACTCTGCTCCACGGGGCGCGGCATCCCGTGAGATTCCGAACTACCCGTGGTGCGGTGCGGAAGCTTCGCTCTCGTCGCGCCGCACGCAAAGCGGCAGCACGTGACGCACCAAGGGTCGAGTCTACCCGACGGAAGCGGATGCGGCAAAAGCATCCGCCCCGCGCGTCGGGGGTTCCACTCCTCCCCCGCTCCACGCCGCCGAGTGCACGGCTTGGTGCCGGGTGCACGGCCTGCACACCGTACCGAACCCGCGCGTTCGAATGCAGGCCGTGCGCTCGGGAGCAACGCCGACGACGGATTGGTCTGGCATAGGATCTGCCAATGGCCATCTTGATCGACACGGCGCGGTGGCCGGCCCACGGAAGACTCTGGGCGCATCTCATCAGCGACGACAACCTGGCCGAGTTGCACGCGTTCGCCGCCGCCCACGACATCCCCCGACGCGGCTTCGATCTCGACCACTACGACGTGCCCGAAGACGCCGCCTACCGCCTCATCGCCGCGGGGGCACGACACGTGACCGCGCGCGAACTGGTCTACGCGCTCCGCGACTCGGGGCTGCGCGTCACGGCGCGAGAGCGGCGCGGACTCCCGACGAAATGAGAAGCGTCGCGGATGCCTGGGCACCCGCGACGCTCTTCGGGCAGTCTGCGCGTTCCTACTCGTCCGCGCTCGGCATGGTGACCGGCGTACCCGTCACGATGCCGGTCGACACACGACGACGCTGGCGTCCCTGACCCGGCGCCTTGGGCTCGGGCAGAGCCTGCAGCACGGAGTCGAGAAGCTGGTCCTTCTCGGATTTCGGCGCGACAGGGCGTTGTTCGCCGCGCTCGCCGCGGTTCTCACCGCGCTCGCCCCGCTGCTCGGGGCGCTTGCGACGCTTCTTCGTCCGCTCCCCGTCCCCGTCCCCGACCGGAGCCAGGGGACCCTCGGGCAGAACGATCTCGAGCGACTCGAGGGTCTCGATGGTCTCGCGCACTTCCTCGACGGTCGCGACAGCGGTAGCGGTAGCATCCGTCGACTCGGTTTCGGCCCCAGAGCCCAGCGTCGATGCGGCGATCTGGGCGAGGGCCGACTTGACACCCTCGGTGATCACGTGGGTTCCGCCGTTGCCGCCCGTCCCGTTGCCTCCGCCGTTCGATCCGGCGCCACCGCCGCGCGGGCGACGGTTCGACCCGCCGCCGCTCGAGGGAGCGGACGACGACGAGCGGTGCTTCACGACCGGATCGTGGTGCACGATCACGCCGCGTCCCGCGCAGACCTCGCAGTTCTCACTGAACGTCTCGAGCAGGCCGAGCCCCAGTTTCTTGCGGGTCATCTGCACGAGGCCGAGGGACGTGACCTCCGCGACCTGATGCTTCGTGCGGTCGCGGCTCAGGCACTCGACGAGGCGACGCAGCACCAGGTCCCGGTTGGATTCGAGCACCATGTCGATGAAGTCGACGACGATGATCCCGCCGATGTCGCGCAGACGCAGCTGACGGACGATCTCTTCGGCCGCCTCGAGGTTGTTCTTCGTGACGGTCTCTTCGAGGTTTCCGCCCGACCCGACGAACTTGCCGGTGTTGACGTCGACGACCGTCATCGCCTCGGTGCGGTCGATCACGAGCGAACCGCCCGAGGGCAACCAGACCTTGCGATCGAGAGCCTTCTCGATCTGCTCCGTCACGCGGAACTCGTCGAACGGATCCCGCTCGCCCTCGTACGGCTGAACGCGCTCGAGCAGGTCGGGGGCGACGGACTCGAGGTACGCCTCGATCGTCCGCTGCGCCTCTTCGCCCTGGATGAGCATCTTCGTGAAGTCTTCGTTGAAGACATCCCGCACGATCTTGACCAAAAGGTCCGGCTCCGAGTGCAGCAGAGCAGGCGCCTGCACGGTCTCGAGCTGCGAAGAGATGTGCTCCCACTGGCTCGTGAGTCGCTGCACGTCGCGCGTCAGCTGGTCTTCCGTCGCGCCTTCGGCCGCGGTGCGGACGATGACGCCGGACGACTCGGGCAGAACTTCCTTCAGGATGCGCTTCAGGCGCGCCCGTTCGGTGTCGGGGAGCTTGCGGGAGATGCCGTTCATCGATCCGGCGGGCACGTACACGAGGTAGCGGCCGGGCAGCGAGATCTGGCTGGTGAGGCGGGCGCCCTTGTGTCCGACCGGGTCCTTCGTGACCTGGACGAGAACACGGTCGCCGGACTTGAGCGCGAGCTCGATGCGACGCGGCTGGTTGCCGGTCTCGACGGCATCCCAGTCGACCTCGCCGGAGTACAGCACGGCGTTACGTCCACGGCCGATGTCGACGAACGCCGCCTCCATGCTCGGCAGGACGTTCTGCACGCGACCGAGGTAGACGTTGCCGATGAGCGAGGCGTCCTGGTTACGGGCGACATAGTGCTCGACGAGGACGTTGTCCTCGAGCACCGCGATCTGGATGCGGCCGTTCTTGGAACGAACGATCATGTCGCGGTCGACCGCCTCACGGCGCGCGAGGAATTCCGCTTCGGTGACGACGGCCCGGCGACGGCCGGCCTCGCGACCGTCACGACGACGCTGCTTCTTGGCCTCGAGCCGCGTCGAGCCCTTGATCCGCTGGGGCTCGGTGATGACCTCGACAGCGCGGGGCTGACGCACTCGGACCACCGTGGAAGCATCCTGCGGCTCGTTGGTCTCTTCGCCCGCACGGCGGCGGTTGCGGCGACGCGACGAGCCCTGGGACTCACGGGGGGTGCGTTCTTCGGGCTCGTCCCGCTCGGGACGCTCGTCGCGACCGGACGGGGCCGCGGGAAGCGGCACGATCTCGGGCGCGTAGAACATGAGCTGGGTCGAGACCTGCGACACGAAGACCTCGGGCAGCAGCCCCAACGCCACCGCGGTGGGAACAGTCGGCTCGGGGTCTGGCTCGGGCTCGGGCTCGGGCTCGGGCTCGGGCTCGGTTTCAGGTTGCGCTTGAGGCTCGGATGCTTCCGCGGCGGGTGCTTCGGTCTCCGTGGGCTCAGCCGCGGACGCTTCTGGCTCGGCAGAAGGCTCCTCGGCCTCCGGCGCGGCTTCCTCCGCCGCGGGCGCCGCTTCGTCAAGCGACGGAGCACCCTCGGGCTCAGAAGAGACACCCTCGTCGACAGACGGAGCACCCTCGGGCTCAGAAGAGACACCCTCGTCGACAGACGGGGCATCCTCGCTCTGCCGGGCGTCCTCCACGTGCGTCAACGGCGGTTCGGCCGGTGACGCTTCCTGAAGGTCGTTGCGGTCATTGTCATTGTTGTCATCAGCCATCGCTGGCGCACTCCCTGGCGGGCGACATCCGCGCGTCACCCGGCGAAATCTCGTGCAGCACCGCACCTGCGGTGCCGCGAACTCACTCGGTCTGCAGCAGGCCCGTGGCTCGTGCTGCGAAGGGCGATCATCGCCCGAAGTCTTCGTCGATACCCGTCCGGCGCGGCCGGAGAGGCGTCTAGATCTCATTATCGCATCATCCGGGCGCGAATGTCCGCCCCGCGCCGGGCACGATGCCCTCGTGTCACGATTCCCGCGGCGTTATCGACGGCTGCGCCCGCGTCGTTCCCGCAGATTCCGGTGTCATAATCCGAGGCATGGCAACGCCCTCCCAGACGCACACCCGACCCGTGGCCCTCGCGGTTTGGCTCATCATCGCCGGCGTGATCGGCTGGTGGGCGGCGTTCCAGCTCACGCTCGAGCGGATCCATCTTCTCGCCGACCCGAACGCGTCACTGTCGTGCGACTTCAGCATTCTGGTGCAGTGCCGCGCCAACCTCGAGTCATGGCAGGGCATGGTGTTCGGGTTCCCGAACCCCCTGATCGGACTCGGCGCGTGGGTCGCCCCGATCGTCGTCGGCGTCGCCATCCTCGCTCGAGCGCGCTTCGCACGCTGGTTCTGGTGGCTGTTCGAGGCCGGCATGATCTTCGCGATCGGCTTCGTCATCTGGCTGATCAGCCAGAGCATCTACGTTCTGGGGACGCTGTGCCCGTGGTGCATGGTGACCTGGCTCGTGACGATCCCGACGTTCTACGCAGTGACGCTGCACGTGTTCCGGTCGGGGATCGTGCCTGTGCCGTCCGGGGTGCGTAAGACTGCCGACACGTTGATGGGCTGGGTGCCGCTGATGGCGGTCGTCAGCTACGCGGTCGTCGCGATCCTGGCGCAGCTACGCCTCGACGTGCTGAACAACCTGTTCTGACGCCGCATCCGCGCTCCGACTCGCTCGAGCGCTCGCCCGCATAGCGCGCGAACGGACGCAACACGCCGCGAGCCATGACCTCGCACGGCGTGTTGCGTCCGTTCGGCGCGGGATGCGGCCCGCGCGGTCGGCTCAGGCGAACCAGATGCCGAGCTCGCGCGCGGCCGACTCGGGGCTGTCCGAGCCGTGCACGAGGTTCTGCTGCACGGCCAGGCCCCAGTCGCGGCCGAAGTCGCCGCGGATCGTTCCGGGTGCGGCGCCCGTCGGGTCGGTCGTGCCGGCGAGCGAGCGGAAGCCCTCGATCACGCGGTTGCCAGCGAGGCGGATCGCCACGGCCGGGCCCGACATCATGAACTCCAGCAGCGGCTCATAGAACGGCTTGCCCTCGTGCTCGGCGTAATGACGCTCGAGCACGTCGCGGTCGGGCTCAACGAGCTTGATGTCGACGAGCGCGTAGCCCTTCCGCTCGATGCGGGCCAGGATGTCTCCGGTCAGGCCGCGGGCGACACCGTCCGGCTTGACGAGGACGAGCGTCTCTTCCGTGATCATTGTGTTTCTCCTTCCGGCGCCGCAGCGCGCGTTGGTGCTTCGATTCTCGGTCCTTGAATGGTCGCGTATGCCCACATGCCGCCGAAGATCAGGGCGATCAGCAGCATTGCGGGCACGAGGAACGCCGACAGCGCGACGATCACCTGGAGCACCCAGCCTGTGGCTATTCCGGCCGGCTTGTCGACGAACCCAGTCGTCGCGATCATCACGACGGCGACGGCGGCACCCGCCACGATGCCGAACCAGTCGGGGATGCCGGCCGGGAGCACCTTGAGGCCGAAGATCACGAGCCCGCCGAGAAAGACGATGATCGCCTCGAACCCCAGGACGACCGACGCCAGCTGTGCCGTCAGACTGCGCTTCGGCCGCGGGCGACGCTGCCGAGGTTGTCGCGCGGCGCTCACGACGCTCCCCCGCTCTTCCAGCCCTCGCTCGCGGCGAGCGACACGGCCTCACCGGCGAGTACGACCGATCCGGCGATGATCACCGCGCGACGAGCGGATTCCCCGGCCCAGGCGCGCGCGGACTCCGCCGCGTCGTCGAGATTCGGGTGCACGCTCGCGTGCAGCCCCGCCGCCTCGACGATGTCGGCCAGTGCGTCGGGACTGTCGGCCCGGTCGGAATCGGGTGCCGTCACGAAGACCTCGGTCGCGATCGGCGCGAGGGCCGCGACGATGCCGACGGCATCCTTGTCGCCGAGGACTCCGAGGACCACGCCCCACTCGTCGAAGTCGAACGAGGCGCGCAGTGCGTCGGCCAGGGCGCGTGCACCGTGCGGGTTGTGCGCCGCGTCGATGAGCACGGTCGGGTTGGTGCCCACGAGTTGCAGGCGCCCGGGCGAGGTCACAGCGCCGAGGCCGTCCGCCAGGATGTCGCCGGCGATCGCCTGCGTCGCGCCCCCGATCAGGGACTCGACGGCCGCTATCGCGAGGGCCGCGTTCGCGCCCTGGTGGACGCCGTACAGGGGCAGGTACTCGTCGTCGTACGTGCCGACGAGGCCCCGTACCGAAATGAGCTGCCCGCCGACGGCCAGACGATCTGAAGTGAGGGCGAAGCCCTCACCCTCGAAGGCGATGGTCGCGCCGCGGGCCTCTGCAGCCGCGCGGAGGACCTCAACGGCTTCAGCGGGCTGTCGTGCCGACACGACCGCTGCACCGTCCTTGATGATTCCGGCCTTGACATCGGCGATCTTCGCGATCGTGTCGCCCAGCCGATCGGCGTGGTCGAGGTCGATCGGGGCGAACACCGCCACATCCCCGTCCGCCGTGTTCGTGGAGTCCCACGACCCGCCCATACCGACCTCGAGCACTAGCACGTCGATCGGGGCGTCGGCGAAAGCGACGAACGCCAGCGCGGTGAGCAGCTCGAAGAACGTCAGGGGCTCCTCCCCCGCCTCGACGAGCTCAGCGTCGACCAGGGCGACGAACGGGGTCATCTCGTCCCACGCGTCGGCGACGGCCGCATCGAGCACCGGGAACCCGTCGATCATGATGCGTTCCGTGAAGCGCTCGAGGTGCGGGCTCGTGAACAGTCCCGTGCGCAGCCCGTGGGCGCGCAGCAGGCTCTCGATGATGCGGCTCGTGCTCGTCTTGCCGTTCGTGCCGGTCACGTGCACGACACGGTAGGTGCGCTGCGGGTCGCCGAGGTAGTCGAGTAGGCGCGCTGTGCGCTCCTTGCGCGGCTGTACCCACCGCTCCCCCGCCCGCGCGAGCAGCGCCGAGTACACGGCATCCGCTCGCGCACTGTCTTCGGGCGTGCTCTCGGGCATGATGTCGTCCGTCGGGTTCTCGCTCATGCGCGTCCTTCCGTTCGGGTCTCCGCCCGCGTCACCGCGACGGTGAATGCCCCGGCGTTCGCGAAGGCGCCCGCGGCGAAGGATGCCTTGTGCTCCGCTTTCGCCTTCTCGCCCGCGAAGCTGCGCGACGAGCCGCGGAGGGTGTCGCCCTTCGTCCCAAGCAGGTACTCGACCGCGAGGGTCTCGCCCGCGACATCCGCGGTCTCGAACCCCTCCGAGACGGCCTGCGCGTCAGCCTCCTCGTCGAAGGTGACGACGAGGTGGATCCGGTCGCTGACGTCGAAGCCTGCGGCTTTGCGCGTGTCCTGCACCGCACGGATGACGTCGCGCGCCAGCCCTTCGGCCTCCAGCTCGGGCGTCGTCGTGGTGTCGAGCAGCACGAACCCGCCGCCGGGCAGCAGCGCGAGCGCCTCACCCTCTGGCCGGCCCGCGGTCTCGAGCGCCAGCTCGTACTCCCCCGGCTCGAGCGCGATGCCACCCGCGATGACGGCGCCATCCGTCTCCGACCAATCGCCCGAACGCGCGGCCTGGATGGCACGCTGCACGTCCTTGCCGATGCGCGGCCCGGCCGCCCGAGCGTTGACCGTCAGGCGGTGCGTGATGCCGTAGTTCGCCGCCGTGTCGGCCTGGAGCTCGATCAGCTCGACGGACTTGACGTTGAGCTCGTCGCGCAGGATCTCGTCGAACTGCGCCAGGGCCGCGGCATCCGTCACGACAACCGACAAACGCGCGAGGGGCAGACGCACGCGCTTGCCCTCCCGCTTGCGCAGGGCGTTCGCAACGCTCGAGACCTCGCGCACCGCGTCCATCGCGGAACGGATGTCGGGGGCCGCCGGAAGCGCGTCGGCTTCCGGCCAGTCCTGCAGGTGGACGCTCCGCCCACCCGTCAGGCCCTGCCACACGCGCTCGCTGACGAGCGGGATGAGCGGCGCGGAAACACGAGTGAGCGTCTCGAGCACGGTGTAGAGCGTGTCGAACGCCTCGGTCGTCGTCGGGTCGGACGGGTCGACGCCCACCCAGAACCGGTCGCGCGAGCGCCGGATGTACCAGTTGGTCAGCACCTCGGCGAAGTCGCGCAGGCGTGCGGCCGCCGTCGTCGAGTCGAGACCCTCGAGATCAGTCGCGACGTCCCTGACGAGCTCGCCGAGCAGCGCCAGGATGTAGCGGTCGAGCACGTCGGTCGAGTCGGTACGCCACGAGGCCGTGTAGCCCGCGGCATCCCGAGCATCGGTCCCTGAGCCTGCTGCATCGGTCCCTGAGCCGGTGACCTCGGTCCCTGAGCCTGTCGAAGGGACACCGGCGAAAGCGGCGTTCGCACCACCAGCGAATGCGGCATTCGCGTACGTCGAGAAGAAATACCACGAGCTCCACAGCGGCAGCAGGAACTCGCGGACGCCCGAGCGGATGCCTTCCTCCGTGACGACGAGGTTGCCGCCCCGCAGCACCGAACTCGACATCAGGAACCAGCGCATGGCGTCGGAGCCGTCGCGGTCGAGCACCTCCGAGACATCCGGATAGTTGCGCAGCGACTTCGACATCTTCTGACCGTCGCTGCCCAGCACGATGCCGTGCGCCGACACGGCCTTGAAGGCCGGACGGTCGAACAGCGCGCCCGAGAGCACGTGCATGACGTAGAACCAGCCGCGCGTCTGCCCGATGTACTCGACGATGAAGTCGGCGGGCGAATGCGAGTCGAACCAGTCGCGGTTCTCGAACGGGTAGTGCACCTGGGCGAACGGCATCGAGCCCGAGTCAAACCAGACGTCGAGCACGTCCTCGATGCGGCGCATCGTGCTCTGGCCGGTCGGATCGTCGGGGTTCGGTCGCGTCAGCTCGTCGATGTACGGGCGGTGCAGGTCGACCTCGCCGGAGTCATTGCGCGGCAGCCGTCCGAAGTCGCGCTCGATGTCTTCGAGCGAGCCGTATGCGTCGACGCGCGGGTACTCGGGGTCGTCGCTCTTCCAGATCGGGATCGGCGAACCCCAGTAGCGGTTGCGGCTGATCGACCAGTCGCGCGCGCCCTCGACCCACTTGCCGAACTGGCCGTGCTTGACGTTCTCGGGCACCCAGGTGATGTCTTCGTTCAGCTCGACGAGGCGGTCGCGGAAGTCCGTCACCCGCACGAACCAGCTCGACACGGCCTTGTAGATCAAGGGGTTCCGGCATCGCCAGCAGTGCGGGTACGAGTGCTCGTAGCTCGCCTCGCGCACGAGCCGGCCGGCCTGGCGGAGGAGGCGGATGAGCGGCGTGTTGGCGTCCATCCACAGGTCGCCCGCGACATCCGTCACCGTGGGAAGGAATCGCCCGCCGTCGTCGAGGCTCAGGATCGTCGGGATGCCCGCGGCCTCGCTGATCCGCTGGTCGTCCTCACCGTAGGCCGGGGCCTGGTGGACGATGCCGGTTCCGTCGGTGGTCGTGACGTAGTCGTCGACGAGGATGCGCCACGCGTTCTGCGTGCCCCACACCTCGGCGTCGGCGTAGTAGTCGAACAGGCGGTCGTACGAGACATCCGCCAGCTCGGCGCCCATGATCTCGCGCTCGACGGCCACGGAGGCAGCAGCGGCGTTCTCGTAACCGAGGTCCTTCGCGTAGTTCCCGAGCAGGTCCGCCGCGAGCAGGTAGCGGTGCGCTGATGCCTCGATCGGGTCGTCCGCCACACCCACGGCCCCTGAGCCTGTCGAAGGGGCGTGGTGCACATCGGCCGCACCCGCGGGGCCGGCGGGAAGGACGACGTAGCGGATGTCGGGGCCCACGGCGAGCGCCATGTTGGTCGGCAGCGTCCAGGGCGTGGTGGTCCAGGCGAGCGCGCGGACGCCGGTCACCCCGAGCGCCTCGGCCTTCAGCCCGACGAGGGGGAACGTGACGGTCACCGACGGGTCCTGACGCATCCGGTACACGTCGTCGTCCATGCGCAGCTCGTGGGTCGAGAGCGGCGTCTCGTCGCGCCAGCAGTACGGCAGCACGCGGTAGCCCTCGTAGGCCAGGCCCTTGTCGTACAGGGTCTTGAAGGCCCACAGCACGCTCTCCATGTAGGAGGTGTCGAGGGTCTTGTAGCCGTTGTCGAAGTCGACCCAGCGCGCCTGGCGGGTGACGTAGTCCTGCCACTCGTGCGTGTATGCCAGCACCGACTCGCGCGCCTTGGCGTTGAAGGTGTCGATGCCCATGGCCTCGATCTGCGCCTTCTCGGTGATGCCGAGCTGCTTCATGGCCTCGAGCTCGGCGGGCAGGCCATGCGTGTCCCATCCGAAGACGCGGTCGACCTTCTTGCCGCGCATGGTCTGGAAGCGCGGGAAGAGGTCCTTCGCGTATCCGGTGAGCAGGTGGCCGTAGTGCGGCAGGCCGTTGGCGAAGGGCGGGCCGTCGTAGAACACCCACTCCTCGGAGCCGTCGCGCTGGGCGATGCTCGCTCGGAACGTGTCGTCGTCGCGCCAGAAGTCGAGCACCTCGCGCTCGATCTCGGGAAAGCGGGGGCTCGGCGGAACCGCATCGGCGGCGGGTCCGAACGCTGAGGGCTGGGGGTAGGTCATGGCTTCTCGCAGGTGCTGTCGTGTGCTTCCTGCCGGGACGACGCGCTGCACCCTCTCCCGTGCGGGAGTGCGATCCAGTCGAGCCGCGGTACCACCCTGCTTGCCGCTATGCGCAGCCACTTTCACAGCGGCTGTGACGGGCCTGCCCCGCTCGGTTCTACTGAGGACCCCATCGTGACGGCGGGGCCCCGTTCTTCCGAGAGCTCCCCGGTGATGGCCGGATCGATGCTCGTGTGTTCAGTCTAACCGGCCCCGGTTGTCCGTGGTTCCGGGGGCAGGGCGAACATCCGAGAGGATCCGTGGGACGGATGTGACCGGATGAGGCAACTGAGTCAGAATCCGAGGCAGTCGCACCTCTCGGATGTCCGTGTTACCCGGCGTGCGACCCTGCCTCCGCGGTAGCGTCAACGGATGGCCCGACGCGAAGAGCATCCGTTCGCCCCGAGGGTCTCGGCCCCCGATCTGCCGAGCGACCTCGTGGAAGGGCGCGGCTGGGATCGTGACGGTGAGTACTTCCAACAACACCTCGCCGAGCTGGACGCGACGACGGATGCCTCGCACGCCGAGATCTCGGAGTCCCGCCTGACCGGGGCATCCGTCGACTCCCTTACGCTCACCGGCGCGAGCCTGGTCGACGTCGAGATCGATCAGCTGCGCGCAACGACGGTGTCGGCCCGCGGATCTCGACTTCGCCGTGTGCGTTTCACGGGTGGACGCATCGGGACGCTCGACCTCGGTATGGCGGACATCGACGAGGTCGAGCTGCGGGGCATCCGGATCGACTACCTGACGCTCGGCGGAGCGCGCATCGAAGACCTGCTGGTCGCCGGTTGCGTCATCGGCAGTCTCGATCTCCCCCAGACAACCGCGAAGCGTGTGCGGTTCGACGACACCCGCGCCGACGAGGTCGATGCCCGGGGCCTCCGCGCCGAGGATGTGGACCTGAGCGGACTCGAGATGCTTTCGCTGACGGATGCCGCGGCGCTCCGCGCCACGACCCTGAGCGCCGTACAGATTGAGCGGCTGGCGCCCGCGCTCGCCGCGGCCCTCGGTATCCAGGTCAGGGACTGAGATGCTGCTCGAAACACCGCGCCTGACGCTGCGGGACCTCACCGACGCGGACGTGCCGGCACTCCACCGCGCGCTCGGCGATCCCGTCGCGATGGCGGCGTACGAGCACGGCTTCGAACTCGATGAGACGCGGTCCTGGGTCGGCCGTCAGATCGAGCGATACGCAACGGACGGGTTCGGCCTGTGGGGTGTCGTGCTGCGCGAAACCGGTGAGCTGATCGGCGACTGTGGCATCACGACGCAGAAGATCGAGGACAACTCGGTGATCGAGGTCGGTTACCACCTCGCTCGCGACCACTGGCATCGCGGCTACGCCGTCGAGGCCGCGCGGGCGTGCGTCGGGTGGGCATTCGGGACGCTCAATGTCGACGACGTCTACGCGAAGGTGCGGGACACGAACCTCGCGTCCATGAACGTGGCGATCCGCCTAGGCATGATGGTGCGCCGCCGCTTCATCACGCGGTACCGCGACATCGACATGCCGCACCTCGCCTTCGCTGTGTCACGGGCGACGTGGATGGCGGACGAGCCGCGCCGCCGGGGTTAGCACCACGAATGCGTGGCGTTCCGGTTGCTCACACCAGGTGCAGCCGCTCACGCCAGGTGCAGCCGCTCACGCCAGGTGCAGCCGCTGCGCCACCGCCCGCATGATGAGGTCCTGCACCTCGTGCCACCGGTCGATGACCTGCGCATAACCCACCCGGATCACGTGGTATCCGAGCAGGCGCAGCGCCGCGTCGTGTGCGATGTCCTCCTCTCGCTGAGCCCCGACGTGGTGCCCGCCGTCGATCTGCAGCACCAGCCGGTCCCCGATCAGCAGGTCGACGCGGTGCCCGGCGATCCAGATCTGCCGCCGCAGCGGAAGCCGCAGCCACCGCAGGCGTGGCACGACGAACGTCTCGAGCCCCGAATCTGACCAGGGGCTCGCCCGGTCCAACATCTCGCGTGCGGCGGCGGGTAGGCGCATCCGTCTCAATACTTCGATGTCGACGAGCCGCTGCCGAAGCGCCGATTCCCAGACCGCGATCGCCGCCTCGAAGGGCTGACACACCGCGACGAGCACGAGCACGTTCTCGATCGGGTCGACGAGCGCATCCGGATGCCTCGGCACCACAGGCTTGTGCCAGTGCACCCTCGCCGCGGGGACCGCGACATTGCCTGCGTGCGGCGGAGCTCCGACGTGTGGCCGATCGTGTTCGAGCACCCACAGCCCGAGGCGCCGGGCCTGCGTTATGCACGTCAGGACGACACCGTGCCGTGCGGCGGCCACCATGTCGGGGTCGGTCCCCGGTACGACAAGCCACCCACGCCGCGGCCGCGAAAGAAATCCCTCGACGACGGCAGTTGTCAGCTCTCGGTTGGTGGCGCCCGCATCCCGAAGCACGGCAGAGCGGACGACGCCACCGCGTGCCCTGACGAACGAGACCACATCCACCGTCCCATTCGACACGGCATGGCGTCTGGGCTGAGACATCCTGACGAGAATGGTGGACGCCGCGGCTCCCCCTCCCCTTGTGGAGAGCTCCTCCATCCCGCCCGCTGTTCATTCGGGAGGGTCTGGTCACTCCGGAGGATGGATTCACGGCGTTTCTCCCTCCGGAATGACCACGCCCTCCGGAACGAACGCGCAGCGCGGCCGCCACCCCGCGCGATAAACTCGACGGACATCCCCACACTCAGGCACGCACACACCGTGCCGCACATATCGAGGAGACACCCATGGCCGAAGTACCCGACAAGCCGGCTCTCGAGGGCCTCGAAAACAAGTGGGATGCCGCATGGAGCGAACGGGGCACGTACCTCTTCGATCGCGCAGCAGCCGAGGCATCCGGTCGCCAGGGGGTCTACAGCGTCGACACTCCCCCGCCGACAGCGAGCGGGAGCCTCCACATCGGACACGTGTTCAGCTACACGCACACCGACACCAAGGTGCGGTTCGAGCGGATGCGCGGCAAGACCGTGTTCTACCCCATGGGCTGGGACGACAACGGGCTGCCGACCGAGCGACGCGTGCAGAACTACTACGGCGTGCGCTGCGACCCCACCCTGCCCTACGACGCCGACTTCGCACCCCCGTTCGAGGGCGGCGACAACAAGTCGAGCAAGGCCGCGGACCAGATCCCCGTCAGCCGCCGCAACTTCATCGAGCTGTGCGAGCGCCTCACGGTCGAGGACGAGAAGGCATTCGAGGACCTCTGGCGCAGCCTCGGCCTGAGCGTCGACTGGACCCAGACCTACCGCACCATCTCGGACGACACGATCCGCACGAGCCAGCTCGCGTTCCTGAAGAACCTCGAGCGCGGCGAGGCCTACCGCGCGCTCGCCCCGACGCTGTGGGACGTCGACTTCCGCTCGGCGATCGCACAGGCCGAGCTCGAAGACCGCGACCAGCCCGCCGCGTACCATCGCCTCGCGTTCCACAAGCCCGACGGCGACGACGTCTTCATCGAGACCACGCGCCCCGAGCTGCTCGCCGCGTGCGTCGCACTCGTGGCGCACCCGGATGACGAGCGCTACCAGCCGCTGTTCGGCACGACCGTCACGAGCCCGCTGTTCGGCGTCGAGGTGCCGGTGCTCGCGCATCCGCTCGCCCAGCAGGACAAGGGCTCGGGCATCGCCATGATCTGTACGTTCGGCGACGTGACCGACATCATCTGGTGGCGGGAGCTCGATCTGCCCAACCGCACGATCATCGGCCGCGACGGACGCATCATCGCCGAGGCGCCCGAAGCACTCCAGACGGATGCCGCGAAGACCGCGTATGCGGAGCTCGCCGGAAAGACCGTGTTCAGCGCCAAGAAGCGCATCGTCGAGCTGCTCGCCGAGTCGGGCGAGATGGAGGGCGACCCGAAGCCCTTCACACACGCCGTGAAGTTCTTCGAGAAGGGCGACCGACCCCTCGAGATCGTCTCGACCCGTCAGTGGTACCTGCGCAACGGGGCCCGTGACGCCGAGCTGCGCGACCGCCTGCTCGCGCTCGGCAACGAGATCGCGTGGCACCCCGACTTCATGCGTGTGCGATACGAGAACTGGGTGAACGGCCTCACGGGCGACTGGCTCGTCTCACGCCAGCGCTTCTTCGGCGTGCCGATCCCCGTCTGGTACCCGCTCGACGAGAACGGTGAGCGCGACCACGACCGCGTGCTGACGCCGGATGCCTCGCAGCTTCCGGTCGATCCGTCGACCGATGTGCCGCCCGGGTACACGGCCGACCAGCGCGACGTGCCCGGTGGCTTCACCCCCGAGCTCGACATCTTCGACACCTGGGCCACCTCGTCGCTGACCCCGCAGCTCGCGGGCGGCTGGGAGCGCGATCCGCAGCTCTGGGACCTCGTCGCACCGTTCGACCTGCGGCCCCAGGGTCAGGACATCATCCGCACCTGGCTCTTCTCGACCCTCCTCCGCAGTGCTCTGCAGGACGGCCGTACCCCGTGGACGGATGCCGCGATCTCGGGCTTCATCGTCGATCCCGACCGCAAGAAGATGTCGAAGTCGAAGGGCAACGTCGTCACGCCCGCCGACATCCTCGAGCAGCACGGTTCCGATGCCGTGCGGTACTGGGCGGCCTCGAGCCGCCTTGGCACGGACGCCGCGTTCGATCCGCAGAACCCGACGCAGATCAAGATCGGCCGACGCCTTGCGATCAAGGTGCTGAACGCCGCGAAGTTCGTGCTGTCGTTCCCGGTTCCCGAGGACGCCGAGGTGACACACGCGCTGGATGCCTCGATGCTCGCGACGCTCGACGGCGTCGTGCGGGACGCCACGAAGGCGCTCGAGTCCTACGACCACGCCCGAGCGCTGGAGCTGACCGAGTCCTTCTTCTGGACGTTCTGCGACGACTACCTCGAACTCGTCAAGGAGCGCGCGTACGACCGCACGAACGAGGGCCAGGCATCCGCAGCACTCGCCCTGCGCATCGCGCTCGAGACGCTGCTCGCCCTGCTCGCGCCCGTGCTCGTGTTCGCGGCCGAGGAGGCCTGGTCGTGGTTCCACGACGACTCGGTGCACACCAGCGCCTGGCCGGTCGTCGCGGATCGCCCCGGTGACCCCGCGGTATTGGTCGCGGCGAGCGAGGCGCTGACAGGCATCCGTCGCGCCAAGACCGAGGCGAAGGCTTCGCAGAAGACCCCGGTCGATCACGCGACGATCGAGGGCACGGATGCGACGATCGCCGCGCTGCGTCTGGCCGAGGACGACCTGCGCGCCGTGGGCCGCATCATGAACATCGAATTCATTCCGGGTGAGACCACCCGGGTCTCGGCTATCGAACTGGCACCGGAGGTCTGACATGCAACTGGGAACCCGATGGACGGCGGGCGAGGAGCCCCCCGCAGCCGTGCCCGCCGCTCTTCGCGCGGCGATCACCAGCGTCGAGGAGGCCACCGGCCCGGCCCAGGCCGGTGCGCCGAAGTCGCGCTGGACGCTCACCTGGCTCGAGGGACGGCCCGTCGCCGAACTGGACGCGGGGATCATCGTCGAGCTGAACGCCGACGGTGAGGCCGTCGTCCGCCACGACCCGGACGACGAATTCGGCTGAGTCCGCACCGGCATGACGGCTTACTTCGACAGGCTCAGCGACCGGCGGAACCGCCACGCTCCCTGAGCCCGTCGAAGGGAGCAGCCCGAGCCCGGGATACGCTGGCTGAATGGTCTCCGACGTCTCGAATCCCCTCCTCACGCGCAGCGCTCTCCCCTACGAACTGCCCGACTACGCGGCCATCCGTCCCGAGCATTACCTGCCCGCGTTCGAGCAGGGTTTCGCCGCCCAGCGGGCCGAGATCGACGCGATCACGGCGGATGACGAGCACCCGACGTTCGAGAACACGCTCATCGCGCTGGAGCAGAGCGGTGACCTCCTCGGCCGCGTCGCACACACCTTCTACACGGTGTCCTCCGCCGACGCCACGCCCGAGATCCAAGAGATCGAAGAGGCCCTCGCGCCCCTCATGGCGGCGCACCAGGATGCGATCCAGCTCGACGGCGCACTCTTCGATCGCATCTCGACGGTGCTCGAGCAGATCGATGACCTCGACCTGAACCCCGAGCAGCGCTTCCTCGTCGAGCGCCACCATCGCGAGATGAACCACGCTGGGGCAGGGCTGGACGCCGCGGCGAAGGCCCGGCTCACGGAGCTCAACCAGCGGCTCTCGGTGCTCACCACCACGTTCGAGAAGAATCTGCTCGCCGACACGAACGACCTCGCCGTGATCTTCGACGATCCGGCCGAGCTCGACGGCCTCACCGAGGGCGAGATCTCGGCCGCGGCACAGGCGGCAGCCGACCGCGGGCGGGAGGGCTCGTACGCCATCACTCTCACGTTGTTCACGGGGCATCCGTACCTCTCGGTTCTGACGAACCGCGAGAGCCGCCGCCGGATCATGGAGGCATCGCGAGCGCGTGGCAACCGCGGGAACGCGAACGACAACGGCGCCGTCCTGACCGAGATCGTGCGTCTGCGCGCCGAGCGCGCCGCGCTGCTCGGTTATGAATCCCACGCCGCCTACATCACCGCCGACGAGACCGCCGGATCGCCCGAGGCCGTGCACGAGCTGCTCCGCCGCCTCGCGGTGCCCGCCGCGCGCAACACCGAACGCGAGCGAGCCGCGCTGCAGGTTCTCGCGGATGCCGAAGCGAAACCTTTCGCGATCGAAGCCCACGACTGGGCGTTCTACACCGAGAAGGTCCGCACGGCGAACTTCGACATCGACACCGCGGCGCTCCGGCCCTGGTTCGAGGCTGAGCGCGTCCTGCAGGACGGTGTCTTCTACGCCGCTGAACAGCTCTACGGCGTGCGGTTTATCGAGCGACCCGACCTGCGCGCGTACCACCCCGAAGTCCGGGTATTCGAGGTCCTCAACGAGGACGGCTCCCCCGTCGGGCTGTTCGTCCTCGACCTGTACACGCGCGATTCCAAGCGCGGCGGGGCCTGGATGAACTCGATCGTGTCGCAGTCCGCCCTGCGCGGCACGCGAGCGGTCGTCGTCAACAACCTCAACGTATCGAAGCCCGGTGCGGACCTCCCAACGCTCCTCACACTCGACGAGGTCACGACGCTCTTCCACGAGTTCGGGCACGCGCTGCACGGATTGTTCGCGACCGTGACGTACCCCCACTTCGCGGGCACCAACGTGCACCGCGACTTCGTGGAGTTCCCGAGCCAGGTCAACGAGATGTGGATCCTGTGGCCCGAAGTACTTCGGAACTACGCCCGGCACGTCGAAACGGGCGAACCGCTTCCGGAAGACATCGTCGACCGGCTCCGCTCGACCGAGACGTTCAACCAAGGCTTCGCGACGAGCGAATACCTCGCCGCGACCTGGCTCGATCAGGCCTGGCACTCGCTGTCCGAGAGCGCGGCGGAATCCGTGACCTCCGTGGCCGACTTCGAGCGCGAGGCGCTGGCCAACATCGGGCTCGACCTGCCCGCCGTGCCCCCGCGCTACGCGTCCACATACTTCGCCCACGTCTTCTCGGGCGGCTACAGCGCCGGCTACTACTCCTACATCTGGAGCGAGGTGCTCGACGCCGACACGGTGCAGTGGTTCCGCACGCACGGCGGGCTGCGCCGCGACAACGGCGACCGCTTCCGCCAGCGCCTGCTCGGCGTGGGCGGATCGAAGGATCCGCTCGAGGCCTACCGCGACTTCCGCGGCCGCGACGCCGACATCCAGCCGCTGCTGTCGCGCCGGGGACTCGACGCCTAGCGCTTCGCTATCCGACGACGGTCGACCACGCGATATCGATGACGCAGAGTCCGTCGTCGGTCTCGCGGTAGAACACATCCCCCGGGTACGTGGCGCCGAGGCCTGGACCCCCTGGCACGAGATTCTCGAGATTGATGTTCCAGGCCGGGTCGAGACCGGCCTGCTGCGGCCAATATCCGTCAGAGAATCGCTCGGGCTCGCCAGCCGACAGCTCGCGCCAGTCCGCCGCCTCTCCGAGATCAACCTCCGCACCGGAGCACAAGAGACCGTCCGCATCGGCGGCGCCCGCGGCGTCGATGAGGCGCTCGGAGGTGTCGATGACGCGGGCGCCGTCTGCCCCCCAGATGACGGCATCGAGCGAGCAGCCGGCGAGACCCGCGACGAGGCCGGCGATACCGACGGCACCGGCCGCGCGTCGCCTGCGCCGCCGACGACTCTCCGGAGGGGTCATCATGACGCGAAAGCGGTCAGGCGCTCTTCTTCGCTCGGTTCATCACGAGCGTCGGCGCGGCACCGTCATCGACCGCGGCGCGGGTGACGATGACCTTCGCGACGTTCTCGGTGGAGGGGATGTCGAACATGATCGGTCCGAGCACATCCTCGAGGATCGCGCGGAGGCCGCGGGCACCGGTCTTCCGACCGACCGCGAGCTCGGCGATCGCGTCGAGCGCGTCGCGCTCGAAGTCGAGCTCAACGCCGTCGAGCTCGAACATGCGCTGATACTGCTTGACGAGCGCGTTGCGCGGGCCCGTGAGGATCTCGATGAGCGCCTCACGGTCGAGCTGGGACACGGATGCCACGACGGGCAGACGCCCGATGAACTCGGGGATGAGGCCGAACTTGTGCAGGTCTTCGGGCAGGACCTCGCTGAAGAGGTTCTGGTCGTCATCCTTCTCGTGCAGACGGGCACCGAAGCCGACGCCGTGACGACCGACGCGCGACGAGATGATCTCTTCGAGCCCCGCGAACGCACCGGCGACGATGAACAGCACGTTCGTCGTGTCGATCTGGATGAACTCCTGGTGCGGGTGCTTGCGGCCGCCCTGCGGCGGAACCGACGCGACCGTGCCCTCGAGGATCTTCAGCAGCGCCTGCTGCACACCCTCGCCCGAGACATCCCGAGTGATCGAGGGGTTCTCGGCCTTGCGGGCGATCTTGTCGACCTCGTCGATGTAGATGATGCCCGTCTCGGCACGCTTGGTGTCGAAGTCGGCGGCCTGGAGGAGCTTGAGCAGGATGTTCTCGACGTCTTCGCCGACGTATCCGGCCTCCGTCAGAGCCGTCGCGTCCGCAACTGCGAACGGAACGTTGAGGCGCTTCGCGAGCGTCTGTGCGAGGTACGTCTTGCCACAACCCGTCGGGCCGAGGAGCAGGATGTTGCTCTTCGCGATCTCGACCTCTTCGGCACGCTGCTCGGCCGACTGGATCGTGCCGTGGGCACGCACGCGCTTGTAGTGGTTGTAGACGGCGACGGACAGGGCGCGCTTGGCATCCTGCTGCCCGACGACGTACTCCTCGAGGAACGAGAAGATCTCGCGCGGCTTGGGCAGATCGAAGTCCGAGACGACGCCGGTACCGGCCTCGGCCATCCGCTCTTCGATGATCTCGTTGCAGAGCTCGACGCACTCGTCGCAGATGTAGACGCCGGGTCCGGCGATCAACTGCACGACCTGCTTCTGGCTCTTGCCACAGAAGGAGCACTTGAACAGGTCTGCGCTTTCGCCGATGCGGGCCATCGGGCTCCTCCTCATGCGTGCCCGGACAACCGGGCGGGACAATAGTGCGAGCCTAACAACTCGCCCCGACATCGGTCGTATTGACCCGATGCCGGGGCGAGCTGGTCGCGGACTACTTGGTGAGTGCCGCGGGAACGCGCTTGCGTGTCGTCAGAACCTGGTCGACGAGGCCGTACGCGACAGCGTCGACACCGCTCAGGATCTTGTCGCGATCGATGTCGCGGTTGACCTCTTCGCGCGACTTGTTGCTGTGCTTGGCCAGCGTGTCCTCGAGCCAGGTGCGCATGCGCAGGATCTCGGCAGCCTGGATCTCGATGTCGGACGCCTGCCCGTGACCGGCCTCGCCCATGGCGGGCTGGTGGATCAGGATGCGGGCGTTCGGCAGCGCGAGGCGCTTGCCGGGGGCACCGGCCGCGAGCAGCACGGCCGCGGCCGAGGCCGCCTGACCGAGCACGACGGTCTGGATCTGCGGTGACACGTACTGCATGGTGTCGTAGATCGCCGTCATCGCGGTGAACGAGCCACCGGGCGAGTTGATGTACATGATGATGTCGCGGTCGGGATCCTGGCTCTCGAGAACCAGAAGCTGGGCCATGACGTCATCCGCCGAGGCGTCGTCGACCTGGACGCCCAGGAAGATCACGCGGTCCTCGAACAGCTTGTTGTACGGGTCCTGGCGCTTGTAGCCGTAGGCCGTGCGCTCCTCGAACTGGGGCAGGATGTAGCGCGATCCGGGGGCCTGGTGTCCGCGGTGCGCGAGACCCTGTGCCGCGGCCGAGCCGAAGGTGGGGATGTCCATATTCATGCTTCCTTGTCTGTCCTTCGAGCCTTCAGTTGGCCGTTCCGCCGCCGCCGGTGACGTCGGAAAGGTGCGCGCGGATGTGGTCGACGAAGCCGTACTCGAGGGCTTCCTGTGCGGTGAACCAGCGGTCGCGGTCCCCGTCCTCGTTGATCTGCTCCACGGACTTGCCGGTCTGCGCCGCCGTGATCTCGGCCAGGCGGTTCTTCATCGAGACGATGAGCTGAGCCTGCGTCTGGATGTCGCTCGAGGTACCACCGAAGCCGCCGTGGGGCTGGTGCAGCAGCACGCGCGCGTTGGGCGTGATGTAGCGCTTGCCCTTGGATCCGCTCGTGAGCAGGAGCTGGCCCATCGAGGCGGCCATGCCGATGCCGACCGTGACGATGTCGTTCGGCACGAACTGCATCGTGTCGTAGATCGCCATACCGGCGGTGATCGATCCACCGGGCGAATTCACGTAGAGGAAGATGTCCTTCTCGGGGTCTTCCGCGGCGAGCAGCAGGATCTTGGCGCAGATCTCGTTGGCGTTCTCGTCGCGCACCTCGGATCCCAGCCAGATGATGCGGTCCTTCAGCAGCCTGTCGAAGACACTCGTTGCCATCAATGGTTCGGCCATCGTTGCTCCCATTCGTTGTACGTCTGCGACGAATCTACCGGCGCGGATCAGCGGCTTCGCCCGTGTTCGCCCTGGGCAGAGAGGGTGTCGCGGCGCGCTCCCCCGCGGTCGCCCGTTTGGGTCGACCGGGGGGCCCGGCCGACGCCAGCCGGCGCCGAAACACCCCGGGTGCGGCGAGACACCCCACGACACAGGGTGTTTCGTCGCAGGTTGGGTGTTTCGGCAACAGAGGGGCGCACACCCGGCCGAAACAGAAGAGGACGGATGCACCACGGCATCCGTCCTCTTCGTCATCGCCTGGGCGATTACTCCTTGTCGGCCGCGGCCTTCTTGGCCGGTGCCTTCTTGGCCGGCGCCTTCTTGGCGGGTGCCTTCTTGGCGGGCTTCTTCTCGGCCTCTTCGGCCTCGATCACGGCGTCCGCCTCGGCAGCGGCATCCGCGATCTCTTCGGCTTCTTCGACGACCTCTTCTTCGGCCTCGAGCTCGTCCTCGTCGAGCTCGTCGTCGTCCACGGCGATGAAGCCGGACAGGTCGACGTGCTTGCCGTTGGTGTCGACGACGGTGACCTTGCCGAGCGCAACCGCGAGGGCCTTGTTGCGGGCGACCTCACCGACGAGCGCGGGCAGCTGGTTGCCCTGCTGCAGCGCCTGCATGAACTCCTGGGGCGCCATGCCGTACTGCGCGGCGGACTGGATGATGTACTGGCTCAGCTCTTCCTGCGAGACCTGCACATCGGCATCCTCCGCGAGCTTGTCGAGCACGACCTGGGTGCGGAACTGCTTCTCGCTCGCTTCGGTGACCTCGGCGCGGTGCACGTCGTCCTCAAGGCGGCCTTCGCCCTCGAGGTGCGTGTGCACCTCGTCCTCGACGAGCTGTGCGGGAACCGGGATGTCGAGCTGCTCCAGGAGCGTCTCGATCAGCTTGTCGCGCGCAGCCGAGCCCTGTGAGAAGGCCGACTGCTGGCCGACACGCTCGCTCAGGCTTTCGCGCAGCTCGGCGATCGTGTCGAACTCGCTGGCGATCTGCGCGAAGTCGTCATCGGCCTCTGGCAGCTCGCGCTCCTTGACGGCGGTGACGGACACGACGACCTCGGCCTCTTCACCGGCGTGGTCGCCGCCGACGAGCTTGGAGCGGAACGTGGTCTCTTCGCCGGCGGTGAGCGAGTCGATCGCCTCGTCGATGCCCTCGAGCAGTTCGCCCGAACCGACCTCGTACGACACGCCACCGGCGCGGTCGATCTCGGCACCGTCGATCGTGGCGACCATGTCGAGCTCGACGAAGTCACCGGTCTTGGCGGGACGGTCGACGGTGATCAGCGTGCCGAAGCGGCCGCGCAGGCGGTCGAGCTCTTCGTCGATAGCCGACTCGTCGACCTCGACGGCGTCGACCGTCAGCGTGATGTCCTCGAGCCGGGGCAGCGTGACCTCGGGGCGGACGTCAACCTCGACCTCGACCTTGAGGTCGCCCGAGAAGTCCTTGTCGCTCGGCCATTCGACGATGTCAGCGGAGGGGCGACCCACGACGCGGACGTTGTTCTCGTTCACGGCCTCGCGGAAGAAGCGGTCGAGCGCCTCGTTGACGGCATGCTCGATGACCGCACCGCGGCCGACGCGCTGGTCGATGATCGGGGCGGGCACCTTGCCCTTGCGGAAGCCGGGCACCTGGATGTCCTCGGCGATGTGCTCGTAGGCGTGCGAGATGCTGGGCTTCAGCTCCTCGGGCGTGACCGTGATGTGCAGCTTCACGCGCGTGGGGCTGAGCTGCTCGACGGTGCTATTCACCATGCTGGTTGTTCTCCTCGTGATTGATCGCACGCGCGAATACGCTGCGGGTCAGGGTCTGTGTGGATCGTCCGTCGGGGCGACAGGATTTGAACCTGCGGCCTCCCGCTCCCAAAGCGGGCGCTCTACCAAGCTGAGCTACGCCCCGGGGTGGCCCCGCGCGTCAACGCGGGTACGAAACGACCCCCAAGAGTCTAGCCGAGTCCCTCACCGCGCCGTCGCGGCCAGGATTACGCCGCTTGCGCGCGTTCACTGAGCAGCCCCCCGGTCGCTGAGCCTGTCGAAGTGATCCGCCGAACCCGACGACCCTGACGGCACCGCCTCCGCGTTCCGGTAGACTTTCGGATGCCGCGCCTCGGCGTGTGTAGATCGACCAACAACTGAATCCACCTTTTTCGGCATAATTCCGCTGAATTTCGGGGCTGTAGCTTAGTGGTAAAGCCTCTGTCTTCCAAACAGATGATGCGAGTTCGATTCTCGTCAGCCCCTCCATTTACCTCATCTGCGCGTGTCCCACCGCTGCGCGTCGAACCTCGCATCGCCCAGCTGGTCGCTTCGACAGGCTCAGCGACCGTGACTTTCCGGCCGCGCCTGCGCGCGAGCAGCGACAGTGGCAGGCACGCTCCCTGAGCCTGTCGAAGGGAGCACGGGAACCTCGGGCGGCGAATGAGCCAGTTCAGGCCGGCGCAGCGTCCGCGTGTTCGGCGGACAGCATCACGTACACCTCGGCGTTTCGCAGCAGACCGGCACGCTCCTCGTCCGTCAGCGCCCGCCGCACCTTGGCAGGCACGCCCGCGACGAGCGAGCCATCCGGAACCACCGTGCCCTCGAGCACGACCGCGCCGCCCGCCACGAGGCATCCGGCCCCGATCACGGCGCCCGACAGCACGACGCTGCCCATGCCGATGAGCGACCCGTCGCCGATCGTGCACCCGTGCACGACGGCGTTGTGACCGACCGACACGTCGCGGCCGATCGTCACCGGATGGCCGCTGTCGACATGCACCGAGACATTGTCCTGGATGTTGCTGCCCACGCCGATCGTGATCGTGTCGCGATCCGCGCGCAGGATCGCGTTGTACCAGACGCTCGCGCCCTCCTCGAGTCGCACGGCGCCCACGACACGCGCTCCGGCCGCGACGAACGCGGACTCATCGAGCGAAGGGGTGCGGCCGGCGACGGACAGGATGGATGCCTCGGTCGAAACAGTCATATTCCGACCCTACGACCCCCGAGCCCACGCTCGAGCACGCGCCCGCCTACGCCGCCGGCACACCCATCGAGATCGCGTCCCGCAGCGCTGCCGCGTACTGCGGCGCGAGCGAGTCCAGGAACGACACGGTCAGGTGATCCTCGTCGCGGTAGACGTTGGCGCCGCCGACGACCGGGAAGCACGTCGTGTCATCGCAGAACACGTCGGTGAAGTCGAGCAGCGTGACTCCCGCGGTGCCTTCCGCGGCATCCTTCAGCGGGTCCTGGTCGGTCAGCAGGTCGTCACGGGCGCCATCGCAATTGCCGACGCCCCGCGTACGCAGACACTTGTTCGGGTCGTTCTCCCACACCGGGTTGTCGACGACCGTGACGACCGGGATGCCTCGATCGAGCATCCCGCTCCAAGCCTCGCGATAGCCGGCCACCGCGGCGTCGTGCACGCTGTCGTAGCCCGCGGACGAGTATGGCGTCGTCGAGAGCCCCGAGGTGAAGATGACATCGAAGTCGCCTTCGTCGAGCACCTCGACCGCATTCTCGCGCCACTGCGCGCAGGCCTCGCCGAACGCCCCCGGAGTCGACAGGGGCGTTGTGCTCCAGGGGCAAGCGCCCTTGAAGAGCGTCGTGAGGTGCCATCCGTTCTCGTCGGCGATGCGCTCGAACGTCGACAGCAGCTGGAACGCGTGGCTGTCGCCGATGAGCGCGACACGGGGTGCATCCGCCGCGTCCGATCCGAACTCGCACGTCACGGCGCGCGAGTCGTTGAGCTGCACGAAGCACTGTTCGTCGGCGGGCATGTCCGCTGCGGCGAAACCGGGCGCGGGCAGGACCTGGTCGCCGAAGTCGACGTCGGCGCAGGCCGGATCGAGCACGCTCGCCGCCCCGAAGCACTCGGGCGGGTCGGAACGGAGTTGCTCGATCGCCGCGACACCCTCGCGATACGCGGGTGCGTTGATCGCCCAGGCGCCGGCCGCGGTCGCCCCCACCAGGATCATCGCGACGAGCGACGCCCACAGCGTCACACGGGGCGGGCGCTTCGTCAGCACCTTCCACGCGCGCGCCGGATCCTCCACGAACTTCTTGGTGAGCCAGGCGAGAACGAAGCACAGGGCGAGCAGCGCCACCCGGTGGTAGATCGTCAAACCCCAGAACGGGACGGACGGCGCGATCACGATCAGCGGCCAATGCCACAGGTAGAGGCTGTACGAGATGTCGCCGACGAACTGCGCCGGGCGGATCGACAGAACGCGGGTCGGGTACCACCACCGCGCCGTGTTCGACGCGGCGATCACGGCAGCGGCTCCGAGCGTCGGCACGAGGGCCATGTACCCGGGGTACGGCGTCTGCCCGTCGAACTGGAATGCGGCGTACAGCAGCGCGACGATGCCCGCCCACCCGAGGACGAAGCTGCCGAGCGCATTACGGATCCGCAACATCGGAACCAGGGCGATGAGCGCTCCGACGCCGAACTGCCACATGCGGGTGAAGGTGATGAAGTAGGCGGGAGCCGGGTTCGTGATGGTGAAGATCACGCAGAAAATGAAGGATGCGAGGGTCACGACTCCGAGAGTCGTGATGATCGCGCGGCGTCGGGCGCCGCGGAAGAACTTCACGCCGATCCATGCCGCGAGCAGCATGATCAACGGCCACAGGACGTAGAACTGCTCTTCGAGCGACAGCGACCAGTAGTGCTGGACGGTGGTCGGCTCTCCCGAGAGCGCGAGGTAGTCGGTGGACGAGATGGCCAGATACCAGTTCTCGACGTAGAACGTCGACGCGATGATCTCGCGAATCTCGTTGGGGAGCGCCGAGAGGGGAAACAGGTACGGCGATGCGACGACGATGGCGCAGAACAACAGGACCAACAGTGAGGCCGGCAGGAGCCGCCGCGCACGCCGCGCCCAGAACTGCGCGAGTCGCACACCGCCCGTCGCCTCGAGCTCGCGCATGAGGTGACCGGTGATCAGGAACCCGGAGATGACGAAGAACACGTCGACACCGACGTACCCGCCCGAGAGACGGCCCGGCCAGAAGTGGTAGAGCACCACGAACAGGACGGCGATCGCACGCAGCCCCTGTACGTGGGGGATGAAGCGCGAGGGCTCTGCGTGCTCCGGCGAACGATCCCGCCGTTCGCGTCGGAGCATCTGCGACGGAGCGCCCAGATTCTGCGGGCCGAGTTCATGGTCTGCGGAGGGCACCAGACGACGCTACCTGCTCGTTTGCGGGATGCCCGCATTGCCGCGTGATTCCGCCACTAAGCCGAGCCTCAGCTTGCTTGCGGAATGTCTGAGGCTGAGTAGCGTTTACCCCAGAGTCGCCGCGAACATCGCGGCCGGAGGGACCAAAATGACGAAGATTCAGACCGTTTCCACAACCGTCAGCGACCCCGATGTGTCGGCTGCCGCCGCCCAGTTCCTCTCCCCCGTCGTCCTCGGCCTCCAGGCCCTGACGATCAACGGCAAGCAGGCGCACTGGCACGTGCGTGGCAGCAACTTCATCGGTGTCCACGAACTGCTCGACACCGTCGTGTCCAACGCCGGCGGATGGGCCGACCTCGCCGCCGAGCGGATCGTCGCGCTCGGCCTGCCGATCGATGCCCGCGTCGCCGCCGTCGCCACGAAGGCCGGAGCAACCGGCGTTCCCGCCGGATTTGCCAAGTCGGATGTCGTGATCCCCGCGATCATCGCCGACATGGACGCCATCCTGCTCGACGTGCAGGCGGCGATCGAAGGCCTCGACGAGGTCGACCTGACCAGCCAGGACGTCGCGATCGAGATCAAGCGCGGCCTCGAGAAGGACCGCTGGTTCCTGTTCGCTCACGTCAGCGAGTAAAACCCCGCGCCCCAGGCGCAGATGCAAGGGCCCCCGGCAAAACCGGGGGCCCTTCTTCGTGCGCCCTGCGCGGATCGAACCCTCAGGACCGGCGCCGAGAAGACGCAACATGCCGTGCCCCCGCGCTCACGCACGGCATGTTGCGTCCTCTCGGTGGGTGAAGCGGACGAGAGAGGCGCGGCGCGCGGGCCGGCGAGCGGATGCCTCAGGCCCGGTGTGTGAGCCGGCCCGCGATCAACGTCGCGGCGACCCGCATTCCGCGGAGCCCCGCGGCGTCCGCGATACGGGGGTCGGTCTCGCACAGAGCGAGGTCGGCGACCGCGCCGGGTTCGATGCCCACGGCATCCGGTCCCGATCCGCGCTCGGTCGACGCCGCGCGCGCCAGCTCGAATGGTACGGACTGTTCGGGGTGCCACGCGGGCCGGTCGTCGTTCGTCCGGTAGACGGCCGCCGCGATCGCGGTCCAGGGGTCGAGCGCCGAGACCGGAGCATCCGATCCGAACCGCAATTCGGCGCCGGCGTCCGCCAACGCACGCAGCGGGTACGCCAGCGCGGTCTGCGCGCCCCATTCGTGTTCGGCGATGTCGCGGTCGTCGACCGCGTGCGCGGGCTGCACACTCGCGGCGACCCCGAGTCGTGCGAAGCGGTGCAGGTCGGCGTGGGCCACGAGCTGCGCGTGCTCGATCGTACCGACCGCGCCCGTCCGGGCAAAGGCATCCAGGGCGTGCGAGTTGGCGACATCGCCGATCGCATGCACCGCGGACTCCAGTCCGCCGGCCGTCGCGACGGTCATCAGTTCCAGCAGTTCCTCAGGCGGGACGGTCATCACGCCGTGGTCGCCGCGCGTGCCGGGATACGGGTGCGAGCAGGCCGCCGTCCGCGTGCCGAGAGACCCGTCGGTGATGACCTTGAAGGGTCCGACACGCACCAGATCGGATGCCGCACCGCGAACGGCATCGCCGGTACGCAGTCCCTCGGCCACAGCGCGCGGCAGGTCAGCCGGGTAGATGCCGAACCGGATGCGGAGCGCATCGAAACCGGCCGCCAGCCGCCGCGCCCAGGCATCCTCGTTCCACGCCATGTCGAGGTCGACCAGGCCGACGATGCCGCGCGCCGCGGCCCCGCGTGCCGCGGCGGCTACGAGGACGTCGCCACGATCGGGATCGACCAGGTTGAGGCGCCGCGATATCTCGAACGCGGGGAGTTCCCGCAGAATCCCCGAACCGAGGGGATCGTGGCCCTCACGACGGAGCGCAGCCGTGTTGAGCCACACCGAGTGAACGTCGGCGTTGATGAGGTACGTCGGGACGTCGCCTGTCGCGGCATCGAGCAGGAGTCGTTCGGGCTCGTCCGCCCAGAGCGCGTCGCGGTATCCCGTGCCGACGCGGCGCCCATCGGCGAGCACCGACGCCGCCGCCATGATCCGAGCCGCCTCCGCCGCCGAGCCCGCGTGATCGAGCGGCTCGCGGGCGGCGCGCAGGGCCCACTGTGTGAGGTGCACGTGGTGATCCCACAGGCCGGGCATGAGCCATCCGCCGTCGGCGTCGAGCACCGGGGTCGACGCGGGATACCGGAGGGCTCCGGCGGGCGCGATGTCGACCACGCGTCCGCCCTGGACGACGACGTCGTGGGGCTCGTCGCCCACCGGCAACGGCATCGCGGCGCCCACGATGCGAGCGTTCGCGACGACTCCGACCTTCTCGCCGACGTTCACGGGTGCGCCCCTTCCGCGGCGGCGGCGACCTGTGCGTCGCGTGCACGACGCATCTCGGCGGCGAGCGTGGGATTCGGGTGGGCGCCGTCGGCCGACAGCTCGGCGATGATCGTCTCCACCACCTCGCCCGAGCGGTTCTGGCTCAGCTTGCGCTTGGCCACGACCCGCGTCGGGGTCAGACGGAAGCCGACCGTCCCCCTCTCCAGGCGCTCGACGAAGGCCGGATCGTTCGGGGCCGCCCACATTCCGCGGGGCTCGGGCATCCGTGACTCGAAGCGATCGACAAGGGCCTCGAGGACGCGCAGGTTCTCGTCCGTGGTCAGCAGTTCGGGGGTGCCGCTGAGGTGCGCCGAGACGAAGTTCCACGTCGGGACGCTCGCGACAGGTCCTGAGGAAGCGCTGCCGTACCAGGACGGCGAGATGTACCCGTGCGGTCCCTGCACGATGACCAGCAGCTCCCGCTCGCCCAGACCGTGGATGAGGTCGTCGGGCTTGCCGACGTGCCCGACGATCGTCAGATCGTCACGCGTCGGATCGAGCATGACGGCGTAGTGGGATGCGACGAGCCCCTCGTCGGTCTGGCTGACCAGAGTGACCCAGGGATTGCGTTCGACGAGTCGGCGCAGCTCACCGACATCGGTCATCGCGAAGGAAGGATTCTGGCGCACCCGCCCAGCCTAGATCGGCCCCGTCCTCCCGGCGCGCCATGCCGTTCGCGGAGAGTGCGCGGTCAGCGCTGGTCGTTCGGGCACCAGTAGAGCTTGCGCCCGCCGACCTCTTCGAGCACGATCTCGGTGCCGCAGATCCGACACGGCAGGCCGGCGCGGTGGTACACCCAGTGCCGGTCGTCCCGATGCGCCATGGCGCGGCGGTACGAGTCGGGATCGAGGTCGTCCATCGTCATCATCTGGCCGGTCTCGACGCCGATCGCGAGCAGATGCGCCCAGTCGCGCCACAATTCCCGCACGACTTCTTCCGGCACGTCACGTCCCGGCGTGTGCGGATTCAGGCGCGCGCGGAACAGCATCTCGGCGCGGTACACATTGCCGATGCCGCTGACAATCGACTGATCCATCAGCAGCAGGCCGATCGGGGTCGGCTTCTTGCGGACCGCGGCGACGAAGCGCTCTTCACCCTCGGCGAGGTCATCCACGAGCGGGTCGGGGCCGAGCTTGGCGATCGTCGCCGCCACCTCGTCGGGCGACTGCAGGGCGCAGGCGGTCGGGCCGCGCAGATCCGCGCACGTCACCTCGGTCATGAGGCGAAGGCGCACCTGTCCCACCACCGGCGGTGGCCACTCCGAGCCCTCGTCAGCGAGCCCCGTGGTCTGCTCGGACATGCGAACGTGCACCCGGGCCCGACGCGGCGCGCCGATCGAGGTCAACGAGTTCTCGCCCGCGGCGTCGAACACGGGGGCATCGAAGACCGCGGCGTCGAGCTCCGTACCCCGCTGATTCGTCTGGCCCATGCGTCCGTTCGCCGCGGCGATCGTCGGGTCGACGACGATCTCGCCCGCGAAGTCCCACGCGCCGTACATCCCGAGGTGCACGCGCAGCCACAGGTCTTCTTCGAACTCGAGGAACATCTGTTTGCCGACAGCACGCACATCCGTCGCCGTACGGCCATCGAGCAGTGCGGCTCCCTCGACGAAACGCCCCTGCGGGCTCGACGCGAAGACGCGCTGGCCGACGAAGTTCCGCTCGAACTGACGCGCGATGCGGTGGACGGAGTGCCCTTCGGGCATCAGCCAGCCTCGGGATCGAAGGCGTCGATGTCTTCTCCCCCGCGGTTCGCTCCCGCATGGCCGTTCTCGAGCGAGCCCGCGCGCGGGTCGGGAAGGAGCGAGCCGTCCGTCTCGTACGCGGCGATCTGGCCGATACGACGAACATGCCGCTCCTCGAACGTGAAGGGCGTGGCGATGAAGATGTCGATGAACCTGGCCGCCTCTTCGAACGTGTGCTGACGCGCGCCGATGGCGATGACGTTCGCGTCGTTGTGCTCGCGGGCGAGCTCCGCTGTGGCGGCGTTCCACACCAGCGCTGCACGGATGCCCTGCACCTTGTTCGCCGCGATCTGCTCGCCGTTGCCGGACCCGCCGAAGACGATGCCGAGCGTCTCGACTCCGGCGGCCTGGTCGCGAACGACCGCCTGCGCGGCCCGGATGCAGAAAGCCGGGTAGTCGTCCAAAGCGTCGTACTCGAGCGGGCCGTGGTCCACGACGTCGTGGCCTTGGTCGCTCAGGTGGTGCTGCAGGCGGGTGGAGAACTCCAGCCCGGCGTGATCAGTGGCGATGTGGATGCGCATGGGCTCAATCCTAGGGACGGGCCGAGTGGCCAATGGGTCAGGGCGCGATTCCGGATGCTGCGGGTTTGAATCCCGCGCGGACGTTCTCGCAGCACCCGGGCCGACACACGTCGAACCAGGGCCCGAGTTTCGTGACGTGCGGGCGTTCGGCCGCCGGGGTGCCCTTCAGGCGCTCCTCGATGAGGTCGACCAGGCCCGCGACGTAAGCCGGGTCGACGCCGGGAGTCGGGGTCCGGACGGCGGCGAGTCCCGCCTCCGCCGCGGCATCCATCGCCTCGGTATCGAGATCCCAGAGCACCTCCATGTGGTCGCTCACGAAGCCGAGCGGGACGATCGCGACGGCGCGCGCGCCCTCTGCGGGCAGTCCCTCGATCACGTCGCACACATCGGGCTCGAGCCAGGGCTGCGACGGCGGGCCCGAACGGGACTGGTACACCAGCTGCCACGGAACATCCGCAGCATCCGGGATCTCTTCCGCGATCCGCGCCATCACGTACGCGGCGACCGCGAGGTGCTGGGTCTCGTAGGCGCCGCCCTCACCCCACTCCCGATCGCGCGGGCCGGATCGCCGCGCGTCGTCCATCGGCACGCTGTGCGTGGAGAAGAGCACCCGGATCTCGCCTGGCGCGATGCCATCCGCGAGGAACTCGGCGACGGCATCGCGCACTCCGGCGACGAACGGGGCGACAAAACCGGGGTGGTCGAAGAACTGGCGGATCTTGTCGATCGTCACCGTTCCCCCGAGGCCCGTCTCGTCGAGCACGCGCGCGAAGTCCTCGCGGTACTGACGACAGCTCGAGAACGAGCTGTAGGCGCTCGTGGCGAGGGCGAGCAGCGTGCGGTGCCCCGCGGCATCCGCGGCCGTGACGGCCTCATCGAGGTACGGCGCCCAGTTGCGGTTGCCCCAGTAGACGGGCAGATCGATGCCGCGCCGGGCGAGTTCGGCCTCGAGCTTCACCTTCAACTCGCGGTTCTGCGCGTTGATCGGGCTGATCCCGCCGAAGTGCCGGTAGTGGTGGGCGACCTCTTCAAGTCGCTCGTCGGGGATGCCCCGACCGCGTGTCACATTCCGGAGGAACGGGATGACGTCGTCCTGACCCTCGGGTCCTCCGAAGCTCGCCAGCAGGAGCGCGTCGTAGGCGACGGGAACTTCGACGTGTTCCGGGCCACCGGCGGCGGCGGGGGATGCGTGGAGGACGACGGGGGTGACATCTGCGGGAGTTACGCTCACACGTCCCATCCTCCCACCGCCCCGAAGGGCGAGCGCCCGTTCGCCCGGGGCCGCTCGCGTAACATCCCGGTAAACCTCGACGCTTACACTTACGGCGAGGAGGCACGATGACGTCTGTCTCGGAGTTGGATTCCGCGACGACCGCACTGGTAGACCGCGCGGTCGCCACGTTGAGCGGGCGCCGGGTCGCCGTACTCACCGGCGCCGGAGTCTCAACGGACTCCGGAATCCCGGACTATCGCGGCAACGGCGCACCCGTCCGCTCACCCATGACGGCCCAGCAATTCATGGCCGACGAGTCCGCACGGCGGCGGTATTGGCTCGGCGGTCACCTCGGCTGGCACGCATTCTCGAGCGCTCAGCCGAACGCGGGTCACGAAGCGATCGCCCGGCTCGAGGCGGACGAGTTCGCCACGGGCGTGGTGACGCAGAACGTCGATGGTCTGCACGTGCGCGCGGGCAGCGGTCGGGTGGTCGAGTTGCACGGCACGATGCGCCGCGTGTTCTGCACCCACTGCGGCCAGGTCTTCGACCGGCGGGACATCTCCGAACGCATCGAGATCGACAACCCCTGGGTCGCGATGCCCGAGAACATCCCGCTCGGCCCGGACGGCGACGTCCTGCCCTCGTCGACCGATGGATTCGTCGTGCCGGACTGCTCGGTGTGCGGCGGGCTCCTCAAACCCGACGTGGTCTTCTTCGGCGAGTTCATCCCCGCAGAGAAGTTCCGCGAGGCCGAACAACTGCTGAAGACCAGCCAGGCCCTGCTGATCGCGGGTTCATCGCTCGTGGTGAACTCGGGCATCCGCCTCGTGGAACGAGCGCGCAGGCGGAGACTCCCGGTGATCATCGTGAACCGCGGAGTCACCCGCGCCGACAACCGCGCGACCATCAAGATCGACGCCGGGACTAGCGAAGTACTCGGCGCACTCGCGGCTGGACTCGCGGCTACCCGCTGACTCCTGGCCGTAGGCTCGGAGTCGTGACCGATCTGATCCTCCTCCGCCATGGTGAGACGGACTGGAACCGCGAGCGCCGTATCCAGGGTCTGAGCGATATTCCCCTGAACGAGACCGGCCGCGTGCAGGCACGCGCCGCGGGAGAGTTGCTCCGCATCGAACTCGCGGACGCCTGCCCGGTGGTGATGGTCTCGAGCGACCTGTCCCGGGCGGTCGAGACGGCCCAGATCATCGCCGACGCCCTCGGGGTGCCCGGTCCGCGGAAGTATCCGGGCCTGCGTGAGCGGGGCTACGGTGAGGCCGAGGGTGCTCTTGTCGCCGAGGTCCCGACACTCTTCGGCTCTGCCGAGCGCGATCTGATTCCGGGCGCGGAATCCTCGGCCGATCTGCGGGCGCGCGCGCTGCGGGCCCTGGATGAGATCGCAACGGATGTCGAACGCGCGATGTCCGGGGCATCCATCATCGCGGTCGCGCATGGCGCCCTCATCGCCGAGGTCGTGCGCGTGGCAAGCGACGGCGCGCTCCCGCGACCGGGCGAACGCATCGCGAACGGTTACCCGTTCCGATTCCAGCTCGACCGCGATGGCACCCCCGACGGCAGGGGCATCCGCCTCGCGACGGGCGACGACGGCGCCTCACGCGACGGTTTCCCCACGACGACCCGCGTCTGAGGCTGGAATACCGCGACCGCGGCTAGCCTGAACGCGGAGGATTCCGTGAACGATTCTGTTGACCCACGCGTGGGCGCCGACGAGCCCGCACCCGCTCGTGATGCGTCGGCGGGGCGCGGCCGCAGCCGCCGCGAGTTTCTGCGTGCCGGCGGCATCGCCGCTGCCGGCTTCCTCGCGGGCGGCGCGGTCGGAGGCGCCGCCGGCGCCGCGATCGGCGGTGCGATGGCGAACCAGGACGAGTTCGGCGCATTGGCGCCGCGCGAGGTCCCGGGCTTCGACCATGTGGTCGTCTTGATGGGCGAGAACCGCTCGTTCGACAATCTTCTGGGGTGGCTGTACACGCCCGACAATCTGCCGCCGGGCGAGACCTTCGAGGGTCTGGCGTTCGGAAACTACTCGAACCCCGATCCCGAGGGGAATCGCGTCGCGGCGCACATCTACTCCGGCCCGACGGACGTGATCATGGGCCAGCCGAACCCCGATCCGGGCGAGGCCTACCCGCACGTCAACACGCAGCTGTTCGGTACCGTCGATCCCGCGAGCAACGCCGAGCTCTGGCGGAACCAGATGAGTTTTCCCTTCAATGCGCCGAAAGACGGCACGAAGCCCACCATGGAGGGCTTCTTGAAGGACTACCACGTCAACTACGAAGAGCTTCACAAGGGCAAGAAGCCGACGGCGGACGAGGCGAACCAGATCATGGGCGGTTTCTCGCCCGAGATGCTGCCCGTCCTCTCGACACTCGCGCGCGAGTTCGCCGTGTTCGACCACTGGTTCGCGGCCGTGCCCAGCCAGACGTACTGCAACCGTTCGTTCTTTCACGCATCCACGTCGCACGGGTTCGTCACGAACCGCGGCGGGGGCGGCTACGAGAAGTGGTTGGACGCGGCGCCGCGTGACACGATCTTCAACCACCTCGATCGCGCGGGCATCAGCTGGAAGATCTACTTCGACGAGATGCAACTCGTCTCGCTCACGGGCGTGATGCACGCACCGGTGCTCGAGACGCACTGGCGCACCGAGCACTTCGCACACATGTCGGACTTCTATCAAGATGCGAAGAACGGCACCCTTCCGGCTTACGCGTTCATCGAGCCGCGCATGATCTACAACCACAACGACTTCCATCCGCCCTTCGGCGCACTTCGCAGCGGCGAGGTAGAGGGCACCCCGGTAGTGGATTCCGCGATCTCGGATGTCCGCGCGGGCGAGGCCCTCGTCGCCAACGTCTACGACTCGATCAAGAAGAGCGCGACACCGCAGGGCTCCAACGCCCTCAACACCCTTCTGCTCATCACGTTCGACGAACACGGCGGGACGTACGATCACGTCCCGCCGCCCGCCGCCACTCCCCCGGACGCGGACGCACCCGAGGGCGAGATGGGTTTCCGGTTCGATCGCCTGGGCGCACGTGTTCCGGCGATCGCCGTGTCGGCGTACACCCGGTCCGGAACGATCGTTCATGACGAGATGCATCATGGCTCGGTCATCGCGACGCTCTGCCGATTGCATGGTCTCGAGCCCCTGACACGTCGCGACGCGGGCGCCAACACCCTGTTCCCCGTCGTGAATCTCGAGGTGCCGCGTGATCCGAAGTCCTGGCCGAGCGTTCATCCGATGTACCTGCCTCGGCAGATCGACGAAGAAGAGATCGAAGACCTCGCACACGGGTCTCAGAAGGACAAACCGCTGAGCCCACCCGGAAAGGGCCTGCTAGGCCTTCTGCTCGCGAAGTACGGCGATGGGTCCGAGCCCGAACCCCAGACCTACGCGGATGCCTATCGTGTCGGCACGACGCACGGGCTGGGACTCTTCTATCCGAAGATCACGTCCGGCGCATAGCTCCGCGCTGAAAATGCTCTTGTCAGCTCGCTCAGCGTCACTCAGAGCCCCTGAGCAGGATGCGTAAAGCGAAACGTCGGATTCGGGTAAAGTCACCGACTATGGGCAAGCTCGATCACGCCGACCTCGCGCTTCTGAGCGCTCTCGCCGACGACCCCCGGGCGACCGTCGTCGCCCTGGCCGAGCGCCTGAGCCTCTCGCGAAACACCGTTCAGGCGCGGATGGCGAAGCTCGAGAAGGCCGGAGTGTTCCTCTCGTATGAGCGCACGATCGCGGCGCATTCGATCGGCTACCCGCTGCAGGCGGCGATATCTGTCATGCTGCGACAGAAGGAGCTGCCCGACATCGCGCCGCAGCTCGTCGAGATTCCCGAGATCATCCAGGCTTACGGCCTGAGCGGCCAAGTCGATCTGCTGGTGCATGTCGCGTGCCGCGACGCCCGACACCTGTTCGAGGTGGACGCACGCATCCTCGCCATCCCGGGTGTCGAACGCACCGAGACATCCCTCGTCATGGGTGAAGTCATCCCCTACAGACTGCGACCGCTCATGGACTTGGCACGACAGGAACGTTAGGCACCGGAACGACCGTCGACGGCGTTCCCGACCTCACGAACACGACGCCCGCGACGATCAGCGCCCCGCCGATCACCTGGACGAAGGTCGGCTGCTCGCCAAGCACGAGCCAGGCGATCAGGATTGCGAACAGCACCTCGGACAGACCGACGAAGGATGCCACGCGCGATCCGATCTGCGTCACCGCCAGCACGCCCAGTCCGTAGGCGAGGGCCGTTGCGATCAGGATCACCCACGCGAGCGGCACGTACCAGGCGACGGTGACCCCGGCCAGTACGACGTCGACGGGCGGCGCCGCGAACGGCAGGACTCCCACGAGCGAGAGCCCGCCGGAGAACATCGCGCCGACCGTCAGGCCGGCCGCCGCGAGAACGAGAGGGGGCAGACCGTCTCCGGCTCGCTCGCTCAGCAAGAAGTAACCGCCCAGCGACACCGCGGCGCCGAGCGCGAAGAGGACTCCCAGGGCGTCGAAGGTCGCGCCGCCGATGTCGATCACGAAGACGAGTCCGACGAGACTCACCGCCGAACCGAGTAGCACCAGTCGGCCCGGGGCGCGGCGCGTGCGCACCCATGCCAGGCCGACCAGCAGCACCGGCGCGAGGTACTGCACAAGCAACGCGACGCCCACCGGCATCCGCTGGATCGCGGCGAGATAGAACAGCTGGCACCCGGCGACACCGGTCGCCCCGAAGCCGACGATGATGACCCAATTGCGCTGCAGGATCCGCGGATCCCGCCGGAGCGCGAGGATCAGGACGGGCAACAGCACGATCGCCGCACCGGTCATCCGCACGGACGCTGCGGCCCCCGTTGACCAACCCGCCTCGATGAGCGGCTTCAGGAACGACCCGCTCGAGGCGAACGCGAGGGCGGACGCGAGCCCGGTCACGATGCCGATGGCGCGGTGGTCCGCGTGCTTCGTCGGGAGGGGGGCCGTCAGGCTCTGGACCATGTGCGTCCGTTTCACGCGAGAGGGATGTCAGGAGTGAACCTGTCATACACTAATGACGAGGTTGACTGATGTTCTCAGACGATACCGTCAGGAGTCAACATGGTTTTTATCCATGACACCCGATCCGCCCTGCTCGCAACCGTGGACCTGGTGAACACCCACCCAAGCACGTCGAGCGAGGGCCAAGACGCCCTCACCACGATCGCCGAGCTCGACGAGTTCTTGAGAGTGCACCCGTACACCGGAGGCATCCGTCACGACGAAGCCGAGCTCGGCGAGATGCGCGATATCCGCGGCCGGCTGCGCGCTCTCTGGGACGTCGATCGCGAGGGTGCCGTACCCCTCGTCAACGCAATGCTGCACGATGGCGGCGCACTCCCGCGCCTGGTCATCCACGACGATTACGACTGGCACGTCCACGCCACCTCCGACGACGCACCGCTCGCCACAAGGATCCTGGTGGAGGCGGCCATGGCGTTCGTCGATGTCATCCGCTCGGACGAGTACGCGCGGGTTCGCCTGTGCGACGCGGATGACTGCGAATCGGTCTACATCGACATGTCGCGCAACGGCTCGAAGCGCTACTGCGACACAGGCAACTGCGGAAACCGCATGAACGTCATCGCGTACCGGAAGCGTCAGGCCGATCGAGAAAGCGCCTGATCGCGTCGGCCGCCACGGCGGGCGTCTCGTAGTGGATCAGGTGCCCGACGTCCGGGATCTCGACGAGCTCGGCATCGGCGAACAGCTTCGCGAGACGACGCTCGGCCTCGATCGGGGTGATGTCGTCGCGCTCGGCCGCGACCAGCAGCGTCGGCTGCACGATGCGCGCGGCGAACTCCGACACATCGTGTGACACCGAGGTCACGAACGCGTCGCGCAGCATGTCTCGGTCGGCGAACCGCGAGAAGTACGTGTCGTGCTGGTCGTGGATGAACGCACGCAGTTCGGGATCCTTCGTCTTCGCCATCGACACACTCATGACGCGGACGATGACCTTGTTGCGCAGGAGGGCGTCCCCCAGACGCGCGGGAAGGCGCGCACCGGCCCAGTAGTAGAAGATCGCGAGCCGCGTCAGAATGCCGCGCGGGCCCTCGAGCGCCGGGGCACCGATCGGGTTCACGAGGATGACGGATGGCACCGGCATCCCCTCGGCGACAGCCGCCGACACGACGATCGATCCGAACGAATGGCCGAGGATGACCGCGCCCGGTGCGACCGCGTCGACGAATTCACGCAGCCACCCGACATAGGCGGCAAGATCGTGCGTGACCCCCGGGAGCGGTGGCGTCTCGCCGAAGCCCGGCAGATCGGGTGAGATGACCCGGACCCCGGGCAGGTACGCCACGACGGGCTCGAGCCCGTGGTGTTCGCCGCGGAAGCCGTGCACCGCGATGACGGTGGTCTCGGCATCCGTCGGACCGTACTCCCAATAGGCCGTGATGCCCCCGCGCACCGGCACCTCGCGTCGCACGACGGGAGTCGCCGCCAAGAGGTCGGCGTACGGCTGGGGAGCACTCACCCTGCGAGTCTACGGATGCCCACGTCTCGCGACCTCCGGGGTTCGGCATCACGGTACGCCCGGCGTGTAGGGCGCCCCGGTGAGCCTGGCGTGCGATGTCGGTGCGGGGCCATAGCGTGTTGGCATGTCGCAGGTCCTTCCCGAGCCGCTCTTCGGCGACGATTTCTTCGCCCCCGCAGCGCCGCGCTGGTCGACCACTCTGGGCGTGTTCGATCTCGAGACGACGGGTGTTGATGTGGAGACCGACCGCATCGTCACCGCCCACGTCGGCGTGCTGGACGCCAGCGGCACAGTCACGCGGCAGCGGTCGTGGATGGCCGACCCGGGCGTCGATATCCCCGAGGGTGCAACCGCGGTGCACGGCATCACGACCGCATTCGCCCGGGCCAACGGTCTTCCCTCGCCACAGGTCGTGGCCGAGATCGTGACCGAGTTGCGGGCGATCTTCGCCGCCGGAATCCCGGTCGTGGCATACAACGCGCCCTACGACTTCTCGCTGCTGAAGTACGAGTCGCTGCGCCATGGTATCGAGCCGATCCTTGCGCCCTCACCCGTGATCGACCCGCTCGTGGTCGACAAGACGTTCGATCGGTACCGACGCGGCAAGCGCACACTCGACGCGGTCGCGGCCCACTACGACGTGCTGCTCGAGGCGGCGCACACGGCGGCGGACGATGCGATTGCGGCCGGCCGCGTGGCGCAGGCCATCGCTGCCCGCTATGCCGACCGACTTCCTTTCAGCGAGCACGAATTGCACACGCGCCAGATCTCTTGGGCACGGGCACAGGCCGAGAGCTTGACCGAGTACTTCATCAAGGTCGGTCGTCTCGAGCCGACCGAGACGCTCGACGGCGCGTGGCCGATCCGCTGAGACTCTGCTCCCCTGTTCTCGCTCCGACCCGCGGGCAACGCGAAAGGCCCCGCCGAAGCGAGGCCTTTCGGAACGTCGGTGAGACGTCGAAGTTACTTGCCGAAGCCCTTGAAGCGCTGGTTGAACTTCTCGACGCGACCGGCCGAGTCCATGATGCGCTGCTTGCCCGTGTAGAACGGGTGCGAGGCCGACGAGATCTCGACATCGATGACCGGGTACGCGACACCGTCGAGCTCGATCTTCTTGTCGCTCGACACGGTCGAGCGAGTCAGGAAGGTTTCGCCCGAGGCGAGGTCGCGGAAGACGACGGCCTGGTAGTCGGGGTGGATTGCAGTCTTCATGGGGTGTTCCTTGCGGCGATTGCGGAAGAAGAAGTCTCTGGTGCGCCGATCGAGCGCTGGCACCAAGGACCCATCTTATCAGACGGGACCCGTCACAGTTGCCTCAGCCCGCGGCGCGGGCCGTGTAGCGGCCCTCGTCGAAGCGCAGGGTGATGGGCAGACCGAACGTCTCGGTGAGATTCTCGGCGGTGAGGGCTTCCTCGAGCGGTCCCGACGCGACCGCTGAGCCATCCCGCATCAACAACACATGGGTGAAGCCGACGGGGATCTCTTCGACGTGGTGCGTGACCATGACCATCGCGGGCGTCGTCGGCGCCTGGGCGTAGCCGCCGAGGAGTGTCAGAAGCTCCTCACGGGCGCCGAGGTCGAGGCTCGCGGTGGGCTCATCCAGCAGCAGCAGCTCGGGGTCGGTCATGACGGCGCGGGCGATCTGCACCCGCTTCTGCTCGCCGTCCGAGAGTGTGCCGAACGTGCGGTCCGCAAGGTGATCGAGGTTCCATTCGGCGAGCACGCGCAGAGCACGTCGCTCGTCGATGTCTTCGTAGTCCTCGCGCCACCGGCCGAGGACGGCGAAAGCCGCGGTCATCACGGCATCGAGCACGCGCTCGTCCGCCGGCATCCGGCGCGCCATCGCCGATGAGGCGAAGCCGATGCGGGGACGGAGCTCGAAGACATCCGTTCGCCCGAGGCGCTCCCCCAACACGTGGACTTCGCCACTCGAGGGGTACATCACCGTGTCCGCGAGCTGGAGCAGAGTCGTCTTGCCTGCACCGTTGGGGCCGAGGATCACCCAACGCTGGTCGTCATCGACGCTCCAGTTCAAATGATCGACGATATCGCGACCGTCTCGGCGTACGACCACATCATGGAACTGCAGGACCCCGGCCATTGCCCCAGCCTATCGGGCCGTGCGCCCGCTACCGGGCAGCGACAACCTACCCGCCGACAACGCGCGTATACAGGTCGTGGGTCTCGGCCGCGATGCGGTCCCAACTGAACGATGCGGCGGCTCGTTCGCGTCCCGCGCGCCCGTACTCCGCGGCTCGAGCCGGATCACTGACGACCTCTGTCAGCACATCCGCGAGATCGCGCACGTAGCGGTCGGGGTCGACGGGCGTGCCCGAGCCATCCTGCAGCTGCTCGATCGGGACGAGTCGTCCCGTGACGCCGTCTTCGACGACCTCGGGGATGCCGCCCGTCGCCGTCCCGACCACGGCCGCACCGCAGGCCATGGCCTCCAGGTTCACGATCCCGAGGGGTTCGTACACGGACGGGCATACGAACGTCGTCGAGGCGCTCAGCAGCGCCCGCAGCTCGCGGCGCGGCAGCACGCGGTCGATCCAGACGACCCCGCTGCGTTCCTGTTGCAGACCCCGCACCGCGGACTCCACTTCGGCGAAGATCTCGGGGGTGTCCGGTGCGCCGGCGCACAGCACCAGCTGGACATCGGGAGGCAGCAGGGCGGCAGCACGGAGCAGGTACGGCAGCCCCTTCTGACGAGTGATGCGCCCGACGAAGACCACCGACGGACGGTCGGGGTCCAACCCCAGGCTGCGCGCGAGGTCCGGGTCATCCAGAGGCGCCCATTCGTCCACATCGATGCCGTTGTAGATGACGTGCACCTTCTCGGGATCAAGGGACGGATAGCTGCGCAAGATGTCCGTGCGCATGCCGCCGCTCACCGCGATCACCGCGGCAGCCGACTCGTAGGCGGTCTTCTCGATCCAACTCGACACGGCGTACCCGCCGCCCAGCTGCTCCGACTTCCAGGGACGCAGCGGCTCCAGGCTGTGCGCCGAGACGATGTGCGGGATGCCGTGGAGCAACGATGCCGTGTGGCCCGCGAAGTTGGCGTACCAGGTGTGAGAGTGGACGACATCCGCGCCCGCGACATCCCCGACGATCTCGAGATCAACGCCCATCGTCTGAACCGCGGGGTTCGCCGCCCCGAGTTCAGCCGGGACGGCATACGACGTCGTTCCCGGCTCGTCACGGGGTGCACCGAAGGCTCGAACGCGCACGTCCATCCGGGTTCGAAGCGCTCGCACGAGCTCCGTGACATGGACGCCGGCACCCCCGTATACCTCAGGCGGATACTCCTTGGTGACGATGTCGACGCGCATGCTTGCAACGCTAGTCGCCGCAGGAAGTGGGGCATAGTCTGTCGGCATGGCTACACCGCCGAAGGTATTCGGAATCATCCTCGCCGGCGGCGAGGGCAAGCGCTTGATGCCACTGACGGCAGACCGAGCCAAGCCCGCGGTGCCCTTCGGGGGACAGTATCGGCTGATCGACTTCGCGATCTCGAACCTCATAAATTCGGGACTACGACAGCTCGTCGTCCTGACCCAGTACAAGTCGCACAGCCTCGACCGCCACATCTCGCAGACGTGGCGCATGTCGACGATGCTCGACTCGTACGTGACCTCGGTGCCGGCGCAGCAGCGCCTCGGCAAGCGATGGTTCTCGGGATCGGCCGACGCCATCCTGCAGAGCCTCAACCTGATCAATGACGAAAAGCCCGACATCGTCTTCGTGATCGGCGCCGATCACGTCTATCGGATGGATTTCCGGCAGATGCTCGACGCCCACATCGAGTCCGGCGCCCGAGCGACCGTGGCCGGTATCCGGCAGCCGATCTCGCTCGCCAACCAGTTCGGCGTCATCGACGTCGACAAGGCCGACCCGACACGCATCCGGGACTTCCTCGAAAAGCCCCAGGACCCGGAGGGCCTCGCGGATGCGCCCCACGAGGTTCTCGCGTCGATGGGCAACTACATCTTCGACGCGGACGCCCTCATCGAGGCCGTCGAGGCGGATGGCGAGCTGACGACGTCCAATCACGACATGGGCGGCGACATCGTGCCGTACTTCGTGGGCCGCGGCGAGGCGGGCGTCTACGACATGAAGCGCAACGACGTGCCGGGTTCGACCGACCGCGACCGGGCCTACTGGCGCGATGTGGGCACGATCGATTCGTTCTTCGACGCGCACATGGACCTGATCTCGACCCTTCCGATCTTCAACCTGTACAACACGGACTGGCCGATCCACTCGCAGACCGTCAACTCGCCGCCGGCGAAGTTCGTGCGCGACTCGGTCGGACGCATCGGCAATGCCATCGACTCGATCGTCTCTCTCGGATCCGTGCTCTCGGGAACGCACCTCGAACGCAGCGTCGTCGGACCGTGGGCTCTCGCGGGCGGCGGATCGACTATCACCGACTCGGTGCTCTTCGACTACGTCCGGGTCGGCTCGGGCGCTCGCATCCATCGCGCGATCCTCGACAAGAACGTCGAGCTCGCACCGGGAGCGACCGTCGGCGTCGATCGCGAGCGAGACCTCGCCCGCGGATTCACCGTGACGGATTCCGGGATCACGGTCGTCGGCAAGAACGTCCGCGTCGACCCCTGACCGGGCGCTGCGCGGCAGCACGGGTGCCGCGCGCTAGCCTCGTGGTGTGAGTTCAGACGCCGCCCGCCTGCTCGTCGTCCTGGACGCCGACTCCACGCTGATCCGCAACGAGGTCATCGAGTTGCTCGCCGACGAGGCCGGGCGCGGGCCCGAGGTCGCCGCCGCGACCGAGGAGGCTATGCGCGGCGAGGTCGACTTCGCCGAGAGTCTGCGCACGCGAGTCGCCGCCCTGGCCGGAGTTCCGGTTTCGGCATTCGGTCGTGTGGTCGCTCGCATCGAGCCGACACCGGGTGTTCGTGAGCTGATCGCCGCCGTGCACGAGCGCGGCGGTCTGGTCGGGGTCGTATCCGGAGGATTCCACGAGATCCTCGACACGGTCGCACCCGCGCTCGGCGTGGATATGTGGCAGGCGAACCGTCTGGTGCAGACGGACGGGATGCTCGCCGGCACGGTGGACGGCGCCATCATCGACAGCGCGGCGAAGGCCGACAGGTTGCGCGAGTGGGCGACACAGCACGGCGTTCCGCGCGAACGCACGATCGCGATCGGTGATGGTGCGAACGACCTGACGATGCTCGCCGTCGCCGGGCTCGGACTGGCGTTCAACGCCAAGCCCGCCGTTCGTGCCGCTGCACCGCTCGTGATCGGTCGCGTGGACCTTCGCGAGGTCATCCCGCTGCTCCCCCGCTAGCTTCCCGACCCTCGCGCGATGTCGGTGGCGCGGCGTAGCGTCTCGGCATGGACATCATCCTCGTACCGGGTCTCTGGCTCGATGCCTCCTCGTGGGATGCCGTCGTCCCGACGCTGACCGATGCCGGTCATCGCACCCATCCGCTGACGCTCCCGGGAACCGGTGCCCCCGCTGCCGAGTCTGCGGACATCGGCATCGCCGACTGGGTCGCGGCGGTCGTCGCGCAGATCGACGCACTGCCCGGCGAGGTTGTGGTCGTGGGCCACAGCGGAGGCGGCAACGTCGCCTACGGAGCACTCGACGCGCGCCCAGAGCGCGTCGCACATCTCGTCCTGGTCGACACCGTGCCCCCGCCGGACGGCTCGATCATCTCCGAGTTCGAGGTGGTAGACGGCGTCATCCCGTTTCCCGGATGGGACAGCTTCGACGAACCGGATGTCGCGGATATCGACGAGACCACGCGTCGGGCCTGGGCGGCCCGCACCCTGCCCGTGCCGGCGGGCGTGCCGATGGATCCGATTCACTTCCACGATCTTCGCCGCCACAGACGCCCCGTGACCGTGCTGAGCGGACCCCACGACGAGGGGGCACTGCGCGCGATGCTCGAACAGTGGCCGGCATGGGGCAGCGAATTCACCGCGCTCGAAGACGTGCGTGTCGTGCATCTGGGCACCGGACACTGGCCCCAGTTCACGCAGCCGACCGCGGTGGGTCAGGCCATCCTCGACGCCATCGCGCGCTGACGAGTCGAGTTCGACGAGCAGTCCGCTCGGCGTGGGTTCAGTGGCCCATCCCCAGGCCGCCGTCGACGGGGATGACCGCCCCGGAGATGTAGGCGGCGTCGTCCGAAGCGAGCCACGTCACGACACCGGCGACCTCGTCGGGCGTCGCGAAGCGACCGGCCGGAATGCTGCGCTTGTACTCGGCCTGCGTCTCGTCGGGCAGGGCCGCGGTCATATCGGTCTCGATGAAGCCGGGCGCGACGACGTTCGCCGTGATGCCGCGCCCGCCGAGCTCGCGCGTCAGCGAGCGGGCGAAACCGACGAGCCCGCTCTTGGACGAGGCGTAGTTGACCTGTCCCGCGGAACCATAGAGGCCGACGACGCTCGAGATCAGGATGACTCGACCCCAGCGTGCGCGCAGCATGCCCTTCGATGCCCGCTTGACCACACGGAACGCGCCGCCGAGGTTCGTGGAAACGACCGAGTCGAAGTCGTCTTCCGACATCCGCATCAGCAGCGTGTCTTTCGTGATGCCCGCATTCGCCACGACCACCTCGACGGGACCGAGCTGCGCCTCGACCTCGGTGAACGCGGCATCCAACGAAGCGGAATCGGTGACATCCGCGCGGACCGTCAGCGTCCCCTCGGGCCCCTCGCCGGACCGGGCCGTCACGGCCACGCGGTGTCCGTCGGCAACGAAGCGTTCGGCGATCGCGCGACCGATGCCTCGGTTTCCGCCGGTGACAAGGACGACGCGTTCGGTGGTCATGGCACTCCTGTGGTCGAGGTGGGACCGCTCAACACTACCCACGCGTGCGTCGCGTTGACATCCGGGCGCGGGCGCTGCGAGTCTGAGGTGTACCGACGAGAGGCTTCCCATGACTTCCACCCCGGCCGCAGGCGATCCCGGCAACTATCCCCCCGCGCCCCCGGTGTCGCAGGGATACCCGGCTGCTCCCCCGGCCAGTGGATACCCCGCGGCGCCCGGCTACGGCACGTATCCTCCCGCAGCGAAGACGAACACGCTGGCGATCGTGTCGCTCATCAGCGCCATCGTCGGTTTTGTCCTGATCCCGTTCGTGCCGTCGATCGTTGCCGTCATCACCGGTCACATGTCCCTCGGTCAGATCAAGCGCACGGGCGAGCAGGGACGCGGCCTCGGGCTCGCGGGCACGATCATCGGCTGGGTCGGCGTCGGGCTGTGGGTGCTCGCCGTGATCGCTCTCCTGGCATTCCTCCCGTTCTTCATCACCATGGTCGAGAACTCGCCCTCGTCCTACTCCTGATCCGCGCTCGTTCACGAGCCTGGTGTCCTCCGGGCGGCGTACGCTGGTCAGTACCGTGAAAACACACGCCGAATCCCTGTCATCGACCTCCTTACCGCGCGCTCCGCGCGACGAGGCCGCGGCACGCATGCGGCGGTACATGTGGACCATGGTCATCCGCATCACCTGCTTCGTGCTGATGGCCGTCGTAACGCCGTACGGCTGGTACACCTGGGTGTTTGCGGCAGGAGCGATCTTCCTTCCCTACGTGGCCGTGATCGTCGCGAACGTCGGGTACGACTCGAGTGCACGGGCGGAGCCGGTCCAGCGGATGCTTCCCGCTCCGGTCGCCCCCGCATCCTCAGCTGCCGCGCCCCGGTCGGCGACGCCCCCGGGTGTGATCCTTCTCACCGAGACACCGCGGTCCGAGGACACGCGCTGATGTCGATGCTCGGCGGCGGGCAGGAGCCCGGCGGAACACCCTGCTCCCGCGCGGGCTGTCGAGCGGACGCCTCATGGCAGGTCATCTGGCGCAATCCCCGGATCCATACGGCCGACCGGCGAAAGGTCTGGCTCGCGTGCGACGAACACGCCGAGTACCTCCGCGACTACTTGGCCGCGCGCGACTTTCCCGTCGAGCTGGCGCCTTTCGCTCCGCAGACGGACGCGACACAGGATTCACTTCGCCATGCGGCTGCCGAGGGCGGCTGATGGCCCGGAAACACAGCATGCAGAATCTGCCGACGGCGGGCCGCTGGGCGATCTATGTGTCGCTCGCGGTCGTGTTCGCGATCGCATGCGCGTTCCTGTCGAACTGGCAATTCACCCGTAATCAGGAGCGTTCGGCGGACCTCGCGCTGATCGAGGCCAATTACGACGCGTCACCGGTGCCCGTGTCATCCGTTCTCACGGGCACCTCCGACTTCGATCCCGACACAGAGTGGTTGCCCGTCGTGCTGCAGGGGCGATACCTTCCCGACGAGCAGCTGCTCGCCCGGAACCGGCCGCACGGCGGCACGAGTGCCTTCGAGGTGCTGACGCCGTTCCAGCTCGATGACGGCCGCATCGTCATCGTGAACAGGGGCTGGGTCCCGCCCGCTTCCGACAGCTCGGACCCGGCCACCGTGCCCGCTCCTCCGTCCGGCGAGGTCACCGTCACTGCTCGGTTGCGCCCGAGCGAGGCGGCGCCCGCATCCGGGCGTGGCGCGCCCGAGGGCCAGGTGCCGGTCATCGACCTGACCGCGATTGCCGAGCTCACCGGCACCGAAACCGTCACGGCCGCTTACGGCCTCATGGTTTCCGAGGATCCCGCACCCGCCGAGCGTCCGACGGCGCTGACCTCGCCGACGGAAGATCCCGGTCCTTACCTGTCTTACGCGATCCAGTGGATCCTGTTCGCCATCATGGGCTTCATCTTCATCGGATACGTCATCAAGACAGAGATCGCTCAGCGGCGCGAAGACCGCGCAGAGGCCGGCGAGGACGATCCGGAACGGGATGCCTCCGCCCCTCGCGCGCCGCGGCCTCCTCGAGTTCCCGCGCGGCGACGCGACGCGGACACCGACGCCGAGGATGCCATCCTCGACGCGGCCGCCCGCTGACTGGGCGCGAGGTAATCGCTCAGGCGAGCGAGACGAGGTCCGCGTATTCGCGGTTCCAGATGTCTTCGACCCCGTCGGGCAGAATCAGCACGCGCTCGGGGTTCAGGGCCTCGACGGCTCCCTCGTCGTGCGAGACGAGGACGACCGCACCCTCGTAGTGCGAGAGCGCGCCGAGGATCTCTTCACGCGACGCCGGGTCGAGGTTGTTCGTCGGCTCGTCGAGCAACAGCATGTTCGCGGACGACACGACGAGGGTCGCGAGCGACAGCCGCGTCTTCTCCCCACCCGACAAGACCCCGGCGGGCTTCAGCACATCGTCACCCGTGAAGAGGAACGATCCGAGCACCTTGCGCGCTTCGGTCGCCGTGATGTCGGGCGCCGCGGACATCATGTTCTCCAGCACTGACCGGTTCACGTCGAGGTTCTCGTGCTCCTGCGCGTAGTAGCCGATCTTGAGGCCGTGACCCGGCTCGAGCTGCCCGGTGTCGGGCTTGTCGACCCCCGCCAGGATGCGGAGCAGAGTCGTCTTTCCCGCGCCGTTGAAGCCGAGGATGACGACCTTGGACCCGCGGTCGATGGCGAGGTCGACATCCGTGAAGATCTCGAGCGATCCGTACGACTTTGAGAGCCCCGACGCCATGAGCGGGGTCTTGCCGCAGGGCGCCGGCTTCGGGAATCGGAGCTTGGCAACCCGCTCGACCTGGCGGACCTCGTCCAGGCCCGACAGCATCTTCTCGGCGCGCGCGACCATCTGGTGCGCAGCGGCGGCCTTTGATGCCTTCGCACCGAAGCGCGCGGCCTGCATCTGCAGCTGCGTCGCCTTCTTCTCGACTCCGGCGCGCTCCTTCTTGCGGCGCTCCTCATCTGCCACGCGTTGACGCAGGTAATTCTTCCAGTTCATGTTGTAGATGTCGATGACCTGGCGATTGGCGTCCAGATAGAACACGCGGTTGACGGTTTCGCCCACGAGCTCGACATCGTGGCTGATCACGATCAGCCCACCCTTGTAGTTCTTCAGGAACTCGCGCAGCCACACCACGCTGTCGGCGTCGAGGTGGTTGGTCGGTTCGTCGAGGATCATCGAGTCGGCATCCGAGAACAGGATGCGAGCCAACTCGATACGGCGACGCTGTCCACCCGAGAGCGTGCTGAGCGGTTGGTCGAGCAGTCTGTCGGGGAGCGACAGATTGTGCGAGATCGTCGCCGCCTCGGCCTCGGCCGTATATCCGCCGAGAGCTTCGAAGCGCTCCGTCAGGGCGCTGTAGCGGTTCATCGCCTTCGCCGCGACGGCCGAATCGTCGTCGCCCATCGCGAGGGCGGCTTCGTGCATGTCGATGGCCAGAGTACCGAGTCCGCGTGCGTCGAGGATGCGTGTGCGCGCGAGCATCGTCGGGTCGCCTGTGCGGGGATCCTGCGGGAGGTAGCCGAGCTCACCGGTGCGTTCGACCCGCCCGTCCGCGGCGGGCAGATCCCCCGCCAGGACTTTTGTAAGGGTCGTCTTTCCGGCACCGTTGCGGCCCACGAGCCCGATCTTGTCGCCGGGCGAGACGCGGAAAGAGACGCCCGACATGAGGATGCGGGCGCCCACGCGGATCTCGAGATCGTGCACGGCGAGCACAGCGGATGTCCGTTCCGTCGGTGGGGTGGGTACAAAAGAGGCAGAGGTGCCAAACCCCTAGTATAAGTCGGGAGCGCACACCCCATCGCGATAGAGCGTCCGCTGCGCCGATGCCTGCTGTCCCGACGCCTAGGAGTCTTCATGACCGCCCTCGCCCCCGCCGCCGGCTCACGCCGAGTCCTCGCCGACATCATCGCGCGGCCCTCCACCCGCGCCCGGGCTTTCGCCATGGACGCGACGCTCGTCCTTGCCGGTGTCGCCGTCGTCGCACTCCTCGCGAAGGTCTCGTTCTACATCGGCCCCGTGCCCATCACGGGCCAGACGCTCGGCGTCATCCTCGTCGGTGCGGCGCTCGGCGCCCGCCGTGGTGCCGCGAGCCTCACGTCGTACATGCTGCTCGGCCTGGCCGGACTTCCGATCTTCGCCGGACCGGTCGCAGGGCCCGCGTATGTCCTCTCCCCGTCCTTCGGGTTCATCGTGGGCTTCATCCCCGCGGCGTTCGTCGCGGGATGGTTCGCGCAGCGCGCCTGGGACCGACGCCCGGTTCTGGCCTTCGTCGGATTCGTCGCCGCGAGCATCATCCCGTTCCTCGTGGGCGTGCCCTACATGGCACTGATCCTCGCCAACGTCGTCGGTTCGGATGTGTCGTTCGCCTCGATCATGGGCGCGGGCGTGCTGCCCTTCATCGTGCCCGGACTGATCAAGGCCGCCTTCGCGGCCCTGCTGGTCCCCGCCGCATGGATGCTGGTGCGGTCGCTCGATCGTCGTGCTCGCGACTGAGGAACTGTCATCAACGCGTAGCCCGCTCACGGCGACAGCCTCCGAAGATGTGAGAACTCTCATCTTGGGTGGCGTGATTGTGCTGGTTTGGGGACCGTTTCGAGCCTCGGATGTCGGTGGTCTTCCGTAGAGTTTCGAACATGCATTCGAACCGTTCCGAGATCGGCACTGGCGTTGATGTTGCGGCGCGGGACCTGGCCGACCGGTTCGCGGAGGCGTCCAGGGCGGTGGCGCGAGCGCAGGCCGCGCAGGCACGGGTGTTGGCGGATGCGGCGGATCTCGGGATGCGGCGGGTTGCGGAACTCGTGTCGACCTCCTCGCGTGAGGCGGAGCTGCCGTTCCGTGCGTTGGCGGCTGAGTTGGGTGTTGCGGCGAACATGTCCGATCGGACGGTGCAGCGTCGGATGAACGATGCCGCGGTGTTGGAGGAGTCGTTCCCGGCGACGTTCGAGGCATGGGATGCGGGACGGGTCAGTGCGGGGCATGTTGCGGTGGTCCTGGAGCACGGTTTGCCACTGACCGACACGCAAGCGCGTGCGGAGTTCGAGGTTCAGGCTGTGGCCCGGGCGGAGGAGACCACACCCGGCAGGCTCGGGACGGCCCTGGCACGAATCGCGGAAGCGTTGCAGCCGCGGACGTTGACCGAACGGCACCGGGAAGCTCGGGCGTCGCGGGGGGCGTGTGTGCGGGACATCGGCGACGGGATGGCCGAGTTCAGCACCATCCAACCCGCGGTGCTGGCGCACGCGATGCACGACCGCATCACCCAGCAAGCGCAGGCGATCAAGAAGGCCGACCCCACGGACACCCGCACCCTGGATCAGATCCGCGCGGACCTCGTCGCGGACATTCTCCTCACCACCACCCCGACCGTCGAAACCGGTGCCGGCATGTCGGACGGGTTCGGCGGTTTGGGGGCGATTCGGGGCATCGTGAACGTCACCGTGCCCGCGCTAGCACTCGCTGGCGTGACCGACGAGCCGGGCGAGCTCGTGGGCCGGTGCCCGATCGACCCCGCGACCGCCCGCGCGTTGGCTGGCCACGCCACCGGATGGGACCGAGTCCTCGCCGATCCCATCACCGGATGCGTCCTCGCCGTCGACCGATACACACCCTCCGCGGACATGAAACGGTTCCTGCGAGCCCGGGACCAGCACTGCCGTTTCCCCGGGTGCCGGCAAACGGCGCACCGGTGCGACCGAGACCACACCCTCGACTACGCGTTGGGTGGCGAAACCAGCACCTGCAACCTGGCGTGCCTGTGCAAGAGACACCACACGTTGAAGGGCGAAACGGGCTGGACGGTCCGGCAACTCGGCGGCGGAATCCTCGAATGGACATCCCCCGGCGGCCACGTCTACATCGACAAACCACCACCCGCCGTCCACTTCACCCCGAACACCGAACCCCCGCCCTTCTGAGAAGGGGATGTTCGGCCGCTGAGACGCGGAAGCTCGGCCGCGGAAGGTTCTAGGCGTCCGCGAGACGGATACGAGCCAAACGCCGCCGAGCGCCCCGTTACCGGGTGAGAGAGCCGACGGGGATCCCGTCCGCGCCTGTTGCATCACGCGTGTCGAGACGCAGGCCGGGAACGAGCGCGAAAATGGCGATGCCCGCCGCCAGCACGAACACCGCGGGAAACTCCCACCCCGTGCCTGACAGGCCCGTGAATACGAGGCCCATCACGGCGATCGTCACGGCGGCGCCCGTGGAATCCGAGATCGACAACGCCGAAGAGTTGAATCCCTGGTTCCGCGGCGTCGAATAGGCCAGCGTCAGGACGGTCAACCGCGAATAGATCAAGCCGACGCCGGCGCCCGAGAACGTCCACCCGGCGATCAGGATCGCGGGATGCGCGACCGTCACGGCGCAGACCGCCGCCGTCAGCGTTGCGATCGTCAGCAGGGTGCAGCCGATGATCACGATCCGCCGATTGCCGATGCGATCGCCGTAACGTCCCTGGATGTCCGCGCTGGTCGCCCACGCGAGGGCAGCGGTCGTGAGACCGAGACCCGCCCACGTCGGCGAGAACCCGTACCGGTCGATCATGAGATACGGGACGTACACCTCCGCCCCGAACAGCGCGCCCGCGATCAAGCCGCGAAGCAGGATCACGCTCGGCAGGCCGCGACCGACCCGCAGCGTGCGGGAGGGAAGAAGCGGTCGCGCCGCAAACCCGATCAGCACCGCCGCCGCGACCGCGACAACGGGGCTCGCGGCACCGAATCCCCCAGACATCCCGAGCAGAAGAACCGCGGCGGCGACCACCACCGCGAGCCCTAGGCGCCCCCAGAACCCGCTGCCGGCGGGCTGCGATGTCCGCATGTCCAAACGGTGCAGCCGAACGGCCACCGCGGTGAACGCCACGACCGTCAGCACAGCCACTCCGAAGAAGACCCACCGCCAGTGCAGATGCTCGGTGACGGCGCCCGCCGCGAGCGGCCCGATTAGAGACGGTACGACCCACGCCGCCGCGAACGCCGCGAAAACCCGCCCGTGGATGGCGGAGGGATAGATACGCGCGACGACGACGTAGAGCGCCACCGTCTGGCCGCCGGTGCCGAGGCCCTGCAGCAGCCGACCAACGACGAGCATCGGCATGTTCGGCGCGATCCCCGCCACGACCAACCCCATCAGGAACAGCGCGATCGACGCGTAGAGGGCGGCCTTCGGCCCGGATCGATCCGACCACGCTCCCGTCACGACCATTCCGATGACACCGGTCGCGAGCGTCCCCGCGAACGCCAGTGCGTAGAGAGAATCGCCGTTCAGCTCGTCGCTGATGATCGGCATCACCGTCGTCATCGCGAGGGACTGGGTCGCCGCCAGAAAGATGAGCGAGACGGCACCGAGGGTGACCCAGATCAGACGCGCATCCCAGATCGACGTGGGCTCGCTGGTGGGGGACGACGCGCGGACGGAGCCGCTCACCGCTCGATCAGAGCCCCGATCCGCTGAACGGCTTCGGTGAGCACCTCGGGCGAGCAGCCGATGTTGAGGCGCACGTGTCCCCTGCCCTCAACCCCGAATGCCGGCCCGTAGTGCAGCGCGACTTTCGCGTCGCGCAGGATCCTCACCCCGGGGTTATCGCCCCACCCGACATCCGACAGATCGACCCACGCCAGGTAGCCGGCGTCGGGCTCGTCGTAGCGCGCCCCGGGCACGTGCTCGCTCAAGAGCTCCCCCAGCAGCCGTCGGTTGCGATCGACCGCGGCGAGCATGCTGTCCAGCCACGCATCGCTCTCCGGCGAGAACGCAGCGACACCCGCAAGAGCGCCGAAGAGACCCGTCCGCCACTCGACCTCGGCGGGCAGATTCCGCACGACCTCGAAGCGCTCGGCATCGGTCGCGATCATGAGCGCGCACTTCAGCCCCGCAAGGTTGAACGCCTTGCTTGCGCTCGTGATGACGTAGCCGACGCGGGCGGCGGCAGGAGATGCGTCCAGAAACGGCGTGAACGTGACCCCCGGTTGCGCGAGCGGAGCGTGGATCTCATCGCTCACCACCACGGCACCGGCTGCCTCGGCGATCTCGGCCAGACGAGCGAGGGCCTCTCGGGAATGAACCGTCCCGGTCGGGTTGTGCGGGTTGCAGAGCAGCACCGCACGCGCTCCTCCGCGCAGCGCCGTCTCGATGCCGTCGAGGTCCAACTCGAACCCGGACTCTCGCCGCAGCAGCGGAACGCGCTCGACGACGCCTCCCGCCTCGGGAATCGCCTCATAGAACGGCGGGTACACCGGCGGCGTCACGACGACGCGGTCCCCGGGAGCGATCGAGCGTCGCAGAATCTCGACCACGCCCATGATCACATCGCCGGTCGAGCGGATGGCCTCGGGTGAGACATCCCATCCGAACCGACGCGCGGCGAAGCCCGCATACGCCTCGCGAACGCCCGAAGCGGGCGAGGTGTAGCCGGTGTCACCGAGCTCTAGCGCACGCGAAAGCGCGGCGGTGATCGCGGGCGCCAACGGAAAGTCCGTCTCGGCGACGAACATCGGGAGAACGTCCGCCGGGTAGCGACGCCACTTGACGCTCGAGCGCTCGCGCAGCTTGTCGAGGGGCAGCGCTTCCAAGGGGACGACGGTCACCTTGCGAGCTTATCGACGCCGCGAGAGCGGAGCGTCGATCGTCACGATCAGATCGAGAAGCCGAGTGCCCGCATCATGTCGCGGCCGTCGTCGGTGATCTTCTCGGGACCCCACGGCGGCATCCACACCCAGTTGATGCGGAACCGCTCGACGACGTCGTCCAGGGCCTGTGCCGTCTGCTCTTCGAGCACATCGGTCAGCGGGCATCCGGCGCTCGTCAGCGTCATGTGGATCACCAGGGCGTCGTTCTCGTCGTCCCAGCCGAGGTCGTAGATCAGTCCGAGGTCGACGACATTGATCCCCAGTTCGGGATCCATGACGTCCTTGAGCGCCTCGGAGACCTCGTCGTACTTCTCAGGAGCGAGCGTCGCGGTCATGGTTATATCCTAAGCGCCGGCGGGTGCGGCGGGCTCGGAAGCCGTGTCGAGGAACCGGTCATAACCTTCGTTCTCGAGGCGGTCCGCGAGCTCGGGGCCCCCCTCTTCGACGATGCGCCCGGCGACCATCACATGCACGAAGTCCGGCGCGATGTAGCGGAGGATGCGCGTGTAGTGCGTGATCAGGAGGACGCCCAGGTCGGTCTCGGCCTTGGCGCGGTTGACACCCTCGGACACGATCTTGAGCGCATCGACGTCGAGGCCGGAGTCGGTCTCGTCGAGCACTGCGATGCGGGGCTTCAGCAGCTCGAGCTGCAGGATCTCGTGACGCTTCTTCTCGCCGCCCGAGAAGCCCTCGTTGACGTTGCGCTCGGCGAACTTCGGGTCCATGCGCAGGTTCTTCATCGACACGCGGATGTCCTTGACCCAGTTGCGGATCGAGGGCGCCTCACCGTCGATCGCGGTCTTCGCGGTACGCAGGAAGTTGCTGACGGTGACTCCGGGGATTTCGACCGGGTACTGCATCGCGAGGAACAGACCCGCCCGCGCGCGCTCGTCGACGGTCATCGCGAGGACGTCCTCGCCGTCGAGCGTGATCGACCCCGAGGTGACGGTGTACTTCGGGTGACCGGCGATCGTGTACGCCAGGGTCGACTTCCCGGAGCCGTTGGGGCCCATGATCGCGTGGGTCTCGCCCGTGCGGATGGTGAGGGTGACGCCGTTCAGGATGGGCGTGACGCCGGCATCCGTGTCGACGGTGACGTGCAGGTCGCGAACTTCGAGGACAGACATGTAAAGGGGTTCCTAACGGACTCGGCCGGTCAGACGGCCACGGTGGAAGCGGGATCGATGAGGACGTCGTCACCGTCGATCTGGACGACGAAGACGGGTACCGGCTCGTAGGCCGGAAGGTTGAGGGGGCGGCCGGTGCGCAACGAGAACGCCGAGCCGTGGGCCCAACACTCGAGCGTCTCGCCCTCGACGAATCCGTCGGAGAGCGAGATGTCTCCGTGCGTGCAGACATCGCCGATAGCGTGGACGTCGCCGTTGCCGTCGAGCACGACGGCGATCGCGACGCCGTCGAGTTCGACGCGCTTGGCCGTGTCCTGCTCGAGCTCGCTCAGAGCGCAGGCGCGCTGCAGGGTCACGCGATGCCCTCGGCGAGCTCCGCCTCGATCGCGGCGGTGAGTTCTGCCTCGAGGTCCGGCACACGAAGTTTCTGGACGATCTCGGCGAGGAACCCGATGACGACGAGGCGACGAGCCTCGTCCTCGCTGATGCCCCGCGCCTGGAGGTAGAAGAGCTGCTCGTCGTCGAACCGTCCGGTCGCGCTCGCGTGCCCGGCGCCCTGGATGTCGCCGGTCTCGATCTCGAGGTTCGGGATCGAGTCGGCGCGGGCACCCTCGGTGAGCACCAGGTTGCGGTTGGCCTCGTAGGAGTCGGTGCCCGTGGCATCCGGTCCGATCAGCACGTCGCCGATCCAGACCGACCGCGCACCGACGCCCTGCAGCGCGCCCTTGTAAAGCACGTCCGCTCGCGTCTGGGGACCGCGGTGGTGGACGTAGACCTGGCTCTCGAGGTGCTGGCCGGCGTCGGCGAACGACAGGCCGTAGACCTCGCCCTCCGAGCCGGCGCCCGCGAGGTCCACCGACGGGTTGACGCGCACGACGCCGCCGCCGAAGCTGACGACCGAGTGACGCAGGCTGCCATCGCGCTCGACGCGCGCCTGGTGCGCCGCGGCGTGCACGGCATCGTCGTCCCAACGGTGGACGGAGACGACGTTCAGGCGGGCACCCGGACGAACGATGATCTCGACGTTCTGAGCGAACGCAGCGGATCCCTCGTGGCGCAGGATGACTGTGGCGCTGGAGTTCTCGCGCGCTTCGATCACGACATGGGCGTGGGCGCGGAGGGATGCGGCCGCGCCGATGAACTCCACAACGACGGGCTCGTCGAGCTCCTCGTTCGCGGGCACGGCAATGTACAGCGCCTCGGCGGAGCGTGACCAGGCGATGGCGCTCGGAAGGTCCTCGGGTTCGAAAACCTCACCACGGGGCGCCTGTCCCACGGTCAGGCCTGCCGCCGCGAGAGGGCCCGTCACCGAGATGCCAACGGCACCCTCGTCACCCGCGACATCGTCGAAGAGCGGGGCGAGGCGCGCGACGGGCGTCTGCTTCCAGTTGACCTCGCGGCCGGTGGGCCGAGCGAAGTCCGCGGGAACGAACGAACGGAGACGCGCGGAGCGCGTCTGGACGGGGATGGTGCGCGCAGTCGTCTGCCCCCATCCTCCGTCGGTGTGGGGCACGTTTCCGGGCACCTGGCGGGGGGTGGTCGTTGTCGTCGTCACTCGCCGACTCGTCCTTTCATCGTCGGTCGAAGAATCATCCGACGCTTCCTTCCATGCCCATCTCGATCAGCTTGTTCAGCTCGAGGGCATACTCCATGGGCAATTCGCGGGCGATCGGCTCGATGAATCCGCGCACGATCATCGCCATCGCCTCGTCCTCGGCCATGCCGCGCGACTGCAGGTAGAACAGCTGCTCTTCGCTGACCTTCGAGACGGTCGCCTCGTGTCCGAGTTGGACGTCATCCACGCGGATGTCGATGGCCGGGTAGGTGTCGCTGCGCGAGATCGTATCGATCAGCAGCGCATCACAGCGGACCGTGTTCGCCGAGTGGTGCGCATTCGCATCCACGCGGACCTCACCGCGGTATCCGGCACGTCCACCGCCGCGAGCGATCGACTTCGAGACGATCGACGACTGCGTGTACGGCGCCATGTGGATCATCTTGGCGCCGGCGTCCTGGTGCTGACCGGGACCGGCGAACGCGACCGACAGCGTCTCGCCCTTCGCGTGCTCGCCCATCAGATAGACAGCCGGGTACTTCATCGTCACCTTGGAGCCGATGTTGCCGTCGATCCACTCCATCGTCGCCCCCTCGTGCGCGACCGCACGCTTGGTGACGAGGTTGTAGACGTTGTTCGACCAGTTCTGGATCGTCGTGTACCGAACGCGGGCGTTCTTCTTCACGATAATCTCGACCACGGCCGAGTGCAGCGAATCACTCTTGTAGATCGGGGCGGTGCAGCCCTCGATGTAGTGGATGTAGCTGTCTTCGTCGGCGATGATCAGGGTCCGCTCGAACTGACCCATGTTCTCGGTGTTGATGCGGAAGTACGCCTGCAGGGGGATCTCGACGTGGACGCCCTTGGGCACGTACACGAACGACCCGCCCGACCATACGGCGGTGTTCAGGGCTGCGAACTTGTTGTCACCCGAGGGTATGACGGTGCCGAAGTACTCCTCGAAAATCTCGGGGTGCTCGCGGAGCGCGGTGTCGGTGTCCATGAAGATGACACCCTGCTGCTCGAGGTCCTCGCGGATCTGGTGATACACGACCTCGGACTCGTACTGGGCGGCGACACCGGAGACGAGGCGCTGGCGCTCCGCCTCGGGGATTCCGAGCCGCTCGTACGTGTTGCGGATGTCTTCGGGAAGGTCTTCCCAGGACTGCGCCTGCTTCTCGGTGGACCGCACGAAGTACTTGATGTTGTCGAAGTCGATGTCGCTGAGGTCAGCGCCGAACGTCGGCATGGGTTTGCGACCGAAGAGCTCGAGCGCCTTCAGACGGCGCTGCAGCATCCATTCGGGCTCAGCCTTCAAAGCCGAGATGTCACGAACCGTCGCTTCGCTGAGGCCGCGCTTGGCGGCAGCCCCCGCAGCGTCCTTGTCGTGCCAGCCGAATTCGTAGACTCCGAGCCCCGCTAGTTCGGGGCGATCGATCAGGACATCAGACATGGTCACACTCTCCTCTTGGCCGCAACGGTTTCATCCGCCCCGGCGATCCATCCGTTCTCTGTGTGCGAGAAAGGAGTCCGCCGCTTCCGGGCCAGGCTCAGGGGCACACGGTTCGCGCGCCTAAACTGTTGACAGTGCGTCGAGTGCTTTCGCACGCGCGCCGCAACCCCTCGATTCTACAGGGTCGCCCCGTCCAGCGGGCCGACCATTGCCCGCGCCCGACCCGACGCGGGACCGCTCAGGAGGCGATCCGCTTGTCGCAGGAACCCGGACCCGCGCAGAAGCTCTGGCGGATACTCCCGTCGAGCATCGATCGTCGCGTCATCTTCGCGGCTTGGGCCACGTTCGTCGTCCAGGTCGCGATCGTCGGTACCGGCGGACTCGTCCGGCTCACGGCTTCGGGACTCGGATGCCCGACCTGGCCGCGATGCACGCCCGAATCCTTCATCAATACGCCGGAGATGGGCATTCACGGGGTCATCGAGTTCGGCAATCGCCTGCTCACGTTCGTGCTCGTCGCCGTCGCCATCATCACGTTCCTCTTCGTCGTGCGTATGCGGCGCACTCGCCCCGATCTGTTCTGGCTCGCACTGATCATCGGCCTGTATGTGCCGATCCAGGCGGTCATCGGTGGAATCACCGTGTTGACGAACCTCAACCCGTACGTCGTCGGCCTGCACTACTTCGCGTCGGTCGTGCTCGTGGCGTTCGCCACGGTGTTCGTCGTCCGGGTCTACTCCACGCCCGGACCGCGCGTGCCTGCGGCGCCTCGCGGACTCGCCATCCTCGCGCATCTCACGTCGGTCGCCGTGGTGATCACCGTCATCGTCGGGATCCTCGTGACCGGCGCGGGCCCCCACGCCGGAGATGCGGGTGCCGCGCGGAACGGGCTCGACCCCGAACTCATGCAGCACCTCCACTCGTGGCCCGCCTACGCGACACTCGCCCTGACGCTCGCTCTGCTCGTCGGTGGCTGGCGCCTTCCCCTCCGACGCTGGGTGCTACTGCTGCTGGGCGTCGAGGCGGTGCAGATCGCCGTCGGACTCTGGCAGGCACGCACGGGGCTCCCCATCGTGCTGGTCAACATCCACATGGTGCTCGCGGTCTTGCTCGTCGCGGCGATGACGGCAGTCGTCATGCATCTGAAGGTGCCGACGACCGCAATACGCGCGGAGCGGGACGAGTCCGCGGCACCAGCATCCGTACCCACTTCGTAGACAAGTTCGGGCGCCGGATCGGTTCCCCCCACAGCGAACCCATAGGGTTCGGATAGGCCGCGCACTAACGGGACAGGAAGAGTCTCTGCGTCGGCGGTGTACGCCGTCCCACGAACAAGGAGAACTTATGACCGCCCGTCCCCGCCTCGTCCGCAGCGTTCCCTATTGGGTCCTCGTCGTCGGCTCCGTAGCAGCCGGTGGTGTCGGCCTGTGGCTCACGCTCGACAAGCTCGGCGTGATGACAGACACGATCCTCGACGGAAGCGCCACCGGTGTCGAGGTCTATGTGGGTCAGTCGTGGGCCGTCCTCGGCTCCATCCTGATCGGCGCCGGTCTGATCGGACTGGCGTTCGCCCTCACCCTCGCGGCTGGCGCGTCCCTCGTGAAGCGTGCCGAGCCCGTCGTGGTGGTGGCCGACTCGTTCGATGACGCGGACGACATCGATGACGACCCCCAGGACGACTTCGAACCCGCCACCGCGGAAGGCGTGACCGCCGACGAGGCCGCCCTGGACGCCGATGTCGCCACAGCAGCCGACGAAGAGGTCCCGCCCGCCAAGAGCTGAGCGTTCCACGCCACCCCTCGTTGGGCGTCGGTAATTCGGCCGGCGTCGGAGCGGAGGAGCGGAGGAGCTTCCCTGCCCCGACCTCGGCCGAATCTCCGGCGCCCGCGACAACCTACGCGGCGAGATGGAGCCCGGCCGCGACGGCCCGCGCGATCATGTCCTGGACTGTCGGCCAATCGTCGATGATCTGTTCGTAGGACAGACGAATGACGTGGTACCCCGCAGCCATGAGGGCCGCATCGTGGGCAATGTCGCTCGTCCGCTGCGATCCCACATGGTGTCCCCCGTCGATCTGCACGACGAGCCGCTCGCCGATGAGAAAGTCGACGCGGTGGCCCAGTATCCAGATCTGCGGCAAGATCCTGACCCGCAACCATCGCAGCCGTATCGAGAACAGCGTCTCGAGGCCAGAATCCGCGAAGGGAACGGCGCGCTCGAGAATCCGCCGCGCACGTCGAGGGAGCGGCAGCCTCATCAGTGCGGCCCGTTCAACGAGGCCCTGACGCAGCGCTGACTCCCAGATCGTCATCGCTGCCTCGTGCGGCTGGCACGCCGCGACGAGCGCGAGGACATTCTCGACCGGATCGACGAGTGCGTCAGGATGCCTGGGCACAACCGCATCCGCCCAATGCACCACGATTCCGTCCGGCGTGCCCCCTCGGCCATGCGGTGAAACCGCAACGTGATACTCGGGCTCGCGCAGAACCCAGAGCCCGAGTCGGCGAGCTTGGGTGATGCACGACAGGACGACTCCATCCCGGGCCGCAGAAACGAGCTCACGATCGGCTCCTGGGAGGGCGACCCACACCCTGCGGACCCGCACGAGGAGCCCCTGCGCGACGGCTTGCGCAATCACATACGGCGAGAAGCCGTCGTGCTGCAGCGTCATCGAGCGCGCCACTCCCCCGCACTTTCGGACCGCGTCGAGAAGGTCGACCGTCGCTGCCGTAGCCCGGGAATTCTGCACCGTCATGCCGGAAAGCATGCGACGAACGAGATCACTGCAGTGCTGCATCCGCCCAGATTGTGAACTGAGCGTCTCTTCAGCAGCCTGTGGACGACGAACCGACCTCGTCCAGCGTCGGAGATCCGGCGACAGTCGGAGAAATGCGACCGAGACGGTCCGACGCCGACCGGATATCCGACGCTCGGCGTTTCAGGCTAGAACGGCAGCAGCGGGTCGACCGCAATCGCCACGAACAGCAACGTCAGGTACGTGATGGATGCGTGGAAGACACGCATCGGCGCCGGCTCGGTACCGCGCACGGCACGGTTGTAGAGCCGGTGCGATTCGTAGATGAACCAACCGCCAAAAACGAGAGCGGATGCCGTGTAGACGATCCCCATCTCGGCGACCGGGATGAGCAGCAACGAGCATGCGACGGTCGCCCACGCGTACAGGATGACCTGCAGCCCGACCTGCGCACCGCTTCGGGTCGCCCCGAGCATCGGAACGTCGACCTCTTCGTACTGCGCCTTGTACTTCATCGACAGCGGCCAGTAATGCGGAGGCGTCCAAAGGAAGACGAGCGCGAACAGGATGAGCGGGGTCCATGTCAGCGAACCCGTGACAGCCGACCAGCCGATCACGACCGGGAAGCACCCCGCGATGCCGCCCCAGACGATGTTCTGCTCGGTGCGGCGCTTGAGGATCATCGTGTAGATCACGACGTAGAAGAAGATGGCCGTCGCCGACAGGATCGCCGCCAGGGCGTTCGTCGTCAGCCAGAGCCAGAGCGTCGAGAACACCCCGAGCGACCACGCGAAGATCAGCGCACCCCGCGGCGAGACCTCGCCGGTCACCAGAGGTCGGTTCACCGTCCGCTGCATGTGCGCGTCGATGTCGCGATCGAGGTACATGTTGAAAGCCGCAGCAGACCCCGCACTGAGCGAGCCGCCGATGACGGTGGCGAGCACCAGCCACAGGTTGGGTAGCCCGTTCTGGGCCAGGATCATGACCGGCACGGTCGTGACGAGCAACAGCTCGAGAACACGGGGCTTCGTCAGGGCGACATAGGCACGCAGCGTGCGTCCGAAAGACCGCGGAACAGCGGACACCGGGGATGATTCGGATGCCGGGGCGTCAGGCGTCCTCGTAGTGTCCATCGCTCCCCGCTCGGCGCTCGCAAATACACCTCAAGTCTATGGCATTGCTTCGCACCCCCTCCCCGCCGACTGGCACCGGTAACACACCGGGTCATACGAACAGCCGCGCGAGGATGCCCCTTCGCTATGCTGGAAAGACATGACATGCGCCCTCGCGCCCTCCCCCGTGAACACCACCGAAAAACGATTCGGCGTGTGCCCGAGAGGCGGCAGAGGCGCTCTCTACGACGAAGGGCGGTCCGGTGTCGGAACTGCGTTGGGACGAGATCGACAAGCAGGCCGTGGACACCGTCCGCGTGCTTGCGGCAGATGCGGTCGAGAAGGTGGGCAACGGTCATCCGGGAACCGCGATGAGCCTCGCCCCCGCGGCGTATCTCCTCTACCAGCACGTGATGCGACACGACCCCGCCGACCCGCACTGGCTCGGACGCGACCGCTTCATCCTCTCGGCGGGTCACTCTTCGCTGACGCAGTACGTCCAGCTCTACCTCGGTGGGTTCGGCCTCGAACTCGATGACCTGAAGAGCCTGCGGACGTGGGGATCCCTCACCCCCGGTCACCCCGAGTACGGCCACACAGATGGTGTCGAGATGACCACGGGTCCCCTCGGTCAGGGCCTCGCATCCTCGGTGGGCTTCGCCTACGCAGCGCGTTACGAGCGTGGCCTGTTCGACCCCGAGGCACCCGCCGGCGAGAGCCCCTTCGACCACTTCGTCTACGTCATCGCTTCCGACGGAGACATCCAGGAGGGCGTCACGAGCGAGGCATCCTCACTCGCCGGTCACCAGGAACTCGGCAACCTCGTCGTCATCTACGACGCCAACCAGATCTCCATCGAGGACGACACCAACGTCGCCTTCACCGAAGACGTCGCCGCGCGCTACGAAGCCTACGGCTGGCACGTCCAGACGGTGGACTGGAAGAAGACCGGCGAGTACGTCGAGGACGTCGCCGAGCTCTACTCCGCGATCGAAGCCGCCAAGGGCGAGACATCGCGTCCGTCGCTGATCGTGCTGAAGACGATCATCGGCTGGCCGTCGCCCGGCAAGCAGAACACCGGCAAGATCCACGGATCCGCGCTCGGCCCGGACGAACTCGCTGCGACGAAGCGCGTCCTCGGGTGGGACCGGGAGCAGAGCTTCGTCGTTCCCGACGAGGTCATCGAGCGCACCCGCGCCCTCGCCGACCGCACCGCTCCCGAGAAGGCGCGCTGGCAGGAGGCGTTCGACGCATGGGCCGCGGCTCACCCCGACCGCAAAGCGCTGCTCGAGCGCATGTTGGCCCGCGAGCTGCCGGCCGACATCACCGACGCCCTGCCCGTCTTCGAAGCAGGCAAGGATGTCTCGACCCGCGCCGCATCCGGAACGGTCATCAACGCCCTCGCGGCCGAGCTGCCCGAATTCTGGGGCGGTTCCGCAGACCTCGCCGAGTCGAACCTCACCACGATCAAGGATGCGAAGTCCTTCATCCCCGAGAAGTGGTCGACGCACGAGTGGAGCGGCAACCCGTACGGCCGGGTCATGCACTTCGGCATCCGCGAGCACGCGATGGGCTCGATCATCAACGGCATCGTGCTGCACGGACCCACGCGTCCGTTCGGCGGCACGTTCCTGATCTTCAGCGACTACATGCGCCCGCCGGTCCGCCTGGCGGCGCTCATGAACATCCCGAGCCTGTTCGTGTGGACGCACGACTCGATCGCCCTCGGCGAAGACGGTCCGACGCACCAGCCGATCGAGCAGCTCGCAACCCTGCGTGCCGTGCCGAATTTCACGCTCGTTCGTCCCGCAGATGCCAACGAGACTGCCGCGGCATGGCTCGAACTGCTGCGTCGCCACGGCGGCCCGGCCGGTATCGCCCTGACCCGCCAGAACGTTCCGACGTTCGAGCGCGGTGATGGCGAGGCATCGGGTGACACGTTCGCCTCCACCGACGGTGTGGCGCGGGGCGCCTACATCCTCGCCGAGGCACCGAACGGCACGCCCGACGTGATCCTGATCGCGACGGGATCCGAGGTTCAGATCGCCGTCGCCGCCCGCGAGGCGCTCGCGACCGAGGGCATCAACGCCCGCGTCGTGTCGGCACCCTCGCTGGAGTGGTTCGACGAACAGGATGCGGCGTACCGTGCGCACGTCCTCCCGCCCGAGGTCACGGCACGTGTTTCGGTCGAGGCCGGTATCGCGCTGCCCTGGCGCAGCATCGTCGGCGACCGCGGTCGCTCGGTCTCGATCGAGCACTACGGCGCATCCGCCGATTACAAGACGTTGTACAAGAAGTTCGGCTTCACGGCCGAGGCTGTCATCCAGGCGGCACGCGAGACCATCGAGGAGAACTCATGACAACCCCCACCGCAGACCTCTCGGCAGCGGGCGTCAGCATCTGGCTCGACGACCTGTCGCGTCAGCGCATCACGACCGGCAACCTGCAGGAACTCATCGATACGCGGAACGTCGTCGGCGTGACGACGAACCCGACGATCTTCCAGGGTGCGATCTCGGCAGGCATCGGCTACGAAGAGGCGATCGACGCCCAGCGCGCGGCCGGCGCCACCGCCGATGAGACGATCTTCTCGCTCACGACGACCGACGTGCGCGACGCGTGCGACATCTTCCGCCCGATCTTCGACGCCACCAACGGCGTCGACGGCCGCGTGTCGATCGAGGTCTCGCCCGATCTCGCGCACGACACCGACGCGACCATCGCGCAGGCGAAAGAGCTGTCGGCCGCCGTCGACCGCCCGAACGCCCTCATCAAGATCCCGGCGACGAAGGCGGGCCTGCCCGCCATCACCGAGGTCATCGGATCGGGCATTTCGGTCAACGTCACGCTGATCTTCAGCCTCGAGCGGTACGCCGATGTCATCGACGCATACCTCGCAGGGCTCGAGAAGGCCCAGGCCGCCGGGATCGACCTCGCATCGATCGAGTCCGTCGCATCGTTCTTCGTCTCTCGCGTGGACACCGAGGTCGACAAGCGCCTCGGCGTCATCGGCACGGACGAGGCTCTCGCGCTCAAGTCGAAGGCCGGCATCGCCAACGCCCGTCTCGCGTTCGAGCTGTACGAGAAGAAGTTCGCATCGGATCGCGCCGCGGCGCTGCTCGAGGCGGGCGCTCACGCCCAGCGTCCGCTCTGGGCATCGACCGGTGTCAAGGATCCGAACCTGCCCGACACGCTCTACGTGACCGAGCTTGTCGCTCCCGGCACCGTCAACACGATGCCCGAGAAGACGCTTCAGGCGACCTTCGACCACGGCGCCGTCACCGGCGACACCATCACGACCAACTACGCCGACGCACACGCCGTCATCGACGGACTCGCGGCGGTCGGCATCGACATCGACGACGTGACCCAGGTGCTCGAGGATGAGGGCGTCGAGAAGTTCATCGCCTCGTGGCACGACCTGCAAGAGACCGTCACGAAAGCCCTCGCTGGGGCACCGGAGTCGGCACGATGAGCTTCGAGATCCACGTCTCGGGGGCCCCGAAAGAGGCCGTCGAGCGGGTCGTCCCGACCCTCATCGCCGACCTCGTGGCATCGGGGATCACGAGCGGTGACGCGAGCCTCTGGGGCCCCACCGCCGAGGCCGAGGCATCCAAGCGTCTCGGATGGGTGCAGGCCGTGACGGTCTCGCGTCCGCTCGTCGCCGAGATCGAGGCGCTCCGAGAAGACATGCTCGCCCGTGGTGTCGACCGCTTCGTTCTCGCCGGCATGGGCGGATCGTCGCTCGCCCCTGAGGTCATCACGCAGACGTCGGGCGTCCCGCTCGTCATCCTCGACTCCACCGCCCCGGGTCAGGTGCTCGCGGCGCTCGACGGCGATTCCGAGACTGGAGGGCTGGACCGCACGGCGCTGATCGTGTCGTCGAAGTCGGGCGGCACCGTCGAGACGGACTCCGCGCGTCGCACCTTCGAGGGCGCCTTCCGCGACCTGGGAATCGACCCGGTCGAGCGCATCGTCGTCGTGACCGACCCCGGCTCCCCTCTCGATGTCTCTGCGCGCGCGGCGGGGTACCGCGTCTTCAACGCCGATCCCACGGTCGGAGGCCGCTACTCGGCCCTGACGGCGTTCGGGCTCGTGCCCTCGGGTCTGGCCGGTGTCGACATCGGCGAGCTTCTCGACGAAGCCGACGCCACACTCCTCGAGGTCGCGATCGACAGCCCCGAGAACCCGGCCCTCGTGCTCGCCGCCGCCATCGCGGGAACCAACCCACGCCGCGACAAAATGGGCCTGATCAGCGACGGAACCCACATCGTGGGGCTGCCCGACTGGATCGAGCAGCTCGTCGCCGAGTCGACCGGCAAGCAGGGAACGGGCATCCTCCCCGTCGTGCTGTTGCCCGTGTCGCCCGAGCTCGACGAAGACCTGCCCGACCTGCAGATCGTCCGCCTGGTCGACGACGCGGAGCACTTCCACCTGTTCGAGCGTCACCCGGGAGAGGTCCTCGTCAGCGGTTCGCTCGGCGCGCAGTTCGTCGTGTGGGAGTACGCGACGGCGATCGCCGGCCGCCTGCTCGGCATCGACCCGTTCGACCAGCCTGACGTGGAGTCGGCAAAGATCGCCACGCGCGGTCTGCTCGAGGCACGTCCCGAGCCCACTCCCCCGGCGTTCGTCGTGGACGGCGTCGAGGTGCGCGTCAGCGACCCCGAGCTCGCCGCCTCCGGCACGATCGCCGGAGTCCTCGACGCACTGTGGTCGCGCTTGCCCGCGGACGGTTACGTCGCGGTTCAGGCCTACGTCGACCGCCTCGCGATCCCGCAGCTCTCAGGTCTGCGCGAACTCGTCGCGGCCGACTCGGGTCGTCCGACGACGTTCGGGTGGGGACCGCGATTCCTGCACTCCACGGGGCAGTTCCACAAGGGCGGGCCCGCCGTCGGCGTCTTCCTGCAGATCACCGAGCGCACGGATGTCGACCTCGAGATCCCGGGACTCCCGTTCACCTTCGGCCAGCTGATCGAGGCTCAGGCCTCGGGCGACGCATCCGTACTCGCAGACCACCAACGTCCCGTCGTGACGCTTACGCTCACCGATCCCACGGTCGAGGTCCTGGCGCTCTTCGAAGCCGCCCAGTAGAACCAGAGAGGCACACCCGTATGCCCATCGAGATCTCGCGCGGGCACAATCCGCTGCGCGACCCGGACGATCGTCGCCTCAACCGCATCGCGGGCCCGAGCGCGCTCGTCATCTTCGGAGTGACAGGCGACCTGTCGCGCAAGAAGCTCATGCCGGCGGTTTACGACCTTGCGAACCGCGGCCTCCTGCCCCCGGGGTTCGCGCTGGTCGGATTCGCGCGCCGGGACTGGGAGGACCAGGACTTCGCAAAGGTCGTCTACGACGCGGTCAAGCAGTACGCGCGCACACCTTTCCGCGAAGAGACCTGGCGCCAGCTTCTGCAGGGAATCCGATTCGTCTCGGGCGAGTTCGACGACGCAGAGGCCTTCAGCCGTCTGCGGGAGACGGTCGAACGCCTCGATGTCGAACGCGGCACGATGGGAAACCACGCCTACTACCTCTCGATCCCGCCGAAGGACTTCGCCATGGTGGCGAAGCAGCTCCGGGATTCGGGTCTTGTCAACGAGAACGCGGACGCGGACGACGCGTGGCGGCGTGTGGTGATCGAGAAGCCGTTCGGGCACGACCTCGCGTCGGCTCGGGCTCTGAACGCCGCGCTGGAAGTCGCCTTCCCGGCGGATTCGATCTTCCGCATCGACCACTACCTGGGTAAGGAGACGGTTCAGAACATCCTGGCGCTGCGTTTTGCGAACGAGCTGTTCGAGCCGCTCTGGAACAGCAACTACGTCGACCACGTTCAGATCACGATGGCTGAGGACATCGGCGTCGGGGGCCGCGCGGGCTACTACGACGGAATCGGTGCGGCACGCGACGTCATCCAGAACCATCTGCTGCAGCTGCTCGCGCTGACCGCCATGGAAGAGCCCATCTCTCTTTCGGCACACGACCTTCGCGCCGAGAAGGAGAAGGTCCTGGCCGCGGTGCAGCTTCCCGCGAACCTCGCCGAAGCGACGGCGCGAGGGCAGTACGCCGGCGGCTGGCAGGGTGGCGAGAAGGTCGCCGGGTTCCTCGAAGAGGATGGGATGGATGCGGCGTCGACGACCGAGACGTTCGCCGCCCTCAAACTCGAGATCGCCACGCGCCGGTGGTCGGGAGTCCCGTTCTACCTACGCACGGGGAAGCGGCTCGGCCGCCGCGTCACCGAGATCGCCGTCGTGTTCAAGAGGGCACCCCAGCACCTGTTCCTGCGCAGCCAGACCCTCGAGCTCGGACAGAATGCCCTCGTCATCCGCATTCAGCCGGACGAGGGCGTCACGATCCGCTTCGGCTCAAAGGTTCCGGGCGCCGGCACGCAGGTGCGCGACGTCACGATGGACTTCGGTTACGGACACGCCTTCACCGAGGCGAGCCCCGAAGCGTACGAACGTCTGATCCTCGATGTCCTTCTCGGCGAACCCCCGCTGTTCCCGAGGCACGAAGAAGTCGAACTCTCGTGGCGGATCCTCGACCCGGTCGAGGAATTCTGGGCCGCACAGGGCGGACCGCTCGAGCAGTACAGTCCCGGATCGTGGGGCCCGGCCTCTGCCGAGAAGCTGCTCGCCCGCGACGGACGAGTCTGGAGACGCCCATGATCATCGAAATGCCCGACACCACTGTCAGCCAGATCGCGAAGGCCCTCGTCAACGCGCGCGAGGAAGGCGGAGTGGTCGCGCTCGGCCGCGTGCTGACGCTCATCATCGCGACCCGGCACGGGCTCGAAGAAGATGCGATCGAGGCGGCGAACGACGCGTCGCGCGAGCACCCGATGCGCGTGATCGTCCTCCTGACGGACGACTCCGGAGAGCCGCGGGTGGACGCTCAGATCCGGGTCGGCGGCGACGCCGGCGCGAGCGAGGTCATCGTGCTTCGCGCCACCGGCGACGCGGCTTCGAACGAAGAGAGCCTCGTCACAGGTCTCCTGCTCCCCGACGCCCCTCTCGTGGTCTGGTGGCCCGATCAGCCGCCGCGAACCCCCTCCGAGTCGCCTTTGGGGCGAATGGCGCAACGCCGGATCACGGATGCATCGACCAGCCCCCGCGCCGCCGACCGCCTGTCCAACCTCGGTGAGAACCATGCGCCGGGCGACACGGATCTCGCGTGGACGCGCCTGACGCATTGGCGCGAGCAGCTCGCGGCCGTGCTGGACCAGCCGCCGTACACGCCGGTCACCTCGGCCATCGTCCGCGGTGCGAGCAGCTCGCCGTCGACGGCGCTCCTCGCCGCCTGGCTGCGTCTGAAGCTCGATGTCCCCGTGATGTGGGAGTACATGCCTCCCGAGGAATGGCAGGAGGGCATCAAGTCGGTGGCGCTCCAGCGCGAGAGCGGAGACATCCTGCTCGAGCGGTCCTCCCCTGCCATCGCGTGCCTGACGCAGGAAGGCCAGCCGCAGCACGACCTGGTGCTTCCGCGACGTACCCTGCGCGAATGCCTCGCGGAAGAGCTCCGTCGCCTCGATCCCGACCTGCTGTATGGTCGTGTGATCACCGAGGGCTGGGAGCTGTTGGACCCGCCCGTCAGCCGGGAGCCGCATGTCGACTGAGAACCTCACCGATCGTCGCGTCGTCGTCAGCGCTGACAGGGACACGGTCATGTCGGTCGTCGCGCGACGCATGGTCGAGAAGCTCACCGTCCTGAGTGTCGAGCGTCCCATCGTGCACGTGTCGCTCACGGGTGGACGTGCCGGTGTCGCCGTTCTTGCCGCGATCGCCGAGCAACCGGGCATGCGACTCGTGGACTGGTCGCGCGTGCATTTCTGGTGGAGCGACGAACGCTACGTACCCGAGTCCGACCCGGATCGGAACGCCCTGCAAGCACGTCAGGCGTTGCTCGGCCAGCTCGATGCGCCTGCCGAGAACATGCATGAGATTCTCGCGTCCGACCGCTCGGACTCCCCCGAGGCCGCCGCCGAAGCCTACGCGACAGAGCTTGCTCGCTTCTCGGCGTCGGATGACGCAGAAGCCGGCGCGTGGCCGAGCTTCGACATCTGTCTTCTCGGCGTCGGGCCGGACGCCCACATCGCGTCCCTTTTCCCCGACCGCCCGGAAATCGGAGTCACCGATCGGGCCGCCGTTGCCGTGCACGACTCACCCAAAGCGCCGCCGGTGCGGGTGACGCTGACGCGCCCCGTCCTCAACGCTTCGCAGCGCGTCTGGCTCGTCCTGACCGGGTCTGAGAAGGCCTCGGCGCTCGGACTGGCTCTCGCCGGCGCAAGCTACACGAGTGTGCCCGCCGCGGGGGCGAAGGGTCGGCACCGCACGCTGTTCTTCGTCGACGCCGATGCCGCCGCGGAAGTTCCCGCGGAACTCATCGACCCCGACTGAGAGATCTGAAGGGGTTCAGTCCAGGCCGCGACGCTCGCGCAGGGCACGAAGCGCATCGTCGAGAAGCGCGGCCGCCTCTTCGTCCGTACGACGCTCCTTCACATAGGCGAGGTGCGTCTTGTACGGCTCGGTCTTGGCCAGAGCCGGTGGGTTGGCCTTGTCACGGCCGGCCGGAAGACCAGAGTGCGGGCTGTCGATGGTGTCCGGAATCTCGTCCTCGGGCACTCCGGCGGCAAAGTAGCGAACCGTCTCATTTCCCAGGGCGTCCCAGTACGGAACGGCGACCCGCTCGGCGTGGTACCCGTGGTCCTGCTCACCCATGGGGCCAGCGCCCACTCGGGTGCCCCGGATCGCGTTGCCGCCTGTAGCCATGTCAGATCCCCTGGAACTTGGTGATGAGGCCGAGTGCGACGATCGCAACGAACCACGTCAAGGCGAGAACGATGGTGAATCGGTTGAGGTTTCGCTCCGCGAGGCCCGACGAGCCCAGGGAGGATGTCATACCGCCGCCGAACATGTCGGACAGCCCGCCACCGCGCCCCTTGTGCAGAAGGATCAACAGCGTGAGCAAGAGGCTCGTGATGCCGAGGATCACCTGCATCACGAATTCGATTATCTCCACCGGAAAAGCCTTTCGGAGCACCCGTCGGGAGGGCGCAAGTTCGTAAACAGCCAGTCGTCAAACAACGGCGTGCTCAAGTATAGGCGCGAGCCTAGACACCTACATGCTTCTGATAACGGATGATGGCCGCGAAGTCATCGACCTTCAGGCTCGCCCCTCCGACGAGAGCCCCGTCGACATCGGGCTCACGCATGAAACCCGCGATGTTGCCGGCCGCGACCGAACCGCCATACAGAATGCGTGTTGCCGCCGCCGCGTCGGCTCCGAGAGTCTCGGCGACCACGGCGCGCAGCTTCTCACAGACCTGCTGAGCCTGCTCGGGAGTAGCGGCCTGGCCCGAACCGATGGCCCACACCGGTTCGTACGCCACGACGACCTCGGTGCCGGTTGCGACATCCGTGAGGGCCGTCTTCAACTGCGCCACCGGGACGGCGCTGGCACCATGGGTCTCGAGATCCTCGGCGGTCTCGCCGACACAGATCACGGGGACAAGGCCGTGCTTGATGGCGGCCTTGACCTTGGCTGCGACGACATCATCACCCTCATCGTGGTACTGACGACGCTCGGAATGCCCGATTAGGACGTACCCGCAGTCGAGCTTCTTCAGGAACTGGCCCGAGATCTCACCGGTGTAGGCGCCCGAATCGTGGACCGAGAGGTCCTGCGCGCCGAGCGAGAACTCGATCTTGTCGGCCGAGATCAGCGTCTGCACACTTCGCAGGTCGGTGAAGGGCGGGAACACGGCGACCTCGACGGAGGTCGCGTCATGCTTGGCGTCCTTCAGAGCCCAATCAAGCTTCTGCACCAGCGCAATGGCCTGCTGGTAGTCGAGGTTCATCTTCCAGTTGCCGGCGATCAGCGGCGTACGCCCCTGGCGCGAGCCGCCCTGTGTCACTGTTCCCATCCGAGGACCTCCAGTCCGGGGAGCTTTTTACCCTCGAGGAATTCCAGGCTGGCTCCGCCGCCCGTCGAGATGTGGCCGAACTGATCGTCCGAGAATCCGAGCTGACGCACGGCAGCAGCGGAATCCCCGCCACCGACCACGCTCAGACCATCGACCTCGGTGAGGGCTTTCGCCACGGCCTTCGTTCCGGCGGCGAACGCCGGCATCTCGAAGACACCCATCGGGCCGTTCCAGAACACCGTCTTGCTCCCCCGAATGAGCTCGGCGAAACGAGCCGCGCTCTGAGGACCGATGTCGAGCCCCAGTCCGGAAGCACCGAAGGCCGTGTCCTCGATAGCATCGGCAGCGGTCACGACGTGCTCGGCGTCAGCACCGAACTTCGACGCGACGACGATGTCCGTGGGGAGCACCAGCTCGACGCCCGTGTCCTTCGCGGTCTGCACATAGTTGCGGACGGTGTCGAGTTGGTCGGCTTCGAGCAGACTCGAACCGACCTTCAATCCCTCCGCCGCGAGGAAGGTGAAGAGCATGCCGCCACCGACCAGAATGCGGTCGACGCGCGGAAGAAGGTGCGAGATGACGCCGAGCTTGTCGCTGACCTTCGATCCGCCAAGCACCACCGTGTAGGGACGCTCGGGCTTCTCCGTCAACCGGTCGAGGACATCCAGTTCCGTCTGGATGAGCAGACCTGCGGCGGATGGCACGAGCTCGGCGAGTTCGTAGACGCTCGCCTGCTTGCGGTGGACGACACCGAACCCGTCCGAGACGAGGGCGTCGCCGAGAGCTGCCAGGCGTTCCGCGAACGCGCGACGCTCCGCCGCATCCTTCGCCGTCTCGCCCGGCTCGAAGCGCAGGTTCTCGAGAACCGCGACATCGCCGTATTCCAGGGCCGCGACGGCCTCCCGCGCAGACTCCCCCACCGTGTCACGCGCAAACGCGACCGGCTTGGCGAGGAGTTCAGACAGGCGCTGCGCGACCGGCTCCAGGCTGTACTTCGGATCGGGCGTACCGTCGGGTCTACCGAGGTGCGAGCAGACAACGACGCGGGCGCCGCGCTGGATGAGGGCGTTCAGGGTCGGCAGCGACGCGCGCACGCGGCCATCGTCCGTGATCTTCCCGTCCCGCAGGGGGACGTTCAGATCACAGCGGACGATGACACGCGTGCCGGCGAGCGACCCCAGCGAATCGAGGGTGCGCAGGGGCATCGACAGACCTACAGACGCTCGCCGACGTACTCGGTGAGGTCGACGAGGCGGTTGGAGTAGCCCCACTCGTTGTCGTACCAGCTGGAGACCTTGACCAGGTTGCCGCTGACGTTGGTGAGCTCGGCGTCGAAGATCGACGAGTGCGGGTTGCCCTGGATGTCGCTGGAGACGATCGGGTCCTCGGTGTACTCGAGAATGCCCTTGAGACGGCCTTCGGCCGCGGCGGTCTTGTAAACCGCGTTGATCTGGTCGACCGTCAGACCCTCCGTGGGCGTGACGATCGTCAGGTCGACGATCGATCCGGTGGGAACCGGAACGCGGTACGACGAGCCGCTCAGCTTGCCCTGAAGTTCCGGCAGGACGAGGCCGATGGCCTTGGCCGCACCGGTCGACGCGGGAACGATGTTGATCGCGGCGCCGCGCGCACGGCGCAGGTCGCTGTGAGGGCCGTCCTGCAGGTTCTGATCGGCGGTGTAAGCGTGGGCCGTCATCATGAAGCCGCGCTCGATACCGAAGGCGTCGTTGAATACCTTGGCGAGGGGCGCGAGGCAGTTGGTCGTGCACGACGCGTTCGAGATGATGACATCGGTCTCGGGGTTGTAGGTCTCTTCGTTGACGCCCATGACGATGGTTGCGTCGTCGCCGGTGGCGGGCGCCGAGATCAGGACCTTCTTCGCGCCGCCGGCGATGTGCTTCTTGGCGTCTTCGGCCTTCGTGAAGCGCCCGGTCGATTCGATGACGATGTCCACACCGAGCTCGCCCCAGGGCAGGTTCGCGGGGTCGCGCTCTTCGAAGACACGGATCTTCTTGCCGCCGACGGTGATGGAGTCCGCGTCGTACGTGACGTCTTCGGTCAGAACTCCGCCGACCGAGTCGTACTTGAGCAGGTGAGCGAGGCTCTTGTTGTCGGTGAGGTCGTTCACCGCCACGATTTCCAGGTCAGCGCCCTGCGCGAGTGCCGCGCGAAGGTAGTTGCGTCCGATACGGCCGAAGCCGTTGATGCCGATCTTGACAGACACGGTGTCTCCCGATTCTCATGGCGCGGGGCGGCGCCTTTAGGTGCGCGGATACGCGCGTTTTCGGATGAAAGGAGGACGCCGGACCCTCGACTCAGCGAGGGCTCAGCGGCGTCCTCGCCTTCGTCACGACATTACCAGCAGACCCGCAGTCTTCTCACGGGCGGTCTCAAAGCGCGTCTGAACGTCTGCCCAATTGGCGATGTTCCAGAAAGCCTTCACGTAGTCGGCGCGGACGTTCTTGTAGTCCAGGTAGTACGCGTGCTCCCAGACGTCCAGGAGGAGGAGCGGAACCGTGCCCGCGGCGAACTGCGACTGCTGGTCGAAGAACTGCTGGATGATCAGGTTCTGACCGATCGAATCCCAGAACAGTCCGGCCCAGCCGGATCCCTGGACGCCGAGCGCGGCGGCGGTGAAGTGAGCCGTGAACTTGTCGAACGAACCGAAGTGGTCATCCATGGCGGCCGCGAGTTCGCCGGTGGGCTTGTCGCCACCGTTCGGCGAGAGGTTGGTCCAGAAGATGGAGTGGTTCGTGTGCCCGCCGAGGTTGAAGGCGAGGTCCTTCTCGAGCTTGTTGACGAACGCGTAGTCGCCCTTGTCGCGGGCCTCGGCCAGTTGCTCGAGCGCCGTGTTGGCGCCGGTCACATAAGCCTGGTGATGCTTGTCGTGGTGCAGCTGCATGATCGAGGCACTGATGTGCGGCTCGAGTGCGGCGTAGTCGTAGGGAAGTTCGGGCAGCGTGTAAGTCGCCATAGTCGTATTTCCTCCTGTCGGTGCCACGCTTCGCGCGGCGCGGATGACGTTCTCATCCTAACGAGGGGCAACACAGAGGCCAGGGACTTGCTTCCCGATCCGGAACATGGATCGGATCGCTGTCGCGTCGCCCCTGCGTTCGATCAGGCGTCGACGTCGACGGGGATCCCCGCCTCGGTCCCGGGGATGCCCTCGTCCTCGGCACGCTTGTCGGCCATCGCGAGCAGGCGACGGATGCGGCCCGCGACAGCGTCCTTCGTGAGTGGCGGATCGGCATGGTGCCCAAGTTCGTCGAGACTCGCCTCGCGGTGTGCGAGGCGCAGCTCGCCGGCCTCCCGCAGGTGGTCGGGAATTCCGGGTCCGAGAATCTCAAGAGCTCGCTCGACGCGCGCGCACGCAGCCACGGCAGCTTGGGCCGAACGTCGCAGGTTGGCATCGTCGAAGTTCACGAGGCGGTTCACTCCCGCGCGAACCTCGCGCCGCTGGCGCAACTGCTCCCACTCCGCCGCCGCGCGCACGGCACCCATGGCCTGCAGGATGGCACGAATGGCCTCTCCGTCACGCACGACGACGCGGTGCACACCCCGCACCTCGCGGGCCTTCGCCGCCACGCTCAGACGATGTGCGGCGCCGACGAGCGCCATCGCGGCTTCGGATGAGGGGCAGGTGACTTCCAGCGCCGCCGAGCGGCCGGGATCGGTCAGGGTGCCAGCGGCGAGGAAAGCTCCGCGCCAGATCGCGGCGAGGTCTTCGCGGGATCCCGTCGTGAGCTTGTTGGGCAGACCGCGTACGGGACGACGACGCTGATCGAGCAGGCCCGTCTGACGCGCGAGTGTCTCGCCGCCCTCGATGACCCGAACCACGAAATGGCCCTCCTGACGAGAGGAGGATGCTTGGACATGCCCGAGCTCGGGACGAACACCATAGAGCTCGACCAGGTCACGCGCCGTACGACGCGCGAGCACCTCGGAGTCCAGCTCCGCTTCGATCGCGATCCGGTTCGCGATGGAGTGCAGTCCGCCCGAGAAACGCAGCAAAGACGTCACTTCGGCGACGCGCGCCGTTGCCCGCGACTCACGGATGGTCACCAGTTCGGCCTTGACATCGGCGGTGAGTGGCAACCTGCGCTCCTCGGATCGGGTCGAACGTGAACCCGCCTAGCCTACTCGCGACCGAGATCCCGATGCTTCACTCGCACGGCGACCCCGGGCACGGAGGAGAGCCGAGCGGCCAACTGCTCCGCCATGGCGACCGAGCGGTGTTTGCCCCCGGTGCACCCCACGGCGACCGTGGAATGGCGCTTGTTCTCGCGCTGGTACCCGGCCAATACGGGCGCCAGGGACAACGCGTAGGCATCCAAGAATTCGGTCGCCCCCTCTTGTGCGAGCACGAAGTCTCTCACCCGTTCGTCCTGACCGGTGAGGTGGCGAAGATCTTCGTTCCAAAAGGGGTTGGGGAGAAATCTCATGTCCGCCACGAGGTCCGCGTCCGGCGGAACCCCGTACTTGAAGCCGAAGCTCTGCACGGTGATCGCGTGGCGCGCGGAACTCTCCTCCAGGAACAGCTCCGACACCGTGGTCGCGAGCTGGTGGATGTTGTAGGCGCTCGTGTCGATGATCAGATCCGCGCTCTCGCGGATGGGAGCGAGACGGCGACGCTCCCGATGGATCCCGTCGAGGATCGTGCCTTCGCCCTGCAACGGATGCGGCCGACGGACCGCTTCGAAACGGCGCACGAGAACTTCGTCGGACGCATCCAAGAACACGAGCCGGACCTGGCGGCCCTTGCGGAGTGCGCTCATCACGTCGGGGAGGTCCTCGAAGAGCCCTCTTCCGCGCACGTCCACAACCGCGGCGACACGGGGAAGCGCTCCGGCGGCGAGGCCCGTGATGTCGAGCAACGGCCGCAACATCTGCGGCGGCAGGTTATCGACCACGTACCAGTCGAGGTCTTCGAGCGCGTTGGCGACTGTCGACCTGCCCGCCCCCGACATGCCGGTGACCACCAGGACTTCCCCCGCGCTGCCGTCCGTATCCGTCATCGCTCCGCCCCGATTCGCCCTTCTTCTAGCCTACTGACTCGGCGAGGGGCGGGACGCTCGCGCCCTCGACGGCTGCTGACACCTCCGCGGCATCCTGCAGCCGCGACTGAATGGTCGCGGCGAGCTTCGGCCCGATGCCCTTCACTTCGGTGATCTCATCCGCACTGGCGCGCTTCAGAGCCGCGACGGAACCGAAGTGCCTCAACAGGACCCGAATACGTTCGGCGCCGAGTCCGGGGATCTCGGCGAGGACGCTCTGGATGTCTTTGCGGCGACGGGAACGCTGATGTGTGATCGCGAACCGGTGAGCTTCGTCTCGCAGCCGCTGCAACAGGTAGAGCGCCTCGCTCGTGCGCGGCAGGATGACCGGATACTCGTCGCCGGGAAGCCAGACCTCTTCCAACCGCTTCGCGATGCCGCACAGGGCGATCTCTTCATGCCCCGAGTCCGCGAGGGCTCGCGCCGCGGCCTCGACCTGTGGCCGACCGCCGTCTACCACGAGGAGCTGCGGCGGGTACGCGAAGCGGGGGCGTTTGCGCGGCGCGCCCTCAATCTCGGGCTCTTCGGGCCGGTCGAGGTAGGCCAGTCGACGCGTCAGAACCTGGTGGAGGGAGTCCGTGTCATCCGTCGTCTCGGCGATCGAAAACGACCGGTACTGGTCTTTACGCGGCAGCCCATCCTCGAAAACGACCATCGACGCCACGACGTTGGACCCGCTGAGGTGCGACACGTCGAAGCACTCGATCCGCAGGGGCGCCACGGCGAGGCCCAGCGCCTCTTGCAGGTCTGTGAGCGCCTGGCTGCGGGCGATGTAATCGCTCGTGCGGCGCGTCTTGTGCAGCATGAGCGACTGTTGGGCGTTGAGGTTCGCCGTGCGCTGCAAGTCCGCCTTGCGTCCCCGCTGCGCGGTCTGCACCGTAACGGGTCGCCCGCGCTTGTCGCGCAGCCACTCCTCGAGCTCTGTCGCATCCGAGGGGAGCGTCGGCACGAAGACGCGGCGCGGGATGTCTGCTGCCGGGGCGTCGCCGTAGGCGCGCTGCAGGACCTGATCGACCAGATCGCCGCCCTCGATGTCGAGTTCTTTCTCGATCGTCGACGCACGCACGCCACGGATGCGTCCACCTCGGATGACGAAGTGCTGCACGGTCGCGGCAAGTTCGTCCTCGGCGATGCCGAACAGGTCCGCATCGACGTCCTCACCCAGCACGAGCGCGCTACGCGAGAGCACCGCGTCCACGGCCGCGAGCTTGTCTCGATAGCTCGCCGCGCTCTCGTAGTCCATCGCGGCCGACGCCTCGCGCATACGGGCAGACAGCTGCGTCCGGAACCTCTGATCGCCGCCGGACATGAACGCGACGAAGTCATCCACAATCGCCCGATGCTCGTCGATCGTCACCTTCATCGAGCACGGCCCGCCGCACTTGCCGATCTGACCGGGGAAGCAGGGACGCCCCGTCTGCATCGCTTTGCGATAACTCGAGTCGCTGCACGTGCGGATCGGGAAGACCTTGATCATCAGGTCGATCGTGTCGTGCACCGCCCAGATCTTCGGATACGGTCCGAAATACTTTGCCCCGGAGATCCGCCGATTGCGGGTGACGACAACGCGCGGAGCCTCGTCTCCCAGCGTGATCGCCATGAAGGGGTAGGACTTGTCATCGCGGTAGCGCACGTTGAAGGGCGGATCGAATTCCTTGATCCACATGTACTCCAGCTGCAACGCTTCGACATCGCTTCCGACGACGGTCCACTCGACGGACGTCGCGGTCGTGACCATGCGGCGGGTTCGCTCGTGAAGGGTGTGCAACGGCGCGAAGTAGTTGCTCAGCCGCGACCGAAGATTTTTCGCCTTGCCCACATAGAGAACGCGCCCGGAAGCATCGCGAAACCGATACACGCCCGGATTGGTGGGGATCTCCCCCGCCCGGGGACGATACGGGAGCTGCGGGCGGGACGGCGCGGCGGCCACGGCTACCCCGCCTTGCGCTGCTCGCGCTGTCCCAGCACCTCCGCCAAGAAGGCGCCGGTGAAGCTGTTCTCGTTGCGGGCCACCTGCTCGGGCGTGCCCGTCGCGACGATCTGACCGCCGCCGGAGCCACCCTCGGGCCCGAGGTCGATGACCCAGTCCGCGGATTTGATGACATCCAGGTTGTGCTCGATGACGATGACCGTGTTGCCCTTGTCCACGAGACCGCCCAGTACCTCGAGCAGGCGCCGGACATCCTCGAAGTGCAGGCCGGTGGTCGGCTCGTCGAGAACGTAGATACTGCGTCCATTGCTGCGGCGCTGCAGTTCGGTGGCGAGCTTGACGCGCTGCGCCTCTCCCCCACTGAGCGTCGTGGCCGACTGGCCGAGACGGACGTATCCGAGCCCAACATCGACCAGTGTCTTGAGGTAGCGGTGGATCGCCTGGATCGGCTCGAAGAAGTCTGCCGCCTCTTCGATCGACATCTCCAGGACTTCGGCGATGTTCTTGCCCTTGTAGTGCACGGCGAGCGTGTCGCGGTTGTACCGCTTGCCGTGGCACACCTCGCAGTCCACGTACACGTCTGGCAGGAAGTTCATCTCGATCTTGATCGTGCCGTCGCCGGAGCACGCGTCGCAGCGTCCGCCCTTGACGTTGAAGCTGAAGCGACCGGGCTGGTACCCGCGCACCTTCGCCTCGGGGGTCTCGCTGAACAGCGTGCGAACGCGGTCGAAGACGCCCGTGTATGTCGCCGGGTTGGAGCGCGGCGTGCGGCCGATCGGGTTCTGGTCGACGTGCACGACCTTGTCGAGATCGTCCAAGCCCGTGACGCGTGTGTGCTTGCCGGGAACCGTGCGGGCGCCGTTCAGGCGTGACGCCAGCACCTGATACAGGATGTCGTTGACGAGCGACGACTTACCCGAGCCGCTCACGCCGGTGACGGCGGTGAGTACCCCGAGCGGGAAGTCCGCGCTCACGTTCCGCAGATTGTTCTCGCGCGCACCGACGACCGTGATCTTGCGGTTCTTGTCGATCTTGCGGCGCTTGCGGGGCGTCGGGATCTCACGGCGCCCGGCGAGGTAATCGCCGGTGAGCGAATTCTCGTCGGTCAGGAGCGCCTCATACGGGCCGGAGTGGACAACCGTTCCGCCGTGCACGCCGGCCAGCGGCCCGATGTCGACGACCCAGTCCGCGGCCTGGATGGTCTCTTCGTCGTGTTCGACGACGATCAGCGTGTTGCCGAGGTCGCGCAGGGTCTCGAGCGTTCGAACCAGACGACGATTGTCGCGCTGGTGTAGCCCGATCGACGGCTCGTCGAGGACGTAAAGCACGCCGGTCAGGCCCGAGCCGATCTGCGTCGCGAGTCGGATGCGTTGCGCCTCGCCACCGGAGAGCGAACCGGCCGAGCGACCGAGGTTCAGGTAGGTGAGTCCGACCTGCAAGAGGAAGTCCAAGCGCACACGGATCTCGCGCAGGACCTGCGCCGCGATCTTCGCTTCACGATTCGTGAGCTGCAGCGTCTGCATGAACTCGTAGGCATCGGACAGGCTCAGCCGTGTGACATCCGCGATCGAATGGCCGTGCACCTGTACGGCCAGCACCTCGGGCTTCAGGCGGGCGCCGTCACACACGGGGCACGGGACTTCGCGCAGGAACTCTCCCCAGCGGCCACGCTGCGTGTCGGACTCCGCCTGCAACCACTGGCGCTCGATGTAGGGCACGACGCCCTCGAACCCAGAGGCGTAGCGCATCTCGCGCCCGTAGCGGTTCTTCCACTTGACGGTGACCTTGTAGTCCTCGCCGCGCAGGACCGCCTCGCGGACCTCTTCCGGGAGCTTCCGCCATGGCGTATCGAGAGAGAAGTCCAGGTCGCGGGCGAGACCCTCGAGGAGGCGCTCGTAGTACTGGAAGAGCCCCTTGCCCTGAGTGGTCCAGGGGACGATGACACCTTCTCGGATCGACGCGGACTCGTCGCCGAGCAGCAGATCCACGTCCACGGCCATCCGGGTGCCGAGCCCCGAGCACTCCGGGCACGCGCCGAACGGCGCGTTGAACGAAAACGTCCTCGGCTCGATCTCGGTGAGTTGCAAGGGGTGACCGTTGGGGCACGAGAGCTTTTCGGAGAAGCTCTGCCAGGCTTCGTCGCCCTCTTCGTCAACGAAGTTGACCTGCATCACTCCGCCCGCGAGCCCCAGCGCGGTCTCGACGGAATCCGTCACACGCCCGAGGATGTCGGGACCCGCCACCAAGCGGTCGACGACGACCGCGATGTCGTGCTTGTAGCTCTTCTTCAGCGCCGGCGGCTCGGACAGTTGGATCAAGTCACCGTCGACGATCGCGCGAGAGTACCCCTTCGCCCCAAGCTCGCGGAACAGGTCGACGAACTCGCCCTTCTTCTGGGTCACGATGGGAGCGACGATCTGGTAGCGCGTACCTTCGGGCAACTCGACGAGCTGGTCGGCAACCTGCTGAACCGTCTGTCGTTGGATGACCTCGCCGCACACCGGGCAATGCGGTACGCCGATGCGCGCCCAGAGGAGGCGCAGGTAGTCGTAGATCTCGGTGATCGTGCCGACCGTCGACCGCGGGTTGCGGTTGGTCGACTTCTGGTCGATGCTGACGGCCGGGCTGAGGCCCTCGATGAAGTCGACGTCGGGACGATCGACCTGACCCAGGAACTGGCGCGCGTAGGCGCTCAGCGACTCGACGTAACGACGCTGCCCCTCGGCGAAGATCGTGTCGAACGCGAGGCTCGACTTACCCGATCCGCTCAACCCCGTGAAGACCACCAGCGAATCACGCGGAATCTCGAGGTCGACGTTCTTGAGGTTATGAACCCGAGCGCCTCTGACGCTCAGTTTCGACGACGTAGCAACGGGGACGATAGGCACTCGTCAAGTGTAGGAGCGGCCACCGACACCGGCTTCGCGGTTCGCGGTGAGCGGATGTCTGAGCCCGAACGCGTGCGCACACCCGTCACTGAATTCAGGGCCTTCCGCCGCGGCCGGCGAACGGGCCGAGCGCGTCCCGCAACGCCGCAAGACGTTCCGCATCGAGCCCAACGGACGCCATTACCTGCGTCGGCACCTCGAGGGCGCGCGTGCGGAGCGCCGTGCCCGCCGGGGTGAGCGCTATCCGCAGCATCCGCTCGTCGTCCGGTGATCGATCCCTGCTGACCAGGCCCTGCGACTGCAGGCGCTTGATCAGAGGCGACAGGCTCGCGGGCTCGAGGGCGAGTTCTTCGGCCAGCTCGCCGAGCGATCGAGGCGCGCTCTCCCACAGGGCGAGCATGACGAGATACTGCGGATGCGTCAGCCCGAGCGGCTCCAGGATGGGCCGGTAGATCGACACCACGTTGCGCGCCGCCGTGACGATCGCGAAGCACACCTGGTTGTCGAGGCGCAGCAGATCGTCGGGAGTTGGCATGCACCCAGTCTAGCGATTACTTAGTACACTAATTGTTATGACCCACAAGACCCCGCTCCGGCAACGCATTCGCGAAGCGGGCGGGCTGTACCAATGGTTCAACGCATCGCTCATCCGCGTCGCGGGCCCCGCGGCAGTCGGACCCTACGACGACGTCGCGCCCGAGCCGTCCGGTCCCGCCCCGTGCCCGATCTGCCACGCACCGATGGACAGTCACACCATCGATCGCTCCGGCCCGAAGCCGCTGCTGCACTGCCCGTAGCTGCGGGTTAGGCCGCGACCGCGGATCAGGCGTGCCCGGCGCGCTCCATCGCCCGCAGCTCGCGCTTGAGGTCCTGGACCTCGTCGCGCAGACGCGCCGCGAGTTCGAACTTCAGCTCCGACGCGGCCGCGAGCATCTGCGCGCTGAGGTCGCCGATCGTCGCCTCGAGCTGGTTCGCACCCTCGGCCGCGATCCCCTGGTGGCCCTTCGTGCTGAGCGATCGGGGGGTCGGCGCCTTGCCTTTCCCGCGCCCGGCCTCGCGCTTCGAGAGCATCTCGGCGGTGTCGGCACCCTCGCGCGCCAGCACCTCGGTGATGTCCGCGATGCGCTTGCGCAACGGGGTCGGATCGATTCCGTGCTCGAGGTTGTACGCGACCTGCTTCTCGCGGCGACGATCCGTCTCGTCGATCGCCTTGCGCATCGAGTCGGTGATCCGATCGGCGTACATGTGCACCTCGCCGGACACGTTTCGAGCCGCGCGACCGATGGTCTGGATCAGGGATGTCCCGGACCGCAGGAACCCCTCTTTGTCGGCGTCGAGGATCGCCACGAGCGAGACCTCGGGCAGGTCGAGCCCCTCACGGAGCAGGTTGATGCCGACCAGGACGTCGTAGACACCGGCTCGCAACTCGGTCAACAACTCCACGCGACGGAGCGTGTCGACATCGGAGTGCAGGTAGCGCACGCGCACGCCGTGCTCACCCAGGAAGTCCGTCAGCTCTTCCGACATCTTCTTCGTGAGGGTCGTCACCAGTACGCGCTCGTCGCGCTCGACGCGCAGTCGGATCTGCTCGAGCAGGTCATCGATCTGTCCCTTGGCGGGTTTGACGATGATCTGCGGATCAACGAGCCCTGTCGGACGGATGATCTGCTCGACGATGCCATCCGCGATGCCCATCTCGTACCGACCCGGCGTCGCCGACAGGTACACCGTCTGACCGACGCGGTCCTTGAACTCGTCCCACCGCAAGGGGCGGTTGTCCATGGCGCTCGGGAGACGGAAGCCATGGTCAACGAGCGTGCGCTTGCGTGAGGCATCCCCCTCGTACATCGCCCCGATCTGGGGAACGGTGACGTGGGACTCGTCGATCACGACGAGGAAATCATCGGGGAAGAAGTCGAGCAGGCAGTGCGGTGCCTCTCCTGGCCCACGGACGTCGATGTGCCGGGAGTAGTTCTCGATCCCGGAGCAGAAGCCGAGCTGCTGCATCATCTCGAGGTCGAACGTCGTGCGCATGCGCAGCCGCTGGGCCTCCAGCAACTTGCCCTGGCCCTCGAGCTCTTTCAAACGCTCCTCGAGCTCGGTCTCGATCGTGCCGATCGCGCGCTGCATGACGTCCGTTCCCGCGACATAGTGCGAAGCGGGAAAGATCGGGACGGCGTCCAACTTCTCGAGGACATCGCCGGTCAGCGGATGCAGGCGGTACAGCGCCTCGATCTCGTCGCCGAACAACTCGATGCGGATCGCATACTCCTCGTAGACCGGGATGATCTCGATCGTGTCACCCCGCACGCGGAAGTTGCCGCGCGAGAAGTCGACGTCATTGCGGTTGTACTGCATCGAGATGAACTTGCGGATCAGGGCATCGCGGTCGTAGCGCTCCCCCACCTGGAGCGCGACCATGGCGCGCAGATACTCCTCCGGGGCACCCAGACCGTAGATGCAGGAGACCGTGGACACCACGACCACATCGCGCCGCGACAGCAGCGAGTTGGTCGTCGAGTGCCGGAGCCGCTCGACCTCGGAGTTGATCGAGCTGTCCTTCTCGATGAACGTATCGGTCTGCGGAACGTACGCCTCGGGCTGGTAGTAGTCGTAGTACGAGACGAAGTACTCGACGGCGTTGTTGGGCATCAGTTCGCGGAACTCGTTCGCGAGCTGCGCGGCCAGGGTCTTATTGTGCGCCAGGATCAGGGTCGGCCGCTGCACCTGCTCGATCAGCCACGCCGTTGTCGCCGACTTGCCCGTACCCGTTGCGCCGAGCAGCACGACGTCGGTCTCGCCCGCATTGATGCGCTGAGCGAGATCCGCGATGGCTGTGGGCTGGTCACCCGAGGGCTGGTACTCGCTGACGACCTCGAACGGCCGCACGCTGCGCGTGGTCTGCATGCTTCGAGCCTAAGCGGGGCCTCCGACACCGGCTCTGCTGTTCGCGCTCCGCGCACGCCGGAGAGGACCGGCGGAATCAGGATGCGACGCTCAGCCGCTCCCAGAGGGCGTCCGTCTGCTCGAGTGTGTGCTCGATCGTGCCGGCCGTATCGATGACAACGTCGGCGATAGCGAGCCGCTCGTCGTCGGAGACCTGCGATGCGATGCGACGCGCGGCTTCGTCTGCTGTGAGGCCGCGCTCCGTGACCAAACGGGCGGCACGCACGTCCGCCGGTGCGTGCGCAACCACGACAAGGTCCCATGGGTCGCCCGCCCGGGCTTCGGCAAGCAGCGGAACGTCGTAGACCACCACGCCGTCGGGATCCGCCTCACGCGCCTCGGCGAAGCGTTCCTGGGATCGGATACGCACGGCGGGATGGACGATGCGGTTGAGTCGAGCGACAGCGGCATCGTCGCCGAACACGATGGCACCGAGCGCCGCGCGATCCAAAGATCCGTCAGACCGGATGACGTCGGTGCCGAACGTTTGTGCAATGTGCTCGAGCACTGCGGATCCAGGAGCCTGAACCTCGCGCACGATGGCGTCGGCATCGACTATGACGGCTCCGTGTTCGGCAAGACGACGGGCGATCGTCGACTTGCCCGCCGCGATGCCTCCCGTGAGTGCGATAAGGGGCATGGATCGAGCATGCCATGCCCGAAAGCGACGCGAGCAAACGACCCCGCAAACCTCAGGATCGGCTCAAGACGCGACCTGAAGACGACCCTGAGCGCGGACTGAGCCGCCCTTGAGACTGACCCCCTAACGTCATATCTGTCGCACCGAGCGGGTCGAAGATGAGGACCGCGAGCCGCGACAACGTACGAATGAACAGCACGAGAAAACGACGCGGGGGGCGTTGGATTCTCGGGCAGCAGTAAAGAGAAGAGCGAGAGCCGGGGGGATCTCGCTATTCGATACATCGGTGCCGGCGCCAGCCGTCCGACCACGTCGCTCGCGACCGCATGCCTCTGAGTCCTGACGGGTTCAGCACGCCATGCAACGACACACGTCTGGGGAGACGTCGAGCACAGGGACTGGACGGCGGCGGGCCCGTATGTACTAACTCGTCGCGCGCGAGACCACCCGAATCGGTCTCAGCCCGCAGCATCCACCCCTCGACAGTTAGGACACGAATGCCTGGGGAAGCATTCAGAAGAGTCTTCTGGGATATCATCACCGAAGTCAGCGCACCTTCCGTCACGCGTGCCTGGCCAGGAGGGGTGTTGGTGTCGAACTCGGGCGTCGCGGTGGTCATCGAGGACGACACGGACATACGTGTGCTGATCTCGCAGGTCCTCGAGCAGGCCGGATTCGTGGTGCACGCGGCATCCTCTGGCATGGACGGGATCGAGCTTGTTCGAGAGCATCAACCGGTCGTGACGACCCTCGATGTCAGCATGCCCGGAATCGACGGCTTCGAGACGGCCAAGCGGATTCGCGAGGTCAGCGACACTTACATCGTCATGCTCACCGCCCGTGCCGACGAGATCGACACGTTGCAGGGACTCCAGGCCGGGGCTGATGACTACGTCACGAAGCCTTTCCGCCCGCGAGAGCTCCGAGCCCGCATCGAGGCCATGATGCGGCGACCGCGCACCGCGGCACCGGCCACGGTCACCCCCATCGAGTCAGCGCCCTCCGCGGTGGCCGCGGCAGCAGCGGCGAACAGCGCACCGACCGCTGCGTCGCAACAGGATGACTCCGACGGATGGTACGAGCACCGCGGTCTTCGCCTTCATCCCGAGATGCGCATCGCCATGGTCGACGGTGCAGACGTCGAATTGACGCGCAGCGAGTTCGACATCATGGCGGACCTCCTCTCGGCCGGCCGCCGTGTCGTCGGCAAGGACGACCTCGCACTCATGCTCCGTGGCGGACGATACGCGGGCGGGAGCGGCTTCGTGAGCGAACACGATGTGCGCGCAATCGAGGTGCACGTCGCGAACCTCCGGCGCAAGCTCGGCGAATCTGCGGCGAAGCCGCGCTGGATCGAGACGATCCGCGGCGTCGGCTACCGCCTGACATCTGCCTGATCACTATCGGCGCCTGAACTTGTTCGGCGCCTGAACTCGTTCGGCGTCTGAACTCGTTCCCCGCCTGAACTCGTTCCGCGCGGGCTCGGACTCAGACGGCGCCGGCGATCATCACGGAAGCATCCGGACTCGAAGCCGAGCGCACGGCCGCGTCGTTCGCCGCGGTCAACAGCGCCTCCGAGTCGTAGCCCGCGATGTCGCTGACAGCGATGCCCACACCGAGAACGGGAACCACCGACGTTCCGATCGATCCGAAGTCGTCCAGCAGACGACGGTGGATACGGCTCGCGACGCGACGCGCGTCCCCGATCGAGGACGGTTGCAGAGCGATGACGATGCCCGTCGATCCCGCGTGGCCGACGATCGCCGAGGTGGGCGCGTAGCGACGCGTGCCGACCCGCCACGCGTGCGCGATGTCCTGAGCCTCGACGGCGCCGAAGGCGGTCGCGATCTGGGGCAGATCATCGAGTCGGACCGAGATCACAGCGATCCGCTCGCTGAACGCCGCGGCCCGGTGTGTCAGGTCGCCGAACAGCTTGGCGAACGACTCGTCGTCGTACAGCCCGTCGGAATCCAGGAGCAGGGTCGTGCTGTCGCCGCGCCCGCGCAGGCGTGCCTGCCCGGACCGAAGCACCGACATCGACACGACGGCCACGATCGTCAGGATGATGGTGAGAAAGGACGTCGTAATCGATCCGAACCACGTCAGGAAGAATTCATCCGTCGGGCCTAGCAGCGCGAAGACGATGGAGCGTGCGACGTAGTACAGGCTCTGCACGCCGAGCACGAGCGTCAGCGCGACCGTGGTGGCACTGCGCCCCATCGCCGCGCGGCGCGACTCGACCGCACCCAAGCCCGCCAGAACGGCGAGAGCGATGAACATCACGAGCGCTCCCGCCCAGTCCCCGCCGTCCGGTCCCGCGACGAGGGTCGCGATGAACGCTGCAGCGGCAGAACCCGCGACGATCCATGCGGAGACTTTCAACGAGCGACCGTTGTAACTGCGGGACCCGACCCATAGGCAGCCGGTTCCCACGACGAACGACGCGTTACCGATCGCGATGGCGAGCCCCGCCTCGCCCGAGGCGACCCAAGCCAGGTAGCAGAGGGTCGTCAGGATGCCCGCGATGAAGGCGAGCGACCAGATCCGACCGGCGCCCGTGTCGCGTCGCAGCACGGTGTCAAGGACGAACTGCACCCCCGCGACGACCACGACGACCGCGGTGCAGATCGAGATCGAGAACATGTCGAAGACCATCAGGCTTCTCCCCGCGGGTCGGTGGCGGGCAGTCGGACGATGAACGTCGCTCCCTCGCCGGCTCGTGTCTGGACGGTGATCTCGCCGCCGGAGGCGCGCACGATGTCTCGCGTGATGGCGAGCCCCAGCCCGCTTCCGTGCGTCGTCGTCTTGCGGACGGCATCCGCGCGGAAGAAGCGCTCGAACAGGCGCGGCAGCTCCTGCTCGCTGATGCCGGGGCCGTCGTCGCGGACGATGATCCAGGCGTGCAGGCCGTCGGAAGTGAGACCCACCTCGATGTGGCCGCCGTCGTCGTTGTACTTCACCGCGTTCGAGAGCAGATTGTCCATCACCTGACGGATACGGTGCGGGTCCGCGTACGCCATCGCGGGTTCGACGCCGGACGCATCGATCGTGATGCGTCGCTCCCCCGCCGGAGGAATGACCGCCTCGATCGACGCCATCACCACCTCCGCCAGATCCGACATCTGCGGTGTGACGGTGAGGTCCACGCCCTGTCGGGACGCCGCGGAGACGGTGAGGATGTCGGACACCAGTTCGAGCAGACGGGTCGCGTTGCGCTCGGCGACCTCGAGGCTTCGTCGTGCCGTCGGCGCGAGGGAATCTTCGTCGAGGGCCAGATCGAGGTATCCGATGATCGACGTCAACGGGGTGCGCAGCTCGTGCGATACGGATGCCACGAGGTCCTCGCGCGCTCGTAGAGCGAGCTCTTCCGTCGTGACGTCTCGAGAGATCACGATCGTGCCGGCGTCCTGACCGTTGACATCCTGGATGCGACGGGCGGTCATGCTCAGCGCGCGACGGCTGTCGTCACCCGGTTCGCCATACCAGACCAGCTCGTTCTCGAAGAGTTCGCCGGCGCGGGCGCGAGCGAGCGGCATCTCGTCGGCGAGCAGGCGCGTAACGCCATCCGCTCCGAAAGCGGCAGCCTCGGCACCCTTGGACCTCGCGCGCTGAAGCCGAGCGTGGGCCTCGTTCGTGACGGCGAGCGAACCGTCCGGTGAGATGCGGATCACACCGAAGTCGACGGCATCCAACGCATCCGTCACGATGTCTTCCTGGCGCCGAGCGCGCTCGACCGAACGTTCGAGGTTGCGTGTCTGTTTGTCGAGCAGCTCGCGCTGCGCCCCGGAGCGGCGGGCTGCCAGGTACGCGATGGTTGCGACGGCTGCCACCGATATGGGCAGCAGGAGAGAAGTGGCGGTCAGCCCCTGGCCCGGGCTGATCGCGATCAGCACCCAGAAGAAAAGTGAGACGCTGACGACCGCCAGCACCGTCCCGACGACCCCGTACATGTAAGCGATCCACATCGCGGGGAATGCCCACAATATCCCCAGCCCCGAGTCGGGCGAGGCGTATCTGAGGATGGCGATCGCAACGATGTCTGCAGCGGGAATGGCGACGCTCACGACCGGCGCGAGCCGGTTCCAGGGAACGATGAGTGCGACTCCCGTTGTCGCGAACACAATGGCGATGCCGATGAGGAAAGCGTCGAGGTTTTGCGCCTGGCCGAGAGCGAGGATCACGAGGGCCCCGATCAAGACGATGCTGCCGAGCAGAACCTGATTCTGCAGCACCGTGCGTTCGCGGACACTGTCGTTGATGCGTGAGCGCCGCGCGAGTGCGGCGTCTGAGGTCATTGCTGAAACTTACCGCGCCGGGGGCCGCCGAAGTGCGAGCCACGCAGACCGCTACCCCCGCTTCGGCGCAACGGAATCCCTCGAATCTGGTGTGCCCGACGCGTCCTGCATTTCGTACTGGGCCACCAGCTCACGTTCCCGGGCGTGCGGGGGAAGGAAGAACGCCACCAGGCACGCGCCGAGTGCGATCGCGATGGCGCCGACGAGGTAGGCCGCGAGAGCGCCCGAGACCAGGCTGTGACTCGCCGCGGCGAGAATCTCCGTCTTGTACTGCGGGTACTGATCGGCGACGTGCAGGGCCGAGGCGAAGGATGCCTGGAGCGCCCGCGTGACGCTGTCGCTGATCTGCGAGGCCTCGGAACTCGCGGCGATCGAACGCGCGAAAGCAGCCGCGAAGCCGCTCGCCAGAATCGCGCCGAGCAGGGCCTGCATGATGGAGCCGCCGAGGTCGCGTTGTAGATCGGAGGTCGCAGAGGCCATGCCCACGCGACGGACGGGCGTGCTCTCGGTCAGAGCGCGTGAGGCGGGCGTCATCGCGAACGCCGCTCCCGCACCGATCACGAGGAACCCGAAGCCGATCAGCGGGTACGGCGTCTGTTCACGCCAGAAGAGCATGGTCACGAATCCGACGAACACGAGCGCGTAACCGACGAGCATCGTCACCCGAGAGCCGTGCGAGGTGACGAGGCGCGCCGAGATCGGGGCGATCGCCAGCAGACCGACGGCCGCGGGAACAACCGCGAGCCCGGCCGCGAGGGTGTTGTATCCGAGGATGTTCTGCAGAAACTGCTGACCGACGAACATCGCCCCCATGAGCGAGCCGAACACGATCGTCCCGGCGGCGGCCGGCACCCAGAAGAGGCGCCGCCGCGCGACGCGCAGATCGTAGAGCGGATGCTTCGTCACGGCCTGACGCCACCCGAACAGCACCAGCAGAACCAGTGCCGCGACGAGCAGGACCGCGCCGGTGAGCACCTGACCAGGCGCGAAGACCATGCTGATACCGAGCACGAGCGCGGCGATGGCGAGAGTAGCGAGCACCCCGCCGCGATGGTCGACCGGGTCGCTGGATTCCTTCACGTGAGCGGGCACGAGGATGACGACGAGCACAAGCGCCACGGCCGCGAACGGCAGAGCGAGCAGGAAAGCCGACCCCCACCAGAAGATCTGCAGGAGAAGACCCGCGAGCACCGAGCCGACGACCGTGGCCATGGCGCTGACGCTCGACCAGAGCGCAATGGCGCCGGTACGTTTGGGACCGTTGGCCCACAGCGCCGTGATGAGCGAAAGTGTCGTCGGGTACGCCATCCCGGCGGCGATCCCCGTGAAGATGCGGGCGACGATCAGGAGCTCGACAGAGGGCGCGAAGGCCGAAAAGAGACTCGCCACGAGCGTGAGCGCAAGCCCCAGCATCAGCAGCTGCTTCCGGCCGTAGCGGTCCGCCAAGGCCCCCAGGTAGAGCACGGACATCGCGAGCCCGAGCGAACACCCGAGCGCCACGAGATTCAGGGATGTCTGACCGGCACCGAACGCGTCACCGATGTCCGGCAGCGCGATGTTCGCTGCCGCGAGGTTGATGTTGCATACCAGCGCCGCCAGAATCAGCGCGGCGAGCACCAACGGTGCGCGCCGGGGGGTGTCCGCATCCGGAGAAGCGGGGGCGGGCGGCGGTACGGCATCGGTCATGGCATCACGTTATCGCCCGCCCGCTGCCGGCATTGCGCAGACCGGTCGCGTATACAGGGTGCATGAGCGCACAATCAGCCCCCGCATCCGACTCCCGCCCTCTCGCCCTCGTGACGGGCGCCACGGGAGGCATCGGCGGCGCGATCGTGCGGGACCTGACGCGAACCCACCACGTGATCGCCGTCGGACGGGACGTCGATTCGCTGGCACGGCTGGCCTCCGAAACCGGAACCGAAACACAGGTCGTGGAATTGACCGATGCCGCGGCGGTCGAGCGGCTGGCGGCCCGACTGGATCGTCTCGATGTTCTCGTGCACGCCGCCGCGATCGCCGACGTCCGCTCGGTCGAACAGGCCACCGAGGACGATTGGGAACGTCAGCTCCGGATCAATGTCATCTCGCCTGCCTTGCTCACACGGGCGACGCTGCCACTCATCCGTCGCGCCCAGGGCACGGTCGTCTTCATCGGGTCGGGATCGGGAACGCGCCCCTCGGCGGGCAGCGCCATCTACACGGCCTCGAAGTTCGCCCTCCGTGCGATCGCTGACGTGCTGCGTCTGGACGAGGAACGGCACCGCGTCCGCGTCGTCACCGTCGCCCCGGGACCGACCGACACCGCCATGCAGCGCACCATGGTGGCCGACGCGGGCGGAACGTACGACCCCGAGGTCTACATCCGGCCGGAGTCCGTCGCCCGCGAAGTGCGACGCGTCGTGGACGCACCGGCCGACGTACAGATCACGGATGTCGCGGTGCGACCCCGCGTCGAGGTGCGCCGGGGCTGAAGCGAACACCGCAGGAGCAGAGGCGCAACGCCACAGGGGCCGAGGCCCGAAGGCCCCGACCCCTGTCGGTTGTTGCGAAATCGCGGCTTAGCGGCCGGCGAGCTTCTCGCGAAGAGCCGCGAGCGACTCGTCGTCAGCAAGCGTGCCTGCTCCGGCCGACTCGCTCGAGAACGACGACGACGCGGATGCTTCGGGCGCTGCAGCCTCGGCCTCGGCGGCCTTGGCGACGAGAGCCTTGTGGTGCTCCCAGCGAGCCTGGGCAGCGGCGTACTCCTGCTCCCATGCTTCGCGGGCGGCGTCGAAGCCTTCCTTCCACGCCTGCGTCTCGACGTCGAAGCCCTCGGGGTACTTGTACTCGCCGTTCTCGTCGTACTCGGTCGCCATGCCGTAGAGGGCCGGGTCGAACTCGGTGCCGAACGGATCGATCGAGTCGTTCGCCTGCTTGAGCGAGAGCGAGATGCGGCGACGCTCGAGGTCGATGTCGATGACCTTGACGAACACCTCTTCGCCCACGGACACGACCTGCTCGGCGAGCTCGACGTGCTTGCCCGACAGCTCCGAGATGTGCACGAGGCCCTCGATGCCGTCCGCGACGCGGACGAACGCACCGAACGGTACGAGCTTGGTGACCTTACCCGGCGCGACCTGACCGATCGCGTGCGTACGGGCGAAGACCTGCCACGGGTCCTCCTGCGTCGCCTTGAGGGACAGCGAGACGCGCTCGCGGTCGAGGTCGACCTCGAGGATCTCGACGGTGACCTCCTGGCCGACCTCGACAACCTCGCTGGCGTGCTCGATGTGCTTCCACGAGAGCTCCGAGACGTGCACGAGGCCGTCCACGCCACCGAGGTCGACGAACGCACCGAAGTTGACGATCGACGAGACGACGCCCTTGCGGACCTGGCCCTTATGCAGCGCGTTGAGGAAGTTCGTGCGCGACTCCGACTGCGTCTGCTCGAGCAGCGCACGGCGGCTCAGGACGACGTTGTTGCGGTTCTTATCGAGCTCGAGGATCTTCGCTTCGATCTCCTGGCCGAGGAACGGCGTGAGGTCGCGGACGCGACGCAGGTCGATGAGCGAGGCGGGGAGGAAGCCGCGGAGACCGATGTCGACGATCAGACCGCCCTTGACGACCTCGATCACCTGACCGGTGACGACCCCGTCGTTCTCCTTGATCTTCTCCACGTCACCCCAGGCACGCTCGTACTGAGCGCGCTTCTTGGACAGGATGAGGCGTCCCTCTTTGTCCTCCTTCTGGAGAACAAGAGCCTCGACAGCGTCGCCGAGCTTGACGACCTCATTGGGGTCGACGTCGTGCTTGATGGAAAGTTCGCGCGAGGGGATGACACCCTCGGTCTTGTACCCGACGTCGAGGAGGACCTCGTCGCGGTCGATCTTCACGACGGTGCCTTCGATGAGGTCTCCGTCGTTGAAGAACTTGAGGGTCTTCTCGACCGCGGCCAGGAAGTCTTCAGCAGATCCGATGTCGTTGATCGCGACCTGCTTGGGAGCCGTGGCGGTCGTTGCGGTAGTCATGTAGTGGGTTGTCCTTGTTGGTTGTATGGTCGGGCTCCGACCCTGATCGAACGCCATGAGGACGAACGGATACCCGGGGCCGGGCGAAGCGGATTTCTTGTTGCCGCGCATGCACGGCGAGAACGTCACAGAAGTGACATTCAAGGGTATCAGAACGGTGCCGCCGCCCGCAGTATGCCCGCTCTTCGGCTAAAGACGGATTCCGATCCAGCCGAGATTGCCGGTGCCGAGCAGCAGCACGAATACTCCGACCAGCACGAGCACGATCGACATCACGAATCCGGAGTCACGCTCGATCCAGTCCTGGAATCGCTCCATGCGGGCGCGAACGCCCCCACGGGCAACCGAGAACAGGACCGTGATGCCCGCGACGGTGGATACGGAGGCCGCCACGAAGACCGCCAGCATGATGACCAGAACCAACAGGGACGGGTCCTCGTGTCGCACACGCGTCGCCGCGGTGGCCGTGAGCAGAAGCGCCTCGGGATGGATCGCGAAGCTCGCCCCGAGCGCGACGGTCAGCGTCGGTGTGAGGTTGCGCACTCCCCGCACGAGGGGCGACGTCCGCGGCGGCGCGTTCCGACGCCGCACGATCTGAATGATTCCGAGCGTCACCATGAGCAGACCGGCGACGACCTCGATCCAGCCGATCAACGTCTTGTCGCCGAACTGGGGCAGGCGCACGGCGTGCAGCACACCCGCGAACAGTCCGACGATCACGAGCAGCGCAGCCGCGTAGCCGATCGTGATGAGCCATCCCGGCCGTGACGTCCCACTGGAGAGGACGACGACGATCGTCGTGACGATCGGGATCGTCGTGAAGGCCACGGTCAAACCGAGCGCGATGAGCACCAGCCATTCGGCCACCGTCGCACTCCTTCCCGGGTCGTAGGGGGCGCGTCGCGAGGGATGCCCTCGGCAAGTGTGCCAGGACGGCGGCGGATCAGGCGCGCTCGACGTCCACCCAGGCCATCATGTCCTGCCGCACCCGCCTCGGATCGACACCCGCGCGGGGCGCCAACTCGGCGATGTACTCGGCGACGAGCGCCGTGGCTGCGGCCCTCGTGACGCGAGCCGTTCCGGCATACCGCGTGCGCAAGACCGTCACGACCCAGACGACATGCTCGGGCCGGATCGAGACGCCGCGTCCCGATGCGCCCTCCACCGCGGCCCGTGCGCGTTCGTCGAGGCTCCGACGCGTGAAGCTGGCGAGCACTTGCGGGTCGAGACGTCCCGTTGCCAAGAGCGCGGTGATCGTATCGCTGAGCTCGGACCAGGTCACGAGCGGCAGGGCGGGATCGACCGCGCGCAGGGCGCGAATGGATGCCGGTGCCCGCGCATCTTCGACGCGTTCCGCGTGACGCGCGTGGTTCACGGCCCGGAGGCGGACGGGGCGTGTGAGGTCCTCGCTCTCGTGCTCGTGCTCGTCCGCGTTCTCGGCGAGATCCTCGCCCACGGGTTCGACGTGCGGGTCCGGAGCGGGCTCGCGCTGAGCACCGGACTCGGGCTCGGCACGAGCCGCGCGCTCGGACTCTGCATGAGCTGCGCGCTCGGACTCATGAGACTCGAGCTCGGGCTCGACATGAGATGCGGGCCCGATCTCGGGTTGAGGCACGGCCTCCGCATCCGGAGCGTCCGCGACATACTCCGCGAGCACCCGTGCCGCGAACAGGGCGAGGGGGACGGTGGCGAGTTCTCGAACGGTCAGTGCCTCATCCTCCGCCCCGGCGGTCTGCAGCAGGCGGGCGGCGGTATCCAAGGCTCGGTACGTCTCCGCCGCGTCGAACGGACGGATGCGCGCCCACGCATCCCACACGGCCTGCAATTCACGCGCGTACCCAGCCATTGCATTCGAGGTCGCCTCATCGCCGGAGAATGTCGGCGCTCCCGCGAGAACGCCCAGCATGCCGACGAGGTCACGATCGACGACGGGCACACCGTCCTCCACCACAGCGTGATCGACAAGCATGCGATCGAGGTAGGGCCCCACGCCCGCCACGACGAGCTCGAGGGCATCGCCCACCAGCGCTCTGTTCTCAGTCCCCACTGCGGTCCCTGCCTTCGGCGGCCCCGGACTCCGCCCCGCGGCGAAGTCTCCGACGAGGTGGCTTTGGGTGCGAGTGTAGCGAGGCTCAGCGCGACGCGCCGAGACACGGCACGCACTTCGTCGCGGCGGGCCTCAGCCGAAGCCGGCCCTCGACGATCCGCTCGCCGCACCGTGTGCATCGGCCGTACTCCCCCGCGTCGAGCCGTTCGCGCGCGTGTTCCAGGTCGTCGAGCTCGGCGAGGTACTCGCCCCGGAGACCCTCGGCCCGTGACCATTCGGTGATGAGCGTCGAACCCTCGGGGTCGTGCTCGTCGTCCGTCCATTCTTCGCGGGCGCCGCGGATGCCGATCAGTTGAGCCTCGACCAGGGCGAGACGCGTCTGGATCTCGTCGCGACGCGCGCGGATGAAGCCGGCGTAGTCGGGCGCATCGCCCGCCGACGGTCCCGGAATCTCGGCCCCCGCGGTCATCTCTCCACGATAGATCGGCGGGTGACGACGGGGGCCGTCGGGCTCAACCGCGGAGCGCGCGCAGACCGTCGACCAAAGGCGTGGTCGGCCGCCCGATGATCCGCGACAGCGTCCCGTCGGCGCTCGAGAGCACACCACCGGCGATGGCCTGATCGAGACCGACCACGAAGCCCACCGTTCCTGCGTCCAGACCCGCGGCTTCGAGTCCCGCGGCCAGCTGGTCGCTCGTCAACCGCTGGTAGGCGACCTCGCGACCCAGAACCTCGGATGCCGCGGCTGCGAAGTCGTCGAAGGTCCATGCCACGTCGCCGGCGAATTCGTAGACCCGACCGACGTGTCCGTCGCCGACGAGCGCGACGGCGGCGCCCTCGGCATAGTCGATGCGGCTCGCGCTGGCGATCCGGGCGTCGCCGACGGACGACGCGACGACGCCGGTCTCGGCCGCGCGGTCGAGGTCTGCCGCATAGTTCTCGGTGTACCAGCTGTTGCGAACGATCACGGCCGGGATCCCGGATGCGGAGATGGCCCCTTCGGTCGCTCGATGATCGGCGCCGAGCGCATAGTCGAACGTCGTCGCCTGCGGAGCGCTCGTGTAGACGAGGCGCTCCACTCCGGCGGTCTTCGACGCGTCGATGACGTTCCGGTGGCCGGCGAGGCGAGCCCCGGGCGCGGAGCCCGAGATGAGCAGCACGCGATCGACTCCCTCGAGTGCCGCCGCGATCGTCTCAGGGCGGTCGTAGTCGAGCTCGACGGTGCGGATGCCGCGTGCGGCGAAGTCCTCGATCTTCTCGGGCGAGCGTGCGCCCGCGACGAGCTCGGCGGGGTCGATGCCCCGGGCTACCAACGCCTCGATGACGAGGCGGCCGAGGTGTCCGTTGGCGGCGGTGACGAGGTAAGTCATGGTGGTTCCCTTTCGACGGCGGATGTCTGCTGTTGCCAACCGCATCCATGGTCGACTGCATTCCGGCAGTCGGGTACCCACTTTTTGGTAAGGTACCCACATGGTGGTAAGTCTTGCGGACATCCGGGCCGTGACCAGCGACGCGGTCTTCACCGATGGATGCCCGACGCGCACGGTGCTCGATCACGTGATGAGCAAATGGGGCGTGCTCGTTCTCCTCGCCCTCAGCGAGGGCACGCTCCGCTGGGGCGCACTGCGCCGCGAGGTCGACGGCATCAGCGAGAAGATGCTCGCCTCGACCCTCCGCACGCTCGAGGCCGACGGTCTGGTCCACCGCGAGTCCTACCCCGAGGTGCCGCCGCGCGTGGAGTACGCGCTCACCGATCTCGGCCGAGACATGATGGAGCGGGTTCTTCCGCTCATGGACTGGATCGCGGCCAACGCGCCCGCGATGCTCTCGCGGGCCGACTGACGTCCCGCCGAAAGACGCCGAGCGCACGACCTGCGCGCGAGTGCACGACCTGCGCACCGTATCCACGTCGTGCACTGGGCTGGATGTCGTGCACTCGGCGATTGCCGTCGCGGACTCAGGCGCGAACGGCCTCGACGATGTCGGTCGAGCCCGTGTTGAACTCGATCGTGCGGCGGATCGTCGAGGGCTCGGCGAGCACCGCGGCGATGACCGCCGCGACATCCGCGCGCGCCACCGTGCGCGACTCGGTGCCGCCGACATCGATCCGTCCCGTCGGCGGGTCGAGCGTCAGGCCGCTCGGGCCGAGGATGGTCCAGTCCAGCCCCGTGTCCTCAAGATATCCGTCGGCGGCCGCCTTCGACTCCGCATAGGCGAAGAACGAGTTGTCCGCGGGCACACCGTGATCGGGTCCGGCTCCGAAATAGGACACCATGACATAGCGCTTCGCTCCGGCGGCTTCGGCGGCATCCATCGAACGGATGGCCGCGTCACGATCGATCGCGTACGTCCGCTCGGGGTCTCCCCCGCCGGCGCCCGCCGCCCAGACGACGCCGTCCTGGCCCGCGAACAGCGCAGCGAGCTCGTCGCGGTCGAGATTCGCGACGTCCGCGACCAGAGCGCTCGCGCCATCCGCCTCGACATCGGCCGTCTGATCGGCGTTGCGGATGACCGCCGAGACCTGGTCACCACGTGCGGCCAGGATCGGGGTCAGAAGACGGGCCACCTTGCCGTGACCACCGATAATCAGAATCCGGGACATGCGAGCCTCCTCGATCGTTCGGAACCATCCAGCCTATGCGCGCCCGCGCCTGGCCTGGCCGGTACCGGCATACCGTGGGGGCATGCGCGTGTCATCCGCCATTCGTGCCCCGCAGCGGGCGCCCGTCCTCCAGGTTCTCAAATCCGCGGTCGCAACGGTCTCGGCGTGGCTGATCGCGGACTGGGTCGTTCAGGGCCCACCGCCCGTCTTCGCCGCGATCGCCGCCCTGCTGGTCGTGCAGCCGAGCCTGAACCAGTCGTTCAGCAAAGCCATCGAGCGAAGCGTCGGGGTGATCGTGGGGGTCGTCATCGCGTCGGCGCTCGGGATCGCCTTCGGGGAGTACACCTGGGTCATCCTCGTCTCGATCGTCGTCGCACTGATCGTCGCCTGGCTGGCCCGCGCGACCTCGGGAACCGCGAACCAGGTGGCGATCAGCGCGCTCCTCGTCCTCTCGCTCGGGGCAGCAACTCCGGGGTACGCGGTCGACCGTGTGCTGGAGACGATCATCGGTGCAGCGATCGGCATCATCGTGAACGTCATCCTGGTACCGCCGGTCGCGGTCGCTCCCGCCCATCGCGCCGTCGATGCGCTCGGCGAAGAAGTCGCCGCGTCCCTCGAGCGCCTGGCCTCGGCCCTCGAGCATCCGCGTTCGCGCGCGGATCTCGAGGAGCTTCTGCTCACCGCCCGGCTGATGCGGCCCATGCGTGACGCGGCCGAGAACGCGATCGCCGCGGGCCGTGAGTCCCTCACCCTCAACCCGCGCGCGCGGCGTCACCGCGAAGAGCTGGCGAGCCTCGGCTCGGTGCTCGATCGCCTCGGACCCATCGTCACGCAGGTCATCGGGATGACCCGCGCGTTCTACGACCACTACGACCCGACGATCGCCGACGAACCCACCGTGCGGGCGATCGCCGGCCAATTGCGACGCGCCGCCCATGATGTCCGCCTCGATCTGAGGGGTGTCGATGCCGACGCGGCAGGCCCACCCGACCCGCTCGAAGCCACGGGCCCGGCGCTCACCGCTCCTCTGGCGATCCCCACCCCGTCACCAGACCATTGGATCCTGATCGGCTCGCTGCTCGAAGATCTGCAACGCATACACGCGACTCTCTCACGCGGGGTGTAGAGCCCCGGCGGACTCTTCGATGTGCGCATCCATCTCGGAGACGATCTGCGAGACCGCGACACGCCCCGCGCGATTCGCGCCGATCGTGGACGCCGAAGGCCCGTACCCGATGAGGAACAGCCGGGGCTCGTCCGTCGCCCGACTGTCACCGACCCGGATGCCGCCGCCGGGCACGCGAATGCGCAACGGCGCCAGATGATCGAGCGCCGCGCGGAATCCCGTCGCCCAGAGGATCGCGTCGGCGGCGACGAACGAACCATCCGGCATCCGCACGCCGTTCTCCTCTATGGACGAGAACATCGGATGCCGAATGAGCACGCCCCGCGCCTGCGCCGCACGGGCCCACGGTGTCCAATGCATGCCGGTGACCGAGATCACGCTGCCCGGCGCGAGACCCTGGCGCACGCGCTCGTCGACTCCCGCGATCGCCGCCACCCGGGCGGCGATGTCGAAGTCGTCGTCGATCCACTCCGGCTCGCGCCGGGTGACCCAGAACGTGTCGGCGACGTGCGAGATCTCGTCGAGCAGTTGCAGAGCCGACACCCCGGCCCCGACGATCACGACCCGCTGACCGGCGAACTCATCGGCCGAAACGTAGTTCGCGACATGGAGTTGGCGCCCCCGAAAGCGCTCCTGGCCCGCGTAGTGCGGCCAGAACGGCTTCGTCCACGTGCCCGTGGCGTTGATCACGTAGCGCGCAGAATACGTCGCCCGTTCCGTCTGCACCCGCAGCCGCCCGTGCGGGTCGTCGTCTTCACGCTCGATCGTCCGAACGGGTTCGGTGCGATGAACGCGCAGATCGAACTGTCGCTCGTACTCGGCGAAATAGTCGGGCAGGATGTCCCGGCTCGCCGCCGTCGGATCCGCGGGCGGCACGGGGAACCCGGGCAACTCGTGGATCCCGTTGACCGTGCCCATGCGGAGCGACGCCCAGCGATGCTGCCACGCACCGCCCGGGCCCGCATTCGCGTCCAACACGACGAATGTCCGCGTACCCGCCACAGCATCGTCCACCGGCGCAAACCCGCGCCGTTTCAGGTGATACGCCGCCGACAGCCCTGCCTGACCCGCGCCGGTCACCACGACGTCGACCGGAAGGGCTTCCACGCCCATCAGAACCTTGGCCGCGCCCGCGCTATTCCAGTCTCGCCAGCGGGGTCAGTTGAGCGCCCGCGTCGAGGCCGGGATGACACCGTCGGCATACAGCTCGGACGCGAGGTCCTGCAGCGCCGTCAGCGCGACACGCTGCGTCATCGGGCCGTACGAGATGCGGGCCACACCGAGCGCCTCGTACTCCGCCGCTGAAAGCGAGCCGGGCAGCCCGATGACGCTCAGTTTGCCCACACCGAGGCCGTGCACCAGGTCGCGGGTCGTGTCGGCGTCGAGCACCCCGGGCACGAACACGAGGCTGGCGCCCGCGTCCAGGTAGGCCCGTCCGCGTTCGATGGCGTCTGCGACGGATTCCTCACGGGGACGGCCTCCGCCACGTACGAAGGCGTCCGTGCGGGCGTTCAGCACGAACGGCACTCCCTCGGCCTCGCCCGCGGCGATGATGGCCCGCACATTCGCCACCGACTCGTCGAGCGGACGCAGCCGGTCTTCGACGTTCGCACCGACCACACCCACGCCGATGGCACGACGTGTGGTTTCTCCGGCGTCGCCGTAGCCCGCGTCGAGGTCGGCGCTGACGGGCAGATCCGTCGCGGAGACGATCCGAGCGATCATGTCGAGCATGACGTCCAGGGGGATGTTCTCGCCGTCCTCGTACCCGAAGCTCGCCGCGATGGAGTGACCCGCGGTGGCGAGGGCCTTCGTCTCAGGCAACGCCGCGACCGCCCGCGCCGATACGACATCCCACACGTTCACGACCCGGAGGATCTCCGGTGCGGTGTGCAACTGCTCGAGGGACTGGGCCTTTTCTACCTGGGTGCTCATGTCTCCACGCTAACGCGGGGTCGCGGGAATCGGGCCGCTGCTCCCCCGACCGGCCGGGCTACCAGCCGTTGGAACCCGGAACGCCCTTGAACGGACCGGCGATGGCCGCCGTGATCCATCCGCCGTAAAAGCCGCCCGGTTGCGGGACGACGCGTTCGCCACCCACGGTGCAGGCATCCATCTCGCCCGCGTAGACCGCGACGCGGTCGGACAGCATCTCGAACCCGGCCGCGGGATTCGGATAGTTCCAGGCCGCGCGGGGAACGACGCGTCCACCGCCACGCACGTCCAGGTAGCGCGCCGCACCCTTCCATTCGCAGAAGGACGATCCCGCCGCCGGCACGAGCGCCCCCTCGGTGAAGTCCGCGATCAGCAGGTAGTAGACCGGCGGATGACTCGTCTCGAGCACGCGCACCACGTCGCTGGTGTCGAGGATCCGGACACCGCCGAGGTCGATGGTCACTCCCGCGTCGACCCTTTCTACGCGGGGCGGGCGTGGGTAGTCCCACACCGATTCCTGTGCGGCGGTAACGGGGTCGGGAGTGGGACGGCGCATCCGTCAACGCTAACGGCCCCCTCACATGCGCGGGCGCTTAGTGTGGCGATCATGCCCATCGACTTCACCGCCACGACCGTCCTGATCACGGGCGCGAGCTCGGGCATCGGTGCGGCGTTCGCCGACGCTCTCGCCGCGCGCGGTGCGAACCTCGTCCTCGTGGCTCGTCGTGAGGACCGCTTGAACGACCTCGGAGCCGAGCTCCGCGCGCGACACGGCATCACGGCCACACCGATCGCGATGGATCTGGCCCGTGACGAGGCGGCGACCGAGCTGCGCGACGAGCTCGAGCGCAGGGGCATCCTCATCGACTCGCTGATCAACAACGCCGGATTCGGCATGCGCGGGGACTTCATCGAGGCCGACCACGCTCGGATCGCCGCGATGATCCAGCTGAACGTCTCGTCCCTCGTCGCCCTCACCCACGCCTTCTTGCCCCGGCTCGTCGCCGTCGGGCGGGGCGTGCTCGTCAACATTTCGAGCGTCGTGGCGTACCAGCCGACCCCGCACATGGCGGCGTACGGGGCCTCGAAGGCCTTCGTCCTGAGCTTCACCGAGGCGATCGCCTACGAGACCCGCGCCTCGGGCCTGCGTGTGCTCGCCGTGAGCCCGGGCGCCACGGCAACCGAGTTCTTCGAGGTCGCAAACGCCGAGGACATGGCCCGCGGGCGCGTGCAGTCCCCCGCACAGGTGGTCGCAACCGCCCTGCGCGCACTCGATCGCCGCCACACCCCGCCGAGCGTCGTTTCAGGCGGCACCAACGCGGTCGCCGCGACACTCGCGGGCCTGCTGCCGCGCGGTCTCGTCCTCGGCGCGAGCGGTCGCCTGCTCGCCTGAGGCCCGCGCAGCCGCCTCGCGAGCCGCCACCGCAACGCCGCGAACGGACGCGACTCGCCGTTCCACACGCGCATAGAACGGCGTGTTGCGACCGTTCACGCTTCAGTTTCAGCGTCGCCCTCAGGTCAAAAGGGGCGCCAGGCGCTCCGCGGTCGGCGCGAGCAGGCGAATGACCCCGGACGGCTCCTCCACGCGATGCGCGGGACCCGAGAAGCCGAGCGCACCCGCGAGCGCCCCTCCGGCGTCGCGGATGGGCAGAGCGAGGCATCCGAATCCTGGCACCAGCTCGCCGATCTGCCGCGTCACCCCGAACCTGCGAATGTCGGCTGCCGCGGAATTCAGCCCGGGCGCATTGTCGCGGTCGGGCAATGAATCGGCCTCCGCCAGGAGCAGCCGCCCCAGCGCGTAGCGAGCAGGGTCGCGTGCCAGGCGCACCGGATCGCTGAACGGAAAGTCCGGGTCGGCGTCGACGAGACTCACGCGCCCCTCGGGGTACAGGACGACGTGGACTCCCCCGCGGACATGATCGCGCGCTGCGGTGAGCAGGTCCCGCGCGGCCGAGGGCAGCCGCACCGGCGCCGCCACGGAAGCGAGATGAACGACTTTCGCGCCGAGCGCGAAGCCCGACAGATCGGGCGTGCGCACGAGGAAGCCGTCCTGCACGAGCAGGTTCACGAGCCGGTAGGTCGTCGCCTTCGGCAGCCCGAGCGCCTCGGAGATCTCGCGCGCCGTCGCACCGGCCCCGAGCTCAGCGACGGCTTCGAGCAGCGTCAAGGCACTGTGGATCGCGCGAGGTTGGCGAGCCGACAGATCACCCGTCGGGTGGGGGTCCGAGCGTATGCGCGGCTCAGCCATCCGATGGTCTCCGCGCGACGCCGCCGAGCACTTCCGAGGCGACCGGTTCGTCGTACGCGCCGATTCCGGCGAGGGATGCCTCACCCCGGCGTCGGCGCCAGACGACCGCGAGCGCCGCCACGACCGCGACCAGGAGTGCCAGCGGTGCGCCCGGGTTTCCGCGCACGCCCTCGAAGACCAGGTATGCGACGAGTCCTGCCGCGAGGACGAGAGCAGAGGTGAATGCGACCAAACCGGCGCGGAAGGTCAGCTCTCCGATTCTCCGCAGAAAGACGGGTGCTGCGACGCACACGAGAACGTACGCACCGATATAGCCCGCGGCCGAGACGGCGATCACGGATTCCATCGCATTCCACAGCCCGACGCCCGCAAGCACGGCCACTATCGGGGCGATCGCAACGACCGGCACCGCGACGGCGATCGCACCGATCGGGGTGCGAAAACGCCGGTGCACGCTGCCGAGAGCGCGGGGCGCGATTCCGTCTCGCCCGAGCGCGAAAAGTACCCGCGTGAGGGCGGTCGTCGAGGCGATCGCACACGCGAGGAAGGATGCGGCGATGCCCAGGTCGATCAGAACGCCCAGCTGCGCGACCCCGTAGGCGCTGGCGAGTGCGTTGACCGGCGAATCACTGCCCGCCAGCTCCCGTCCGAGGGCGTGGAATCCGGCTACCTGCGTGTAAGCGGCCAGCACGTACAGCCCTCCCGCCAGCAGAACCGTCGTCACGATCGCCCGCGGGATGTTGCGCAGCGGCGACCGCGCCTCGACCCCGAGTGTCGCGGCGCTCTCGAATCCGACGAAGGCGGTCAGCGCGAGCACAGCGCCCGCCGCGAAGCCCGCGAGCGAGAAGCCCTCGGTCGGAACCAGGGCCGAGACGTCCAGCGGTCCGATCTGCACCAGGAGCACGACGAGGAGCACGAGGATGATGACGACCGATACGAGCTCGACGACGAGGGCGACCCTCGACGAGACCCGGATGCCGCGCACGAGAACGAGTGTCAGCACCGCGGCTTCGGCCGCGAGTACGGCCGCGACGTCCCACGGCCCACCGAAGCCCGGCCAGAGGCCACCGAGCAGCATCGTCAGGTAGTGCGCGCCGCCGAGCAGGGCGAACACCGAGATGAACGCGTAGCCGATGACGATGGCGGCGCCCGCGGCGAGCGCCGCGCCGGAGCCGAGCCCCTTCGAGACGAAGGTGTAGAGCGATCCGGCCGCGGCCATGCGCTTCGTGAACTGGTTGATCGTCGAGGCGACCATCAGCGCGACGAGACCCGCCGCGAGCATCGCGGGGACGGTGGCGGCGCCGGCCACCCCCGCGACCAGCACCACCACCGTCGTCGCGGCCGCGGACGGCGCAACGGCGGCAACCGACTGTGCCAGCACATCGGCGAACGAGACGCTCCGCCTGTCCAGGCCGTCGAGAGGAGAACGCGCACCGAAGTCGCGGACGGGAGCGGGACGCGCAATCGCCCGATCGAGTGCCGTCACGTCATCTCCTTTCCGCTGCGGCTCACGGTACGCAGGGCCGGTTGCCGCAGCGCGTCCCCTGTGTTTCGGCCGTGTGTCACGGAATGAGACGCCGTCGCTCCGGCGTCCCACACGGCAGCGGAGAGGTTTCACACGGCCGAGACAGCGAGGCAACCGGCCGCCGTCAGGCTCGGGGCAATCCGCGCACCTCACGACAGATCCCCCACAGATCGGACATCTCATGACCAAACTTGAGTCCCCGGGAGTCGAGGCATCCGCCAAGCGGACCCTGAAGGGTTCGCTCGGTGTGACCGCCATCGTCTTCATGGTCGTCGCCGCCGCCTCACCACTGACCGTCATCGGCGGCGCCTCCCCGCTCGGCATCCTGATCGGCAACGGTGTCGGATTCCCGGCCCTCTACGCGATCAGTGCCGTCATCCTGGTGCTGTTCTCCGTCGGTCTCGCCACGATGACCCGCCATGTACCCAAGCCCGGCGCCTTCTTCACGTACGTCGGCTACGGCCTCGGCCGCTCGACGGGCTTGGCGAGTGCGTGGATCGCGATGCTGACGTACACGACCATCCAGATCGCGGTATACGGATACATCGGGTACATCCTGTCCGTCACGATCCAGTCCCTCGGTGGGCCACTCCTGCCGTGGTGGCTCTACTCGCTCGGTGTCATCGCGCTCGTCGGCATCCTCGGTTACCGCCACATCGATCTCTCCAGCAAGGTCCTCGGTGTCCTGCTCATCGCCGAGGTCGGCATCGTGCTGCTGCTGGTCGCCGCCGTCATGTTCACGGGCGGCGAGGACGGCCTGAGTCTGGCTCCGTTCGAGCCCGCCAACATCGTCAGTGGATCGCCCGGGGTAGGGCTCATGTTCGCGATCGCGGCGTTCATCGGCTTCGAGGCCACGGCGATCTTCCGCGACGAGGCGCGCGACCCGAACAAGACGATCCCCCGCGCGACGTACGCGGCCGTGATCGGTATCGGCCTGTTCTACACGCTCGCGTCGTGGGCGCTGGTCATGGCCTGGGGCCCCGACGGGGTCATCGACGTCATCGCCGAAGACCCGGGCACCTTCATCATCACGACCATGGGTCGCTACCTGGGCGTCGCGGGCGAGATCGGCGTCAACATCCTGCTCATCACGGCGATGTTCGCGTGCGTCCTGTCGTTCCACAACGTCGTCACCCGCTACCAGCACTCGATGGCGAACGCCGGCGTCCTGCCCGACCGCCTCGGTTCGGTCCACGCCAAGCATCTCTCGCCGCACGTGTCCTCGCTCGTGCAGACCGTGACGGCCGTCGTGCTCATCGGCGTCTTCGCGGCCCTGAACCTCGACCCGGTGCTGCAGGTGTTCACCTGGTTCGCCGGTGTCGCGACCCTCGCGATCGCGATCCTCATGGCCATCACGTCGATGGCCGTCATCGTGTACTTCGCGAAGACCCGCAAGGACCGCCGCCCGTGGAACACGATCATCGCGCCCGCGCTGGGGCTGCTCGGTCTGCTCGCCTCCGCGGTCCTCATCGCGGCGTATTTCCCGATCATGGTCGGCGACGTGGATGGCGAGGGCACTCCGGTGTTCGGGGGCGTGAGCTGGTTCTTGTTCGCGCTCATCGCGCTCTTCCCCGCGCTCGGGTACTTCCAGGCGTGGTGGATCAAGAAGAGCCGCCCGGCCGCCTACGCGAAGCTGACCGACTCGATCGCCGGCTGACCCCCCTCACCGCCCCACCCAGGAGACACTCATGAGCATCACCGACATCCAGACATCCGCCGCCCACGTCGCGCCCAGCGCCCCCGCCCACCCGTTGTCGTCCCTCTCGGTCGCCGAGCTCGAGGCCGTACGCACGATCGTGCTGGGGTGGCCGGACTTCTCCACCACCATGCGCTTCGCGTACGTCGGTCTCGAAGAGCCGACCAAAGGCGAGGTGCTCGCCTTTGAGTCGGGCGAAGGTCCTCTCCCCGACCGGCGCGCGCGGGTGCAGCTGCTCGACATGGCGACGGGGCGATCGACCGACTCGATCGTGTCGATCACGACCGGCGCGACGCTCTCGAGCATCGTGCTCGACGGCTCGAAGGGCCAGCTGCCGATCCTCGACGCCGAGTTCGAAGATGTCGGGCTGATCCTCGCCGAGGACGAGGGATGGATCGCCGCGCTCGCCGCCCGCGGCCTCACGATCGATCAGGTCATCGCCGTCCCCCTGTCCGCCGGCCACTACGGGTATGCGGCGGAAGAGGGACGGCGCGTCGTCCGGTCGTTCGTGTTCCGGATGGACCACCCGGCCGACCACCCCTGGGCCCACCCCGTCGATGGCCTGACCGCCTACATAGACACCGCCGACCGCCGGGTGATCGAGATCATCGACACCCCGGGGTTCGCGGTTCCCGAGACGCACGGCAACTTCGACGACCCGGAGCTGCAGGGGCCGCCGCTCGACACCCTCAAGCCGATCGTCATCACGCAGCCCGAGGGACCGAGCTTCACGGTCGACGGCGAACACGTCACGTGGGGCAACTGGAAGCTGCGGATCGGCTTCGACATGCGCGAGGGCCTGATCCTGCGGGAACTCTCGTTCGCTGACAAGGGCGTGGACCGCCCGGTCATGTACCGCGGGTCGATCAACGAGATGCTCGTGCCGTACGCGGACCCGCACCCGAACCGATTCTGGCAGAACTATTTCGACACGGGCGAGTACATGTTCGGGCGGTACACGAACTCGCTCGCGCTCGGCTGCGACTGCGTCGGTGAGATCAAGTACTTCGACGCGGTGCTTCCGGACGAGCTCGGCATGCCCCGCACGATCGACAACGGGATCTGCATGCACGAGGAGGACTTCGGTGCGCTCTGGAAGCACACCGACATCTTCACCGGGTCGCACGAGGTGCGTCGGTCACGACGCCTGGTCATCTCGTTCTTCACGACGGTCGGCAACTACGACTACGGATTCTTCTGGTACCTCTACCTCGACGGCACCATCGAGTGCGAGGCCAAGCTCACAGGCATCCTGTTCACGTCGTCCTTCCCGGGTGATGCGGCTGACGGCACCGCCTATCCATACGCGTCGCAGGTCGCACCCGGACTCGGGGCTCCGTACCACCAGCACTTGTTCTCGGCGCGCCTCGACATGACGGTCGACGGCCTGTCGAACGTCGTCAACGAGATCGACGCCGTGCGCCTGCCCTTTTCCGAGACGAACCCCGCGGGCAATGCCTTCACCAAGAAGGTCACGCCCATCATGTCCGAGGCCGTGTCGGGGCGCGTGGCCGACGGCGCCGTGAACCGGGTGTGGCAGATCGCGTCGACCGAGAAGACGACCGAGCTCGGGCAGCCGACGTCGTATGTGCTCTTCCCGACCGAGACGCCCACGCTGCTCGCGGACGGCTCGTCCTCGATCGCGAGGCGAGCCGAGTTCGCGACGAAGAACCTGTTCGTGACCAAGTACGACCCGGCCGAGCGGTACGCGGCGGGCGACTTCGTCAACCAGAACCCGGGCGGCGACGGCGTGACGGCGTACATCGCGGGCGACGAGCCGCTCGTCGGCGAGGATGTCGTGCTGTGGCACACGTTCGGCCTCACGCACTTCCCGCGCAACGAGGACTGGCCCGTCATGCCGATGGACTACGCCAAGTTCACGCTCAAGCCGTACAACTTCTTCGAGCGCAACCCGACGCTCAACGTGCCGGCGCCGGAGATGTCGGATCACTGCTCGGCTGGTGCGGGTCACGCCCACGAGTCTCACTCCGCGCACGACGCCGGGCACGCGCACGAGTCCGCGGCGCACGGCGCTCACGACGACCACGCGTCTCACTGAGCCGGTCGCTTCGTGGGTGAGATCCTCCACCTCGGGGCTCTCGCGCCGGCGGCGATCGGGGCGTGCTGCATAGCCGCCGATCGCCGCCGGGCGCGGGTGCCCGAGCTCGCCGCATCCGTCCTGATGCTCATCGCGATGCTCGACGTCGTGCTGTGGGGTCTCGTCGCCCCGCTCGTGTGGGCGGCGCTGCTGATCGTCGCGGCGATCGCGTTGGCCGCCCTCCGCGGCCGCGCGGCGCGGGTTCGGACAGTCGCGAGGGTGCCCGTTTCAGTCGCGAAAGTGCCCGTTTCAGGCGCGAAAGTGCCCTCCACCGTGATGACGGTGCACGCGACGCTCGGCCTGGTCGTGATGGCCACGCTCGTGCTCGCCATGATTCCGGATGCCTCGACCCCGGCCGTGGCGACCGGGCACCACTCGACGGGGGCCCCGTTCGGGCCGATGGCCGCGGCATCCGCTCTGCTCTTCGGACTCGTCTCGGTGATCGCCGCCCGCTCACCACACGGGGGCGCGGCTCGCGCTTCCGCGCTGGAGCGCGGCCAGCTCATCGCGATGGGCGCATCGACGGCCGTGATGGGCGTGGCCCTGCTCGCCTGAGGTCGAGGCCCTCCTCGCGTGAGGTCGTCGCGACCCCGCGAACGGACGCGACATGCCGTGAGGGACCACGCGCGCACGGCATGTCGCGACCGTTCGCGAGCAATTCCGCCCGAGGGCGGATGATCGACGCATGACCCGTGACTGGACCCCTCTCGCCCTCACCTACCTCGCGCTCGCCATCGCGGGGCTGGTCGGCACCTGGATCTTCAACGCCATCGCCATCCTTCAACTTCGCGACTACCTCGGCGACCTGGTCTCCAGTGGCCCCGCGGTGTCATCGATCACCGTCGACCTGCTCGTCGTCGCGATCGCCGGGTGCGTTTTCATCATCGTGGAAGCGCGCAGGATCGGGATGCGTCGCGCCTGGCTCTACATCGTCCTGTCGGGCGTGACCGCGTTCGCGTTCACCTTTCCGTTGTTCCTCGCGATGAGACAGCGGCACCTGACCGCTCGCGCACGCGACGCGTGAGCCGACCGCTTCGCCCGGATCGTTAGGCTCGTCTGGTGACCGACAACTCCGCCGACTCCGGCAAGCCCGCTAAACCCGCCAAGAAGCCCCACACCCCTCCGACGACGTCCCGGATGATTCTTTGGGTGGTCGGTGGAGCGGTCGGCATCTACTGGCTCGGTTCGGGCGTCATCGGTCTGATGTCCGGCGGCAGCTGAAGCCCTAGTACACCACCGTCGTCGGATCGAACGCGACGATACGGTCATCCCCCTCCGTGGGGTCACCGCGTCCGTCCGTGTTGTTCGTGACGATCCAGAGGTCGCCGTCGGGCCCTTCCAGCACCGAGCGCAGACGCCCGTACGTCCCGGCGAGATGCACGGTGGACGCACTCAGATCGTCGAGTGGCACGACCCGCAGCGAACGGCCTCTCAGGTTCGCGACGTAGATGGTGTCGCCGATCACCGCGAGCCCGCTCGGGCTCGCCGCATCCGTCGGCCACTCCTGCACCGGATCCACGAACCCGCGATCGGCGCCGCCCGACCCCTCCACCTCGGGCCACCCGTAGTTGGCGCCGGGTTCGACCACATTCAGCTCGTCGACCGCATCCTGACCGAACTCGCTCGCGAACATCCGCCCGTCGTCCGCCCATCCCAGACCTTGGACGTTGCGGTGTCCGAGACTGTGCACCGGGGATCCGGCGAACGGATTGTCGGCGGGAATGCCCCCGTCGGGATCGAGCCGCAGGATCTTGCCCGCGAGGCTGTCCGGGTCCTGTGCCGATCCGGGCACACCCGCATCCCCGGTCGTCACGTACAGAGCGCCGTCCGGTCCGAACGCGATACGGCCACCGTTGTGGACCCCGGCCTTCGGCAGCCCGTCGATGACGACCTCGGCTGGGCCCAGGCTGAGGGCACCGGGCTCGCCCTGCAGAGCAAACTTCTGGACGCGGTTCCCGTTCTCTGCCGTCGAGTAGGCGTAAAGGGCGCCCTCGTCCGGAGCGATGGCGAGCCCCAACAGGCCGCCCTCGCCTCCGGTCACGACGCCGGCGATAGTGGCGACTTCCCGGATGTCTCCCCCCGGAGCGAACTCGAGAACCCGGGCGGAGTCCCGTTCCGAAACGAGCGCGGAGTCGCCGACGCGTACGACCGACCACGGGGCCGCGAGACCGGTCACCACGTCCCGCGGGCCGGCCGGCTCCGACGCGGTGGCACTCGGTGTACCCGCGACCGACGGGGTCGATGACCCGACCGGCGCGCCCACGCATCCGGCGAGCCCGATCGTGCTGATCGTCATGAAAGCAGCAGCGATCACCACACGACGTATCGACCGCATCGGTCGCTCGTCGGGGATCGTGTTCGCCGGCATGGCACCTCCGGTTGCTTCCCCTCCACGCTAACCCGGCAGCACGCCCGCTCGGCCGGGCTGCCAGACTGATGTCGTGAACCAGCGCCTGATGTTGCTCGACACCGCCTCGCTGTATTTTCGCGCCTTCTACGGCGTGCCCGACACGGTGAAAGCGCCCGACGGAACCCCGGTCAACGCGGTGCGGGGCCTGCTCGACATGATCGCGAAGCTCGTCACGACGTACCGGCCGACGCACCTCATCGCCTGCTGGGACGATGACTGGCGCCCGCAGTGGCGAGTCGATCTGATCCCGAGCTACAAGGCGCATCGCGTGGTCGAGATCGTCCCGGGTGGCGCCGATGTCGAAGAGGTTCCCGACCCCCTCGAGGCGCAGATACCCCTCATCCGCCGCGCGCTCGGAGCCCTCGACATCCCCATCGTCGGGCGCGCCGAACACGAGGCCGACGACATCATCGGGTCGCTTGCCACCCAGGCATCCGTCCCCGTGGACATCGTCACCGGCGACCGCGACCTCTTTCAGCTTGTCGACGATGCGGCCGACGTCCGTGTGATCTATACCGCTCGCGGCATGAGTAATCTCGAGGTCGTGACGGACGCCGTCGTCGTGCGGAAGTACGGGGTCCTGCCGCAGCAGTATGCCGATTTCGCCGTCATGAAAGGCGATGCGTCAGACGGGTTGCCGGGCGTCCCGGGCGTCGGCGAGAAGACCGCCGCGACGCTGATCGCGGCGCACGGTGACCTCACGGGGATCCTCGCCGCCGCAGAAGCGGGTGAGGGGATGTCGGCCGGTGTCCGGGCCAAGCTCCTCGCAGCGCTTCCCTATCTGGCCGTGGCACCGAAGGTCGTCGGGGTGGTGCGCGACCTCGACCTGGCCGACGACGTGCCCGAATCGGGCGGCCTGCTGAAACCCCCGACCGACGCTCAGCACGCCGAGGCACTCGCGCTCGCAGCGGAATGGGCACTCGGAACGGCGATGGACCGCGCGCTCGCGGCGATCACCGCGATCACCGATTCAGGAAGCGCGCCCACTCGGTAGCCGCGACATCGCGGCGAGCATCAGAACCCCGTACGCGATCGACAACACGAGAAGCAGCACGAGCGCGCCCGTCCACCCGTCATTGACCTCGTGCAGAGCACCCATGACCGGCGCCGCAAGAGCCGCGACGGTGTAGCCCGCGCCCTGAACGAAAGCGGACATCCCGGCTGCCTCGGCATCCGAGCGCGCGACCGCGACGAGTGTCGAGAAGATCACGACGAAACCTCCGGCATGCGCGATCGCGCCGAGGGACGCCCACAGGATGAACTGCGCGGGCGCGACCAGCATCCCGACGGTCAGAGCCAGCCAGCAGGCGCAGATCACGAGCGCGGGCACGATCGGCGCGAAGCGTCGCGCCAACAGGGGAACGACGAACGCGCCGGCGATTGCCACGCCCTGGAACACGGATGCCAGAGTGCCGGCCGTCGTCCGATCAACCCCGAGTTCGTCGCCCAGAATCGTCGGCAGCCACGTCGTCAGGCCGTAGTAGATGGCTGCCTGGCAGGCGAACGTGAAGGCCAGCAGCCACACGATCGGACGACGGAGGATGCCGCTTCGGCGCCCTCCTGGCACGGGGAGTGGTCCCGTCAACGTCTCGATATCGGAAGCGCGACCCTGGGTCCGATTGGCGGCGCCAGCCCAAGGTTCTCCCGAATAGCCGGCGTCCGCGCCGCGAGCCCGCCGCAGGTGCACCGCCCAGAGCAGGATTCCGGAGACGGTCACCACGATCCAGGCGAGGAGCGCCAGCGGCCAGCCGAGCACGCCCGCCAGCGGCGCCGTCGCCAGAGCAGTCAGCAGCGATCCGGCGTTCAACATCGCGACGTACGCCGCCGTTACAGCACTCACCTGCGTGGGCGGCACATCGCGACGGATGATGACGGGCACCACGACGTTTCCGACCGTAATCGCGGCGCCGATGACGAGCGACCCGGCGAGCATCCACCCGAAACCCGGAATCGCACGCACGAGCGTCCCCAGCATCACTCCGACGAGGGTCAGCAGTAGGGCGAGTTCCGCGCCCGCCCGGCGGATGACGAGGGCCGCGACGGGTGTCAACAGGGCGAACATCAGGACAGGCACCGTCGTGAGCAGCCCCGCGCTCGCCGCGCCGATCCCGAGATCGTCCTGGATGTCGCGCAGCACAGGTGTCGGGGCGATCATCGGCCCCCGCAGGCTCAGCGCCGCGACCAGGATTCCGACGACGACGAGCCACGGAAAAGCGCGCCGGGCAGATGAGGCGGCGGGCCCCGTCATCGAACCAGACCTGTCACCGACTCAGTCTAGGCAGCGCGGCCCGGGCATCTAACGTGCCCGTCCCGTCCACTCGCGGAGGCGCGCGAGGGGCCACGTCGTGACGATGCGCTCGGCCGGAACCCCCGCCGCCTCGGCACGTGCGGCACCGTAATCGAGCAGCGACAGTTGACCGGGCGCATGAGCGTCCGAGTCGATCGAGAACAGGCATCCGATTTCCAGCGCGAGTGCCAACAGGTCATCGGGCGGATCCTGGCGCTCAGGACGGGAGTTGATCTCGACGGCAACGCCGCTCGCGGCGCACGCCTCGAACACCGCACGGGCATCGAATGTCGAGGGCGGTCGGGTTCCTCGTGCGCCCTCGACGAGCCGCCCGGTGACGTGGCCAAGCACGTCGACGCGAGGATCGGATGCCGCCGCCACCAGTCGTCGAGTCATCGCCGGCGACTCCATCCGCAGCTTCGAATGAGCCGAAGCGACCACGATGTCGAGCTCGTCGAGCAGCGCGGGCTCTTGGTCGAGTGCGCCATCGTCGAAGATGTCGACTTCGATGCCCGACAAGAGCGTGAACCCCTCGCCCGACATCCCGGCGACAACTGCCAGCTGTTCGCGCAGTCGTCCGGGTGAGAGGCCGTTCGCCACACGCAGTCGGGGTGAGTGATCGGTCAACGCCAGGTACTCGTGCCCCAGGTCGCGCGCGGCCTGCACCATCAGATCGATCGAAGCCAAACCATCCGACCAGTCGCTGTGCGCATGCAGATCACCCTTCAGCGCGGCGCGCACCTCTCCCACGGTGGGGACGTCGTAGCGGGAGCGCAACTCGAGAAGATAGTCCGGGACCTGGCCAGCCATGGCCTGACCGATGACGGCGAGAGACGAATCGCCGATGCCCGCGATCCGCCGCAGACGCGTCGGATCCCGCAGGATCTCATCCGAAAGATCCGCCGCAGCCTCCGCGGCAGAACGAAAAGCCTTGGAGCGGTATCGCGATGCTCGCTCTCGCTCGAGCAGCGTCGCGATCTCGTTGAGGGCGGCTACGGGATCCACGCGATCACCCTACGCCGAGCCCCCGACACCCCCGAAGGCCTCAGCTGAGTTCGCGCGAAACCTCGCCCCAGCGCGCGAGCAGATCCCGGGCCGCACCCGAATCGATAGCGGATGCCGCGCGTTCCCGCTCCTCGGCGAGTCTCTCGACGATCGGGCGCTGAACCTGAGCCGAGTCGTGCGATAGGCGGTACGACACCAGACCGGCTGCCGCGTTGAGGAGGACGATGTCGCGAACGGGGCCCTCCTCCCCCGCAAGGACTCGGTGCACGACCTCCGCGTTGTGCGCAGGGTCGCCACCTTTCAAGTCCGCGATCGCCGCACGCGGGATGCCGAGATCGCGCGGATCGAGATCGTGTTCGTGGATATCTCCCCGGCTGACCTCCCAGATGCGGCTGTGGCCCGTCGTGGTGAGTTCGTCCAGCCCGTCATCGCCGCGGAAGACGAGAGCAGTCGCTCCGCGGGTCTGGAACACACCCGTGATGAGGGGCACGCGATCCAACTGCGCGACGCCGACGGCGTTCGCCTCGGCCCGCGCCGGGTTGCAGAGCGGACCCAAGATGTTGAACACGGTCGGCACGCCGAGTTCGGCTCGCGTCGGTCCCGCGTGCCGAAAGCCGGGGTGGAATGCCGAGGCGAAGACGAAGGTGATCCCGGCTCGCCGCAGGGTTTCGGCGACGGCCTCGGGCGCGAGGGTCAGCGACACACCCAGCGCGCCGAGCACATCCGACGAACCGGAGGAAGAGCTCGCGGCGCGGTTGCCGTGCTTGATGACCGGGACTCCGGATGCGGCAGCCACGATCGATGCCATCGTCGAAACGTTAACGGTTCCGAAACGATCTCCACCCGTGCCCACGATGTCGAGGGCGTCCGAATTGATCTCGAGAGGCATCGCCGCGTCGAGAACCGCGTCGCGGAACCCGACGACCTCGTCGACCGTCTCGCCCTTTGCTCGGAGGGCGACGAGAAACCCCGCGAGCTGCGAGGGGCTCGCCTCGCCCGCCATCACCCGTCCCATGGCCCAGGTGGCCTCCGACACACTGAGGTCACGTCCGGCCAGCAGCGCCGAGATGAGGTCGGGCCAAGTCGTCGCATCCGTCATGACTGCGATCCTAACGATGGGCCGCGCTGACCATTCACACAGCCCGCGCCACGTGCTTTCTTAGGAGATCCTAAGTCTCGATCGGGGCTATCGAAAGGGTGCGCGTGCGATCCTTCGCCCTCACGATCGGACATAATGGACCTGTGACCACCTCTGCGACGTATGCCCCGGCAGTGAGGACGATCAAACGTCCGGATCCTGTCGCCGTTGGCACGATCGTGTGGCTCGGTAGCGAGGTCATGTTCTTCGCCGGGCTCTTCGCGATCTACTTCACCCTTCGGAACACCTCTCCCGAGCTGTGGGCCGAAGAGTCCTCATTGCTGAACGTGCCGTTCGCGCTCGGCAACACGATCATCCTGGTGCTGTCCTCCGTGACATGCCAGATGGGTGTGTTCGCCGCTGAGCGTAACCAGCCGTACACGGTGAAGAAGAACACGTTCTGGCAGCGCTGGGGAATGGTCGAGTGGTTCTTCCTCACCTTCGCCCTCGGCGCCATCTTCGTGTCGGGCCAGGTGTGGGAATACGCGCAGCTCGTCGCTGAGGGGATGCCGATCGAGGCGAACTCTTACGCGTCGGCGTTCTACCTCACCACCGGCTTCCACGCCCTGCACGTGACGGGTGGGCTCGTCGCCTTCCTGCTCGTGATCGGCCGCGCCTACGCGGTCAAAAACTTTGGCCACAAAGAGGCCACGAGCGCGATCGTCGTGTCGTACTACTGGCACTTCGTCGACGTCGTGTGGGTCGCCCTGTTCCTCGTGATCTACTTCCTGAAATAGAGCGGAGCCACACCCGAATGCCTCGTGAGAAGAAGCGTCGTTCCGGTCGGCGCAGCCCGCTGGCCGCTGCCGGCCTGATCGGACTGGGTCTCGTGCTGACAGGCGGGCTGTACGCCGGTGCATCCGCCGCCATGGCGTCGACGACCGATACTGCCGCCACACAAACGCTCACCGTCGAAGACGGCAAGAAGCTGTTCCAGGCCAACTGCGCCACCTGCCACGGTCTTGCCCTGCAGGGCACGGCGAACGGGCCGAGTCTGTACGGCGTCGGCGCAATGGCCGTCGACTTCCAGGTCGCCACGGGTCGGATGCCGCTGCAGATGCAGGGACCGCAGGCCCCGCAGAAGCCGGTTCAGTTCACCGAAGACCAGATCGCCGCGATGTCCGCGTACGTCCAGTCGGTTGCCCCCGGGCCCGAGATCGCTACCGGGCGTGTCCTGGATGGCGAAGGCGATGTCGCAAACGGCGCCGAGCTTTTCCGCGTCAACTGCGCCATGTGCCACAACGTCGCCGCCGCGGGTGGCGCTCTGACCGAGGGCAAGTACGCGCCCTCGCTCGACGGTGTCGACCCGCGCCACATCTACGCGGCCATGGTCACCGGCCCCCAGAACATGCCGGTGTTCAACGACATGAATCTCTCGCCCGATGACAAGCGCGACATCATCTCGGCTCTGCTGTGGATGGAAGACAACGCGGGTGCCGGCGGGCTGACGCTCGGCTCGCTGGGTCCGGTTTCTGAGGGCCTGTTCATCTGGATCTTCGGTATCGGTGGACTCGTCGCGCTGACCGTGTGGATCACAGCGAAGTCCAACTGACTCGCGCACGCATCGAGAACTTTTAGCACGAGGAGCAGCATGGCAAACGAGATCGAGGCAGCGGAGCACGATCGGGGGCCCCAACCTCCGTCTGGGCTCGCGGTCGCCGTGAGCGATCCCGTACGCAACCCGGGCCTCCCGCCGCACCGCGCGCGCATGACGGACCAGGATCCCGCGAAGATGCGGCAAGCCGTACGCACCGTCTACTCGCTGTTCTATCTGTCGATCGCGGGCAGCATCTGGGCCGTCGCGGCCTACATGTTGTTTCCGATCGAGGACCGCACGGTCGTCGCGATCCGCAACAACAACCTCTTCATTGGCATCGGCATCGCGCTCGCGTTGCTGGCCATCGGCATCGGGGCCATCCACTGGTCCAAGGCCGTCATGTCCGATACGGAGCACATCGAAGCGCGCCACCTGACGCGTGGCAAAGAATCAACGCGCGCGGCGGCCGTCCAGGCCCTCACGGTCGCGAACGAGGAGTCCGGATTCGGACGCCGCACGATGATTCGCAATTCCCTCATCGGCGCCCTGATCGCGTCGGTCGCACCGGGCATCGTCCTCTTCCGCGGATTGGCGCCCGAGGGCGAGAACCCCGTCGAGCTGCTGAGCCACACGATGTGGGAGCCGGGCATGCGTCTAGCCCGCGACCCCTCCGGAGTTCCGATCAAGGCTTCCGAGGTCACGCTCGGCTCCGCTTTCCACGTGATCCCCGAGCCGCTCGCAGAGCTGGGGCACGACGAGGGTTACCTCGAAGAGAAGGCCAAGGCGATCGTGCTGCTGATGCGCATGGAGCCCGAGGAGCTCACCGAGACCGCCGAGCGCGCGTCCTGGTCGTACGACGGCATCGTCGCGTACTCGAAGGTCTGCACGCACGTCGGATGCCCCGTTGCGCTGTACGAACAGCACACTCACCACCTGCTCTGCCCCTGCCACCAGTCTCAGTTCGATGTGGCCAACGGCGCCGCGGTCATCTTCGGACCGGCCGCCCGCCCTCTGCCGCAGCTGCCGATCGCGGTGGACGACGAGGGCTACCTCATCGCACAGAGCGACTTCCACGAACCCGTCGGCCCGAGCTTCTGGGAGCGCTATTGAGTACCTCAACCGCAACTGAGGAAAAGAAGGCCCCCCTCGGTGGACGTTTCGTCGGCGGAGCGGCCAACTACATCGACGAGCGCACGAGCGCGTCGGGGCTGGTCAAAGAGCTCAGCCGAAAGATCTTCCCCGACCACTGGTCGTTCATGCTCGGTGAGATCGCGCTCTGGAGCTTCGTCGTCGTGCTCCTCTCGGGCACGTTCCTGACATTCTTCTTCCAGGCATCGATGGTCGAGACGCACTACACCGGTGCGTGGGCGCCGATGCGGGGCATCCCGATGTCGGCGGCCATGGAGTCGACGCTGCGCATCTCGTTCGACCTGCGTGGCGGTCTGCTCGTCCGGCAGATCCACCACTGGGCCGCTCTGGTCTTCGTGGCCGGTATCGGCGTGCACATGCTCCGCGTGTTCTTCACGGGCGCCTTCCGCAAGCCGCGCGAGCTAAACTGGGTCGTCGGATTCATCCTCTTCATCCTCGCGATGGCCGAGGGCTTCACCGGATACTCCCTGCCGGATGACCTGCTCTCGGGCAACGGTCTGCGCATCATCGACGGCATGATCAAGGGCATCCCCCTGATCGGAACCTGGACGTCGTTCCTGCTCTTCGGCGGCGAGTTCCCGGGAGTTGCCATCGTCGGACGCCTGTACGTGCTGCACATCCTGATCCTTCCGGCGCTGGTGGTGGCCTTGATCGCCGCCCACCTGCTCTTGATGATCATCAACAAGCACACGCAGTTCGCGGGCCCCGGACGCACCAACGAGAACGTCGTCGGTTACCCGATGGTCCCCGTCTACATGTCCAAGATGGGCGGGTTCTTCTTCATCACGTTCGGTGTGATCGTCCTGATCGCGTCGTTCGTGCAGATCAACCCGATCTGGAACTACGGTCCCTACGACCCCTCCCCCGTTTCCGCCGGTACCCAGCCCGACTGGTACATCGGATTCGCGGACGGCGGCCTGCGCCTCGTTCCCCCGCATCTCGAGTCGGTCTTCCTGGGACACACCTGGTCGTGGAACATCATCCTTCCGCTGTCGGTCATCGGGCTGTTCATCGTTCTCGTGCTCATCTACCCCTTCATCGAGGCGTGGGTCACGGGCGACAAGCGCGAGCACCACATCGCTCAGCGCCCGCGCAACGCCGCGACGCGCACGGCCATCGGTGCGGCCGGCGTCACGTTCTACGCGGTCCTGTGGGCAGCTGCATCCTCCGACATCATCGCCACCCACTTCTGGGTGTCGATGGAAGGTGTGATCCACACCCTCCAGGCTCTGCTGTTCGTCGGCCCGATCATCGCTTACTTCGTGACGAAGCGCATCTGCATCGCGCTTCAGCGTAAGGACCGCGAGATCGCCCTGCACGGCTACGAGTCGGGTCGCATCGTACGGTTGCCGGGTGGCGAGTTCATCGAGGTGCACCAGCCCGTGGACGAGTACGAGCGGTGGAAGCTCACGTCGCACGAAACATTCGAGCCGCTGGTTGTGCGCCCGAACGCTCACGGACAGATCCCCTGGCACCAGAACCTGCGCTCCGCGGTTTCGCGGTGGTTCTTCGAGGACCGCTTCGCTCCCCTCACCCAGTCCGAGATCGACGCGGCCGTTGCTCACCAGCACCACGCGCTCGGCCACATCGAGGACGAAGAGATGGCGGAGATCCAGGGCGCTCACGAGCGTGCCGGAAACCCCGAGGCGGCTCTGCACGCCGACACCACGGGCAACGTCCCCGAGACCGCGGTTCGTCCGACGACGATCGTGGCCCCCGATGAGCCCGAAGAAGACGGCAAGAAGAAGTAGGACGAGAGTCCGCACCACCAATGCCCCGGCACCGCCCTTCGCGGGTGTGCCGGGGCATTCGTGATTCTCGATGGGCACTCCAGACGGCTCGGCGGTCTTCGGACGCCGCTTGGCAGTTGTGCGTCTCACTCTCCCGCCGTGCGCGCCGTACGGTCGACATATGACCGACGCGATCACCTACTTCTCCGCTCGCCTCGCCCACGAGACGGACCCTTCTGATGTGTACGCCGCCCAGCGTGCCGGCGAGGATCTCGTGCTCGTGGACGTCCGCGGGGACGAAGCCTGGGCGCAAGGCAGGATCGTCGGTGCCGTGCACGTGCCGTATCGCGACATCCCCGACCGCATCGCCGAGTTCGACCCGGCGATCCCCGTTGTTGTCTACTGCTGGAGTCCCGGATGCAACGCCGGCAGCAAGGGTGCGCTCGCGTTTGCCCAACTGGGCTACTCCGTCCGGGAGATGATCGGCGGATACGAGTACTGGGTGCGCGAGGGGCAGCCGACGGAGAACAATGAAGGCCCGCTGCCCCGCACGTTCGACCCGCTCACCATGGTTGTGAGGCTATGGTCGTGAGGCGCGGCTGATCCAGACTCGTCGCGAGGAGCGGAGTCAGGCGATGGCAACGTCCTCGGCGAAATGGTCAGCCGCCGCGCCGGCGAAAAGCGGCCGCCCGTCAAAAACTTCACCGTCGACGAGATCGCACACGACCGCCGTGACGTTGTCGTGGGTTCCTGCCTCGATGGCCATCGCAACGAGAGCGTTTGCGGCCGTGTCGGCGGCCGTATGCGCGCTCAGCACATCGTTCAGGACATCGTGGGGCAGATAGTCAGAGATGCCGTCGCTGCACAGCAGCCACCGATCTCCGGCGCGCGGCTCAAGCCGGGTCACCGTCAGCGCGTCGCCGTCTCGCGGATCGCCCTGGAATGATGCGGTCACAATGTTCCGTCGCGGGTGCGTCAGTGCATCGCGCGGCGAGATCAATCCCGAATCGACCAGGTGCTGCACCCACGAGTCGTCGCGGGTCTGCCGTGAGAGTGACCCGTCGCGCAGAAGATATCCACGCGAGTCGCCGACGTGAGCGAGGAACAGTCCGGAGCCCGACAGAAACAGCCCGGTGAATGTCGTCGCCATCCCCGCAACAGCCGGGTCTTCACGCACCCGCGCCCCGATGTCCCAATTCGACCAGCGCAGCAGGGCACGAACCCGCTCGACGCTCTCGACATCGCGCGATGATGAAGCGACACGATGAATCAGGGGCGCGGCCGCGATCTCACCCGCGGGACCCCCGCCGACGCCGTCCGCAACCGCCGCCGCGTAAGGCGCCACGAACGCAGCGTCCTCGTTGCCGGACCGACGAGGTCCGATGTCAGAGAGGACGGCCGCGCTCAGTGAGAGCGCCATCAATGGGCGAAATAGCCTCGATAGTACTCGTAGACCCAACCGACGATCGCGACAAGGAAGATGGCGAACCCGATCGGCACCAGCCACGAGCCCACGGCAAGGCCGATGAACGCGACGCCCGCGGAGAATGCGAGCACGATAGGCCACCAGGACCAGGGGCTGAACTCACCGAGCTCGGGATCTCCGTCGTCGACATCCGAGGTCAGGATATCTTCGGGCAGTTCGCCGCCCTGCGACTTGTGAACGCGCTGCAGGTACCAGGCCACGAGGGCAGCCATCAAACCGCTGAACACGAGGGCAACCGACCCGACCCACTCGATCGCGTTGTACCAGTTGCGGTCGGGATAAGCGACGATGTTCCACACGGTGTAAACGGCACCGATCAGGAGGAAGAAGGCCGAAAGCAGCCACCACAGTCCGACGTTCGAACGCACGTTACTTCACCTCTCCGGCCGCAAGATCGACCGTCGGAGCATCGGGGGCGTCCTTGGCGGGACCTACACCGACAGGAAGGCCGGCCTCGGGGTGGTTGAGGTCGAACGCGGGGCGCTCGCTACGGATGCGCGGGATCGACGTGAAGTTGTGGCGCGGCGGCGGGCACGAGGTCGCCCACTCGAGGGATGCTCCATATCCCCACGGGTCATTGACGGTGACCTTCGGGGCCTTGCGCGCGGTGATCCACACGTTCAACAAGAACGGCAGCATCGAGACGGCCAGAATCATCGCACCAACCGTCGAGACCTGATTCTGCCACGTCCATCCGTCGGCCTCGGAGTAGTCCGCGTAACGGCGGACCATGCCATCGACGCCCAGCCAGTGCTGAATCAGGAACGTCATGTGGAAGCCGATGAACAGCAACCAGAAATGGAGGTAGCCGAGGCGCTCGTTGAGCATCCGACCGGTGAACTTCGGCCACCAGAAGTAGAAGCCAGCGAACATCGCGAACACGACCGTGCCGAACACCACGTAGTGGAAGTGCGCCACAACGAAGTACGAGTCCGACAGAGCGAAGTCGAGCGGAGGCATCGACAGGATGACGCCCGTCAGCCCACCGAAGACGAACGTGATCAGGAAGCCGAGCGCGAACGCCATGGGCGTCTCGAACGTCACCGAACCGCGCCACATCGTGCCGATCCAGTTGAAGATCTTCACGCCGGTCGGAACCGCGATGAGCATCGTCATCAGGGCGAAGAACGGCAGGAGAACCGATCCCGTGACGTACATGTGGTGCGCCCAGACCGCCACCGAGAGCGCGGCGATCGCGATCGTGGCGTAGACGAGCGTTTTGTAGCCGAAGATCGGCTTGCGCGAGAAGACGGGGAAGATCTCGGACACGATGCCGAAGAACGGTAGCGCGATGATGTAGACCTCGGGGTGGCCGAAGAACCAGAACAAGTGCTGCCACAAGAGCACGCCACCGTTCGCGGGGTCGTAGATGTGAGCGCCGAGAACACGGTCAGCGGCGGCGGCCAGGATCGCCGCGGCGAGCACCGGGAAGGCCATCAGGACGAGCAGGCTCGTAACGAGCGTGTTCCAGGTGAAGATCGGCATGCGCCACATCGTCATACCCGGCGCGCGCATCGTGATGATCGTCGTGATGAAGTTCACCGCACCGAGAATGGTGCCGAAGCCGCTCATTCCCAGCCCGAGCATCCAGAGATTACCGCCTACCCCTGGCGAGAACGTGGCATTCGCAAGCGGTTGATAGGCGAACCATCCGAACGATGCGGCACCCTGCGGGGTGAGGAAGCCCGACACAGCGATGGTCGAGCCGAAGAGGAACAGCCAGAAGGCAAAAGCGTTGAGGCGCGGGAACGCGACGTCGGGCGCACCGATCTGCAGCGGCATGATGACGTTCGCGAAACCGGCGAAGAGCGGCGTCGCGAACATCAGCAGCATGATCGTGCCGTGCATCGTGAACAGCTGGTTGTACTGCTCCTTGGTCGGGATGACCTGCATACCCGGCGCGAACAGCTCGGCACGGATGATGAGAGCCATCACGCCGCCGAGGAGGAAGAAGATGAACGAGGCGATCAGGTACATGTACCCGATGGTCTTGTGGTCAGTGGAGGTGATCCACTTGACGACGATGTTGCCCTTCTGCTCAACGCGCGATGAGCTCAGCAGCGCCGCTTGGCGCGGCGGGAGAGTCGTCGCTCGTCCGGCCTCCTGGAGTGGGAGAGTCGTGGCCACGGTGATCAGCCTTCCTCGCTGCCGACGACGTCGACTGTATTTCCACCCGTGCCGGGCAGGTTGCTATTGCGGTCGTAGTCGGTGGTGATGTCACCGGTCTGACCCGCCGCGCGGAGGGAGTCGACGTAGTCCTCGTACTCGTCTTCGCTGACGACCTCGACGTTGAAGAGCATGGCCGAGTGATACTCGCCACAGAGCTCGGCGCACTTGCCGGCAAAGGTGCCCTCACGTGTGGGCGTGAAGGACCAGTAGTTCTCCCGCTCGGGGATCATGTCCTTCTTGTACAAGAAGTCGATGACCCAGAAGGAGTGGATGACGTCACGCGAGAGAAGCTCGATCTGCACCGTCTTGTTCACGGGGAGAACCAGGGTCGGCAGCGCCGCCTGATCCACGTCGCCGTTCGCCGCGGGGACCGCTTGGACACCCTGAGTCCATACGGCGTCCGAGTTGTCTTCCTCTTCGCCGTTGTACTGGAAGTCCCAGGCCCACTGCTTGCCGATGGCCGAAATCGAGACATCCGGATCTTCGTACTGCGTCTCGAGGATCGTCTGGTCCCGCGCGGTGAACGCGAACAGGCCCAGGACGAGAATGAACGGAACGAGCGTGTAGAAGATCTCGATCGGCATGTTGTACCGAAGCTGGACCGGGAGGCCGGTCTGGCCCTTGCGGCGCCGATAGGCCACCATCGCGAAGAGCGTCAGACCCCACGTGATCACACCCACGACGAGCAGGACGATCCAGGAGTTGACCCAGAGACCCGACACCATCTCGGTGCGGTCCGTCGCCTGCACGCCGTCGTCGGTGAAGCCCGGGAGATACCCGTTCAACTCGGTGGTCGTGCATCCTGCAAGGAGGAATGCTGCCGTAATCCCGACCGGGATAGCGGCCCAGCGGAGGCGGCGTTTGGAGCGCACGATTCACCTTTCGGACGCGGGTGTGACTCGCCCAAGTCTAGGGCAACCTCACATGCGATTCAGGACACTCACCCAGCGCGCGCACCGATCGTGATGCGCTCGTGAGGCTAGTGGAAGCTGTCACCGCAGGCGCAACTGCCCGCAGCATTGGGGTTGTCGATCGTGAAGCCCTGCTCCGAGATCGTGTCTTTGAAATCGATGGCTGCGCCATCGAGATACGGGACGCTCATGTTGTCGACGATGACCTCGACGCCATCGAAGTCGACGGTCTCGTCGCCGTCGAGATAGCGCTCGTCGAAGTAGAGCTGGTAGATGAGTCCGGAGCATCCGCCGGGCTGAACGGCAACGCGAAGACGCAGGTCGTCGCGGCCTTCCTGCTCGAGCAGGCTCTTGACCTTCAAGGCCGCGGCCTCGGTGAGATTGACGCCGTGCGGGCGAGCCTCGGTGGTCGTTTCGTTGGGAACGATCGTGGTGTCTGTCATTGTCAGTCCTCCTGCGCCGAGTCTACCCGCGGCCTCGGTCATCGAGGGCGCGCAACAGCAACGCTTCGCTCAAGATCGCGTGGCGGAACGTCTCCAGATGCAGGGATTCGTTCGGGCTGTGCGCTCGCGAATGCGGGTCCTCGACCCCGGTGACGAGGATCTGCGCTTCGGGGAACTCGCGGACGAGATCCGAGATGAACGGGATGCTGCCGCCCACCCCGATGTCGACGGGGTCGACGCCGTATCCCTCGGCGAAAGCATCCCGCACCGCCGCGACGGCCCACCCGGACGTGTCGACGAGGAACCCGTCCCCGAGGTCGACGTCTGAGAAGGTCAGCTCGGCCCCGAACGGCGCGTTCGCGCGCAGGTGCGACTCGAGAGCGGCATAGGCATCGGAGGCTTTCTGGCCCGGTGCCACGCGGGCGCTGATCACGACCGAGACCTCGGGCGAGAGGGTGTTCGAAGCCGCTTCGACGCTCGTGAAGTCGGTGCCGATGACCGTGATCGCGGGACGATTCCAGATCCGCGACAGGATGTCTCCGGCACCGGCCGGCGAGACCCCGGGAAGAAGCCCGGCCTCATCGCGCAGGGTGCTCTCGGAGTAGTCCGGTGTGTGCGCCTCACGCACCGTCATCCCTTCGACGGCGACCGTGCCGTCCGCATCCCACAGCGTTGCCAGCAGTTTGATCGTGGCGAGCATCGCATCGGGCACGGCTCCGCCGAACATTCCGGAGTGCGAAGCGTGGTCGAGGGTTCGGACGCGCATCGTGAACCGCGCGTTGCCTCGCAGTGACACGGCCAGTGCTGGAGTGTCGGAATCCCAGTTTCCCGAATCGGCGACCACGATCACGTCCGCGCGGAGGGCATCGCGATTGTCCGCGAGGAACTGTGCGAAGGAGCGGGACCCGTACTCCTCCTCACCCTCGACGAAGAGGACGACACCGAGCTCGAGCTCACCCTCCGTGCTCGCCCGCAGCGCCCGGAGCGCAGCGATGTGCGCCATGATGCCGGCTTTGTCGTCGGCCGCGCCGCGCCCGTACAGGCGTCCGTCGCGAACGGTCGGTTCGAACGGCGGCGATTCCCAGAGCGCGTCATCGCCCGGGGGCTGGACGTCGTGGTGGGCGTAGAGAAGCACCGTCGGGGCATTCCCGCGTGCTGCCCGCGTGGCCAGGACTGCGGGCTGACCTACCTCATCCGTTCCGGGGATGGCGGCGCGCAGGATCCGCACCTCATCGAACACTCCCGTGTCCTCGGCGAGGCGCGCGACCGCACTCGCGCTCCGCTCGAGCTGGGTCTGATCGAACGCGGGCCAAGCGATGCCCGGAATACGCACGAGGGCGCCCAGGTCGGCGAGTGCCGGAGCGATTCCATCTTCGACAGCGGTACGGAGTGGGGACGAGGGGACTTCCGATGCGTGCATGCGGGTAATCTTATGGGCGAGTACAACTCCGCCGACCTGCAAGGAAACATCGTGGCCAACTCCCCCGCCCCCGTGCCGAGCGACGAGGATTCCGCCGCGGTCGGTGCCGGAAAGGGGCGCGCCACCCCGACGCGCTCCGAGCGTGAGGCGATGCGTCGACGCCCCCTCGTGGCCGACACGAAAGAGGCCAAGCAGCGTGCCCGCGCCGAACTCGCGGCGAAGCGCGATCAGGCTCGCGCCGGTATGGCCAAGGGAGACGAACGCTACCTCCCCGCCCGCGACAAGGGGCCGCAGCGCAAGTTCCTGCGCGACTACGTCGACGGAGGATGGCACCTCGCCGAGTTCGTGATGCCGGCCATGATCGTCGTCATCCTGCTGACCTTCATCCAGAACACCTACATCCAGTACTACGCCTTCATCGCATTGTGGGGCTTCATCCTGCTCGTCGTCCTCGACATGGTTCTGACGGGGTGGCGCGCCAAGCGAGCCATCCGCACCAAGTTCGGTGCCGACAAGCTCGAGCGCGGCACCGCCTGGTACGCGGCGATGCGTTCGATGCAGATGCGCTTCCTGCGTCTGCCGAAGCCGCAGGTGCGTCGCGGCGGCAAGCCGATCGCCTGACCCGCCCCCGCTCTCGCGCGGCGATCAGCCGCGAGCGAGAGCGCGGTTGATCTGTCGGGCCCAGAACGGGCCGCGGTAAAGAAACGCGGTATAGCCCTGCACGAGGGTGGCCCCCGCGTCCAAGCGCTCACGCACGTCCGCGCCGCTCTCGACGCCGCCGACCGAGATCACGCAGAACTCGGCGGGGACCGATGCTCGGACGACGCGAAGTACTTCGAGCGAGCGATCACGCAACGGTGCCCCCGAGAGCCCGCCCGCGCCCGCAGCCTCGACGACAGTGGGGTCGGTCCGGAGGCCCGCACGCGAGAGCGTCGTGTTGGTGGCGATGAGTCCGTCGAGCCCGAGCTCGACCGCGAGAAGTGCGATCGCCCGCACCTCTTCGTCGTCGAGGTCCGGGGCGATCTTCACGAGCAGCGGTGTGGTCCCCGCCGCATCCTTGACCGCGCGCAGCAACGGCGTGAGCGTCTCCACGGCCTGCAGGGTGCGCAGGCCCGGCGTGTTCGGCGACGAGACATTCACGGCGAGGTAGTCGGCGAGCGGCGCCAGGCGCGTCGCACTGCGCACATAATCGGCCGTCGCATCCGCGACATCGACGACTCGGCTCTTTCCGATGTTGATGCCGATCACCGGTCGGTCGTGACGCCGGCGGAGCTTCGCGATGCGAGCGGCTGCCGCATCCGCTCCCCCGTTGTTGAATCCCATGCGGTTGATCACAGCGCGATCCGGGATGAGTCGAAACAGGCGCGGGCGGGGGTTGCCGTCCTGCGGGATCGCCGTCAGTGTGCCGACCTCGACATGCCCGAAGCCGAGCGCGCCGAGCCCGAGAACCCCGACCGCGTCCTTGTCGAACCCGGCGGCGACACCGAAAGGCGAGGGAAAGTCGATGCCGAGAGCTCGCGTCCGAAGCGTTGGCGCGGGGCGTGTCACTCGGCGGACCAGAGCGGAGAACGGAGTAACACCCGCGGCACGCACGACCCGCATCCCGAGGTGATGCGCCGTCTCGGGGTCGAACCTCGAGAGCACGACGGAGAAAAGAAGGCGGTACATCCCGCCCCCCTCTGACTCACGCACGAGGCACGTCGCCGTCGAACCCCGGAGCCGCGACGCGATCCGCGCGCAGATCGTCGATTGCCGTCTCGAAATCGTCGAGCGACTCGAAAGCTTGATACACGCTCGCGAACCGCAGATAGGCGACCATGTCAAGGGCCCGGAGCGGACCCAGGATCGCCAGCCCGATCTCGTTCGTGTCCACCTGGGACGCGCCCGTCTGCCGCACTGCTTCTTCGACCTTCTGCGCGAGCATGGCGAGATCCGCCTCGGTCACGGGGCGACCCTGGCACGCCTTACGCACACCCGACATGACCTTCTCGCGACTGAACGGCTCGATGACCCCGGACCGCTTGATGACATTGAGGCTCGCGGTCTCGATCGTCGAAAATCGACCACCGCATTCGGGGCATTGCCGGCGACGACGAATCGAGAGCCCGTCATCGCTCGTGCGCGAATCGATCACGCGAGAGTCGGGATGCCGACAGAAGGGGCAGTGCATATCTCGTGGTCCTCGCTAAAGGCGGAGTCGTTGAATGGCAGCTTCAGATCGTGGATGCTTCGGAGTCTGCTGCGACCGGCGCGAAGCGCGCGGTCACGGCCTCACCGTGCGCGGGCAGGGCCTCGGCTTCGGCCAGCGCGACGATCGCGTCGGCCACGCCCTCCAGCGCATCACGGTCGTACGCGATGATCTGCTGCGCCCGCAAGAACGTCTGCGCTCCGAGCCCGGCCGCGTAGCGCGCCTGACCTCCGGTGGGCAGAACGTGATTGCTTCCCGCGAGATAGTCCCCGAGGCTCACGGGCGAGTTCGGTCCGAGGAAGATCGCACCCGCATTGGTCAACTCGGGCAACAGCCCCTCGGGGTCGCGCGTCTGGACCTCGAGGTGTTCCGGAGCGTAGGCGTTGCTGAACGCCACCGCAGCAACCAGATCGTCCACCAGCACGATCGCGGACTGTGTGCCCGCGAGTGCCGTACGCACCCGCTCCGCGTGCCGCGTGCGCGATGCGACATCCTGCACCGCCGCGCGGACGGCCTCGGCCAGGTCGGCCGAATCCGTCACGAGCACTGCTCCGGCCTGTTCGTCGTGCTCGGCCTGACTGACCAGATCCGCCGCAACCAGTGCCGCGTCGGCTGAATCGTCGGCGATCACGAGGATCTCGGTCGCACCCGCCTCGGAGTCGGTCCCGACGACGCCCGCGACGTGACGCTTCGCCGCGGCGACGTAATTGTTGCCGGGACCTGTGACCACGTCAACCGGTTCGAGAGCGATGTCCGCAACGCCGTAGGCGAGCGCAGCGATCGCGCCCGCACCACCGATCGCGTAGACCTCATCCACGCCGAGCAGACCCGCCGCCGCAAGGATTGTCGGGTGCACCTTGCCGTCACTGCGTTGGGCGGGCGAAGCGAGCGCCACGGCGCTGACTCCGGCGACCTGGGCGGGGACGACGTTCATGACGACGCTGGACGGATAGACCGCCTTGCCGCCCGGCACATAGACGCCGACGCGGCGGACCGGCTGCCAGCGCTGGGTGACGCGTGCCCCGGGAGCGAGTTCGGTGACGACCGGAGGCGGGACCTGCGCCGCCGACGCGCGCCGAACGTTCTCGATGGCGCGTTCGAGTGCATCTCGCACATCGGCATCGAGTCCGTCGACCGCCGCGTCGATATCGGCGCGCGGAACCCGGAGCGTGTGTCCGGTGACACCATCGAACTTCTCGGCCTGCTCGCGCAGGGCGGCTTCGCCGCGGTCACGGACGTCGGCGACGAGTTCGCCAGCGACGCGCAAAGCGTTGTCGCGTGCTTCGGTCGCGCGCGGGACGAGGGCCGCGGCATCGCGCGCGGCAGTGCCGCGGAGGTCGATCGTGCGCATCCTCCCAGGCTACCCGGCGGATCAGCCCCGGGTGACGCCCGAGACGTCGTAGAGCACGCCGACGCGCCCGTCCTCATGCTGCACGACGAAGCTCGATCCGCGATCCGCGATCACGAGTGCCCACGCCGTCGGCCCGATCCGGAACAACGCGGCCCCGGTGCGCTCGTCGACCACGTCGCGCTCGACCGGCGACAGCGCCCAGAAGGGGCGCGAAGCCGCTGCGGGTGCCGCATCCGTCACCGGCTGCGCGCCGGTGTCCGTCGCTCCGCGCGCGTACGCCGGGGTCGGGCTCCAGCCGCCAGCGTCGACAACGCCCGTGTCACCCGTGGACGGCTCGGCGTCGTCCACCGCATACGAGCCGATCGGGTAGGCGCCGGTGGCCTGCGCGGCCCCATCCCCCGAAACGGGAGCGTAGGACTCGGGCGTCGGCTCGGGGCGGGGGCGGGCCACGACGGCACGCACGGCGCGGGCGTTGCGATGCGCGGGTGCTTCGGGGCGTCCCCGGAAGTCCTCGTCGAACGGCGCGATGAACGGCGCGAAGACGGTGAGCAGAACGAGGGCCAGGAAGACGATCAGCTCGACCCATACGACCCACGTCGTGTACCACGGGCCGTCATCGACCACCGTGGCGATCGTGTTCCAGATGTACGAGAGCCAGATGACGCTCGAGACCGAGAAGGCGACGGATGCGAACTGGTCGACGCCGAGCGACCCCACGCGTCGAATCCCGTCGGGCGAGAAGCGGCGCAGGGTGATGAGGAACACAGCCACCGTCGGCACGCCGATAGTCAGCACCCAATCGATACCGCTCATCCAGACGGAGCTGAACGGTGCACGAACAACGGAGAAGAACGAGACGATGAATGCCACAGCCCAGAGCCCGAGGATCGCGACCTCGCGGATCGTGAACGGGCCGACGCCGTATTGAGGTGCTTCTTCGGGCTCGCTCTCGGTCGCCGCGTCGAAGTCGGCGTCATCCGTCGGCGTCGGGTCCGGCTCCGTCGCCGAGACCGGCGAAGCTCCGAGATCCCTCTCGTCGTCTGTCAGGTTCTCGTCGGCCATAACCATCCCCTCTCGTGCGACGCCGTCGGCGCCCCGGCTACCTTACCTCGCGCACATACGCTCAGCCCAGGCATCCGGGTCCGAGCAGAGACTTCAATTCCCCGTAGAGATCCGCGGTCACCTTGACCGGAAGCGGCACGTCGAAAACCTTCGCGACGTCACCCTTGGTCAGCTTCATGCGCACCTCGGTCTGGCCGCGGTGTCGCTCGAGCACCACGGCGAGATCGGTGATGACCGCGTGTGTCGCGCGATGCTCGGGCACGATGAGCTCGAGCGCTCCCCCGGCGTCCACGGCGCCCAGATCGGGCACCATCGCCGAGACGGCGTGCAGGTTCAGCCCGTCATCGCGACGAGACACCCTGCCGCGCACGACCAGGATCGCATCGGCCTGCAGCAGCGGCTGGTACTCGATGTACGTCTTGCCCATGAACATCACGTTCACTTCGCCGTTGAAGTCCTCGACGGTCACCATGCCATAAGGATTTCCGCTCGATTTGGCGACGCGGTGCTGCACGCTCGTCAGGAGTCCTGCGACGGTGACCTGGTCGCCGTCGCCGAGATCCTCGGCGGAGAGCAGATCATGGATGGTCGTGGAGGCGTGTTTGGCGAGCGGCATCTCGAGCCCCGCGAGCGGGTGATCCGACACGTACAGCCCGAGCATTTCGCGCTCGAAAGCCAGCTTGTCCTTCTTCGTCCACTCGGGCCGATGCGGCACGGTCTTCGAGCCGTGCTGGGGCTCATCGAACAGGCTGTCGAAGTCGAAACCGTACTGACCGTTCGCCTCGTTGCGTTTGACGTCGACGGTCTGCTCGATCGCGTTCTCATGGATCTCGAGCAGCGCGCGCCGTGTCGCACCCGTCGAGTCGAAAGCGCCGGCTTTGATGAGCGATTCGATCGTGCGCTTGTTGGCGACCTGCAGCGGAACGCGCTGCAGGAAGTCATGGAACGACGTGAACGGCTCCTCGCCGCGGCACGCGACGATCGCATCCACGACGTTCGCCCCGACGTTGCGGATGGCGCCGAGACCGAATCGGATGTCATCGCCCACGGCCGCGAAATACCGGATCGACTGGCTGACGTCGGGCGGGAGGACCTTCATTCCCATTCGTCGGCACTCGTTGAGATACACCGCGAGTTTGTCCTTGGAATCCCCGACACTCGTCAGCAGGGCGGCCATGTACTCGGCGGGGTAGTGCGCCTTCAGGTAGGCGGTCCAGTAGGAGATGAGCCCATATGCGGCGGTGTGCGCCTTGTTGAAGGCGTAGTCGGCGAACGACTCGAGAACCTTCCAGAGCGCGTTCTGGGCGGCCGGCGAGTATCCGTTCGCCGTCATGCCCTCGAAGAAGTCTGCCTGCTGCTTGTCGAGCTCGGATTTCTTCTTCTTGCCCATGGCGCGACGGAGGATGTCCGCCTGACCGAGCGAGAAGCCGGCGAGCTTCTGCGCGGCCGACATCACCTGCTCTTGATAGACGATCAACCCGTAGGTCGTACCGAGGATCTCGCTCAGGGGTTCTTCGAGTTCGGGGTGGATCGGCGTGATCGGCTGCAGGCCGTTCTTGCGAAGCGCGTAGTTCGTGTGGGAGTCGACCCCCATGGGGCCGGGACGGTACAGCGCGAGGACGGCGGAGATGTCTTCGAAGTTGTCGGGCTTCATCAAACGCAGGAGGGACCGCATCGGCCCACCGTCGAGCTGGAAGACGCCGAGCGTGTCGCCGCGCGCCAGCAGCTCATAGGACGCCACGTCGTCGAGGGTCAGGTCTTCGAGCACGAGCTTCTCGCCACGGTTCGCCTCGATATTGTCGAGCGCGTCGTCGATGATCGTGAGGTTGCGGAGCCCCAGGAAGTCCATCTTGATCAGGCCGAGCGACTCACACGCGGGGTAGTCGAACTGCGTGACGATCTGGCCGTCCTGCTCCCGCTTCATGATCGGGATGATGTCGCTGAGCGGCTCACTCGACATGATGACGCCGGCCGCGTGCACACCCCACTGGCGCTTCAGGTTCTCGAGCCCGACCGCGGTGTCGAAGACGGTCTTCGCTTCGGGATCGGTCTCGATCAGGGTGCGGAACTCGGATGCCTCTTTGAACCGTGGATGCGCCTTGTCGAACATGCCCTCGAGGGGCATGTCCTTGCCCATGACCGCGGGGGGCATGGCCTTCGTCAGCCGCTCCCCCATGCCGAACGGGAAGCCCAGCACGCGCGAAGCATCCTTGAGCGCCTGCTTGGCCTTGATCGTGCCGTACGTGACGATCTGAGCGACACGCTCGTCGCCGTACTTATCGGTGACGTACTGGATGACCTCGCCGCGGCGGCGGTCGTCGAAGTCGACGTCGAAGTCGGGCATCGAGACGCGCTCGGGGTTGAGGAACCGCTCAAAGATCAGTCCGTGCTGGAGCGGGTCGAGGTCGGTGATGCGCATCGCGTACGCCGCCATCGATCCGGCACCCGAACCACGACCGGGGCCAACGCGGATCCCGTTGTTCTTCGCCCAGTTGATGAAGTCGGCGACGACGAGGAAGTAGCCCGGGAATCCCATCTGGACGATGACGTCGGTCTCGTACTCGGCCTGTCGGCGCACCTCGTCGGGGATCCCCGACGGGTAGCGCGCCTGCAGTCCCCGCTCCACCTCTTTGACGAACCAGGACTGTTCGGTCTCGCCGTCGGGCACCGGGTAGCGCGGCATGTAGTTCGCGCTGGTGTTGAACTCGACCTCGCAGCGCTCGGCGACGAGCAGGGTGTTATCGCAGGCCTCGGGGTGGTCACGGAAGATCTGGCGCATCTCGGCCGGCGTCTTGACGTAGTACCCGTCGCCGTCGAACTTGAAGCGTTTGGGATCGTCCAACGTCGACCCGGACTGCACGCACAGCAGGGCGGCGTGGGATGTGGCATCGTGCTGATGCGTGTAATGCAGATCGTTCGTCGCCAGTAGGGGGATGTCGAGATCTTTCGAGATGCGCAGCAGGTCGCTCATCACGCGGCGCTCGATGCTGAGCCCGTGGTCCATGATCTCGGCGAAGTAGTTCTCTTTGCCGAACAGGTCCTGGAACTCGGCGGCCGCCGCCCGAGCCGCGTCGTACTGCCCGAGCCGCAGACGGGTCTGTACCTCTCCGGAGGGGCAGCCGGTCGTCGCGATGAGTCCCTTGCCGTACTTCTGGAGGATGTCGCGGTCCATGCGCGGCTTGAAGTAGTACCCCTCGATGCTCGCGAGCGACGAGAGCCGGAAGAGGTTGTGCATGCCCTCGGTGCTCTGCGAGAGCAGCGTCATGTGCGTATAGGCACCCGAACCCGAGACGTCGTCGTCGTTCTGGTCGGGGCTGCCCCACTTCACACGGGATCGGTCGCTGCGGTGCGTTCCCGGCGTGACGTAGGCCTCCACGCCGATGATCGGCTTGATGCCGACATCCTTCGCGGCCTTGTAGAACTCGTATGCGCCGAAGGTGTTGCCGTGGTCGGTTATCGCGATCGCGGGCATGCCCTGACGTGCCGCCTCTTGCACGAGCGGGCCGACGCGGGCGGCCCCGTCGAGCATCGAGTATTCGCTGTGCACATGGAGATGAACGAAGGAGTCGGCTGCCACTCGTCCACACTAAGGGGCGCCTCCGACATCGTCGACGGGTCGCACCGAAACCGACCCGGCTACGCCAGATCGAGACGCATCAGGACCCTCGGAAACCCGTTCACCACCGCGCACCCGCACGCACCAAAGCGACCAGACATCCTGATCGTCGATACGGGGGATCTTGCGGTTCCGCGCGAACGAGGTGTCCGCCCGCGGATGGATCGCCGCCCACCCGACGATCTCTTCCCCGTCGTACGCCAGAACACCGGGCGGCCCCTCGCGCACGAGCTCGGCAACGCGCTCGCCGCGCGCCGTGCCCCGAAGCGCGAGGTTCTCTTTCGACGGGATGCGGTAGCTCAGACACCAGCAGACATTCGCATCGGGGCGCTTGGGGCCCACCATGATCTGCACATCTTCGAACACCGTCGCGGGCCGCACGTCGATCGCCATCACCGCATTCTGCCCCGGGCCTGCGACATTCGGCAGGACCCCGGCTCATCCGGCCTGCAGCACCTCGAGCGCGTGGGCGAGATCGGCCGGATAATCCGAGGCGAAGGTGACCCAGTCGCCGGTCGCCGGGTGATGGAACGAAAGCTGTCGAGCGTGGAGCCACTGGCGGGTCAACCCCAAACGAGCCGACATCGTCGGGTCCGCACCGTAAAGCGGATCGCCGACACACGGATGCCTCTGCGCGGCCATGTGAACGCGGATCTGGTGCGTGCGCCCGGTCTCGAGATGAATCTCGAGCAGGGAGGCACCACGGAATGCCTCGAGCGTCTCGTAGTGCGTGACCGAATCCTTGCCGTCCGGCGTGACGGCGAATTTCCACGAGTGCGTGGCGTGCCGACCGATCGGCGCGTCGATCGTGCCGGACAAGGGATCAGGATGCCCCTGCACGACGGCGTGATAGATCTTCTCGACCTCACGTTCCTTGAAAGCGCGCTTCAGCGCCGTGTAAGCCGCTTCGGACTTCGCGACGACCATGAGCCCACTCGTGCCGACATCGAGCCGATGCACGATGCCCTGCCGCTCCGCGGCGCCGGTCGTGGCGATGGTATATCCGCTCGCGGCCAATGCCCCGAGGACCGTCGGCCCTTCCCATCCGACGCTCGGATGGGCCGCGACACCCGCCGGCTTGTCGATCACGACGATGTCATCGTCGTCGTAGACGATGCCGAAGTCGGGCACCGCCATCGGGACCACACGAGGTTCCTCGCGTTCTTCCCAGTTGACCTCGAGCCAGACTCCGCCCGACAGGCGGTCCGATTTTCCGACCACGCGACCATCCACACTGACGCCACCGGATTCGGCAACCTCTGCCGCGAAGGTGCGCGAGAACCCGAGCATCTTGGCCAGGGCCGCGTCGACCCGGGTGCCCTCCAGACCGTCGGGCACGGGAAGACTCCGCGCCGGCACTGCTAGGCCCTCGGGGGGTCGTCGGTGCCGTCCGCGACAGCGCCGTCGGGTCGTCGTGGGGCCCCGACATCCGGGTCCGCGACCGGGAAAAGCGCATCACGGTCGGTGCCCACGCCCTCGATCGAAACAGGACCGCCGGCCGTGGACTCATCGCCCACGGCCCCGTCGGCAACGCTTTCGTCCGGGGATGTCTCGGCGCGGTCTTCCCGACGTTCACGGGTGCCGTCCATGTGCAGTCCGAGCAGGACGAGCAGGGCGATCCCGATCATGTCGCAGACGATGAAGATGTCGGCGACGTTGTAAATCGCCGGCATCATCCACGGCGTGGAGATGAAGTCGACGACATGGCCGACCGGGAAGCCCGGGTCACGCAGCAGACGATCGGTGAGATTGCCGAGAACGCCGCCGAGCAGCAGCCCGAGGGCCACGGCCCAGAGCCGGGAGCGCACCCGCGTGATCATCAACCAGACGATCGCGATCGCGACCGCGGCCAGCGCGATCGTGAAGACCCACGTGACACTCTCGCCCAGCGAGAACGCGGCGCCCGGGTTGAAGACCAGGACGAAGACGAGGAACTCGCCCAGAATCTGGACCGGATCACCCGGCGTCAGATTCTGCAAGGCGAAGAACTTGCTCAACTGATCGGCGGCCAAGGCCACCACCGCGAGAGTCGCGATGATAGCGATGGCCGCCGGTCGATTGAGAGGCTTGCGCGGCCCCGCGGATTGCTCGGGTGCGGGACTCGGTTCGGTCAAGGTCTAGAGACCGATGGCCGACACGGGCGTCGAGCCCGACGTCGAGCCGGACGTCTCGAGGTCGCGCAGCTGACCCTCGATGTAGCTACGCAGCTGGGCGCGATAGTCACGCTCGAACTGACGGAGCTCGGTGATGCGACCCTCGAGTACCGTGCGCTCCTTTTCGAGGCGGGCGGCCTCTTCGCGCTGCTTGGCCTCGGCTTCGGCAACGATGCGCGATGCGGTTGCCTCAGCCTCTCCGACCAGCTTGTCGCGCTGGGCGATGCCCTCGGCGACGTGCTCGTCGTGCAGGCGCTGCGCGAGCTCGATGATTCCCGCGCTGGTGCTTGCGCCGGCGTCATCGCTCGAGGGAGCGGGCTTCGGCGCGGCCGCGACGGGAGCCTCGACCTCGGGCGCGGGCTCAGCAGCGGGTGCCGCGGCGGCCGGCTTCTCGCCGGCCTCATAGGCCTCGAGCTTGGCCTTCAGCTCTTCGTTCTCGGCGATCGTCTTGCGCCACTCGACGACGATCTCGTCGAGGAAGTCGTCGACCTCTTCGGGGTCGAAACCCTCTTTGAACCGGACGTGCTGGAACTGCTTGGTAACAACGTCATCGGGGGTCAGAGCCATGGGGGATCCGTCCTGTTCATCTCTGCTGGTCACGGCGTGGCTGCGCTGGGGCGCGAAGCCATCAGCATAGCTGAGCCATCTCGGTGTCGCGAGAGCGGACCGGGTGCGTCACGGCACAGTCAGCCCAACCGAAAGCGCCGGTTTATGCCGCGCCGGCGATGGATCGTGTGACGCTCAGCAGGATGAAACACAGGAAGATCGTGAGCGCGAAAGCGAGATCGATCGCAACCGGTCCGATACGGAGCGGCGGGATGAATCGGCGAAAAAGCCGGATCGGAGGATCCGTCACGGTGTAGACGATTTCAGCGAAGATGAGCCCGGCACCCCGAGGACGCCATTCGCGATTGAAGACCGGGATGTACTCGAGAATGAGTCGCCCCAGCAGCACGAACACGTACAGCAGGATCAGACCGTTGAGGATCGACGCAATGAGCCTCAGCAGTTCCACGTATACAGACTACGACGCGGAGAAGGGCGCGGCGTCCGGGTCGGCGTGCGGGATGCCGCCGTCACCCGAAACCTCGACGTGCTCGGGCGAGAGCAGGAAGACCTTGCTCGTGACCCGCTCGATGCGTCCGTACAGTCCCAGCGACAGTCCGCTCGCGAAGTCGATGAGGCGGCGCGCGTCGGCGTCGCTCATCTGCGAGAGGTTGATGATCACGGGGATGCCCTCGCGGAAGTTCTCGGCGATCACCTGGGCGTCGCGGTACTGCTTGGGGTGCACCGTGAGGATCTCGGTCAGTCCGCCCGCTGCGGGCTGGTGGACGGCCTTCGGACGAAGGGGCGTCACCGTGCCCTTGGGCTCGACGGCGTGCACGCGCGAGTGCTGCTGCTGCGGCTCGTCGACGACTTCTTCTTCGTCGGCAAGACCGAGGTAGACCATGGTCTTCTTGAGCGGGTTCGACATCGCATCCTCCGTGTTGGCTCGTCTGTTTCGAGGTTAACCGCGGGCGGGTCGGTTGCCCGTGATTGCGGACCCGATCCGCAGGTGTGTCGCGCCGCCGGCGATCGCTTCTTCGAAATCCCCCGTCATCCCGGCGCTGATCCAGGATGCGTCGGGCACCACGGCGCGGACCCGTGCGGCGTGCTCGGCCAAGCGTGCGAAGGCCGCGGCGGGATTCTCGTCGAGCGGCGCCACAGCCATGACGCCGCGCAGCCGGAGGCCGGCGCATCCGGCGACGTGTTCGGCGAGGGCCACGACGTCCGACTCATTCGTTCCGCCGCGTCCCGCGTCGGCCGTCAGATTGATCTGCACGAGCACGTCGAGCGGCGGCGTCCCGGCGTCCGCGGCGCCACTGAGAGCGTCGGCGAGCTTGGTCCGATCCACCGAGTGAACGACGGATGCGGCGGCCCGCACGGCACGCGCCTTGTTCGTCTGGATCTGCCCGACAAAGTGCCAGCGCATGTCCGCGAGGTCCTCGAGCTCAGCACGTTTTGCGGAGATCTCTTGCTGGCGGTTCTCACCGACGTCTCGGACGCCGAGGGCGTGCAGATCGCGCACCAGCTGCGCCGGATGGAACTTCGTCACGACGATCCGCGTGATCTCAGCCGGGTCGCGTCCGGCCGTCCGGGCCGCGGCTGCGACGCGTTCGTCCAACAACGCCAGTCGGTCCGCGAGAGGGGCCACTTCGGTCATGCGGCACCTCTCGCGGGCCGCGGCATCCGTTGCGGGATACCGCTACTTCAGGAAGTCCGGGATGTCGAGATCGTCGTCACCGAACGCGGAGTCGAAACCCGCGGCCTCGGGAACGATCGGGCCGGACGCGGAGCCGACCGAAACCGACTCGCGCACGGGGGCCTTGACCTCGGCTGCCTCGTCGGCCGTGGCGACCGGCAGGGCGGGCGCCTGTCGCTGAGCGACGACGGGCTCGCTGCGCTGCAGGGGTTCTCCGCCGTCGAATCCGGCCGCAATCACCGTGACGCGCACTTCGTCGCCGAGCGTGTCGTCGATGACCGTACCGAAGATGATGTTCGCCTCGGGGTGCGCTGCCTCTTTGACGAGCTGCGCGGCATCGTTGATCTCGAAGATTCCCAGGTTCGAGCCACCCTGGATCGAGAGCAGCACACCGTGCGCACCCTCGATCGAGGCCTCGAGCAGCGGAGATTCAACCGCGAGCTCGGCAGCCTTGATCGCACGATCCGCGCCGCGGGCAGAGCCGATACCCATGAGGGCCGATCCCGCTCCCTGCATGACCGACTTGACGTCGGCGAAGTCGAGGTTGATGAGACCGGGAGTCGTGATGAGGTCGGTGATGCCCTGCACACCGGCGAGAAGCACCTGGTCTGCCGTCGCGAACGCCTCGATCATCGAGATCCCGCGATCGCTGATCTCGAGCAGGCGGTCGTTCGGCACGACGATGAGAGTGTCGACCTCTTCCTTGAGCTTGGCCACGCCCGTGTCGGCCTGTGTCTGACGACGGCGTCCCTCGAACGAGAACGGCTTCGTGACGACACCGATCGTGAGGGCGCCGATCGACTTCGCGATCTTGGCGACGACGGGTGCGCCACCGGTGCCGGTGCCACCACCCTCGCCCGCTGTGACGAACACCATGTCGGCGCCGCGGAGGGCCTCTTCGATCTCTTCGGCGTGATCCTCTGCCGCACGGCGCCCCACCTCGGGGTCGGCGCCGGCGCCGAGGCCGCGGGTGATCTCGCGACCGACATCGAGCTTGACATCGGCGTCGCTCATGAGGAGCGCCTGCGCGTCGGTGTTGATCGCGATGAACTCGACACCGCGCAGCCCGAGCTCGATCATGCGGTTGACGGCGTTGACGCCGCCGCCGCCGACGCCGACAACCTTGATAACGGCGAGGTAGTTCTGGTTCTGGCTCATGCCGGCCTCCGTGTCGCGAACCTGGGTGAAACCTTCAACCTCAAGTAGAACTGTAAAGAAATGCCCGGTATGCATTTCCTCTGTTCACACGGTAGGCCGGGGCATCGCAGGCGCCCGCAGGCGCGCGGCGTGTCGCGGCACACGTGAGAAAAACCTCAGGTTCAGAAGCTCGCAGCAGCGAGGGTCAGCGGACGACGACGGATGCGGGCGACGAGACGTCGTACACCGACATACCGGGCCGAGCAGCCATCGCCCGGTCGAGATTCACGGCCTTGAGCGCAGTCTCTTCGACAGCACCCCATACGACCTGGGTGCCGCTCGCGAGCGTGAGAGTGACATCGTCGCGCGTGGTCGCCGCGATGCGCGTCACCTGGGTCGCGATCGCTTCCGGGAGGGCGCGCATGACGAGTCCCGCCGACTCGAACGCCCCGGATGTCGTCCCGCCGGCGATTTCGAGGATGGGGCGACCGTCCGGTGGGTTCGGGCTGGTCTCCAGCGCCACGCCGGCAGCATCAACGAGCGTCCACCCGGCATCCGTCTGGATGACCCCGATGGGTGTGCGTTCGACGATCCGTACCACCAGGTCATGCGGCGGGCGTGCCTCGAGCGTGTACGACTCGACCAGGGGGAAGGCCACCAGCGCGGCCTTGACGGCGCTCGCATCCACGAGCGGCAGGGGCGTCCCGATCTGGCCGGCCAGGGCCTCTTCGACCGTCGCCGCGGGCAGCGACGTCGTGCCGACGACCTCGATCCGCTCGACCGCGAACAGCGGGCTATAGGCCGCGCCGACGCTGCCGACGATCAGCATCAGCACGGCGGCGCTAATCACGAGCCACACGAGACGCCGACGCCGGCTGCGGACGGTGAAGCGGCGCACCTCGCGACGCAACGCGCGGCGACGTGCCCGTGCGGCACGCCAGACGTCACGGATTCCCGTGCGTCGGGGTGCGGCATCCGGGGCCGTCTGGTCTTCACCCCGTTCAGGGGTCGCCGCCTCGTCTACCGCCAGCTCGCCCGTCGGCGACGGTTGCGCCTCGGACGGAGCAGGGACGACGGATGCGTCTTCACCCAGACCCTCGTCGTTACGAGGAACGGTCGCTCCGTCGTCCCTCGAACGCGCGTCGCCCCACGAACGCGACTCATCCCACGAACGCGATGTGCGCTTCGAGGCTGCCCCGGATGTCTCGGGCGCGGGAAGCGGCGGGGGCCGACGCATCCGTCAGTCCGTGACGCCGGCCGGCGCCGTGTGCGAAAGCGCTTCGAGCAGCTGCGGAATGATCAGGTACACGTTGCCGCAGCCGAGGGTGATGACGTAGTCGCCCTCTCGCGCCACCGTCGCCGTGTAGTCGGCCGCCTCTTGCCAGTCCGCAACGTACGCGACGTGATCGGGGGCCGCGAAGGCGTCGCGGACGAGGGCGCCGGTGACACCCGGGATGGGATCCTCACGGGCACCATAGACGTCGAGCACGACGGTGTGGTCGGCATACTCCTCGAGCACTTCGGCGAACTCGCGATACATCTGCTGTGTGCGGGAGTATGTATGCGGCTGGTGCACGGCGATGATGCGGCCCTCGCCGATAACGGTGCGCGCCGCAGCCAGGGCTGCCGCCACCTCGGTGGGGTGGTGCGCGTAGTCATCGAAGACGCTGACGCCGCGGGTGACACCGTGCAATTCGAAGCGGCGGATCGTGCCCGCGAACCCCTCGACGGCGCGCAGGGCGGGCTCGAGCTCGTACCCGAGCGAGAGCAACACAGCGACGACACCCGCGGCATTGATCGCGTTGTGTGCACCGGGGATCTCGAGTCGGGCCCGCTCCGTCGCGCCGCGGTAGGTCAGCGCAAACGACACCGGGCCGTCGGTGGTGATGTCGGTGACACGCACGTCCGCGCCGTTCGATTCCCCGAAGGTGATGACGTTCGGATGCGTGAGGCGGGCGGTGACCCGCAGCGCCCCGGGGTCGTCGGCCGAGATGACGACGCTCTCGCGGGCGGCGTCGGCGAAGCGCGCGAAGGCGTCATCGAACGCGTCGTTCGTTCCGTAGTGGTCGAAGTGATCGGGGTCGACATTCGTGATGAGGGCGATGGACGTGTCGTACAGCAGGAACGTGCCGTCGGACTCGTCCGCCTCGACCACGAACAATTCGTCGACGCCCGTGCCGCTCGAGGCGCCGAGCTGCGCGATCACTCCCCCATTGACGAAGCTCGGATCGGCGCCCAGCTCGTGCAGAGCGGTGATGATCATTCCGGTCGAGGTTGTCTTGCCGTGCGCGCCGGCGACCGAAACGAGACGGCGACCACCGATGAGCCAGTGCAACGCCTGCGAACGATGGATGACCGGCATCCCCCGCTCCTTCGCGAGGACGTACTCGGGGTTCTCGGGCCAGATCGCGCCGGTGTGGATGACGGTGTCGGCGTCGCCGAGATTGGCAGCGTCGTGCCCGACATGCACGCGCGCCCCGAGCAACGCGAGCTGACGCAGCGCGTCGCTGTCGGCGCGGTCGGACCCCGAGACCCGGATGCCGCGGGCCAGGAACATCCGGGCGAGCCCCGACATCCCCGATCCACCGATGCCGATGAAGTGCGCGGCGCCGATGTTGTCGGGAATCGGCAGGCTGAGGTCGGGTCGAATCATGGCCCGATAAGTCTAGGTCGGCCTCCTGCGAGGTCGGCTCCCGGCGCGCCCGGACTCGGGCTCTCGGCGCGTGCGCGCTCGCCAAGCCGGCGCGGGCGACTCAGCAACTCGACATACTCCCGAAGTGGGCATATGGTCGACGCATGAGCGCGCCCCTGGGAACGACCGCCTTCTGGATCCTCACGAGCCTCACCGAGGGGCGCCGCCACGGCTACGCGATCCTGCGACATGTGGACGAGGCATCCGGCGATCCCGGCTCCCTCAAGACCACGACGCTCTACGCGACGATCGAGCGCCTGCAGACGCGCGGACTCGTCGTTGACGACGGCGACGAGATCGTGGAGGGGCGCGCACGCCGCTACTACGCACTCACAGACACGGGTTGGACCCGCCTCGAAGAAGAGCTCGCCGACCTCGAAAATCGGGCATCCGCGGCGCGGCGGGCGCTCGCGTCCCCGCACCCCGCGCCCGCCGTCGGCGTGGCGACGTTCGCATGACGGCTCCGGACGAGCGCGCATTCCGCGCCCTGCTGCGCTGGTACCCGCGCCGCTGGCGAGAGCGCAACGGTGAGGTTGTGTTGGGCACGATGCTCGACGACGCCGAGGCGCGCGGGCAGCGGATTCCGGATGCCTCGATGCGGCGCGCCGCGGTCGTCCACGGCCTCGGCGCTCGACTGGATCGACGCGCGGCTATCGTTGCGGCATCCCTCGCCGTTGCCTTCGGGCTCGCGGGCATACCGCTCCTGTTCGCGGGAGCGGGCCCCATCGGATTGATACCCGGTTTCGGGGCCGCGCCACTGCTGATGCTTCTCGCCATCGTCGCCACTCTCCGGACGCGCGGAATCCTCTCCGCCCCCGAGGCGCTGGCCGCCTTCGCACTCGCGGTGCCGGCCGCCGCCTTGTCGACCCTTGCCGCTCTCTCGTGGTCGGTCGGCTTCGACGAGGGCGACGCGGGAATCACCCGCAGCTGGTTCGCTCAGGCTTTCGTGTGGTTCTTCGTGGCCGCGTGGCTTGCCGCCACCGCGTGGGGTGCCCTCGTTCTGGGCGGAATTCTCCGGACCCTGACCGCGCCTACGGCGTGGGCGCGGCTGGGCGGCGGCGGGTGCACCATCATCGCCTATCCCCTGCTGGCGTTCACGCTACTGAGCCCCACAACTGGGGCACTCGTCGCTGTGGCAACCCTGGGCGCGGTGATTCTGCTGACGCGACACAGATCGCCTGTGGCAGGCGCCCCCCGTTCCGCCGGGCCCGCGGCAAGAATGCCCCGCCCGGCCCGCCCGAGCGTGTTGGCCTGCGCCGCGGTGTCGACTGTTGCGGGCGTGGGCGCCATCTTCTTCGCCCTCACGGGTAGCGGGTGGAGCGGTGTCACCCTGGATTCGACCGAGGCGATGCGTACCGGAATCGTCGCGGGATTCCTTGCCGCACTGCCGTATTGCGCGGCGATCGGGCTGTTGCGATCCCACGACCATCGCACGATCGACACCTGGGGCCCGCCGACGCTCATCGCGATCGCATTGCTCATTGCCGCGACGGAGAACGTCATCGGGGGCGGTGACGGCAACCGGATCGTCTGGGCCCTGACGATCGCCGCGCTGCCCCTCGGCGGTGCCGTCACCTGGATTCTCGCGGTGGGTCGCTGGGCCTCTCGGGTCGTTCGGACGACGATCGCGGCCCTGTGCGGCGCATCCGTCGTCATCCTCGGCACATCGATCCAGATGCTTCCGTTCGTCCTGCCGATCGCGGCGCTGGTCCTCGCCATCGGCGAAGCCCGCCGCCTGACCGCGCACCGCGGCCGTCGCACCCAGCCCTCACGCGCCGCAGCTGCGTAGGCCCGGGGTGGGGCGCCGAACTGTCACAGACCGCTCTATTCGGCGCTCGGATCGAGCGTTCTGTGACAGTTCGAGCCCCAGGGCGCGGACTCAGCGCGCGAGGGCCTCGTCGATCAGAGCGATCAGGTCTTCCGTGCCTCGGCGCGAGCCGACGGATGCCGCGGCCGCACGCATCGCGTCGAGTCGGGCGGCATCGCCCAACAGCGGAACCACCTCCGCGCGCACCCGGTCGGCCGTGAACGACGCGTCGTCGATCAGCACGGCCGCACCCGCGGCAACCGCAGACGCCGCGTTCAGGCGCTGCTCGCCGTTGCCGACCGCGTAGGGAACGTAGACGGCGGGGATGCCGAGGGCGCTGATCTCGCTGACCGTCGCGGCGCCGGCCCGCGAGACGACGACATCGGCCAGCGCGAAGGCGAGATCCATCCGGTCCTCGTACTTCTTCACGACATACCCGGGCACACCCGGGTCGGACCAGTCCGACCGCTCTCCCGTCACGTGCACGAGCTGATACCCCGCGGCGAGCACATCGGCGTACGAACCCGCGAACGCCTCGTTCAGCCTCAGCGCACCGAGCGACCCGCCGAACACCAGCAGGGTCGGACGTGCGGGGTCGAGGCCGAAGTGCGCCGCGGCCTCGTCACGCAGTGCCGACCGGTCGAGGTCGACGATCTCGCGACGCAGCGGCATCCCGACGACGCGGGAGCGCCGCAGCGGTGTCCCGGCGAAGGCGACGCCGACTCCCGACGCGCTCCGCGCGCCCAGCACGTTCGCCAGACCCGGGCGCGCATTCGCCTCGTGCACGACGAAGGGCGTGCCCGAGAGGCGCGCCGCGACGTAGGCCGGAGCCGACGCGTAGCCTCCGAACCCGACAACGACCGAAACATCCCGATCGCGGATGACCCGCCGCACGTGTCCGACCGCCCTCCGAAAGCGGGCCGGAAAGCCGATGGCCGCACGATCGGGCCGGCGCGGGAACGGCAGACGTTCGATCGTCAGCAACTCGTAGCCGCGGTCGGGCACGAGGCGCGCCTCGAGCCCCTCCTTCGTGCCCAGCACCAGAATCCGCGCCTCGGGATCCCGGGCACGTAGTCCGTCCGCGACCGCCAACAGCGGATTGACATGGCCCGCGGTTCCCCCGCCGGCCAGAAGATAGGTCGTCACGCCGAGACTTTACCTCGACGGGCCGCGGTCGCCCCGCCACGGATGCCGGTGCGGACGGTCGGAGCCGACGTCGGCAGCGTCCGAGCGAACGACAGCAAGACACCGCAGGCCATCAGCACCGAGAGCAGAGCCGTTCCGCCCTGCGACATGAACGGCAAGGGCACACCGAGAACGGGGAAGATGCGCAGCACGACACCGATGTTGATGAGCGCCTGCCCGACGATCCAGATCGTGATGCCGCCCGAAGCGATCCGGATGAACGGGTCGTCGGTCTTGCGGATGACGTGGAAAGCACCGACCGCGAACAGCGTGAAGAGCCCGAGGATCACGATGCAACCGATGAGACCGACCTCTTCACCCACGATCGCGAAGATGTAGTCGTTGGCGCGGGCGGGCAGCCACCCGTACTTCTCTTTGGAGTTGCCGAGACCCAGCCCGAAGATCCCGCCGCCGGCCAAACCGAACACGCCGTGCATGGCCTGGTAGCAGTCGTTGAAGTAGTCGCAGTCCTCGTTCATGAAGCTCATGATGCGGCGCATGCGGTTGGGGCTCGCGACCGCCATGTAAGCCACGTAGGCCGCTGCACCGATGAGCGGCAAGAGGAAGATGCGCAGCCGCACTCCCGAGAAGAACAGTCCACCGAGCACGATCAGCACCAGGATCATCGCCGTTCCCAGGTCGTGCCCCGCCATGACGGTCGCGATGACCGCCGCCGAGACCGGGACGAGCGGGATGAAGACGTGGCGCCAGAGACCCAAGAGGGTCTGTTTGCGGTAAAGGACGTACGCGACCCAGAGGGCGAGCGAGAGCTTGAGGAACTCGGATGGCTGGACGGTCTGCCCTCCGATGGAAATCCAGTTGCGGTTTCCGAGGATCTCGACGCCGAGTCCGGGAACGAAGACGAGCAGTTGGAAGAGCGTCGCGAATCCGAGCAAGGGCCAGGCGATCTTCTTCCAGAACCTGACCGGGAAGCGCGATGCCACGAACATCAGGGGGATGCCGATGACGGCGAACACACCCTGTTTGATCAGCGATTCGAAGGGGCTCTGACCCTCGGCTGTCGCGGACGCGGTCGTGGCCGATAGCACCATGACCAGCCCGAAGCCGGTCAGCAGCAGAGCGGTCGATGCGATGAGGAGGAACTCGCTCGGTACGGGAGCGAATACGCGTCCGAGCGAAACCCGCGCCGCGAGTCCTCGGGGTGGGGGCGCGTCGTCAGGCTGTTGCGCCGCCCGCGGGGGGCGTGTCGGCGTCCGAGTCGCCATCCGTCTCCCCTGCCTGTGCCTCATGCCGATCGGGACGCGTTACGTCCCGTTCGGATTCTGTGTCGTCACGCTCGGGATCGAGTCCCTCGACGTGCTCGCGAACCGCTTCCGCGAAGCGCGTGCCGCGCTCGGCATATCCGCTGAACTGATCGAAGGATGCCGAAGCCGGAGCGAGAAGCACGACGTCTCCCGACGTCGCGATGCCCGCCGCCCGCTGGACGACACGCCTCATGACCTCTTCAGTCTCACCGTGCTCCACCTCGAACACGGGCACGTCGGGGGCGTGTCGCGCGAATGCCGCGACCACGTCGTCGCGCACACGTCCGATCACGATGGCCGCCTTGACCGCACTTCCCCGTCCCGCCACGAGCGGGCCGATGTCGACGCCCTTCAGCAGTCCCCCGACGACCCAGATCGCTCCGGGGTAGGCCGAGAGGGAAGATGCGGCGGCATGCGGGTTGGTTGCCTTCGAGTCATCCACCCACGTCACCCCGGCATGGTGCGCGACGACCTCGATGCGATGGGGATCGAGCCGGAACGTGTCGAGCGCGTCGCGGATGGCGGCCGGCTCCACCCCCGCGGCGCGCGACAGGGCCGAGGCGGCGAGGATGTTCGAGACGATGTGCGGGGCGATCAGCCCGACGGATGCCAGTCGGTCCAGAGTCGTGAGCTCGAGAGCACTGGACCGACGCTCCTCGAGAAAGGCGCGATCGACGAGGATCCCGTCGACGATTCCGACGTCGCTCGGCCCCGGAACGCCCAGGTCGAATCCGATGGCTCTCGCACCCTCGACGACTTCGGCGTCTTCGACCATCTCCCGGGTTGCGACATCCGCCTTGTTGTAGACACAGGCGACGCGGGTGTTGCGATAGACGACGGCCTTGGCTTCGCGGTAGGCGTCGAACGTTCCGTGCCATTCCAGGTGGTCATCGGCGAGATTCAGGCACACCGAGGCGAGCGGGAAGGGTTGCCCCTCCGCTTCGGCAAGCGAGAGGTACCAGAGTTGGTGGCTCGAGAGCTCGACGACAAGAGCATCGAACCCCGCGGGGTCGCGGATCGCATCGAGCACGGGCACCCCGATGTTTCCGCATGGTGCCGCGCGCAGCCCGCCCTCGACGAGCATCGTCGCCGTGAGGCGCGTCGTCGTGGTCTTGCCGTTCGTCCCCGTGATCAGGATCCAGTCGGCGGACGAGCCATCCGCACGCACGACTTTGTCTCGCACGCGCCAGGCGAGCTCGATGTCGCCCCACAACGGGACGGATGCTTCGAGCGCCCAGCGCACGACGGGGTGACCGGGCGCGAACCCGGGCGATGCCACGATCACGTCGGGGCCGAACTCCGTGATGCGATCGGGGACCGCGTCGAGCGGGCCGACGTGCAGGTCGGCCCCGATGACCGGGAGGAGGCTCGCGTATTCTTCGGCCGCGGTTTCGGTTGCGACGAGCACCTCGGCACCGAGCTCGGTGAGGGTATCTGCGACCGAGAATCCGGTCTGAGCGAGCCCCAGGACGACGACCCGAAGGCCCTTCCAATCGGCGTTCCAACTGGTGAGCTCGGAGATCGGGGCGCTCATGCCCGGGTCAGCCACTCGACGTAGAAAAGACCCACGCCCGAAACGGCGAGCATGCCCGCGATGATCCACATGCGCACCACGATCGTGACTTCTGCCCAGCCGCGCATCTCGAGATGGTGGTGCAGCGGGCTCATCAGGAACAGGCGTTTGCCGCGCGTCAGCTTGAAGTACACACGCTGCAGGATGACCGAGCCCGACGCGATGACGTAAACACCGGCAACCAGCACGACGAGCAGCTCGGTGCGCGTGAGGATGGCCATCGCGGCGATGACGCCACCGATAGCCATCGAGCCGACATCGCCCATGAAGAGTTTCGCGGTCGGTGCGTTCCACCACAGGAAGCCGACGAGGGCGCCAACGAAGGACGCCGAGACGATCGCGAGGTCGAAGGAGTTCGGCGTGTCGTAGCAGGCCGGTTGCAGCGCGGGCGCCAACCCCTCACCCGTGCAGATCTGGTTGAACTGCCAGAAGGCGATCAGGCTGTACGCGCCGACGACGAAGATTCCGGCGCCCGCGGCGAGCCCGTCCAGACCGTCGGAGACGTTCACGCTGTTAGAGGTCGCGACGCCGATGAGCGACAGCCACGTCAGGTACAGGATCCAGCCGATCACCGGGCCGAGCGCCATGAACGAGAGCACGGGGATGTCTCGGAACAGCGACACATACGCGGATGCGGGAGTCTGACCCCAGGCGTTCGGGAAGTTGAGGGCGACGATGCCGAAGGGCACCGCGACGAGGATCTGACCGACGATCTTGCGCCAGCCCGACAGGCCGAGGCTGCGCTGGCTGCGCACCTTCATGTAGTCGTCGATGAAACCGACGGCACCGAATCCGATCATCATCCAGATGACGAGCAAACCAGAGATCGTGGGCGGATTGCCGCCCGTGAACCCGCCGATCAGGTAGCCGACGATCGTGCCGACGATGAAGATCGTGCCACCCATCGTCGGGGTGCCGCGCTTCTGGCCGTGGCTCGGGTTCTCGATCGCCTCGGGGGTTCGGATGACCTGACCCCAGCCCCATTTGCGGAACCAGCGGATGAAGACGGGAGTGAGAAAAAGCGTGAACGCCAAAGAGATCGCTGCCGCTGTCAGAAGGGATCTCACGAGAACGATTCTCCCAGACGATCGCCGAGGTGCCGGAGCCCCGCCGCGTTGGAGGACTTCACGAGCACTCGATCGCCATCGCGCAGCTCTTCGAGCAGATAGTCGTAGGCGGCATCCACATCCGGGAAGAAGACGGCTTCGCCGTCCCACGAACCCTGCGCGATCGCCTCGAGGAACATGCGGCGCGCGTCGGTGCCGACGATCACGATCCGCTGAATCCCGAGACGTACCGCGAGCAGTCCGACGCGATCGTGCTCGTCGTCGGCGTATTCGCCGAGCTCGCTCATCGCGCCGAGAACGGCGACCGTGCGCTGTCCCGGCCCGGTGATCTGGGCGAGCGTGCGGAGTGCCGCGGACATCGAATCGGGACTGGCGTTGTACGCGTCGTTGATGATGCGCACGCGCTCGGTGCCGAGCGGCTGCATCCGCCAGCGTTCGGCGAGTTCGACCGTCTCGAGCCGCTCGACGCAATCCTGCAACGACACCCCGATTCGCGTCGCGACGGCGATCGCGGCCAGAGCATTCGCGACGAAATGCTCGCCGAGAACGCGGAGTCGGAGCGACACCGTCGCTCCCCCGGCGCTGACATCGCACGTCGTTCCCTGGGCGGTCACCTGGACGTCTTCGGCGCGGACATCGGCGCTCGCGCCGCGCCCGAACCAGACGACCTCCACGCCACGGTCGTACGCGATCGAGGCCATCCCCGCGACCCGCGGGTCGTCCGCGTTCAATACCGCGGTGCCGCCAGGGCGGATCGCATGGACCAGCTCGGATTTCGCGGCCACGGTCGCCTCGATACCGCCGAAACCGCCGGCATGCGCGAGACCGACCATCAGAACGACGCCGATATCGGGCGTGACGAGTCCCGCGAGGCGGGCGATCTCGCCGGGAGCGCTGGCCCCGAACTCGCACACGAGGTATCGGGTGCTGTGCGTCACACGCAGCATCGTCAGCGGGGCGCCGACTTCGTTGTTGAAGGATGCGTGGGGCCAGACGGTCTCGCCCTCGTCACGGAGAATGCGCGCGACGAGGTTCTTGGTCGTCGTCTTCCCGTTCGAACCGGTGATGCCGACGACGGTGAGTTCGCCCTCTTCGCGTACTCGCGCGACGACGTAGCGTGCCAAGTCGGCGAGAGCTCCCACGACACTCGCGACGACAACCTGGCTGATCGGCGTGTCGACGGGGTGCTCCACGAGAGCAACGACCGCCCCGCGCTCGTGTGCCGTGCCGACGAACAGGTGCCCGTCGGTTTCGGCACCGGGCTTGGCGGCGAAGATGCCTCCGTCGGCGATGAGGCGCGAGTCGGTCTCGACGGTGCCGTCGACGATCGATTCAGCCGTGTCCGATCCGACGGTACGCAGCTCGCCCCCGGTGGCTTGGGCGATCTCGGCATACGTCAGCGCGATCATGGACACTCTCCCTGGACAGTGGGCTGTGGGCGGCGCCCGCGCGACGTCATCGGTACGTGGGCAGGATTTACTGGTACTTGGGCAGGATCTCGGGCCCCGGCGTGGTGGACGGAAGCACCCGATAGGTCTTCAAGACCTGGGTCATCGCCTTCTGGAAACCGGCGGCATTGGCCGAAGACATCCTATTCTTCTTCGGCTCGTCGAGCGTGAAGATCACCACGTACTTGGGGTCATCCGCGGGCGCGAAGCCGGCGAGCGTCGTGTAGAAGATGCCCTGCTTGTACCCGCTGCCGTCTTCGTTCGCCTTCTCTGCCGTACCCGACTTGGTCGCCATCCGGTAGCCATCGATCGCGAGCACTTTGTGGTTCGGGACCTGCTGGAACACGTTCTCGAGCATGAGCGTGACGTCGGCCGCGGTCTCGGACGAGATGACCTGTTCGGGCTCCCCGAGGTCGGGCTCGATGACCTCTCCCGAGGCCGTGGTGCACGACTCGACGAGGCTCAGAGGCATCCGCACGCCGTCGTTCGCGATCGTCTGATACACGCTGGCGACCTGCGGGACGGTGACCGTGAAGGACTGACCGAAGGTGGTCGTGTAGTGGGATGCCTGATCCCAGGGAGCGTCGTGCAGGATGCCTGTGCGCTCGCCGGGGAAATCGACCTCGGTCTTCTCGCCGACACCGAAACGCTGCAGGTAGTCGTAACGCACCTCGTCCGACACCAGCGTGCCGAACTTGGACAGAGCCACGTTCGAGGAGTCGACGAGCGCGCCCGTCATCGTGTAGTTGTACGACGGGTGGGAGAAGACGTCGTTGACCGTGATGTCGCCCGCCAGCGTCTCGCGCCCCGATGCGGGAATCGTCGGGCTGGTCGGCGTGACACCCGCAGAATCGATGATCGTCGCGGCCGTCACGGGCTTGAAGGTGGAGCCGGGCTCGAACTCGTACGTGAAGATGCGGCTGCTGCGGTCGGCCTCGGCCGAGGCGTTGACGTCGTTCGGATCGACCGTCGGATACTCGGCCGCCGCGCGGATCTTTCCCGTTTCGACCTCGAGGACGAACGCGGTGCCGTAGTTCGCCTGCTGGTTCTGGACCTCTTCGGCCACCATCTGCTGCAGGTACCACTGGAGATCACGATTGATCGTCAGCTGGAGCGTGCCGCCGTCCTCGGCGGGGGTCTGCTGACGGGTTCCCGGGATCACGACGCCGTCCTTGCCGCGTTCGTACGACTCCGCGCCGTCCTCACCCGAGAGGCAGTCGTTCTCCGAAAGCTCCAGCCCGGCAAGCGCCTCACCATCGGACCCGACGAATCCGACGAGGTTGCCGCCGACAGCCCCATCGGGATAGTTACGTGCCGGATGTTCCGTCGTGTACAAGAACGGAAAGTCGAGGGCGACGAGCGCCTGGTACTGATCCGTGCTGAGTTTCGTGGCGATCTGCGCCCACTGCGAATCAGCATCGGCCGCGAGCACATCCGCCACGATCTGCTGCACCTGTTCGGGCGTCTGGCCCGTGACCGCAGCGATCTGCGCCGCCTGCTCGGGCCAGACCTCTTGCACGGTACGGCCGTCGCTGAACTTCTGGTTGAGGATGTTCTGCGGGTCGACCTGCGCGTCGTACAGCATGGTGTTGCCCGCGAGCACGGCGCCCGTCTCATCAACGATCGTGCCGCGCGCGGCGGTCAGCGTGTTGCTCGCGACCATGCCGACACCGGCCGAATCGGCGCGATGGTCGTCGGCATTGACGACCTGGATGTCGACCAGGCGGACGACGAACACCCCGAGGATCGACAGGACGACCGCGAGGGCGACCACGGTGCGGCGGCGGGGGGAACGTGTGGTGCGTGTAGTCATATGTGCGTCGCCGCGTTTCGTATATCGGTTCCGGGATCTTCAGTGTCAGCGGGTCTGGGGGGCGGGAAGCCCCTCGGAAAGAGCGGGTGGACCGGTGACGACGGCCTCGGTCGGCGCGACCGGCGTCTCGGGCAGACCCTCGATGGTCGCGTCGGGCGCGGTAACGAGGGGGGCCGCCGCGACGAGCGAGTTCGCCACGCTTCCGCGACCGATGGCATCCACCGTCGATTGCCACGGCGCGGCTTCACCGCTGCCGAGGATCGCTCCGTCCGAGAGTCGCAGGTAGGAGGGCGCCTCGTTGATGACCATCCCCAGCGCCGAAGCGTTCGCGGCGAGATATTGCGGGGAACTCAGGCCGACGAGCTGCTGGGTCAATGACTGGCTCTCGTACCGCAGGGCTTTGACCTGCTGGGTCAGTGCCTGTTCCTCGTATACGCCCTGGGTCATCGCGATCGAGATTCCCATCTGCGCCGCCGCGATGGCGACGGCGCCGCTCAGCGCGATGATCGCATACGCCAGCCGCGGTCGGCGGCGGCGCGCGGGGGCACCCTCGACGACACGCAGGCGATTGCGGGCGGGACGCGTCGCGGTGCCGGGAACGAGGGGAAGGGCGGTGGTTGCGAGGCTCATGCGGCCCTCGCTCTCTCTGCGGCACGGAGTCGGACGGGTGTGGCCCGCGGATTGCGTTCGCGCTCGTCCTCGGGTGCGAGCTCCGCACCTTTGACGAGCAGGCGGAATTTCGGAGCGTGCTCGGGAAGCTCGACGGGCAGACCCGAGGGCGCCGTCGACGCCGAGGCATCCGCGAAGGCGCGCTTGACGATTCGGTCCTCGAGCGACTGGTAAGCCAGCACCACGATGCGGCCCTTGACGGCAAGCAGGTCGAGGGCTGCGGGGATGGCACGCTCCACCGCGACGAGCTCTTCGTTGACCTCGATCCGGAGGGCTTGGAAGACCCGCTTCGCCGGGTGACCCGCGCGCTGGGCGGCCGCCGGAGTCGCGGCGACGAGCACCTCGACGAGTTCACCCGACCGCTGGATCGGCGCCCGGTCACGGGCCGCGACGATGAAGCGGGCGTAGCGCGCGGCGAGCTTCTCTTCGCCGTAACGCTCGAAGATCGCCCGCAGCGCCCCCTCGGGGTAGGTCGCGATCACGTCTGCGGCGGTGGGACCATCCGTCTGATCCATCCGCATGTCGAGCGGAGCATCGCGTGAGTAAGCGAAACCTCGGTCGGACTCGTCGAGTTGCAGCGACGAGACGCCGAGATCGAAGAGGATCGCATCGACCCGGTTGTAGCCGACGGATGCCGCAGCCTGAGCAATGCCGTCGTAGACGGTGTGCACCAGGCTGACGCGGTCGCCGAACCGAGCTAGCCGTTCGCCCGCGAGCCGGAGCGCGTCGGTGTCGCGGTCGAGCCCGATCAGGTGGATGTCGGGGAAGCGCTCGAGAAAGGCCTCGGAGTGCCCGCCCATGCCGAGCGTCGCATCGACCAGAACGGCCCCCGGTCGTTGCAGGGCGGGCGCGAGTAGCTCGATGCAGCGCTCGAGCAGAACAGGGATGTGACGGTCGCGGGTTTCCATGATGAGAGGGGCGGGACCCCGGGTCCTGATCCCCATCCGCTCCGACCTGGCACCGGGGAAGTGTGTCAGGGCGTGGCGGCTGGGAGTCAGGACCAGGGGGCGTCAGAAGAGGCCCGGGATCACCTCCTGCTCCAGATCGGAGTACGACTCTTCGTTCTCGGCGGCGTAGGTGTTCCAGGCATCCGCGTTCCAGATCTCGGCGTGCGCGCCGACACCCGTCACGACGAGTTCCTTCTCGAGTCCGGCATAGGCACGCAGGTGCGTCGGAACCGTGATGCGGTTCTGCGAGTCCGGCATCTCGGCGCTCGCGCCCGAGAGAAACATGCGCAGGAAGTCGCGAGCCTGCTTGTTGCTGAGCGGCGCCTCGCGGATGCGCTCGTGCACACGCTCGAACTCGACCGAGCTGAAGACGAAGAGACAGCGGTCTTGGCCACGGGTGATGACGACACCGCCGGCGAGGTCTTCGCGGAACTTCGCGGGGAGGATCACGCGTCCCTTGTCGTCGAGTTTGGGGGTGTAGGTGCCAAGAAGCATCGACGTGTACCCCCTTCGCCCGGCCCGCCTCAGGTTTGTCCCCACATTACTCCACTTCCCTCCACTTCCCTACGCTTTTGCACCACCAATCCCGGCGAGAGTCCCCGAACGACCGAACATCCCAGAGGAACAAGGTCGGCCGAACGACAGGAAACGCCTCCGATGGGCCGCTCGAGGACTCGTCGCTCCTCCCGGATGTTCGCGAGAAGACGCGGAAGTTCAGACCCGTTTGCCAAAGAGCGCACAAAAAAAGGGGCCGACCCGAAGGTCGACCCCGAAGTGTGGAGGGAGGTGGAGGACTAGTGGCCGTCCTGGCGGCGATCCCACCGGTCGTTCATGCGATCCATGAAGCTGACCTGGGTTGCGCGGCGCGCGGCGCTCGTACTGCCGGGAGCGGGCATCCGCGTGATGTCGACGCGCGTGGGCGTGAGGGCGAGGACGACTCCCCCGAGCATCGCGACGAAGCCAAGAATTCCGACGACGATCAGCTGCGTCGCAACCCCTGCGACGAGCGCACCGATCCCGACGAGCACGAGGATCGCACCCAACGTGACGTTGCGGTAGTTGATGGCGCGGCCCTCGCGGTCTGAGCTCACGACATCGGCGTCGTTCCGCAGAAGGTGGCGCTCCATCTCGTCGAGAAGGCGCTGCTCCTGTTCAGAGAGTGGCATCGGTCCCCCGTGGGTTCTAAAGATTGCGTCACAGTCTACTCGCGGCGCCGGTTACTAGGCTAGGCCCGTGCAGGGATCCCCAGACGCCATCCAAGCGGTTTCACAGCGACTGGAGAGTTTTATCTCGGCTCGCGTCGACGAGGCGGCAGACGCCGGTCCGCTCGCCCGTCCGATTCTCGAGCTCTCCGCGGCGACACTGCAGGGCGGAAAGCGTTTGCGTGCAGCCTTCTGCTACTGGGGATGGCGATCGGTGACGGATGCCACGGGCACCGACGAGATCGTCGCTGCGGCCGCGGCGCTCGAGGTTTTCCATGCCGCAGCACTCGTGCACGACGACATCATCGACAACTCCGACACGCGTCGCGGACGCCCCGCGACGCACCGCGCGTTCGAGGGCGCCCATCTTGCCGGCGGATGGACCGGCGACGCCGCCGCGTACGGTCGATCCTCCGCGATCCTCGCCGGTGACCTGCTGGTCGCGTGGAGCGACGACCTCTTCGAGGAGGGGATAGCCGATGCGCCCGCCGATCGCGCACGAGCGGCACGCCGCCGCTATGCGGAGATGCGGCGCGACGTGACGGTCGGGCAGTACCTCGACATCGCGGCGGAGACCGTGCCCGCCCCTGACGCCGAGCAACTCGGCCGGGCGCTCCACGTGGCCTCGTTCAAGTCCGCACGCTACTCGGTCCAGCAGCCCCTCCTCATCGGCGCGGCGATCGGCGGCGCGAGCACCGAGCAACAGGAGGCGCTCCGCGACTTCGGCCACCCGATCGGGATGGCCTTTCAATTGCGCGACGACGTCCTCGGGGTATTCGGCGACTCGGCTGCAACCGGCAAGCCGAGCGGGGATGACCTGCGTGAGGGCAAGCGCACCGCACTCATCGCCTTCGCGCGGCAGGAACTCCCTGCATCCGTCCGCCGCACGCTCGACGAATTGCTCGGCGATCCCGACCTCGACGACACCCAGGTCCGGATGCTTCAGGACACCATCCGCGACAGCGGAGCCCTTGACCGGGTCGAGGATCTCATCGCGTCGTACACGCGCGAAGCCGACCGGGCCCTCTCGGGCGCGCCGCTCGACAACGCCTCCGTCGGGGCGCTCCGAGATCTGGCGCGCGCCGCCGTTCACCGGGTGTCGTAGACGTCACCCGCGCCCCGGCGAACGCGCGTTCAGCCGAGCGACCGGGTCATCCCAAAGACTGTGCGATGCGGCGGACTTCGCTCTTGCGGCCGGCACGGAGCACCGCGATCGGTGCTTCACCCATGGTCTCTTCCGTCTCGAAGAGCCACTCGACGACCTCGTCGGTCGAGAAGCCCCGGTCGAGAAGCACGATGATGGTGCCGCGCAACGACGGCAGGGGCCGATCCTCGACCAGGAAGTCGGCAGGGATCTTCAGGGCACCGTCGACGCGCATCGCGGCGAGATGGTGGTCATCGAGAAGACGCCGGACGCGGCCGGGCGTCTCGCCCATCAACTGGGCGACGGCGGGAAGGGGCAACCACTCGATGGCGGAGGCCCAGGCGGGTGTCTCACTCACCCACACAGTGTGTCATGACCGAGGGGGTCAGTTCACGGGGGCTCGGTTCGAACGTGGGGCACGCCGCCTGCTCGGCCCGCAACGACTGCAACCTCGTGAGTCACATCAGTAACAAAAACCCCACATATCACTTCTGTTGACTTTCGTTGACAGCCGTGACAGCGTTTCAGAAGTTTGATGGAGGGGAAAAATCCGTGCGCAAGTCACTCAAGACGCTCGTTCGTCCGAACCGTGCGCACTTCACCGTGCCCGCCGCCCTGATCGGCACGCTGGCGGCGACGCTCGTCGCCACGCCGGCCGAGGCTGCGCCGATGACCAGCCAACGTGAACCGCGTCCGCACTGGCGGGGTGTGCCCGCTACCCCTTCGGTGACGACGCACGTCGTCGCCGCGGGCGAAAGCGTCTGGTCTGTCGCGACCGCACACGGCCTCCGCCCCGCCGATGTCCTCGCGTGGAACGGCCTCGACTGGTCTTCGGTCATCCGTCCGGGTCAGGTCCTGAACCTGACCGCACCGGCCGCAGCACAGGTTGCCCCCACCCCCTCCGCGCCCACGATGATGTCGCATACGGTCGTCGCCGGCGACACTCTCACCGGCATCGCTCAGAGACACGGCATCAGCCTGCAGACCCTGTTCGACGCGAACGGGCTCGGCTGGAGCTCGGTGATCTACCCCGGCCAGACCCTGAACGTTCCGGGCGTCACGAGCGCCGCCGCGGTCGCGCCCGTCGCCGCCCCGGCACCGGCGCCCGCACCCGCGGCACCCCAGACCGCGCACACCGTCGCCCGCGGCGACACACTGTCGGGCATCGCGAAGAAGTACGGCGTGACGCTCGCCGCCGTATTCGAGGCGAACGGCCTCGGCTCGGGCTCGATCATCTACCCCGGCCAGGCCATCACCGTACCCGGCACCGGTGCGGCACCCGCCGCCGCGGCGACACCGGCGACACCGGCGGTCGCGGCATCCGTCGACGGGCTCGACGCGGAGCAGATCGAGAACGCACGCCTGATCATCCAGGTCGGCCGCGAACTCGGCGTCTCAGACCGCGGAATCGCGATCGCCCTCGCCACCGCGATGGTCGAATCCTGGATTCGCAACCTCGATTGGGGTGACCGCGACTCGCTCGGCCTCTACCAGCAGCGACCGAGCACCGGCTGGGGCTCCCCCGATGAGATTCGCGACGCATCCCGTTCCATCCGTGTCTTCTACGGCGGCCCGTCCGACCCGAACGGCAGCCGCACGCGCGGACTGCTCGACATTTCGGGCTGGGAGGGCATGGGGTTCTCGCAGGCTGCGCAGGCCGTGCAACGATCCGCATTCCCCGACCGATACGCCGCCTGGGAGGGCGCCGCCTACCAGTGGATCGCCGCGCTCGGATGACACGGTTCCGCCTCGCCCCGAGGGTGAGGCGCTCCCGGGGCACGGGCCGTAGCTTCCGTAGACTTCATTCGTGAGTACGAGCCAGCAAGCCGACCCCCTGATCGGGCGGCTTGTCGACTCTCGGTACCGCGTTCGCGCGCGGATCGCCCGCGGCGGCATGGCCACCGTATACGTGGCCACCGACCTACGGCTCGAACGGCGTATCGCCCTGAAGGTCATGCATGGGCACCTGAGCGACGACGCGGTGTTCCAGACCCGCTTCATCCAAGAGGCGCGCGCGGCCGCTCGACTGGCCGACCCGAACGTCGTCAACGTCTTCGACCAGGGTCAGGACGAGGGCATCGCCTACCTCGTGATGGAGTACCTGCCGGGAATCACGCTGCGCGAACTGCTGAAGGAGCAGAAGAAGCTCACGGTGGCGCAGACGATCACGATCATGGATGCGACGCTGTCGGGCCTCGCGGCCGCGCACCGCGCCGGCATCGTGCACCGCGACGTCAAACCCGAGAACATCCTGCTGGCCGAGGACGGCCGCATCAAGATCGGCGACTTCGGCCTGGCACGCGCCACGACCGCGAACACCGCGACCGGTCAGATGCTGATGGGCACGATCGCGTACCTCGCGCCCGAGCTCGTCACCCGCGGCCAGGCCGATGCCCGCAGCGACATCTACGCGCTCGGCATCATGCTGTACGAGATGCTCGTCGGCGAGCAGCCCTACAAGGGCGAACAGCCGATGCAGATCGCTTACCGTCACGCGACCGACACGGTGCCGAGGCCGAGCGCGAAGAATCCGCAGATTCCCGAGCCGCTCGACGAACTCGTGCTGTGGGCGACGGAGAAGAATCCGGATGACCGTCCAGACGACGCGTCCGTCATGCTCGATCGCCTGCGCGAGATCGAGCGCGACCTCGGCGTCGCGCCCGCCCCAACGCGGGCGACCGTTGCGATCGGGATCCACGACGACAGCAATTCGGGCGAGCTCACGAAGGTCATGCCGTCGGCCGTGGCGCTCACGACAACCATCACACCGGATGTCGACAACGGCACACTGCTCCGTCGCCGCGCCAGTCGGCGTCGCGCGCGGGGTGCCTGGTTCGCGGTCCTGGTGATCCTGCTCGCGGGACTCGCGGGCGGTGCCGGATGGTGGTTCGGGTCAGGACCCGGGTCTCTGGTCGCGGTTCCGGATGTCGCGGGCACGACCTACGAAGAAGCCGCCGCGAGATTGCAGCAAGAAACCCTCGTGGCCGTCCAGGGTGAGGGTGAGCACAGCCTCGAGGTGGATGCGGGACTCGTGCTCTACACCGACCCGGGCCCCGGCGAGCGTGTCGACAAGGATGCGACCGTCTCGGTCGTGTTGTCGCTCGGCCCGCAGCCGCACGACCTACCGGCCCTGGCGGGTCAGCCCGAAGACGTCGTGCGCACGACACTGAGCAGCGTCAACATCGAGGTCGGCGAGAGCGTGAATGAGTTCACGGATGCCGCATCCGGCACCGTGCTCGCCGCCCTCGCGCAGCCCGTGACCGGCGACCCGTTCGACGTCACGAATGGTGGCACGGTGCTGGAGGGCAGCACCGTCGCCCTGACCGTCTCGCTCGGGCCCGTGCCGCCGGTGCAGGGTCTGAGCGTGGATGCCGCGACATCCGCTCTGCAGGGTGCGAACCTGCAGGTCTCCGGAACGCGCGAAGAAGAGTTCTCCGACGACATCGACTCGGGCGACGTCATCGGGATCCGCGGTCAGCCGGACGGCCGCAACTGGCGCCCCGGCGACACCGCAACGCTCGTCGTTTCGAAGGGCCCGCAGCCGATTGCGGTCCCGGACGTGGAAGGACGTTCTGTGCGGGAGGCGGTCGAGATCCTGACAGATGCCGGATTCCGCCCGACCACGAACGTCCCTGAACTCGTCTGGGATATCTTTACGGCGACGAGCACGAGCCCCGAGCCGGGCAGCCTACAACTGCCAAACACGACCGTTCAGATCCGCGCGTTGGGCTAGATCACCGCCTCCGGCTGAGCCCTCGCCGAGCTGTCACAAAACGCTCTATCTGAGCCCCAGATTGAGCGTTTCGTGACAGTTCGATCGCCTAGGCACTGAAGGAGCGTCCCTGCAGCGCCCGGCGGATCCGCTCGACCAGGGCGAGCTCATTGACCAGGTCGTCCGCGCCTAACTCGATCACGCGATAGCCGGCGTCCTCGAACAGCTGGCGTCGGGTCAGGTCTTCGAGCCACCTCTTTCGCGAAATGCGGTGATCGTCGCCCTGGTATTCGATCAGCAGGCGGGCATCCCGGTAGCCGAGATCAGCGTGACGGATGCCTTGGGCCGTGATCACCGCGCACTGCACCTCGGGTTCGGGCAGGCCCCCCGCCACCAGAAGCAGTCTCAGCAGCGACTCGCGGGGCGAATCGACCGGGCGACGAAGCCGAGGTAGGGCCCACGCGAGATTCGTGGCACCGCGGCGCGACCCATGCTCACGCACGGCCGCCGTCAGCGCTGTGTGGTCCGCGAGAGGCGGCGTACGTCCGCCCAATCTGCGTGTTCCGCTGAGCGCATGGTCGCCGATCGCCACGAGCCACCTGCGGTCGATGCGCGCAGTGCGCCCGAGCTCGGCCAGATGACACCACGTGCGCGGAGCCGAGACGACCGGCAGGTGCGCGAGAAGCGTGACAGGCGTATCAGCATCGGCGGTCTGGCGACCCGCAACTCCGGGCCGACGCATCCGTCTCGCTCCGATCGTGAGAACGTCGAGCGGATCGGATGTCGCGCGCTCGACGGGGAGTGGCATGCCGAGCAATGCCGCCGCGGTCAGATGGCTGAAGACCTGGTCATTGCCCATCAGCGGAAGAAGCGCTGTGCAGCGGTCGACGAGATCCGTGAGGTCGAGCGCCCGTGCTCGCACACCGTGGTGCGGCCGGTCGAGGTCGCGCCCGCGCATCCGTCCGTCCTGTACGCCCACCGACCGGCCCTGCGCAACGGTGAACGCGAGACCCGCCGGCAGGTCGCCCGGCAACGGCACACGTCGACCCATCGGGCCACTCTGCCGCTCAGGGCAGCCCTATCCCGGGTTATCCACAACCGCAACCCGTCGAACTGTCACAAAACGCTCGATCTCGCGAACGGATGCAGCGGTTTGTGACAGTTCGACGCCAGAAGGCGCAGGGGTCAGCGCTTCTCCAGCTCTTCGGCCACCAGGAACGCGAGCTCGAGGCTCTGCATGTGGTTCAGGCGCGGGTCGCAGAGGCTCTCGTACCGCGTGGCCAGTGTGGCCTCGTCGATCATCTCGGAACCGCCCAGGCACTCGGTCACGTCGTCGCCCGTGAGCTCGACGTGGATGCCGCCCGGGAACGTGCCGACCGCGCGGTGGGCGTCGAAGAATCCGCGAACCTCGTCCACGACGTCGTCGAAGCGGCGCGTCTTGTAGCCCGTCGGCGTCGTGATGCCGTTGCCGTGCATCGGGTCGGTGACCCACAATGGGGTGGCGCCGGAATCGCGCACGGCCTCGAGCAGCGGCGGCAGCGCGTCGCGGATCTTGCCCGCACCCATGCGGGTGATGAACGTCAGACGGCCGGGCTCGCGCTCGGGGTCGAGCTTGTCGATCAGCTCGAGCACCGTCTCGGGAGAGGTCGTGGGCCCGAGCTTCACGCCGATCGGGTTGCGGATCTTCGAGAAGTAGTCGATGTGCGCCCCGTCGAGGTCTCGCGTGCGCTCACCGATCCACACGAAGTGCGCCGACGTGTTGTACGGCGTTCCGGTGCGGGAGTCGATGCGGGTCATGGGGCGCTCGTAGTCCATGAGCAGGCCCTCGTGGCCCGTGTAGAACTCGACACGGCGAAGGTCGTCGAAGTCGGCGCCCGCGGCCTCCATGAACTTGATCGCGCGATCGATCTCGCCGGCGATCCGCTCGTAGCGCTGGTTCGCCGGGTTCTCGGCGAACCCCTTGTTCCAGCTGTGCACCTCGCGCAGGTCTGCGAAACCACCCTGCGTGAATGCACGGATGAGGTTCAGCGTCGAGGCGGCCGTGTGGTAGCCCTTGAGCAGGCGTGCCGGGTCCGGCTGACGGGATGCCTCCGTGAAGTCGTACCCGTTGACGATGTCCCCGCGGTAGGCCGGGAGCGTGACCTCGCCGCGCGTCTCGGTGTCGCTCGAGCGCGGCTTGGCGAACTGACCCGCCATGCGACCCATCTTCACGACCGGCATCGACGCGCCGTAGGTCAGCACGACCGCCATCTGCAGCACCGTCTTGATGCGGTTGCGGATCTGCTCGGCCGTCGCACCCGCGAAGGTCTCGGCGCAGTCACCGCCCTGCAGCAGGAACGCATTGCCCGAGGCGGCACGCGCGAGGCGGTCGCGCAGGATGTCGACCTCTCCCGCGAAGACGAGCGGCGGAAGCGTTGCGATCTCGGCCGAGACAGCGGCGACGGCATCGGCGTCGCGCCACTGCGGCTGCTGCTTGATGGGCAGGGTCCGCCAGTGATCGAGGGGGTCAAGCTGCTGAAGCATCCGCTCAGTCTATCCGTGTGGCACACGCTCAGGATGCCGCGGCAACCTGCCCCGGACCGCTGCGGGATCCGCGTCACCGTGCGCGGGAGCGACGCTCAGCGTCGCGCGGCGAGGCGGTCCTTGACCGTCGAGGCGTAGACGTCCTCGTAGTACTGCTCCCCCAGCCGCTGCAGCGCGACCATGATCTCGTCCGTCACCGATCGGAGCACGTAGCGATCGCCCTCGAGCCCGGCGAAGCGCGAGAAGTCGAGCGGTTCGCCGATGACCACGCCGACACGGCCGATGCGCGGCATCCGCTTGCCGATCGGCATGATCGTGTCGGTGTCGACCATCACGACGGGAATCACCGGCACGCGCGCCTCGAGCGCCATGCGCGCGATGCCCGTGCGGCCGCGGTACAGCCGGCCGTCGGGGCTGCGTGTGCCCTCGGGATAGATGCCGAGCAGGTCGTCGTTCGCGAGCACCGAGAGTCCGGTGTTCAGGGATGCTTCGGATGCCTTGCCGCCCGAGCGATCGATCGGGATCTGACCCGTGGCCTTGAAGAACACGCGTGTCGCCCAGCCGCGGATGCCACGGCCCGTGAAGTAGTCGCTCTTGGCCAGGAACGACATCTGCCGGTCGATCATGAGCGGCAGGAAAACCGAGTCTGCGAAGGACAGGTGATTGCTCGCGAGGATCGCACCGCCCTCGACCGGGATGTTGCGGCGCCCGACGATCCACGGCCGGAAGATCGCCTTCAGCAGCGGCCCGATCACGATGTACTTCATCAGCCAGTAGAACATGGCTCACTCACCGTCCCTGATCACGGCGCGACGAGCGAGATCGGCGACACCGATCACACCCGCATCGTTGGTCAGCTCGGCGATCGCGAACTCGGCGACGGGGCGATGGCCCGCCGCCGGCAGCGCCGCGAGGTATGCCTCCCGGACGGGGGCGAGCAGTCGCTCGCCGAGCACGGACACTCCCCCGCCGATCACGAAGATCTCGGGATCGAGAACCGCCGCGAAGCTTCCGCACGCGTCGCCGAGGGACTCCGCGACCCGGCGGAGAGCCTCGAGCGCACCCGCGTCGTCCTGCACGACGAGTTCGGCGATCGTGTGCCCGGAGACCCGCCCATCGACCGCGCGGCCGGCGTTGAGCGCGGCGCCGATCCCGGATGGCTCAGCATCCGCGATCTCGTTCGCGATCCGGCGCAGGGCGTTTCCCGACGCGTACTGCTCCAGGCATCCGCTTCGGCCGCAGCCGCACACCAGTCCGCCCGGCACGAGCCGCAGGTGTCCGAGCTCGCCACCGATGCCGAAGCCGCCCCGGGAAAGCTCACCGTCCGCGATGATCGCGCCTCCGACGCCCGTGCCGAGGGTCAGCATCACCATGTGCGATCGACCACGTCCGGCACCGAACCGATACTCGGCCCAGCCCGCTGCGTCCGCGTCGTTCTCGATCACGACGGGCACACCGGCCAACTCCGAGACCCTGTCGCGCAGGGGTTCGTCACGCCAGGCGATGTTCGGGGCGAAACGCACGCGCGTGCGCTCACGGTCCATGAAGCCGGCCGCGGCGACACCCGCGGCGGGGGCATCGGTGCCGGTGCGCAACTCGCGGATCATCACGGCGACCGCGTCCTCGATCGCGCGGGGCCCGTCGGGGGTATCGATGCGGAGCGCCTTCACGATCGTCCCCGAGTCGTCGACCACGCCCCCGGCGATCTTGGTTCCGCCGATGTCGATGCCGATCGAAAGCACTCCCACACCCCTTCGCGACCTCGTGCGGCCACGGACGGCCTCGAGCAGTCTAGCCGCGCGCAGGCCCGCGAACCGGGTCTCGAATCCCTGAGACCGAGTATCACCAGAGGGTAGACTCGGCCTGAAGCCGACAACACCCGGGTGCCAAAGGAGCTGCCGATAATGAGTGCCGTCCAATTCGAGGTCCCCGCAATTGTTCCCGCGGACCCGAAAGCCAATGTGACCCACCTGCTCGAAGATCGCGTCGCGGCAACGCCCGATCTCGCGCTCTTCGCCGTGCCGCAGGGCGAGGGATGGCGAGACATCACGGCGGCGGAGTTCCGTCGTCAAGTGGTAGCCCTCGCCAAGGGATTCGCCGCGTCCGGGATCGAACCCGGCGACAAGGTCGGATTCCTCGCGCGCACGACGTACGAGTGGACCCTGGTCGACTTCGCGTTGTTCTACGCGGGCGCCGTCATGGTGCCGATCTACGAGACGAGTTCTCCTCACCAGATCCAGTGGATCCTCGAGGACTCGGGTGCTGTGGTCTGCATCGTCGAAGCTGCCGACCACGCCGCGCGTCTCGACGAGGTGCGCGGCGACCTGCCCTTGATCCGCGAGGTGTGGCAGCTCGCCCTCGGAGCCATCGACAAGCTGAGCGAGCTCGGCGCATCCGTCCCCGACTCCGAGATCGAACGCCGCCGCGGCATCGCGCAGGGCTCGGACATCGCGACGCTCATCTACACGTCGGGTTCGACGGGACGCCCGAAGGGATGCGTGCTCACGCACAGCAACTTCGTCGAGTTGTCGCGCAACTCGGCCGTCGCCCTGAAGGAGGTCGTGCAGACGCCCGGCGCGTCGACGCTCCTCTTCATCACCACGGCGCACGTGTTCGCGCGGTTCATCTCGATCCTGGATGTGCACGCGGGTGTGAAGACGGGTCACCAGCCCGACACGAAGCATCTCCTCCCCGCGCTCGGATCGTTCAAGCCGACGTTCTTGCTCGCGGTTCCGCGCGTCTTCGAAAAGGTCTACAACTCCTCCGAGCAGAAGGCCGAGGCGGGCGGCAAGGGCAAGATCTTCCGGGCCGCCGCGGACGCAGCGATCGAGCACTCGAAGCTCCTGCAGGACGGGAAGAAGATCCCGCTCGGACTGAAGATCAAGTTCGCGCTGTTCGACCGGCTCGTCTACAGCAAGCTGCGGGCGGCCATGGGTGGACGCATCCAGTACGCCGTCTCCGGTTCGGCCCCCCTCGGCCCGCGACTCGGCCACTTCTTCCACAGCCTCGGCATCGTGATCCTCGAGGGCTACGGCCTGACCGAGACCACTGCCCCGGCGACCGTGAACCTCGCGACCAAGTCGAAGATCGGCACGGTCGGCCCCGTCCTGCCCGGCGTCGGAGTCCGCCTCGCCGAGGACGGCGAGGTCGAGGTGCGCGGCATCAACGTGTTCAAGGAGTACTGGCGCAACCCCGAGGCGACCGCCGCGGCGTTCGACGGTGAGTGGTTCACGACCGGTGACATCGGAACGTTCGATGACGAGGGGTTCCTGACGATCACGGGACGCAAGAAAGAGATCATCGTGACCGCGGGAGGCAAGAATGTCGCTCCCGCGGCGCTCGAGGACCCGATCCGCGCCAATCCGATCGTCGGACAGGTCGTCGTCGTCGGAGATCAGAAGCCGTTCATCGCCGCCCTCGTCACGCTCGACTCCGAGATGCTGCCGACGTGGCTCGCGAACAACGGGCACGCGGGCACGATGACCCTCGCCGAGGCTGCTCAGCATGATGCCGTGCGCGCTGAGGTGCAGCGGGCGATCGACACGGCGAACGCCCACGTGTCGCGCGCGGAGTCGATCCGCAAGTTCACCATCCTCGCGAGCGAGTGGACCGAAGCGAGCGGCCACCTGACGCCGAAGATGTCGATCAAGCGCAACGTGATCGTCGGCGACTTCGCGGACGACATCGCCGAGCTCTACCGCGAACCGGTCGCGACGACGAACGTCACGCTCCCGTAGCGCGTCTCGTGAGGCCTTCGCTCCCTGAGACAAGTTCAGGGAACGGAGGCCTCACGGCCGCTGAGCTGTCGAAGCGATTCGGCCGACCCGTTCGGGTCAGAACCAGGACGACTCGCGCACCTCGCGCATCGCCACCCGGCGACGCTCGGGCGTGAGTCGGTCAAGGTACAGGGTGCCGTCGAGGTGGTCGGTCTCGTGCTGCAGGGCCTGGGCGAGCAGCCCCTCACCCTCGAGCACGACGGGCTCGCCGTCGAGGTCGATACCCTCCACCCTCGCCCACGGATACCGCAGCGCCGGGTGCCAGAGTCCCGGGACCGAGAGACATCCCTCGTCCACTGGCTGCGGCTCGCCACGGACCTCTACGAGGACGGGGTTCACGACGTATCCGATATCGCCGTCGATGTTGTAGCTGAAGGCGCGCAGACCCACACCGATCTGCGGGGCAGCGACGCCGGCGCGCCCGGCGGGCTCGACCGTGTCGAGCAGGTCGCGGACGAGGGCACGCACACTTTCGTCGATCTCGGCGATCTCGGTCGATCGCGCCTTCAGCACGGGATCGCCGAAGAGACGGATGTCACGCACGGCCATGGCGCGTCAGGCCGCCGTCGACACGGACTGGAGACCCTCGACGACCTTCACGGCGAGCTCTCGAGCCGCCATCCGGGTCGCGGGCTGCAAGTCACGGAACACGATGGCGCCGCCGGTCGCGAGCTGCGGGTCGTACGGCACGCGGAGCACATCGCGCACGCGGGTGCGGAAGTGCGCCTCGAGCTCGTCTTGGCGGACGGGCGGCGTCCCGGGAGACGACATGTTCAGCACGACGATCGCGCTTCGTACGTGTTCCTCGTAGCCGTTCGCTTCGAGCCATGTCAGCGTCTCGGATGCCAGTCGCGCCTCGTCGATGCTCTGACCCGCGACGACGACCAGCCGGTCGGCGCGCTCCAATGTGGCGCCCATGACGGAGTGCACGATGCCGGTGCCGGTGTCTGTCAGCACGACCGAGTAGTAGTGGGCTGCAACCTCGGCGACCGCGCGGTACTCATCGCCGCTGAAGGCCTCGGCGATGCGCGGATCGGTGTCGGATGCCAGCACGTCGAGGCGGGTCTCGTCGCGGGCGACGATCGCGGAGACGTCGTTGTAGCCGCGCAGGTTCTCACGCTCGCGCACCAGATCACGGACGGTTCGCCCGCTTCGCTTTGCGATCCGCTCGGCGAGTGTGCCGCGGTCGGGATTGGCGTCGACGGCGATCACGCGGTCGTCGCGCGCATCAGCCAGTGCCTGTCCGAGCAGGGTCGTGATGGTCGTCTTCCCAACGCCGCCCTTGCGCGAGACGATCGCGACGAACCGTGCCCCGCTGCCGGGCAGGGGTGCCGCGATTCGCCGATCCATCGCCTTGCGCGCTCGCGCGCGCTTGCTGTCACCGATATTCACCTTGCCGCCGGAGACCGAATACAGCAGGTGCTGCCAGACGCCCTCGGGCTCGGGTCGCGTGACCTGGGCCGGGTCGAGCAGGCGGTCGGCGGTCAGCAGATCGGATGTCTCGCGCTCTGCCACGTCCGCGAGTTCGCCGATTCTGCGGGAGACCAGCACGGGCGCCTCGGCCTGCGTGGTGCGAGCCACCTCGCGGCGCTCGGCGGGCTGTGCAGCGTCGTTCCCATCGTTCATCGTCGTCTCCTTCTCGTCCGGTGCGTCCGCAACCGGAGCTTCGAGGTGCTCATCGTCTGCGGCGCCGGCGTCCGACGCATCGGGGGTCGGTTCGAACCCGATCGGCTCGAACCCGGTGATCTCTGCGTCGTCCAGCCGGACGTCATGCATAGCGGCATCTTCGGGGGCGACCTCGTCCAGGTCGATGTCGTCCGAAGCGACCTCCTCCGGGGCAAGATCCTCGGGGGCGAGGTCCTCGGGCGCCAGATCCTCGAGGGCGCGGTCCTCCGGGGCAAGATCCTCGGGGGCCACGTCCTCAGCTGCGGAGTCATCCAAACCAATCGCGGCGATCACGACGTCGATGGGCTCCTCGACCATGGCTTCCTCGGCGACCGGTTCCGGAGCGACAGACCTGTCGTCGATCTCGCGGGCGTGCGTGGGCTCGTGCGCGACGGCAGGTAGGTCGATCGTGACGAATGCGCCTGAGAAGGCGATGTCGCCCTCGACGATGTCCTCGTCGTCATCCTCTTCTTGCGCGGGAAGAGCGATGTTGACGTGTGCCGTCTGCGTGCCCATCAAGCCGATGCCCGACGTTTCGACCGAGGGCGCGTCGTCGAGGATCCCGTTATCCGGGTCGTCGTCGGCGCTCGGATCTTTGCCGTGAGGCGTCACTGGAACTCCGGACCTTGCAGTTAGGGGGTGGGACTCGCCCCAGATTAGTGCGCCGGACGCACCACGACCAAAAGATCTCCGGCCTCGACCTGCTGGGTCGCGCCGATCGCGAGACGCTCGATCACACCGTCGACGGGCGACGTGATCGCCGCCTCCATCTTCATCGCTTCGATCGAGGCGACCGCCTCGCCCGCTTGGACCGCGTCACCGACGGATGCCTTGAGCGTGACGACTCCGGAGAACGGTGCGGCGATCTGACCGGGCTTCGTCGTGTCCGCCTTCTCTGCTTGTCGGGCCTCGACGGCAATACTCCGGTCTCGCACGAAGACGGGGCGCAGCTGACCGTTCAGGGTCGTCATCACGGTGCGCATGCCCTTGTCGTCGGCCTCGCCGATCGCCTCGAGCCCGACCAACAGGCGCACGCCGCGCTGGATCTCGACCGCGTGCTCCTCGCCCGGCACGAGACCGTAGAGGTAGTCCGAGGTGTCGAGCAGGGAGACGTCCCCGAAGACCTCGCGGACCTGGGCGAACTGCCGGGTCGGCACGGGGAACAGCAGCCTGTTGAGCGCTTCGCGACGCGCCCCGGCATCGCCCGCGAGCGCCTCCGAATCGGCGGGAGCCAGGGGTTCCACCTCGATCTTGACGGTCCGACCGGCCAGCACGGCCGTGCGGAACGGCTCGGGCCATCCTCCCGGCAGATCTCCGAGTTCACCCGCCATGAACCCGACGACGGAGTCGGGGATGTCATAGTTCTCCGGATGAGCTTCGAAGTCCGCGGGGTCGGCCTTGACGGCCGCGAGGTGCAGAGCGAGATCGCCGACGACCTTCGATGAGGGGGTGACCTTGGGAATCCGCCCGAGGATCCCGTTGGCCGCCGCGTACATGTCCTCGATCAGCTCGAAGTCATCTGCAAGGCCCAGTGCGATCGCCTGCTGGCGCAGGTTCGACAGCTGCCCCCCGGGGATCTCGTGACGATAGACCCGGCCTGTGGGGCCCGGCAGACCGGACTCGAACGGGGCGTACAGGTGCCGCACGGCCTCCCAGTACGGCTCGAGGTCCGCGACAGCGTCGAGGTCGAGCCCGGTGTCGCGCTCGGTGTGTGCAAGGGCCGCGACGAGCGACGAGAGCGATGGCTGACTGGTGGTCCCGGCCATCGGTGCGGATGCGGCATCCACAGCGTCCGCGCCGGCCGCACTCGCGGCGAGGAGCGTCGCGAGCTGGCCGCCCGGGGTGTCGTGCGTGTGGACGTGCACGGGCAGATCGAAGCGTGAACGGAGCGCCGACACCAACCGCGAAGCCGCCTCGGGGCGAAGCAGCCCCGCCATGTCCTTGATGGCAAGCACATGGGCACCCGCGTCGACGATCTGCTCGGCGAGGCGCAGGTAGTAGTCGAGGGTGTAGAGGTCTTCGTTCGGGTTCAGCAGGTCACCGGTGTAACAGACGGCGACCTCGGCCACCGTGGACCCGGTCGAGAGCACGGCGTCGATCGCGGGGCGCATCTGTGCGACGTCGTTGAGCGCGTCGAAGATCCGGAAGATGTCGACACCGGTAGCCGCCGCCTCGCGGACGAAGGCATCCGTGACCTCCGTGGGGTACGGCGTGTAGCCGACCGTGTTGCGACCGCGCAGCAGCATCTGGATCGGGATGTTCGGCAGCGCTTCGCGCAGACGTTCGAGTCGCTCCCAGGGGTCCTCACCGAGGAATCGCAGGGCGACGTCGTAGGTAGCTCCACCCCAGGCCTCGACCGAGAACAGGTCGGGGGTCAGCCGCGCCACGTACGGCGCGACCGCCACGAGGTCACGCGTGCGCACACGGGTCGCGAGCAGGGACTGGTGCGCGTCACGGAAGGTCGTGTCGGTCACGGCGAGCGGCTTCTGCTCGCGGAGCGCGCGAGCGAATCCCGCGGGCCCGAGTTCGAGCAGGCGCTGACGCCCACCGGCCGGTGCGGGCACGTTCAGATCGACCTTCGGCAGCTTCATCGCCGGGTCGATCGAGAGCGGGTTCTCGCCGTTCGGCTTGTTGACGGTCACATCGACGAGCCAGTTCAGCAGGCGCGTTCCGCGGTCCTTCGATTCCCGGCCGCGCAGCAGCTGGGGGCGCTCGTCGATGAACGACGTCGCGATGTCACCGGCGACGAACGACGGGTCATCGAGTACGGCTTGCAGGAACGGAATGTTCGTCGAGACGCCGCGGATGCGGAATTCGGCCAGGGCCCGCCGCGCCCGGGCGACCGCGGCGGGAAAGTCGCGCCCGCGACACGTGAGCTTTGCGAGCATTGAGTCGAAGTGGGGACTGACCTGCGAGCCTGCCGCCGTCGTACCGCCGTCGAGACGGATGCCGGCACCGCCCGGCGAGCGGTACGTCGTGATCTTGCCCGTGTCGGGCCGGAAACCCTGCGTCGGGTCCTCGGTCGTGATGCGGCACTGCAGAGCCGCTCCGCGCAGGCGGATGTCGTGCTGCTCGAGACCCAGCTCGGCGAGCGTCTCGCCCGCGGCGATGCGCATCTGCGACTGCACGAGATCGACATCCGTCACTTCCTCGGTGACCGTGTGCTCGACCTGGATACGCGGGTTCATCTCGATGAAGACGTGCTTTCCGGCGCGCTCCCCCTCTGTGTCCACGAGGAATTCGACCGTGCCCGCGTTGACGTAGCCGATCGACTCCGCGAAGGCCACGGCATCCTTGTGCAGCTGCTGGCGCAGCCCGTCGTCGAGGTTCGGCGCGGGCGCGATCTCGATCACTTTCTGGTGGCGTCGCTGCACCGAGCAGTCGCGCTCGAACAGATGGACCGTGTGCCCCTCCGCGTCGGCGAGGATCTGCACCTCGATGTGACGCGGGCGGACGACCGCCTGCTCGAGGAACATACGCGGGTCGCCGAATGCGCTGTCCGCCTCGCGCATGGCCTCGGCGAGGGCGGGAGCGAGCTCGCCCTTGCTCTCGACCCGGCGCATCCCGCGTCCCCCACCGCCGGCGACCGCCTTGGCGAAGAGGGGGAACCCGATCCCGTCGGCCTGCGCGAGTAGTTCGTCGATGTCGGCGGATGCCTCGGTCGAGGCGAGCACGGGCACCCCGGCGGCGATCGCGTGATGCTTGGCCGTGACCTTGTTGCCGGCCATCTCGAGCACCCGGGCGGGCGGTCCGATGAACGCGATGCCGTTGGCACTGGCCCTCTCGGCGAGATCCGGATTCTCGGAAAGGAATCCGTATCCGGGATAGATCGCGTCGCAACCGCTCTCGAGCGCGACGCGGATGATCTCGTCGACGTCGAGATAGGCGCGCACCGGATGGCCGCGCTCGCCGATCTCGTAGGCCTCATCGGCCTTCAAACGGTGCAACGAGTTGCGATCCTCGTGCGGATAGACAGCGACCGTGCGAGCGCCCACTTCGTAGGCGGCCCGAAAAGCGCGGATGGCGATTTCACCACGATTCGCGACAAGGATCTTGCGGAACATGACACCTCACAGCTTCGGCGCGTCGACCTGAGTGTGTTCCACAGCCTAGGGGACGGTAACGTAGACGATTGTGCACGTACTCAGCGTCAGCTCCCTCAAGGGCGGGGTCGGAAAGACCACCGTGACGCTCGGGCTTGCCTCCGCGGCATTCGCTCGGGGCGTCCGGACCCTCGTCGTCGACCTCGACCCGCAGTCGGATGTCTCGACCGGCATGGATATCCAGGTGGCCGGCCGACTCAACGTCGCCGACGTGCTCGGGAATCCGAAAGAAAAGGTCGTCCGCCAGGCGATCACATCGAGCGGGTGGGCGAAGGTCCATCCCGGCACGATCGATGTCCTCATCGGCAGCCCCTCGGCCATCAACTTCGACGGGCCGCACCCGAGCGTGCGTGACGTCTGGAAGCTCGAAGAGGCCCTGGCCACGATCGAGGCCGACTACGACCTCGTCCTCGTCGACTGCGCCCCATCGCTGAACGCGTTGACGCGCACCGCGTGGGCCGCGAGCGACCGTGTCATCGTCGTGTCCGAGCCCGGCCTGTTCTCGGTCGCCGCCGCCGACCGTGCCCTGCGCGCGATCGAAGAGATCCGTCGCGGTCTCTCGCCGCGACTCCAGCCGCTCGGCATCGTCGTCAACCGTGTGCGCCCGCAGTCGATCGAGCACCAGTTCCGCATCAAGGAGCTGCGCGACATGTTCGGCCCCCTCGTCCTGTCTCCCCAGCTGCCCGAGCGCACGTCGCTGCAGCAGGCGCAGGGCGCGGCAAAGCCGCTGCACATCTGGCCCGGCGATTCCGCCCAAGAACTCGCGGCGGACTTCGATGCCCTGCTCGATCGCGTCATGCGCACCGGCCGCATCCCGGTCCCCGGCGACGCCCGCATCTGATTCGGTCAGCGCACCGCAGACGCACCGCACCGCAGACAGTAGCCATAGCGCTCCGGCTGCACGCCCTCGTCGGCCCGCCGCGTGTCCCACTTCCGCGCCCTTGCGCCCCACTTTGCGTCGGTAATCCGGTCCTACACCGAGCAAAAATGGGACACACCTATCGGAGCGACCCTCGCGACGCGCTCCATACCGAGCGAAAGTGGGACATCGTCGGTCAGGGCCAGAGCGCATCACCCTCGCGTGGCGAACAGCCCCCGCGTGCTGGCTCGAACAGCCCTTGACCTGGCGTTTGGTCAGGCGGTGCGGGCGGAACGGCGAGCGGCGAGCTCGTCGATCGTGTCGACCGTCTGCGGGCCGAACTCGACGAGCGTCGACTCCACCTCGCGCAGCACCTTGCCGACGGCGATGCCGAAAACACCCTGCCCGCGGCTGACCAGGTCGATGACCTCGTCGTTGGACGTGCAGAGATAGACGGATGCTCCATCGCTCATGAGCGTCGTGCCCGCGAGGTCGCGGATGCCGGCAGCACGAAGCTGATCGACCGCGGTGCGGATCTGCTGCAACGAGATCCCGGTGTCGAGAAGGCGCTTCACGAGCTTGAGCACCAGAATGTCGCGGAATCCGTAAAGTCGCTGCGATCCCGAGCCACTCGCGCCGCGAACGGTCGGTTCGACCAGTTCGGTGCGGGCCCAGTAGTCGAGCTGCCGGTACGTGATTCCCGCAGCACGAGCCGCGACGGCGCCCTTGTAACCCACCTCGTCGTCCATCGCCGGAAGCCCGTCGGTGAACAAGAGGTCCGAGTCGAAACGCTTCTCGTCGGCGAGTTCGCCAGCGTTCATCGCGTCCTCCTCGCCGGGTTCCGAGACGCAGGTTCGCGGCTCATCCCCCACGCTAGGACACCCGTCGTCACCGAGCAACGACATCCGCCGCGACACGCCGGGCGACCCGACGCGAACGTCGAGGCGGTCACGGAAGCAACCGCGTGAGCGCGGATCGTACGAAGATGGCGCGCACCTCATCGAGGCGTCTTGCGAGCTCGGGACCCACTTCGTTCGCCCGTGCACGCGAGGGCGCGTCCGTCCGGTGAGTGAGCGGGGCCAGAGCCTGCTCGATCAACGAGACGTCACGCTCGGCGCTCTGCCGAATGGTTCGCAGGTGGCGGGGCTCGATGCCGTGGCTGTCGAGCGAGACGATCGCTCGCAGCAACGAGACGCTCTGTTCGCCGAACGACTCGGCGGCCGGAAGGATGCCCGACGACACGGCCTCGTTGAAGAGCTGCGGTGTCGCGCCGGCAGCCCGCAGCAGTTCGTCCCGACGGTATCGACGCCCCTGCGGGTGGATCGTGGGCGGAGGCTGCTGCCCCGGGTGACTGGGGTCGCGTCCCGCATCGAGGTCGCTGAGATATTCGCGGATGACACCCAGGGGCAGGTAGTGGTCACGCTGGAGCTGGAGTGCCAGGCGAAGCCTGTCGACATCCGCGGGAGAGAACTTGCGGTAACCGGACTCGGTGCGCGTCGGCGTGACGATGCCCTGGACTTCCAGAAAGCGGAGCTTCGAGGTCGTGAGGGTGGGAAACTCCGGCGTGAGCCGCGCCAGCACCTGCCCGATGCTGAGCAGGCCCGCGGCGGCCGCGGAGTTCCGGGAAGGAACCGCGGGCATCAGCCGTCCGCCGGCAACGGCAGATCGACCGGGGAGATGAAGAAGGTCAGACGGAACTTTCCGATCCGCACCTCGGCACCATTGACGAGCAGGGCGCGATCGACACGCTCGCCGTCGACGTAGCTGCCGTTCAAAGAGCGCTGATCGACGAGTTCGAACCCTTCCGGGCGTCGCGTGATCTCGGCATGGCGGCGCGAGACGGTCACGTCATCGAAGAAGATGTCGGCCTCGGGGTGGCGACCCACGGTGGCGACTTCGGAATCGAGCAGGTAGCGCGCACCCGCCGTCGGTCCGGACCGGACGAGCAGCAGCGCCGCTCGCGCCGGGAGAGCTGAAATGGCGTCGAGTTCGGCTTGCGAGAGCTCGGAACCGAACGGAACGAACGAGAGGTCGGAATCGTGTCCGAACGTCTGGGTCGTATCGGGCGTGGAATGCGCCGGCTCGGCCTCGCGGCGCATGGCCGGGGGCGCTTGGTCTTGCTGTTCTGACACGCTGTCCTCCTCGCGGTCCAGACTAGCCGATCGGATCCACGCACGACGGGCCGCGCTTTTCTCCATGCCGTCCGGCCCGCGCCCCGGCCCGTGCCCCGGCTTGTGCCCAGCGACCCTCGTTAGTCTCGAAGTATGAAGTCTCAGCCTCGTCGACGCCCGCCCACCGTTCGACGTCCGGGCCTCGCCGTCTTGCTGGTTGCGCTGTGCGCGTTCTTCATCGCCGCGCCTTCCGCTGCCTTCGCTCATGACGAGCTGATCGGCAGCACCCCCGACGACGGCGAGATCATCGAGACGGGCCCGAGCGAGATCGACCTGCGCTTCAGCGCGAATCCCCTCGAGGGCGACGGCGCGACCGAGGTGCTCGTGATCGATCCGTCGGGCGCGGAAGTCCAGCAAGGCGATCCGATCCTCGATCGAAACGGCGTGATCCAGGAGTTGTCCGGCGCCGACGAACGCGGCACCTATACGGTCGTCTGGCGCATCGTGTCCAGCGACGGGCACCCCATCTCTGGTGAGCTGACGTTCTCGGTCGGCGAGACATCCGTACCCGCCGACATCCCGACGACGACTGACGCCGACGCTGGCGACGCGACGGGTGCTGGATCGGATGCCGGAGGCTTCGATCTGACGCCGATCTGGATCGTCATCGGCATCGTCGCGGTCGGCCTCGGCGGTGCTCTCGTGGCCATCCTGATGGCACGGGCACGGGGCCGCAACGGCGGAGTTTGAACGGCAACGGAACGGGTTTCGACCCCGGCGCGGCAGCCTCGCGCGGGGTCTAGGCTTGAAGGCATGCCTCACTACGACGTCGTCATTCTCGGTGCTGGCCCCGGCGGATATGTCGCGGCCGTGCGAAGCGCGCAGCTCGGTCTCTCGGTGGCCATCATCGAGCAGAAGTACTGGGGCGGTGTCTGCCTGAACGTCGGCTGCATCCCTTCGAAGGCTCTGCTGCGTAATGCCGATCTCGCCCACGTCTTCACCCACCAGGCCGAGCAGTTCGGCATCTCGGGCGACGTGAGCTTCGACTTCGGGACCGCCTGGGACCGCAGCCGCAAGGTGGCCGACACGCACGTCAAGGGCATCCACTACTTGATGAAGAAGAACAAGGTCATCGAATACGAGGGCCGCGGATCGTTCATCGACGCGAACACCATCGACGTGGCCAAGGCCGATGGGCAGACCGAGCGCCTGACGTTCGACAACGCGATCGTCTCGACGGGCGCCAAGGTGCGACTGCTGCCCGGTGTCGAGTTGAGCGAGAACGTCGTGACGTACGAAGAGCAGATCATGACGCGGGGACTGCCCCAGTCCATCGTGATCGTCGGTGCCGGCGCGATCGGCATGGAGTTCGCCTTCATCATGACGAACTTCGGCGTCAAGGTCACGATCATCGAGTTCCTCGACCGCGCTCTGCCGAATGAGGACGCGGATGTCTCGAAGGAGATCGCCCGTCAGTACAAGAAGTACGGTGTCGACATCCTGACCTCGACCAAGGTCGAATCGGTCACCGATCACGGTGACCACGTGACCGTCACCTACACGCCCAACAGCGGCGGCGAGACGCAGTCGATCGACACGGACAAGGTGATGATGTCGATCGGGTTCGCGGCGAACGTCGAGGGCTACGGGCTCGAGAACACCGGTGTGAAGCTGACCGACCGCGGTGCGATCGAGATCGACGACTTCATGCACACGAACGTCCCGCACATCTACGCGATCGGTGACGTGACGGCCAAGCTGCAGCTCGCGCACGTCGCCGAGGCACAGGGCGTGGTCGCCGCCGAGACGATCGGCAAGGCCGAGACCATGGCGCTCGGCGACTACCGCATGATGCCGCGCGCGACGTTCTGCTCGCCCCAGGTGGCCTCGTTCGGTCTGACCGAGCAGCAGGCACGCGACGCGGGCCACGACGTCAAGGTCGCCAAGTTCCCGTTCTCGGCGAACGGCAAGGCCAACGGACTGGGTGAGCCCATCGGATTCGTCAAGCTCATCGCCGACGCCGAACACCTCGAGCTTCTCGGTGGTCACCTGATCGGACCCGACGTGTCGGAGCTTCTGCCCGAGCTGACCTTGGCGCAGAAGTGGGACCTGACCGCTCTCGAGGCGGCACGAAACGTGCACACGCACCCGACCCTGTCGGAGGCCGTGCAAGAGGCGTTCCACGGCCTCGCCGGTCACATGATCAATATGTGAGAGATTCCGCTCCACAGACGGACGCCCACCCTCGCATCGCGAGGCGGGCGTCCGTCTTCACGTGAAGCGAGTCAGCGGCCGAGGGCGCGCTGCAGCTTCGAACCGGATACCGCGGGCACTCCCCCGACGGCGTCGACGGCAGCATCGACCGCCGCGAAGAAATCGGCGCGGCCTGTCTCATCCGCGGGTGCGGCGGGGCCGAGTTCGACCTCCCACTCGCGCCAGTTCGTCGCGACACCCGTCTGCAGGTCGGTGGCCTGGACGTGATCGTCCACGAACTCGCCGATCACCGCGCCCGAGGCATCCTGCAGCAGGATCGCCTGCCGTTCGTTCCGGACCCGGGCAATCGGTCGCAGTTCTTCTTCGCCGCACCATTCGGTCACCGACGAGCGAACATCGTCGGGCACCGCCGCCGCGAGCGGATCGGACGACAGCGCCTCACCGAGAGGCCATCCCCATTCGTGGCGGCCTTCGGGTGCGGTGGACTTGACGTGCCACCCCTCATCGGGGCCGCCCGTCCGTCGACGCAGAGCGACCGCGCGACGCGCCAGGGCAAGGCCCGCCGTGTCGAAGTAGATCGCGTCGAGCGACCGCAACTCGGGCTGTTGGACACCGACCACACCCGGAAGCGAGGCCAGACCCGGTAATCCGGTGGCCTCGCTTACGTCGTATTTGCGCTCGACCTCGATCGAACGCGTCGGTTCAGTCGTCACGCGCTCAATGCCTCACATGACTAGTCACTGTCGGGCCGGATCTCTTGCGTCTCTTCGACGTAGACGAACGTGGCCTGCGTGGGACCGTCGGAATCGCCGGTCTGCTCGAGCTCGCCCTGACGGCGGTAGACGATCTGGCCCTCGCTGTAGGGCAGAACGAGCGAGTCGTCGTCGGCATCCTCGAGGGGTACCACCTGGCCGTCGAGCGGCCCTCCGGAAAGTCGTGCAATAGACATAGTTCCTCCTTCTTCGACCCTACCCTCCGGGCACGACAGGACCCCGCGTCGCGCGGTGGGATCGCTTCAGATGGGACGCCTATGATCAGTCGCATGAAGGCCATTCGCACGTTCACGGTCCGACCCGTTCTCGCCGAAAGCATCGCGGCGCTCGACACCCTCGCCGCGAACTGGCGATGGTCATGGAGTCGCGCCACACACGCCCTGTTCGAGTCCATGGATCCCGCGGTCTGGGCGAAGGTCGGAGAGAACCCCGCCCGGATGCTCGGGGCGCTGGGACAGGAACGCCTGGACGCCCTCGCCCGCGACGACGCGTTCGTCGACCGGGTCACGGAAGAGGCCGATCGCCTCGAGGCCTACCTGACGCAGCCGCGCTGGTTCCAGCGGGTGCAGGGCCCGAAGCCCGAGCACATCGCGTATTTCTCCCCGGAGTTCGGGGTGGACGGGTCGCTCCCCCAGTATTCGGGTGGCCTCGGCATCCTGGCCGGCGATCACCTGAAGAGCTGCTCGGACCTGGGGGTTCCACTGACGGGCATCGGCCTGTTCTATCGCGCCGGCTACTTCCGCCAGTCGATCGGCGACGACGGCTGGCAGCGCGAGAGCTATCCCCTGCTCGACCCGCACGGCCTCGGTCTGACGCTGCTGCGCGATGCCGAAGGCACTCCGGTCGAGGTGTCGCTGGATGTCACCGCAGACCGCGTGCTGCACGCGCGTATCTGGATCGCCGACATCGGACGCGTCCCCCTCCTGCTGCTCGACTCCGAGACACCCTCGAACACGGAAGAGATGCGTCGGGTCACCGACCGCCTGTACGGCGGCGGCGGCGAGCACCGTCTGCTGCAAGAGGCGCTGCTGGGTATCGGCGGGGTCCGCGCGCTGCGTGCGTGGTGTCGCGTGACGGGCCGGCCCGAGGCCGACGTTTATCACACGAACGAGGGGCACGCGGGGCTGCAGGGCATCGAGCGGATGTCGGAGCTCGTCACCCACGAGGGCCTCACGTTCGACGAGGCCCTGGCGCAGGTGCGCGCCTCGACGGTGTTCACGACGCACACCCCGGTTCCCGCGGGGATCGACCGGTTCCCGAAAGATCTGATCGCCGATTACCTGGCCGCCGGTGTCGTCAGCGGCATCGACCCGCAGCGCGCGCTGGCGCTCGGGCTCGAGAGCTGGCCCGGCGGTGACCCGAGCGTCTTCAACATGGCGGTGCTCGGGCTGCACCTCGGACAGCACGCCAACGGCGTCTCCCTGCTGCACGGCGAGGTGAGCCGGGGCATGTTCGGACAGCTGTGGCCGGGTGTCGACACCGACGAGGTTCCCATCACGTCGATCACGAACGGCGTGCACCCGCCCACCTGGCTGCACCCGGCCCTCAAGGGCCTGAGCGAGCGGACCTTCGGCGACGCGCACGTCGAAACACATGACTGGACGGATGTCGCGCGCGTCTCGGATCGCGAGCTCTGGGACACGCGCTCGACGATGAAGGGCGAGCTGGTCGACGAGGCACGCAGCCGCACCGGCCTCGCCGGGGTCCTCGACCCCGAGGCGCTCACGATCGGGTTCGCACGACGCGTGCCGACCTACAAGCGCCTGACGCTCATGCTGCGGGACCCGGAGCGCCTCACGCGGATTCTGACCGACCCGGAGCATCCGGTTCAGATCATCGTCGCCGGCAAGTCGCACCCGGCGGACGACTCCGGCAAGCAGATGATCCAGGAGCTCGTGCGCTTCAGCCGTGACCCGAAGGTACGCGGGCGGATCGTCTTCCTACCCGACTACGACATCTCGCTCGCCAAGACGCTCTTCCCGGGCTGCGATGTCTGGCTCAACAATCCGATCCGGCCGCTCGAGGCATCCGGAACCTCCGGTATGAAGGCGGCGCTCAACGGAGCGCTCAACCTGTCGATCCTCGACGGATGGTGGGACGAGTGGTTCGACGGGCAGAACGGCTGGGCGATCCCGACCGCCGATACCGCCGGGTCGGACGACGAGAGAGACGATGCCGAGGCATCCGCTCTCTATGACCTCATCGAACATCAGCTGGTGCCGAAGTTCTTCGACCGCACGGACGGTGTGCCGAGCGAATGGCTCGGGATGGTGCGGCACACGATGAAGGTGCTCGGTCAGAAGGCGACGAGCGACCGGATGGTGCGGGAGTACGTCGCGCGCCTGTACACGCCCGCGTCGGAGCACGCCACCGAGCTGCGTGCCGACGATTTCGCCCTGGCGCGAGAGCTCGCGGCGTACACGGAACACGTGCGGGCAGCGTGGCCGTCGGTGCACATCGCGAGCGTGGACGGGTCGGGCATCGCCCAGCAGGCGGCCGCCGGCGATGTGCTCGAGGTGCGCGCCGCCGTCGCGCTCGACGGGCTGTCCGCCGCGGATGTCGCCGTGCAACTCGTATGCGGGACGACGGATGCCGAAGACGCCATCACGGGCGAGCGATCGATCGTGCCCCTCACGCCAGCCGGCGATGCGGTGGACGGGCTGACGACGTTCACGGGCACCGTGGCGCTTGCGGTGACGGGTCCGTTCGGGTACACGGTGCGTGTAGTGCCGACGCACCCGCAGCTCGTCTCGGATGTCGAGCTCGGCCTCGTCACGTACGCCTCGTAATCCGTGAGACCGTTCGTACTGCTCGCCACGCGGGCCGAGGACCTGCCCGCGGACGAGGAGTATGCCGCGATGCTGCGCGCCACCGGGCTCGACGAGCGCGGCCTGATCCGGGTGCGTCTCGAGGCCGAACCGATGCCGCCACTGGATCTCGACGCCCTCTCGGGCATCATCGTCGGCGGCGGACCGTTCAACGCCTCGGACGCACCCGAGGCGAAGTCGCCCGTGCAGCGGCGGGTCGAGGCGGAGTTCGCGGCCCTGCTCGACAGGGTCGTGCCCACCGACTTCCCGTTCTTCGGGGCCTGCTACGGTATCGGCACACTCGGTGCACACGAGGGGGCAGTGATCGACCGGACCTTCGGCGAAGCGATCAGCGTCGTGGAAGTCACGCTCACCGACGAGGGCGCGAGCGACCCGCTCTTCGCGGGACTGCCGACGGAGTTCGGCGCGTTCGTCGGACACAAGGAGGCAGCGTCGCGACTGCCCGCACACGCGGTGCACCTCGCATCCTCACCCGGCTGTCCCGTCCAGGCCTTCCGCGTCGGACGGAACGTCTACGCGACCCAGTTCCATCCCGAACTCGATGTCGACGGAATCACGACCCGCATCCACGCGTACGCCGGCCACGGGTACTTCGCCGCGGACGAACTCGAACTGACGCTCGCGGCGGTGCGCACGGCGCCGGTGTCGCATCCGGCGCGGATGCTCCGCACCTTCGTCGAGCTCTACGCGCGCGACTGACCGCCCGCGAACGGTCGCGACACGCCGTGTGGTGCACCCATTACGCGGCGTGTCGCGCCCGTTCGTGCGGAGTCAGCTCGCCAGAGCGACGGGGACGGATGTCTCGAGCTCCGGCCGGACGCGGGCGAGCGCCGGACCGAGGCCGAGGTCGACGAGACGGATTTCGCCCGCGACAGCCGGGCCGCGCCCCCGCACGAGCCCAGCCTTGAGAGCCCCGAAGGTCACGGTGACATCGGCAGGAAGCACGGCGTCGTCCGCCGAACCGTCGTCGGGGTGCAGCCCACTCGGCAGGTCGACAGCGACGACACGGGGCCGGTCGGAGGCTGCTGATCGGACGGCGGGGAGCAGGGCCTCGACGGCTGCGCGGGCGATGCCGCGCAGCGCCGGCGTGGCCGACGTTCCGATTCCGAGGATTCCGTCGACGATCACGCGATAGCCGGATGCGCCGGCCCGAACCTCGTCGAGACCGACACAGCGTGTGCCGGCACGGCGGGCGGCACCCAGCCCCTCGCTGTGCGCTCGGTCGGACGTCAGCAGCAGATCCACCCGGACGCCCGAGGCAGCGAGCACGGCCGCCGCGAACAGCGCGTCCCCGCCGTTGTTGCCCGAGCCGGCGAGCACGAGGACCGGGCCCGCCGGATCAACGGACACCTCGAGCAGACCGCGAACGCACGCAGCCGTGGCCGCGGCGGCGCGGGCCATGAGGGGCTCACCCGCCTCGAGCAGAGGCTGCTCCGCGGCACGGACCGCTATGGCCGAGTAGGCGGGTGTGAGGACTCCGATGTCACTCATTTCTTTCCCTTCGTTTCGGCGAGCGCCGCTTCGCGCTCTTCTTGCTCCGCCTCGCGGGCTCGATCCAGTTCGGTTTTGGCCACCCTCAGGGCGATCTCGGAGCGCTGGACACGACGCGCGGCGAAGGAGGGTGTGCCGTAGCGGGCGCGAACACGGTCTCGCTCCTCTTCGACGCCCGTCAGGATGTAGGCGGCCGAGATGAGTACGACCTGGCTCGACAGGTTGAACCAGAGCAGTAGGGCGATGAGCGCAGCGAACGAGGCGAGGAGCGGATTCGAGCGTGCACCCCCCACGAACAGGCCGGAGAGCTGCTGCAGCACGATGAGACCGAATCCCCCGATGAGCGCGCCGGTCCACAGTGTCCGGCCCGTTGCCTTGACCCCCGAGAGCACGCGGAACATGACGGCGATGACCAGCACATCGAGCACGAAGACCACGGCGGCCGACAACAGCCACGTTCCCCACGAGGAGAGTGGGTGGTCGGCCGGTACGCCGAACCATCCGCCGACGACATCGACCAGGGCGGTCCCGAAGAAGGTCACGCCCGCGGCCGCCACCAGTGCGACACCCACGCCCACAGCGACGCCGAGGTTCCGCAGCAGCGCCCAGACGATGAAGATGTCTTCGTTGGGCTGGTCGGCAAGCGAGCGCAGCGCCGAACGCACCTGCCCGACGGATCCGATCGCCGCACCCAGCAGACCGAGCGACGACAGCACACCGGTCAGGCTCAATCCGGCCGGCGCTTGAATGTCCGACGTTTCGATCAGCCCGTCCTCGCCGACGAGTCCGGGGATGACGGAGTTGACCGCGTCGATCAGCGCTTGCCAGGCCGCGGCGTTGCCCGAGAGCCACAGAGCCGCGATCGAGAACCCCAGCAGCACGGCAGCGAAGACCGCGAACAGCAGGCGATAGGTGATGCTGTCGGCGAGCATCGGTCCGCGGTGTTCCGAATAGAGAAGGAACGCGCGGACGGGCTTGCGCTGCAGCGCCCAGGTGATGATCCGGGCGATGAGTGGTCGTCGAGCCTGCGCAGACGCTTCGGTTTCGGCCATCTGGCCAGGCTAATCGCGCCGTGGCGACCGTGCAGCGTCTTGACAGGCGTGGCATCCGTGCTTGCTCCAGCGGCGATACGCGCTCGGCGCCATCAGAGTGCCGCGCGACGCGCCTAGGATGGACGCGGCGAGAGAGGTATATACGGTGCGCGGGATCTATCAGACGCTGGTACTCACGGGCGCGGTCACCGCGGCCCAGATGACCCAGGCCATGGCGCGGTTCGGCGACACCAGTGAGCTCGAGCGACATTTGGTCGACGAGGGCGTCGTGACGGAGTGGCAGCTCGCCGAGGCGGTCGCTGCGCACACCGGACACCGCGCCGTCGACATATCGGGAGCGGTGCTGGATCCCCAGACCATCGCGTTGGTTCCGGTTTCGCTGAGCCGTCGCTATCGCATCCTGCCCCTCGAGCGCGCCGGGAGCAGGCTGATTCTGGCGATGGTCGATCCGACCGACATCATCGCGATCGACGACGTGACGAGCGTGACCGACCTGCGCGTCGAGCCGGTCGTCGTCGCCGCCGACGCGCTGCGGCAGGCATTCGAGCGCTACCTGCGCTCCGACGAAGAGTTGAGCGACCTGTCGGAGCAGATCGGTGAGACGAACCAGCTGTCGGCGGTGTCGTTCACCGAGACGCTCGATGATCAGGACGTCGACGCGCCGGTCGTGCGATTCGTCAACCTGCTGATCGCCCAGGCCATCAACGATCGTGCGAGCGATATCCACGTCGAGCCGGGCGAGCACCAGCTGACGGTGCGTTTCCGCATCGACGGCGTGCTGCACGAGATGCAGCGGGCCGACCGCGGGATCCAGGACGGCATCATCTCGCGCCTGAAGATCATGTCGTCGATCGACATCGCCGAGCGCCGCCGCCCACAGGACGGTCGTCTGTCGGTGCACCACGAGGGTCGGCAGATCGACCTGCGCGTGGCGACGCTGCCGACCGTGTGGGGCGAGAAGATCGTCATGCGCATCCTCGACAACACCGGCCAGTCCATGGCCATGACCGATATGAACATGGCGGCGGGCAACCTCGCCCGGTTCGAGAAGGCGATCCATCGCCCGCACGGCATGGTGCTCGTGACCGGCCCGACCGGGTCGGGCAAGTCCACGACGCTCTACACGGCGCTGAACGACGTCGCCAACCCGCGCGTGAATGCGATCACGGTCGAGGATCCCGTGGAGTACCGGATCGCCGGCGTCAACCAGGTGCAGGTGAACAATCGCGCGGGCCTCACCTTCGCGGCGGCACTCCGCTCCATCCTGCGGAGCGACCCCGACATCGTGCTGGTGGGTGAGATCCGCGATCACGAGACCGCCGTCATCTCGATCGAGGCATCCCTCACCGGCCACCTCGTGCTCTCGACGCTGCACACCAACGATGCACCGAGCGCGCTCACGCGTCTGGTCGAGATCGGCTGCGAGCCGTTCCTCGTCGCGACCGCGCTCACGGCCGTCGTCGCCCAGCGCCTCGCGCGCCGACTGTGCACGAAGTGCCGCCTGCCCGTCACCGAGACGAGCGAGGTGCTCGCCTCACTGGGCTTCCCGCACGACCCCGCCGATCCGCCCCAGCTGTACCGGGCGAACGGATGCCCCGCATGCTCCGGAACCGGCTACCGCGGCCGGATCGCCCTGCACGAGGTGATGGTGCTGACCGAACAGCTCGAAGAGCTCGTCGTCGCCCGCGCGACCGGAACCGAGATGCGACAGGTCGCCCTCGCCGAGGGGATGACATCGCTGCGCGACGACGGCTGGAGCAAGGTCACGCAGGGCCTGACCACGATCGAGGAAGTCCTGCGCGTCTCGATCTGACGTGGTGCTGCCCTGACTGACGTGGGGCTGACGTGGTGCTGCCCTGATGCCGAGTTGCTTGACGAATCTGCTCTGATCCGTCGGGGGTGTTCGCTCCCGGCCGCGCCGTGCGGCGGCGACCGGGAGCGGTTCGGCTGCTCTGCGAAGGGGAGAGCGACACAGGCAGCCGAACTCTGTCTCAGCCGGACTGGCCGAGCTCGCCGTACAGCGAGAAGATCGGGAGGTAGAGCGAGATGACCATGCCGCCGATGAGCACGCCGATGCCGACGATCAGCACGGGCTCGATGGTCGCCGTGAGCTGGTCGGTGGCCGTCTGGACCTCGTCCTCGTAGAAGTCGGCGATGCTCGCGAGCATTTCGGCGAGCGTTCCGGACTCCTCGCCGACGGACACCATCTGGGCGACCATCGGCGGGAATACCCCGGACTTGGCGAGCGGGACGGCGAACGAACGGCCCTGCTTGATGGAGTCCTGGATGTCGTGGACGGCGCTCTCGATCACGTAGTTGTTCGAGGCCTGCCCGACGATCGAGAGGGCCTGAACGAGGGGCACGCCCGACTGCAGCATCATCGACAGGTTGCGCGAGAACCGCGAGACGGCGATCTTGGTCGCGAGCGGACCGAACACCGGCATCTTGAGCTTGAGCGGATCGACCACCTTGCGCACGCGCTCCGTCGTCCGGTTGCGCGTCCACCAGATCCAGCCCGCGATCACCACGACCGCCAGCAGCGGCAGCAGCCACATCATGTTCTCGGAGACCGTGACGAGCACCTGTGTCGGTAGCGGCAGCGCCGATCCGATTCCCTCGAACATGCCCTTGAAGATCGGGACGATGAACGTGATCATGACGAGCACGCCGACGATCGCGATCACCAGCACCACGATCGGATAGGTCGTCGCGGTGCGGATCTTGTTCTGCAACTCCGCCTCGTTGCTGTACGTCTCGGCGATCGACGTGAGAGCCTGACCGAGGAATCCACCCGTCTCGCCCACGCGCACGATGCTGACCATCAAGGGCGGGAACACGTCCGGATGCTTCCCGAGCGCGGTCGACAGCGAGGAACCGGATTCGACGTCGGCGTGCACCGAGCCGAGGGCGCCCTGCAGCTGCTTGCCCTCGGTCTGCTCGATCAGGATCGCGAGCGTGCGCATGAGCGGCAGACCCGCGTTGATCAGGCCCGCCATCTGCTTCGACATCACCGCGAGCTCGGCCACCTTGACCCGCTTGCGCATGCCGGGAAGGGCGACGTCCCGGTTCAGTCCCGTCTTCGAGACCGGGACCACCGAGACCGGGGTCAGGCCCTGGACGCGCAGCTTCGAGGCGACCGCGTTCTCACTCGATGCCTCGATCGTGCCCTTGACGATCGCTCCGCCGGTGCCGTCGACCGCGCGGTAGTTGTACTCCTGCAAGACGGGCATGTCAGTTCCCCCAGCCGGAGAGCTGGCGCTCTCCGGCGTGCGTCATCCATGCCTCGGCATCGAGATCGCGCGGACGCACGCGGATGCCGTCGAGGGTCCGTTCGTCGACCGCGTAGGTGCGGGCGATTTTCTCGGAGATCGTGCCGTTCTCGACGAGGCGCTTGAGATCCTGGTCGAAGGTGTGCATCCCGAGCGCGGCGCCCGCCTGCATCGCCGAATAGATCTGGGCGATCTGGTTCTCGCGGATCATGTTCGCCACGGCCGGGGTGTTGACGAGCACCTCGGTCGCGATCGTGCGGCCCTCGCTCTGCGCGAGGGGAAGGAGCGACTGGCTGATGATGCCCTGGAGCGTGTCGCCGAGCTGCGTGCGCACCTGGTCCTGCTGGTGTGCCGGGAAGACGTCGACGATGCGGTTGATGCTCTTCGCCGCGCTCTGGGTGTGCAGGGTCGACAGCACGAGGTGGCCGGTTTCGGCGGCCGACAGGGCTGTCGAGACCGACACCGCGTCACGCAGCTCGCCGATCAGAATCACGTCGGGGTCCTGGCGCAGCACGCGTCGGAGCGCCTCGGAGAACGACGCTGTGTCGGAACCGATCTCGCGCTGGTGGATGAGGGCCGTGCGGCTCGTGTGCTGGAACTCGATCGGATCCTCGATCGTGATGACGTGGGCCGGCAGCGTGCTGTTGATGATGTCGACCATCGCGGTGAGTGTCGTGGACTTGCCCGAGCCCGTGGGGCCCGTCACGAGCACGAGACCGCGGGGCTTGAGGGCGAGGTCCCGCGCGATGGCCGGCGCGCCGAGCTTCTCGAGCGTTGAGACGGTCGTGGAGATGAACCGCAAGGCCACCGCGACCGCCCCGACCTGTCGGAAGACGTTGACGCGAAAGCGACCGAGGTTCGCCGAGGCGTACGACAGGTCGACCTCGCCGTGCGTGGCGAAGTCTTCGGCCTGCGCGGCCGACATGATCGAGAGCACGGCGCGCTCGACCCACTCGGCCGACAACGGGTCGGCGTAGCCCGGGATCGGCGCGAGGTCACCGTCGACGCGCATGAGGGCAGGTCGTCCCGCCGTCAGGTGGACATCGGACGCGCGCGCCGCTGCCGCGGCGGCCAGGACGGCGTCAAGTGCGGAGGTGTCGGACATGGAGGCCTCAGTTCTCGGTGCGGGCGAACGCGAGTGCGTTGACCGTCAGGTCGTATGAATCGGCTCCGGAGGTGAGAGCCGAGTGGACGATGCCGATCAGGCGGTTGCCCTCCCCCAGCGCGTCGATGAACCGCTCCGCCTGCGCAGGGCTCGGGGCCGTGACGGTGACCGTGAACGCGACCTGGATCTGCGGATCGGCTACCGTCGCGGCATCCGTCGTCGTGGAGTCGGCTGTTGTGGGGTCGGTTGTCATGGTGTCGGTCCCCTCCGCCGGCGGGGTTCCTTCTGTCGTCGCGTCCGGCGTGACGGGAGCGGCCTCGGCGGCCGGGGCCCCGTCGGTCGACAGGACCGCGTCGGGAGTCAGCGCTGCGCGCGGCGCCCACGCGGACGTCTCGCCGACGGTGACGGTCTGGATGCTCACACCGGCCGTGTCTGCGGCCGCTGCGACGACCTCGAAGACGTCATCGAGCAGGGGTTCGGCCGGGATTTCTCGACGCAGCTCGGCGACGGTGTCCTCGATCTCATCCATATCCGCCTCGCGCTCACGCAGCGACGCGATCTGCGCCTCGTATCCGGCGTTGGTCTGGGCCACGAGGTTCGCATCGGTCGCGGTCGTGGACGACTGTGTGTACAACGGCAGCGCGAGCAGCAGTACACCGGCGGTCACGACTGCGAGCACGACGATCGCGCCGATCAGGTTCAGGAACTGCTTCGGGATGTTCATCCGAGCGCCTCCTCGGCGTATGCGCCCGTGTAGAGCGTCTGATCGAATGTCGTCCGCAAGCGGTAGATGTAGGAACGCGCGTCGCTGTCGCCGACCTGCTCGGTCGTCATCTCGAGCGGGTCGACCTGCGCGACCCCGGCGACATCACGCAGTGCCCGCACCGCGGGTGCGACATCGATCGCCGTCGGGCTGCGCAGTTCGAGCGTTCCCGCGAGGGCGAGCTCGGCCGCACCAGCGGCGGTCGCGGTCCCCGCGTTCTCTCCCGCGGATTCGCCTCCCGCGGGAGCTTCCGCAGCCACAACCGGCATCGTCGGCGCGGCGCCCACCGTGAGATCGAAGCCCGTCACGACCACCCCGGCAGGAAGGGCCTCCTCCAGCGAAGCGAACAGTTCGGACCACTTGAGGTCGGATGCCATCGCGTCCGCGCGGAACGTCTCGAGCTCGGCGCTCATCCCGATCGCACGGCTCACCTCGGAGAGCGCCGCGAGATCGGTGAGGAGTCCGGCCGTTCGTGCTTGCTCCCCCGCTAGGCGCTGGTCGGCATTCCACTTGAGCCAGAACGCACCCCCCGCGAGCAGCGCGACCACGAGCAGCGCGCCGAGCAGGCCGATGCCCCACCGGACCGCGAGCGCAGCGCGCTCGCGCCGCTCGGTCTCGGCCCGCGGCATGAGGTTGACCCGCGGGATCCCCGCGGTGGCCGGCGTCAGTGTCGCGCGTTTCATCGCGTCACCTCGCCGAGGGTGAGCCCGATCGTCGAGACCAGGTTGAGGTCGAGGTCGGTGGACGGTTCGCCCGCGACGGTCGTCGGCAGGATCCCGTATGCCGTGACGGCCTGCGGTGGCACGTCCAGAACACGCGCCAGTTCGCCCCGCATGCCCTTGGCCGCAACTCCCGCGCCGCTCACGCAGACCGTGGTAACGCGGGCGGCCCCGGGGCGATTGCCGTAGAAGGAGAGGGTACTGCGCAGGCGCGCGGCGAAGTCGCCGACGGAGGGCGTCGACTCGGCCTGTGTTCGGAGCAGCGAACGCCCCCCTACCGGTCCCGCACTCGGTGCCGTCGTCCCCGGCGCTGTCCCTGCACCAGTCAGAACGAGTTCCGGCGCGGGCGCGGGCAGGAGGGATGCGGCGTCGGCACGAGCGCGAACGGCGGCCGTCGGGATGTCGATCGGGATGATCCGCACGAAGCGCGGTATGCCGTCGACCGAGACGACGACATAACTGGTGTGGTCACCGATGTGCACCATCGCTGTTGCCTCGCCGGGGCGTCCGAGACGCTGGGAGACGCGCGCGAGACCGAAGGGGACGAGATCGACGATGTCCACCGCCAGCTTCGCCTTGGCAAGCGTCGCGATGAGGGTCTCGATGGTCTCGGCTACGGCGGCGACGAGCAAACCATGCACCTGACCGTCTGCTTCGGCGAACGGATAGAAGTCCAGAACCGCCTCCGACACGGGGACCGGCAGCAGATCCTGTACCTGGAACGGCAGCGACTGGCGCAGGAGTTCGGGCTTCATGGCCTGCGTCGAGTATTCGCGGACGAGGACGCGTCGACTGCCGATGCCGAGCACGACGCGCTTGCCGCTGATGCCCGCGCGGCTCCAGAGCTGCCGGATGGCGACAGCCACCGCATCCGGATCGAGCACTTCCGAATCGCGCGCGGCACCGGGCGGCAGCGGTACTTCGCCCGCGGCGAGGAGGGTGGGCGTCCGTCCGACGCTCACCTCGACAGCGCGCACGCTCTGCTCGGTGATCTCGAGTCCCACGATGGTCTTGGTCATCGTCGGTCCTCCCTTTCCGTTTCGATCCGCCCGGGACGGGCTGTGTGGGCGCTCATGCGCCGATGAAGAGTTGCAGGTACCAACGGGCGATGGGCTCGCCCGCGACGACTCCGATCCACGCGCCGACGAGCATCCACGGCCCGAAGGGGATCGCGGTGCGGCGTCCGGCGCGACGGGCCAGCAGCAGGGCGACGCCGAACACACCGCCGAGCAGGAAGGCCGCGAAGGCGCCGACCACGACGCTGCCCCAGCCGAGCCATCCCAGATAAATACCGAGGAGGCCCGCGAGCTTCACGTCGCCTCCGCCCATGCCGTCGGGACGGATCGCGCGGAGGATGGCGTAGAAAGCGAACAGCACAGCCATGGCGATGACCGCCCGCAGCAGCGCCGACCAGTCGGCGCCCAAAGCGCATGCCACTGCCAGCAGGACGAGCGACACGACGTAGCTCGGCAGCACGATCGCGTTCGGCAGGCGCCGCGTGTCGAGGTCGATGAGGGCGAGCGCGACACTGATCGCCGCGAAGTAGAGGTAGGCGATCGCGATGACGACGGCCGCGGATGCTGCTCCGGCCGAGGTCGCCATCGCCGGTGCGGCGAAGTACCACGCCACGCCCGCGAAGACCGCCGCGGTGAGTAGTTCGACGAGCGGATAGCGCGGCGAGATGGGGGCGCGGCACGACGCGCATCGTCCGCGGAGGCCCAGCCACGAGAGCACCGGGACGTTCTGCCAGGGCCGCACGGGCGCCTCGCAGTTCGGGCACCGGCTCTCGCGGGTGAGCGGGATACCGGCGGGCACACGGTAGACGACGACGTTGAGGAACGAGCCGATGACGAGACCCAGGACGGCTGCGAACGCGACGATCAGGCCGAGCGCGGCGGGTGTGAGCGCGGCGATCATGGCACGTCCCGCTGACTGACGAGCAGGCCGAGGGCCTCGAGCGTCTCGACGCCCACCGAGGTGTCGCTCTCGGGCATGCCGGGCAGGTCGATGGACTTACCGTAGAAGGACAGACCCCCGCCGTAATCGAATGTTCCGCCGTAGAACGCGCCGTGCCACAGATCGTTGCCCATACCGGCGACGTCGATGATGCACGGGGTGTAGGCCATGGCTGCGATGCCCGCCTCGATGACGGTGCCGTTGATGAGGATGTCGCGGCCGCGCACGCACGAGGGCACCCCGTCGTTGACGGTGTCTTCCACGACGAACCAGAGATCCGGTGCGGCCCCCGATGCGGGCCGGAAGGTCAACCTGGTCAGGTCGAAGTCGTTCGCGAGTAGAACAAGATCCGTCTTCAGGGCGACGTCGGGGTGCGAGCCGTTGTTCGAGCTCAGCTCCGCGCAAGCCCGCGCGTCAAGGATGGTCGGGGTAGTGCGCGTCGCGAGGCTCGTCCAGCCGGTTCCGGGGCTGGCGTTGAAGTACCCGCAGGTTCCTTCCGCGGAACTTCCCCGCACATCGGCCAGGGTGATGACGTCGTAACCCGTCCAGTCTGAAGCCCGGTAGCGGTAGTCGAACCAGGGCGCGAAGGTCGGCGCTGCCGCGGGCGCGGAAACCGTCTCCGGCGTGTTGATGGTGCCCGCGACGGAGCCGCTCTCCCGCGCGAACTGAGCACCCGCGGGCATGGTCAGCGATCCCAGCAGACGCTGGCTGCCCAGCATCACCGCGCCCGCCGTCGTCACATCTCCGCCCACGGTCTTCGCGTTCCAGCCGAAATCGAGCGTGCCGCCGGCCAGGATGTCGCCACCGACCGTGCCCTGGATGTTGTTGGTGCCCGTGCCTGCCAGAGAAAGCGTTCCCCGGACCGTGTCGGTGCCGTTGGACATGTCGATGCGGCCGCCCGCGACGACGGAGCCCTGCACGTCGCATCCGCCCTTGGTGAGGAAGTTTCCGCTCAGGACGATGTTCGCGGGGATGACGGACTGGCAGGTGAAGTCGCCCGTGGGGATGACGATCGAGAGCAGCTCGTCGTCGAGGGTGTGCGCGAGCACCTCGTCGGTGAAGGTGGTCTTGCCGAAGAACACCATGTCTCCGTCGCCCCCGATGTTCTGGGTGCTGTATTCATAGACCGCGGCGAGGGTGATCTCTCGGCCGCTCGCGCCCCTCCCGGTCGAGGCGAAGGTGACCCGCGCGCCGTCGCACGTCGAGGTGGCGACGTAGACGGGCGCCACGGTGCTCCTCGCCGTCGCGCCGCACACGGCGCTGGAGCGCCGGGCCTGCGCGACGATCTGCGCGAGTCCGGCGTCCGCGGCGGCCCGTGCCTGAGCCGAGTCACGACCGCCCACGAGCGAGTTCGTCGTATTCGTGACGATGGCAGCGGCGGTCAGCCCTGCGATGCCGAGGACGAGCATGACGACGAGGGCGACGACGAGCACGGCACCGTCGTCGTTGCGCCGCTGGTCAGCCGAACCGTCACGACGGAAAGGAGTGATCACCAACATGCGATCACCGGCGCCTCGGCTCGCGCTTGCGCGGCGACACCCGCCGTGACGGGCACCGAGGCAGCTCCTGCGGTGACCGCGACACCGATCGTGACGAGGCGACCGTCGTTCGTGAAAGGGACATCGCCCTCGAGCGTTCCGCTCACACCGCGCGCGAGCACGGTCCAGGTCGTGGCGTCGGTGCCGATCGGTGCGGCCGATGTGCGGTAGCGCAGCTCGTCTCCGACGAGGGCCCACGCGCGGCACTCCCACCCCGTGGATCCGGTGGCGACGACGGCCCGCAGCAGGTTGCCGGTGGCGAGCACCTCGGCGGCATTGCGGATCGAGGCGTGCAGCGATTCGGTCACGACCTGCGCAGCGCCCGTGGCCGTGTCGCGATCGCGGGTCGCCGACTCGGAGCGGAGTCCCGAGGCGAAAAGGGAGGCCACGGCTCCGAGCAAGAGCGCGGTGATCAACACCGCGATGATGAGTTCGATGAGCGTCATTCCCGCCTCCTCCTCCCCCCGCACGCGGCGCGAGTGCGCCGTGCGGTCAGTCATTCGTTTCGTCATGGTGCCGAGACAACGATCTCGGTCGGCATGCGGACGAGGACTTTCGAGGGAGACGCTGCCTCGAACACCGTGACGGTGACCATCACGGTGTCGGGCAGGGCGACGGGGCACGGTTCCACGGCGATGGTCGCCGCCAGGCCGCTGCCGGACGGATCCGGAACAGCGGTGGCACCCATCGCCGCGACGGCCGTGCAGGTCGTCGTCAGCGCGTCATGCGGAAAGGCGGCGCGGATCGGTGCGAGTTGCGCGTTCGCGTACGACGTCGCCGCGACGAGCGTGCGGTTGGTCGTGCTCGATTGCGTCGCACCGGTCAGCAGCGGCAGCAGCGCGAGCGCGAGGACCGCGATGAAGAACATCGCGATCACGAGCTCGACGAGGCTGAAGCCGGCTTCTTCCTGAATCCCACGAGGCATGTCTCTCCCACATCCTCAGAACTAACTACGTGGGTACGGAGCGTCAGCGACGCCCCGCACCCACGTAGTATCCGCTAGGGCGTAGGCGCCGCTACGGTGCCATATTCGTCACCGCTGCAGCCGGGACCCGACTTGGCGAAGTTGGCGGCCGTGCGTGCTTCCACACAGAAATTCTCGAGATTCGTTCCCGCAACAGTCACCGACGTCACATCGCCGGTCTCAAGGTTGACGAGCGGAGACTGCGCGCTAGGTGCGGTGTCGTCTGTGGCGTACTTTGCGGCCACCTGAGACGCGCCATTGGCTGCAACGCTCTTGAGTGAGCTCTCCTTGGCGTCATCCTGGATGCTTATGAAGATCGGAATCGCGATCGCGGCGAGGATGCCGAGGATCACGACGACGATGATGAGCTCGATGAGCGAGAAGCCCTTCTCGCCGCTCTCTTCGCGTCGCTCCTGCTCGGCCTGGATGTAGTTCTTGATCGTTGCTCGCATTTCTTTCTCTCTCCCCTTGCAGTGGTTGTGTGGGGCCGGTCGAGGCGGACAAGCCCTCCGTCAGGTCCTTGTCCGCCTCGGCCTTATTTGGCGAATGCACTTAATGCATCCATCCCCCGGCAAGAATCATGAGGGACTTCTCATCTTTCTGTCAAGGCCGATATATCCCCTGCACCGCAATTCCCCCTCAAGACACGCTCAGGATTTGCGCAACCGCTGACCAGTAACTCCCGAACTGGACCGTCATGGGGAAATTAACCCCAGTTCACGCTGCCTAACTACGCACCCACCACCGATGTGGAGAGCTTTTCCAAACATGCCGGGGTAAGCATGGTCGGTGCCCCGAAATTCTCATCTGCCCGAAACGGGCCGGAAACATGAGAGGGTCCTCATCGTCAAGATGAGAGCGCCCTCATGTAATCAAAAGGAAACGCCCCCGGGTGTCGACGTATCGACAACCCGGGGGCGGCCATTCGGTCGCATTCGAACAAGGGGGGTGGGGGGATGTCCGGGCGACCGAATTCTTCTCAACCCATCGCGCGCAGCACGAGGGGCACGGCAATCGTGATGACGGCCGCCACCGCGACGGCGATGATCATGACGACCCCCGCCCGACGGGTGAACTTCTGCGGGAAGGCCCTCACGCGGCCTCCGCCCCGATGACCAGGCCGAGCGTGCTGACGAGATCGCGGCCCGCGTCCCCCTCCGGCAACTGAACGGCTTCGCTCGTGATCACATCGGCGGCAGAGACCAGCACGATCTCCGCGTCGAGCGCGGCGTCCAGCGCGTCGAAGACGCCATCTGAGGCTGCTCCGGCGCCGCTGAGCAGCACGCGCTCTACAGCCAGCTCATCCCCTCGCCCCGCGTGGAACGAGAGGGTGCTCCGCACGCGGGCCGCAAGATCCGCTGCAGCGAGCGGAATCGGGGGGTGCGAGTGGCTGTCCGAGCCCGCGCCCAGACGGACCCGTGGGCCGGCGGGGACGGTTTCGAAGATCTCGGCGATCGCCGCGTCGACGTCCGCGGTGGTGTTCGCCGTGACATCCATCGTGACGTCGTGGCCGAAGGTGGCCGCGGTCGGAATATCGATGGGCAGGATGCGCACGAACAGCGGGACCGCGTCACGCACGATCACGACGTAGCTCGTGTGGTCGCCGACGTGCACCATCGCGACGGTCTCGCCCGGGGCCGCGAAGGCGCCCGCGGCGCGGGCGAGTCCGAACGGCGCGAAATCGACGGCATCCGCGCGCAGCTTCGCCTTCTCCAGAGTCGCGAGCAGCGTCTCTACCGTTTCGGAGACGGCCGCGACGAGCAGGCCGCTGATCTGACCGTCCACCTCGGCGATGGGCAGGAAGTCGAGCACGGCCTGATCGGCCGGAACGGGCAGCAGATCCTGCACCTGGAAGGGCAGCGACTGCCGGAGCAGATCCGGGCGCATCGCCTGCGTCGTGAACTCGCGGACGAGCACACGCCGGCTGCCGATGCCGAGCACGACCCGGCGACTGCGGAACCCGGCACGGGTCCAGAGCTGCCGCAGCGCCAGGGCCACGGCATCCTGATCCAGAACCTCGGAGTCCTTCGCGGCGCCCGCCGGCAGCGCGACCTCGCCGCTCGCGACGAGCACGGGGCGGCGCCCCGCGGTCACCTCGACCGCGCGCACGCTTTCTTCGGTGATCTCCAGCCCCACAATTGTCTTGCCCATGATCGCTATCCCCCAGTTCGCTTTCTGTGTCCCGGTGATCCCCCACCACCGTCGCGCCGTGTGACGCCGTGCTCACCCGCTAACGGATGTCTCGCTGTGAAACCAGCTCGCCGAGCACCGGCTCCCCGCCGGCGACGCCGGGCAGCGAGATCGGGTCGCTCGAGAACGTGACGAGCCCGCCGTATGAGAACTGGCCCGCGTACACGCTCCCGTTCCACGCGTCGCGCCCACCGATACCGTGCACGTCGACCGCGCAGGGCGTGTAGGCCAGCGCGGTGATGCCCGAGGCCATCGAGGTGCCGTTGATGTTGATCGTGCCCCCGCGCTTCCCGCACGTCGGCTGCGAGTCCTTCGTGGTGTCTTCGACGACGACGTGCACCTTCGGTTGCGCGCCCGGCGCTGCGGTCATGGTGAGCATCGTCAGATCGAAGCTCTTGGCCAGCATCACCAGGTCGGTCCTCAGCGCCACGACCGGCTGCGTGCCGCTGTTGGAGCTGAGGGTCGAACAGGCACGCGCATCGAGCACGGTCGGCGTGGTGAGCGATGCGAGGCTCGTCCACCCCGTCGCCGGGTGCGCATTGAACGAGTCGCATGTCCCGGGACCCGCTCCGGATGCGGTCAGCGTGATGATCGAGTACCCGGGCCAGTCCGACGACTTGTATGCGTAATCGAACCAAGCATCGAACGACGGTGCCGCCGGGGCTGCCACCGAGGCGGGGCGCGAGATCGTGCCGCTGACAACACCCTGGTCCTGCACGAACTTCTTGCCGGCCGGGAACGTGAGCGCCTTCGCCAACCGCTGACTGCCGAGCTTGACGTCGCCCGCCGCCTGTACATCGCCGCCGATGATCTTCTGCTCCCAGCCGAACTCCAGCGATCCGCCGACTGTGAGTTTCCCGCCGACCGAACCCCGCACGAGGCTGGTGCCGGTCCCCGCGGCGGACAGGTTGCCGCGGACGGTATCACTGCCGTTCGTCATGTCGATCGTGCCGCCCGCCGTGACCGAGCCCGCGACGTCGCACGAGCCCTTGGAGGCGAACGCACCCTGCACCCGAATGGATGCCGCGATCGGCACCTGGCAGGTGAAATCGCCCTTCGCGATATTGATGGTCAAAGGCTTGGCGGCCGCGACCGTCTTCACCTCCCACGTGAAGGTTGCGCTGTTGAAGAACGTGAGATCGGCGCCCATGCCGACATCCTTCGCTGGTGTGTAGGCGTAGACCGCTTGCGTCCGTGTCGTCCCGCCATCCGTGCCCCGGCCGGTCGAGGTGATCGTGACCTGGTTCGAGGCACACGCGCTCGTTGCCGTGTACGAGGGGTTCGAGCTCGTGAGCGAGAGCGCACAGAAATCGCCCGTGCCGCGCGCCTGAGCGAGAGCCGCGGTGATGCCCGCATCCGCTGCGGCCTTCGCCTGCACGCTGCCACGGGTCTGCACGACCGAACCGGTGGTGTTGGTCACGATCGCGGCGGCCGTCAGCCCCATCAGGCTCAATACGATCATGACGATCAGCACCGAGACGATCGCGGACCCGGTGTCATCGCCGGCGCGCTTGTTGTCTTCGCCGGTCCGGCGAAGCTGGTTCACCAGCATTGCTTCACCGTCCCGCTCTGCTTGGCCTGCGCGAGGACGTGGCCGGCCGCGGGCACGGTCGTCGCGCCCGCCTTCACCGCGAGCGACACGTTCAGCGTGCGGCCGGCGATCGAGAATGGAGAACCGTTCTTCGCTCCCGAGACACCGCTCACGAGGGTCGCCCACCCCGAGCCGGATGCGTCGGGCAGCGCGATCGCCGATTCCGAAGAGCGGTACAAAAGACGGTCGCCCTGCAGCGCCCATGCCTCGCAGGACCATCCGCTCGCGCCGGTCGCGACGACGGCGCGGACGACGTCGCCGTCGACGCGCATCTCGCTGGCATTGCGGATGCTCGACTGCAGCGAGCTCATGACGACCTGCGCTCCTCCGGTGGCGGTGTCACGGTCGCGTGTCTGCGCCTCAGCGCTCAGGCTGGAGGCGAAAAGCGTAGCGAGAAGACTGAGGACGACGGCCGAGATCGCGCCGTAGATGATGAGTTCGACGAGAGTCATACCGGCGTCGTCGGCGCCGCGATCGGTCGTGCTGTGGGGCGTCATGCTTTACCCACCAGGATCTTGGTGGAGACGGTCGAAAGCGGAGTGCCCGGCGCAGACATGTCGGCAACGGAGACCGTGACGGTCACCGTTCCCGGATATCGCGCCGGGCACCCGCCCGGAAAGGTGATCGTCGACGTGAGGCCGGTCTCGGCGTCAGCTTCCCCGGTGACAGCTCGCACCGATCCGCACGACGTCGCCGTCGTGGAATCGGGGAACTGCGCCCGCAGCGCCGCGACGGTGGAGCTGGCCAAGGCATTCGCCTTCGCCATCTCCCGGTTACTCACGCTCGACTGCGTGGCGGTGATCATCAGCGGAAGAACCGCCAACGAGATCACCATTAGCAGCAACATCGCGATGACGACCTCGACGAGACCCAGTCCCGCGTCAGTCTTGGTCGGTCCCCACCGGCCATCTCGCATCATCCCCATGTGCGCTCACCCTCCCCAGTGCGAGCTTGCATTTCCCCAGCCGCCCGGCTTTCACCAGGCGTCCTGTTCCAACCCACGCGAACGCGCGGATCGGTCTTATTCCGCTGCGGTGCGCGAGAGCGTGTGCACGTCGTCATGGTTCCCCACCGTGACGACGATCACACCGCGTTGGCCCCAGCCGACGGTGCGATAGATGAATACACGCATGCCCGTGTCCCCCAGTGAATTTCTTGACTCGACTTCAACGACGGAAGGAGCTCCCAGAAAACATCCCCAGATAACCCCCGGCCCCCAAAGCCAGGTATTTCGGACCGACAAGCGATCCCTTCCCCGTTCAGAATCATGAGACAGTTCTCATGTTGAAGTCAAGCCAAGATTGCGTGGCTGTGGAGAAGGTGCGCGCGGACTAAGCGAATAAAACCCAGTTCACATTGCTTAAGTGCTGATCTCCAGGGGCCGGAAAAGTCCTCGGGACTAACGCGATCCTGAGCAGAACCTGAGGTTTGTGAGAGCTCACCGGCCGAAGCCCGGAGCCCACTCGTCACCCTCGTCGAGAACCTCGGCCCGATTCTCGTGCCGCGCGTCATGCCGCTCGAGAGTCAGACGCTCTCGTCGCCACGCCGCGCCGGCGGGCCAGCTCGCGGCGAACGTCGGGATTACCCGTCCGACGCGCCGCCACAGGGCGCCGTGCGTCGCGAACGGGCGCGCGGATACAGGCATCCGGAGCGTCGGGTCGTACCGCACACCATCCGTCCGCCGCAGGTGAATGGACAGATCCAGATCGTCGTGGATACCGGCGTTGGAGCGGTCGACCTCATCGCGGACCCGCAACCACAGCGCCCTGCGCATCGCGAAGTTCGACCCGAAGACCGGCGGATGCCCGAGCCACGGCGTGACCCAGAAGTACATGCCGCCGATGTACCACTTCGCGCCGAGATATCGCACGATCGGACCCGCCCCGTAGAACTCGGCCGAACCCGTCAGCGCGCCGAGCGCCGGGTCGGCCACGAAGGCCCGGACGATCCGTGAGATCCAGTCCGGATGCGGCCGCGAATCAGCGTCCACCCGCGCGATGATGTCGCAGTCGGACGCCGCCTCGTCATAACCGTGCGCGGCGGCCGGCCAGATCCCGACGACGTCCTCACGGACCACCTCGGCGCCGTGCGCACGGGCGACGGCGGCGGAATCATCCGCGCTCCCGTTGTCGATCACGATCACACGATCCGCGGGCCTACTCTGCTCGTCGAGCGCCGTCAGGCACGCCTCGAGGAATTCCGCATCGTCACGACACGGGATCACGACGGCGACACGGGGAGCGAGCGGCACGGTGTCAACCTACTCCGCGGTCGCAGAACCCGGTCAAAAGGGCGAAATGGTGTCGTGTTTGCGGCCGGAACGCAATCCCCTCAGCTTTCAATCCGATGAGCGTTAGCCTCCGAAACACCCAACGACACGGAATCACCGTGCAGAACGGAGGCGCTCATGCGCACATCACCCAACCGCCTGGTCGCCATCATCTTCGGCGCCGTCTATGTCCTCGTCGGCCTGCTCGGCTTCGCCGTCACCGGCGGCGTCGGATTCATCGCCACCGACGGTGGGCTGCTCCTCGGCATCTTCGAGGTCAACCCGCTCCACAACATCGCGCACCTCCTCATCGGTGCCGCCCTGCTGATCGCCGGCCTGTCCTCGGTCCGCGCGGCCAAGGGCGTCAACATCACGATCGGTGCGGTCTACCTGCTGCTCGGTATCGTCGGCTTCTTCCTGGTGGGTACGGCCGCGAACATCCTCGCGCTGAACACCGCCGACCACTTCCTCCACCTCGCGAGCGCCATCGTGCTCCTCGGTGTCGGACTCGGTGCAGAGCGCGGCGTCGAGACGCGTCGAGCGACCGTCTGAGCATGTCGCTTCGTATGTGGCCCGCCCTCTTTGCCTGGGGGGCGGGCCTCATCCATATCGCCGTGGCGGCGGGCTCACCGCTGGGCGTACTTCTGCCGCTCACGGCGCTGGGCGTCGCCGAGTTGGTGTGGGGAATCGTGATGCTGCGCCAGGGACGGATGCCCCTCGTGCGCACCACCCTCGCGGTGGGGGTTCTCGCAACCCTCGGTGGACTCGTCCTCGCCCTGTTAGACCTGATGGCGTGGATGCCGCTCGTCAGCTCGAGCGTCATGCTCGTGGCGATCGCCGGCATCGCCGCCGTGACCTTGCGCCGGGCCGCCCGGGGTCATGAGGGACGAGGGTCGGATGCCGAGGCATCCGCTCGCTCTGCCGTCCCCGCGGGACGAGCACTGATCGGCGTCGTGGCGGGTGCACTGCTGGTGTCGGGATTGACGACGCCGGCGCTCGCACAGACCAACGCCGGCGACTACGCCGTGCCGCACGGCGAGATGACGGGCCACCACGGCCACTGACCTCGGTCACTGAGCCTGTGTCGCTGAGCCTGTGTCGCTGAGCCTCGGTCGCTGAGCCTCGGTCGCTGAGGCTCGGTCGCTCTGCTGCACCCTGGCCGATCTTCGCGAACGGTCGCGACTCGCCGCGTGACCCTCAACGGGCACGGCGAGTCGCGACCGTTCGCGTACAGACATCGGGCCGTCGGAGCGCGATGATGGGGTGTCGGCGCAGGACGCCGGCCATCGAAGGAGCGCAGCATGGTCATTGCCGGACTGATCTTCGCGGGGCTCGCAGCCCTCATCCACGTGTACATCTTCGTGCTCGAGTCGATCATCTGGACGACTCCCCGCGCACGGGCCACGTTCGGCACGACCGCCGAGCAGGCCCAGCAGACGCGCGAGCTGGCGTTCAACCAGGGCTTCTACAATCTGTTCCTCGCGATCGCGACCGGGCTCGGAATCATTCTGGTTTCGGCCGGGAACCTGCCCGTCGGGGCAACCCTCGTGCTCGTCGGCACGGGGTCGATGCTCGCGGCAAGCCTGGTGCTGGTGCTCTCGTCGCCCGCGAAAGCACGCGCCGCCGCGGTGCAGGGCGCGGCACCCCTCATCGCCGTCGTATTGATCAGCGTGGGCCTGCTCACCTGAGATTCGCACGCACGTTCACATCCTACCCCTGGCCAGTGTCGAAGCTATGTTCTAGCATGACGGGATGGCTACGCCCCTTCCCCGCACTGCGGCTTCGCCCGCGGACGAGCTGAGACGCCTGCGGGCCCAGCTCGACCGCACACAAGCCCCGCGGGTCGAGGCTCCGCCGTTGCCTGTGCATCCGTTGCTGGCCTCTCTGCTGCCCGAAGGAGGGCTCCGCCCGGGGGCCTCATATGCGGTTTCGGCCTCTCCCAGCCTGCTGCTGGCCCTCATCGCCACCGCATCCCAGGCGGGATCGTGGTGTGCGGCGATCGGTATGCCGACACTGGGCGCCGAGGCAGCCGCGTCGTTCGGTGTGGACCTCGAGCGTCTCGTACTCATCCCCGAACCGGGGCAGCGATGGTTGGCGGTCGCCGCGGCGGTCGCCGAGGTGCTGCCGATCGTGGCCGTGCGCCCACAGGGCCGCGCTCGTGACGGCGACGTCGCGCGGCTGAGTGCCCGGCTGCGCGACCGCGGCACCGTTCTGCTCGTCATGGGCGACTGGCCCGGGGCCGATGCTCTGCTGAGCGTCAGCGACCCGCGCTGGAGCGGACTGGATGCGGGACACGGATACCTCGAAGGCCGCGAGGTCACCGTCACCGCGAGCAGCCGCCGCTCGCCGGTGCCACGGAGCGTCCGGATGCTGCTGCCCGGCCCCGATGGTGGTGTGTCGGGCGAAATCGTCGCCGCCCGCACCCCGGCGCGTGACACCACCCTTGCCCCGCCCATCCGTATCCGAGCGGCGGGTTGATCGTGGACGTCGTGCGCAGCCTGGTGCTGTGGATTCCCGATTGGCCCATCGTCGCGCTCGCGCGGGAAACGGGCACCCTCGCGGGAGGAACGGGCACCCTCGCGGGCGAAACGGACACCCTCGCACGGCAGCCGGTCGCGATCATTCACGCAAATAGGGTGGTCGCGTGCTCCGCCGCCGCACGCGCCGAAGGGGTGCGGCGAGGGCAGCGCAGACGCGATGCCCAGGCACGTTGCCCCGCCCTGCAGATCGTCGCCGACGACGCCGCGCGTGATCACCGCGGCTTCCTGCCGGTTGTCGAGGCGATCGAGGCCCGGGCTCCCGGCATCCAGATCATCCGACCGGGGCTCTGTGCGCTGCGAGCGCGTGGTCCGGCGCGGTATTACGGGGGTGAAGAGGAGGCGGCTCGGGTGCTGCGCGAGTCTCTCGATGACCTCGGCATCTCCGACACGCGTGCGGGCGTCGCGGACGGCCCCTTCACCGCCGAGCAGGCGGCTCGGCGCACGGGCCCCGGGGGCATCCTCGTGATCCCGTCGGGCGATACCGCGACGTTTCTGTCGGGCCTGTCGATCGCGACGCTCGAAGACGAGGAGCTGATCGGTCTGCTCGCCCGACTGGGCGTACGGACGCTTGGTGAATTCGCCGCGCTGGACGTCGAGAAGGTGCGGGGACGGTTCGGGGAACGAGGCATCCGCCTGCACGCTCTCGCCGGGGGGCGCGACCCGCGCGCGGTCATCGCACGCACCCCTCCCCCCGAGCTCGAGCGGCAGATCGCCTTCGAGCCGCCCCTCGAGCTCGTCGACCAGATCGGCTTCGGCGTACGCACCACCGCCGACGAATTCATCGACAACCTGACACAGATCTCCCTGGTCTGCACCGAGCTGCGGGTCGAGCTGACCGACGAGCGCGGTGGATTCTCGGAGCGGGTGTGGCTGCATCCGACATGCTTCGACGCCCCCGATGTCGTCGACCGGGTGCGCTGGCAACTCGAATCGGCCATCGGCAACGACCTGAAGAGCGGGGTCGCGCTGGTGCGGCTGATTCCGCAGGCGGTGGATGCCGCATCCCACCACGAACCCGGGCTGTTCGGGCAGGGCGCCGAAGAGCGCGTGCACCATGCGTTGTCGCGCGTGCAGGCGATGCTCGGGCATCGTGGGGTCACGACGCCGACGCTCGGCGGGGGCCGCTGGCTGTCCGAGCGCCAGACGCTCGTGCCGTGGGGCGATCGGGCGTCCGTCCCCCGCTCCCGCGCGCAGCCCTGGCCGGGTCACCTGCCCGCTCCCCTGCCCGCGACCGTGTTCCCCGCCGGTCAGGGCGCCGCGGTCACCGACCACGAGGGCCGGTCGGTGAGCGTCGACGGGCGTGGCCGGCTGAGCGCGCCACCGGTGCAGCTGGGGCTCGAGGGACGGCAGCGTCCGGTCGCCGCGTGGGCGGGCCCCTGGCCCGTGCGCGAGCGCATCTGGGATGCCGAACGCATCCGTACCGCGTACCGACTGCAGGTCGTCGATGCCGATCAGACGGCCTGGATGCTCGTGAACGAGGGCGAGCGCTGGTGGGCAGAGGGCAGGTACGACTGATGGGCTTCGACAACCCTCCCGTGCCGTGGTCCGAGCTCGAACGCGTCCTCAGCGGCCGCCGACCCGATCCGACCCCGCCGAACGCGGACGGCGGCGACAGCCCGGCGTGGTCGCGCAAGCGCTCGGCCTACGTCAAACCGCCCGTGCTGCGCCCCGACGTCACGGTTCCCTACGCCGAGCTGCACGCGCATACGTCGTACTCGTTCCTCGACGGAGCGTCCTCGCCCGAAGATCTGGTCGAAGAGGCAGAGCGGCTGGGCCTGCATGCCCTCGCTGTGACCGACCACGACGGCTTCTACGGAATCGTGCGCTTCGCCGAGGCCGCCGAGGCCTTCTCACTCCGCACCGTTTTCGGCGCCGAGCTCTCGCTCGAGCTCACCCGCCCGCAGAAGGGCGAGCCCGAACCCGAGGGTGCGCACCTGGTCGTCCTCGCCCGCGGCGAAGAGGGCTACCACCGGCTGGCCGGGGCGATCACGACCGCGCAGCTGCGGGGGGCCGAGAAGGGGCGGCCCGTCTACGACCTCGAAGAACTCGCCGAACAGTCGGGCGCGGGCTCGGGCGGGAGAGGCGATGGGCGGGGCGGTGATGGGCATTGGGCTGTGCTGACCGGATGCCGCAAGGGGGCCGTGCGACGGGCGCTCGAGGTCGAGGGTGTCGATGGCGCCGCACGCGAACTCGATCGCCTGGTCGCGTTGTTCGGCCGCGACAGCGTGCACGTCGAGCTGACCGACCACGGCGATCCACTCGATTCGCGTCGCAACGACGCCCTCGCCGCGCTCGCCGCCGAGCGCCGTCTGAGCCTGATCGCCACGAACAACGTCCACTACGCCGCCCCCGAACGCGCCCGGCTCGCTGCGGCGGTCGCGGCGGTGCGGGCGAACCGCAGCATGGACGAGCTGGATGGCTGGCTGCCCGCCCATCACGCCGCGCACCTGCGTTCGGGGGCCGAGATGCACGCGCGCTTCTCGCGGTACCCCGGAGCCGTGGCCCGCACCGTGCCCCTTGCCGACGAGCTCGCCTTTCCCCTCCGTCGTGCGAAGCCCGCGCTCCCGAAGCAGGAGGTACCCGAAGGGCACACGCCGATGTCGTGGCTGAGGCATCTGGTCTGGCAGGCCGTGCCGCGGACCTATCCGCGCCTGAGCGCGGCCGAGCGTGAACGGATCGAGGGCGAGCTCGACGTCATCGAGCGCAAGGACTTTCCCGGCTACTTCCTGATCGTGCACGACATCGTCGCCGAAGCCCGTCGCCGGGGCATCCTGTGTCAGGGGCGCGGATCCGCGGCGAACAGCGCCGTCTGCTTCCTGCTGAACATCACGGCCGTCGACCCGATCTACTATCGGCTGCCGTTCGAGCGGTTCCTGTCGTCGCTGCGCGACGAAGAGCCCGACATCGACGTCGACTTCGACTCCGATCGCCGCGAAGAGATCATCCAGTGGGTCTACGGCCGGTATGGTCGCGACCGCGCCGCGCAGGTCGCGAACGTCATCCAGTACCGACCCAAGAACGCGGTGCGTGACATGGCGAAGGCGCTCGGCCATTCACCGGGACAGCAGGATGCCTGGTCGGCACAGGTCGAGCGCTGGGGTGCCGAACTGACGTCGTCCGACCACGACATTCCCGAGCAGGTGATCGAATACGCGACCGAACTGCTCAAGGCACCCCGGCACCTCGGCATCCACTCGGGCGGAATGGTGCTGACGGACCGGCCCGTCGGGGAGGTCGTGCCGATCGAGCACGCGCGGATGCCCGGCCGCACCGTCATCCAGTGGGACAAGGACGACGCGGCCTGGATGGGGCTGGTCAAGTTCGACCTGCTGGGACTCGGCATGCTCGCCGCCCTGCAGCACTGCTTCGACCTGATCCGCGACGCGACGGGCGAGCGGTGGGAGCTCGCGACGCTGCCGAAGGAAGAGCCGGCCGTCTTCGACATGCTGTGCCGCGCGGATTCGATCGGGGTGTTCCAGGTCGAATCGCGTGCGCAGATGGGCCTGCTCCCGCGTCTCCAACCCCGCGCCTTCTACGACCTCGTCGTCGAGATCGCCCTGATCCGTCCGGGGCCGATCCAGGGCGGTGCGGTGCATCCGTTCGTCCGGCGCAAACTCGGCCGAGAACCCATCACGTACCCGCATCCGAAGCTCGAGCCCGTGCTCGAGCGGACGCTCGGGGTGCCGGTTTTTCAGGAGCAGCTCATGCAGATCGCGATGGCGGTCGGCGGATGCACCGGAGAGGAGGCCGACCTGCTGCGCCGTGCGATGGGGTCCAAGCGCGGGCTCGAGAAGATCGATTCGCTGCGGGAGCGCCTGTACGAGGGCATGGCCGCGAACGGACTCACGGGCGACGTGGCCGACGACATCTACGCTAAGATCCAGGCGTTCGCGAACTTCGGCTTCGCGGAGTCGCACTCGCTGTCGTTCGGGCTGCTGGTGTACGCCAGCTCGTGGATCAAGCTGCACTACCCGGCGGCGTTCCTCGCGGGGCTGCTCCGGTCGCAGCCGATGGGCTTCTACTCCCCCGCGACCCTCGTCGCCGATGCCCGGCGCCACGGGGTCGAGGTGCTGCGGCCCGACCTGCAGCGCTCGGGCGTGACCGAGCTGCTCGAGCCCGTGACCGACGATGCGCCGGGGGTGGGCAGCGGCTCAGCGTCGGGGATTCGGCGAGCGTCGGATGCCACAGCCCCGAATCCTCCGACGCCGGGCGGATCTCCGACGCTCGGCGGGGGCAAGCGCGAGGGCGCGCACGGGCCCGACACTCCGACCCGAGGGACGCGCCGCCCGACGGGGCTGGACTCGTGCCGAGACCCGGAGCAGCCCCATCCGGGCCTGTTCGACATCAGAGCACCGGATACCTCGGCCGCACATCGCCGGGACGGCGCTTTCGCCGTGCGCCTCGGGCTGAAGGGGGTCACGGGCATCGGTGAGGCGACCGCGCAGAAGATCGTGGCGGAGCGGGATGCGCGCGGCCCGTATCGCGACCTGCACGATCTGGTGCGGCGCACCGACGCCACTGCCGCCCAGCTCGAGGCGCTCGCGACCGCCGGAGCCTTCGAGTGCTTGGGGCTGACGCGCCGCGAAGCGATCTGGCTCGCGGGTTCGGCCGCGCAGGATCGCTCCGAGTTCCTGCCCGGCACGATGATCGCCGTCCAGCCTCCGCTCTTCCCCGACCTGACCGGCTACGACACCCTGGCCGCGGACCTGTGGGCCACGGGCATCTCGACCGGCGATCACCCTCTCGCGCACTACCGTCCCGACCTCGATCAGCGGGGGGTGCTGTCGTCCGAGGCGATGCGGACGCACGAAGAGGGCCGGCGCGTCGAGGTCGCGGGGCTCGTGACACACCGACAACGCCCGGCTACCGCATCCGGGGTCACGTTCCTCAACCTCGAGGACGAGCACGGGCTCGTCAACGTGATCTGCACGGTCGGCGTGTGGAACCGGTATCGCCGCGTCGTGCGCGACAGCCCGGCGCTCATCGCTCGGGGCATGCTGGAGCGATCCCCCGAGGGCGTCACCAACCTCGTGGCGGATGGCTTCGAAGACCTGCGGGTCGGGGTGCGGCACAACTCCCGGGACTTCCGTTGACCGGCAGACGCGCTCGTCACTGCCCGCATGGCCCGCCTAGACTGCCGCCGTGGGTGAGCGCATCGAGATCAACGGAGTCCGTGTTTATCGTGCTGAGCCGGCGGGTCCGCCGCGCGGAGCGATCATCGTCATTCACGAGATCTGGGGCCTCGTCGACCAGATCACGCGGATCGCCGACCGGTGGGCCGACGAGGGATACCTGGCGCTCTCGCCCGACCTGCTGAGCGATATCGGGGTCACCCCCGAGGTCGGCGAAGAACTCGCCGCTCTGAACGCCGACCCCGATGATGAGAAACGCGCATCGCTGCAGCCCCGCCTTCGCGAGGCGCTCGCACCGATCCGCTCGCCCGAGTACGCAGCGGAGGCCGTCGCACGCCTCCGGGCCGTCGTCGATCACCTCGCCGCCCTCCCGGATGTGAACGGGCGCATCGCCGTGACCGGCTTCTGCTTCGGCGGGACCTACAGCTTCGCCCTCGCCGCGGACGACGACCGGGTCCGCGCCGCGGTGCCCTTCTACGGGACGGCCCCCGAACCCGAGGCGATCGCACGGATCGCGTGCCCCGTCCTCGCGCTGTACGGCGAGCTCGACCCGGCCATCGTCGATCGACTCCCCGAGGTACGCGAGGTCATGCAGGCCAACGGCATCGCCTTCTCCGACCACGTTTATCCGGGGGCGCGGCACGCGTTCTTCAACGAGACGAATCCGCACACCTACGATGCGGATGCCGCAGCCGACGCGTGGCGGAGGGCCACGACGTTCGTCGCTGAGCGGCTGGGCATCGAAACCTGATCGTGAACCGGCATGCCGACGCCCACCGAGCCGCACCGCCCACCGAGCACGCCCGACTCATATCTCCTGCTGTGGTGGCTCCCCGTGGGCGCGGGCGGCCACGTCGTGGTCCACACCAGTAGGTGGTGGGAGGGGCTTGACGCCGCAGCCCACCGCAGGCCGCGACGGCCCCTTTTCCACGCCGCCCTCGAGCTGTTCGTCGATGGCCATCGCGACATCATCGAGATGGCACCGGCATGGGGAGCACCCGCGGTCGACCGCGGAGTGGTGGCGACCGGACCGGTCGGGATGCGGGCCCTCGGCAGATCACGATTCTTCCGCTACGAGGTGCGGTGCTGGCGCGACGGGATCCTTCCCGACCGCGCCTGGGCGGTGGGTCCGCCGGTCCGTCTCGACCTGAGCCGCGAAAGCGCCCGCAACGTGTCCGGCGTCGTGGCCTCGGTGCCCGACTTCGTGTGGGGCCGGGATCCCCTGCGGATCGGTGACATGTGGAACTCGAATTCGCTCGCGTCGTGGGCGCTGACCCGCAGCGGGGTCGACGCGTCGACGCTCCACCCACCGGACCACGGACGCGCGCCGGGCTGGAAGAGCGGGATCGCGGCGGCAGCGATCAGATCCGTCCGCTGAGCGCGGCTCACGGCCCGGGCCGCCGGGTGTCGTACGCCCGGTCGTCCGCGATCGCGCCGTGCCCGTCGCGCAGGACGGCGGCGGTCGTCGCGGCAACGACGAGGGCAACCAGAACGAGCGCTACGAGCAGGACGACGATGAACATGAGAGCCTCCGGAGTCGGGTGAATGGTTTGATCCGACCGCATCACCCCGACGGGAACAACAGTCCAATTGACGTGGACTGGCTGCCCCAGCCGATCAGTAGGCGTCGATATGCAGACTTCGCTCCCGATCGAGGTCCAGGATGTCTAGATTGGACCGATCCAGATATACACGGCCCGTGACCGGACATCCCGTCGCGCGGTGCTCCTACGATGGCCGCGAGGAGGAATCGTGGGGTTCTCGCTTGCCGGGCTGGCCGTGTCGCTCGCCGTCCTGGCGCCCAATGCGATTCTGATCTTCTTCCGACCCGTCGATGCCTTGCCGCCGACCCGCACTCCGCGACCGCTCACCTGGCTGGAGCGGGCCGGCCAGGCCCTCTGCCTCGTCACTCCCGCCCTGACCGGGCAGGAACCCGGTGATCCGTGGTGGTTCGCCGCGCTGGCAGCCTGCATCGCCGTCTACCTCGGACTCTGGGTGCGATACCTCGCGACCGGGCGGCACGTCGCATCCCTCTACGCGCCCCTCGGGCTCGTCCCGGTGCCGATGGCGCTGTTCCCGATCGCGGCGTTCCTGCTCTCCGCGGGATGGCTCGGATCGTGGTGGATCGCGCTCGCGGCGACGATCCTGGCTGCGGGCCACATTCCCCTCGCCGTGGCCACGCAAAGAGCGATCCACGCGCCCTCGTCCACTCTCGAGGGATGACACGGACGGCGAGCGCAACCCCTCTCGCGTGAGGCTCGCCACGCGTATCGTGGCCGATCATCGTCCCGGAAAGGACCTCGCATGTCGCACAGCGTCGCAGAACTGTTCGTCGAAACGTTGAAGAGCGCGGGAGTCACGCGGATCTGGGGGTTGCCGGGCGACTCGCTGAACGGATTCACCGACGTTCTGCGCCGCGACAAGGACATCCGTTGGATGCACGTGCGGCACGAGGAGGCCGCGGCCTTCGCGGCCGCCGCCGAGGCCGAGATGACCGGCGAGCTCGCCGTCGTCGCGGGCAGCGGCGGCCCCGGCAACCTGCACTTCATCAACGGCCTGTTCGACGCGCAGCGCAGCCGCGTGCCGGTGCTCGCGATCGCATCGCACCTGCCGTCCGCCGAGATCGGCAGCAACTACTTCCAGGAGACGCACCCGCAGGAGCTGTTCCGCGAGTGCAGCGTCTACAGCGAGCTGGTCGCCGACCCGAGCCAGCTGCCCTGGGTGCTCGAGATCGCCATGCGCACCGCGATCGAGAAGCGCGGCGTCGCGGTCGTCGTCGTACCCGCCGATGTGTTCTTCGCGGATGCCCCGAACCGCCGCCCGTCCGCGCCGATCCGTGCGGCGGAACCACGCGTCGTGCCGTCCGAGTCCGAGCTGCGGGCCGCCGCCGACCTGCTCGACGCCGCCGGCAAGGTGACGATCCTCGCGGGCGCGGGCGTCGCGGGGGCACATGCCGAGGTGATGGCGCTCGCCGAGCGGCTGCAGGCCCCGATCGTGCATGCCTTCCGCGGCAAGCAGCACATCGAATACGACAACCCGTACGACGTCGGCATGACGGGGCTCCTGGGCTTCGCCTCGGGCTACCGCGCGATGGAGCAGTGCGACACGCTGCTCATGCTCGGCACCGACCTGCCGTATCGCCAGTTCTATCCCAGCAAGGCGAAGATCATCCAGATCGACATCCGCGGCGAGCAGCTGGGGCGCCGCACCCCGATCGATCTCGGCCTGGTGGGCGGGGTGCGCGAGACGGCGGCGGCACTCCTGCCCCTGCTGAGCGACGGACGCAGCGACTCCCACCTCACGGACTCCGTGGCGCACTACGCCAAGACCCGTCGCGAGCTCGACGGGTTCGCGAACGACGATGGCAAGGAACCCATCCATCCGCAGTACGTGGCACGTCTGATCGACGAGCTGGCCGCGAGGGATGCCGTCTTCACGGCGGATGTCGGGACCCCGGTCATCTGGGCCGCCCGATACCTGCGGATGACCGAGCAGCGGCGCCTGATCGGGTCGTTCACGCACGGGTCGATGGCGAACGCCATGCCGCACGCACTCGGCGCCCAGGCGACGGATCCCGACCGCCAGGTCATCGCCCTCGCGGGTGACGGGGGCCTGGCGATGCTGATGGGCGACCTGCTCTCGATCCGCCAGAACGACCTGCCGATCAAGATCGTCGTGTTCAACAACTCTTCGCTCAGCTTCATCGAGCTCGAGATGAAGGCGGCGGGGATCGTGCCGTTTGGGACCGAGCTGAACAATCCGGACTTCGCCGAGGTCGCTCGGTCGATGGGCATAACGGGCATCCGCGTCGAGAAGGCGTCCGAGCTCGAGGACGCCCTGACGCGTGCACTGGCAGACCCCGGACCCGTCCTGCTCGACGTGGTGGTGGCACGCGACGAGCTCTCGATCCCGCCGTCGATCACGGCGGCGCAGGCCAAGGGGTTCGCGCTCTACGCCCTGCGGACGGTCATGTCGGGCCGGGGTGACGAGCTCCTCGACCTCGCCGACACCAACGTGTGGCGTCGCATCTTCGGGTGAGGCCTAGGCGCGAGAGCGTCGCCCGCCCCGGAGCACTCCGTCGGCCAGCGCGACCACGGCGATCGTGACGAGGTAGACGACGACGTCGCGCACGTCGAAGACCGTGCCGAGCACGAGCACCGCGGGCGGGAACGCCCGCCCGAGGTCCAGGGGCACTCCGGTCACCTGGAACACCTCGACCGCCACGCACCAGGCCGCCGCGATGAGCCCGGCGACGGCGACCCGCACGCGGGGCAGAAGGATCACGACCGCGAGATACACCGCGACGGCGTAGAGCGCGTCACCCGCGATGTCGGATGCCGCGCCGTCGGGCGCCAGCAGGTGCACCGCCAGACCGGCGCCGACCGTCACGAGCAGCAGCCCCAGCGCGATGAGGCGACGGCGGAGGGGTCGCGCCGCGACCGTGGTTGCCGAGTCATCCGCCATCCCTCCACCGTAGGCGTCGCCACGCGCATATTCACGGCGCGACGACCTCCCCTCCCCCGGTCCCGAGGAGCAGGATGAAGACGGGAGCCGCCTCCCGGCGGAGCACCTCTCACCACGAATCTCACGACGAAGGCAGGCACACCATGTCTCGGACATACGTCATCACGGGAGCGGCGAGCGGGATCGGAGCGGCCACCGCCCAGCTGCTCGGCGAGCGCGGCCATCGTGTGGTCGGGGTCGACATCCGAAATGCCGATGTCAACGTCGACCTGACCACGTCCGAGGGACGCGAGCGGATGGTCACCGAGGTCGCCGCGGCAACCGACGGGCACATCGACGCGATCATCGCCAACGCGGGCCTGGCCACCCCGACCACCGCGACCGTGGCGGTGAACTACTTCGGCGCGGTCGCGACACTCGAGGGCCTCCGCCCCCTGCTGACCGGCTCTGCGGCCCCCCGCGCCGTCGCCACGGTATCGATGGCATCCCTCTTCCCGCCGGATGACGCCCTGCTCGAGGCGCTCCTGGCCGGCGACGAAGAGGCGGCGCTCGCGCGAGGTGCCGAGCTCGAGGCATCCGCCCCCGAGACGGCGAACCTGATCTACGGGACGACCAAGCAGGCGCTCGCGCGATGGATCCGCCGGAACGCCCCGACCCCCGCCTGGGCGGGCGCGGGCATCCCGCTGAACGCCGTCGGACCCGGTGTCGTCGCGACCCCGATGACCGCCGACCTGACCGCCACCGCCGAGGCACGCGAAGCTCTGCTGCAGATGGTGCCGATGCCCCTGAACGGCATCTTCGAACCGCGCGATGTCGCCTACCTCCTCGCGTGGCTGACGAGCGAAGAGAACGCGCACCTGTGCGGTCAGGTCGTGTTCATCGACGGTGGATCGGATGCGGTCATCCGGGGCGACTCCACCTGGTGAGCTGTGGACAGTCGGGCTGGGAAGAGCAGGGTGACGGATGCTTCGGCCGCAGGCCGACGCCTGGCCTAGCCTGAGACGGTGAGCGAAGACATCCCCCGCCCGAGTGCCCCGACCGACGACGCTCGCGCCGAGACGAGCATCGCGGCCGCGATCGGCCGGGCCGTGGCGTCCGCTCGCGCCGACCGGAAGCTCTCGATGCGTGCGCTCGCCGCCGAGGCCGGGATCAGCCAGCCGTTCCTCAGTCAGATCGAGAACGGCCACACGCTCCCCTCCATGCTGACGCTCTACCGGCTCGCCGGAGCGCTCGGGCTGTCGGCCGCAGAGCTCATGCCGGCCGAGGTCGAGGTCGCACCGATCCACGTCCTGCGGCGCGACGACGCGCGCCGCGTGCCGGTCACCGAGTCCGCCAACGCGGGCATCGGCCGCATCCTCACCGCCGCGGGTCGCCGGGTCGTCGCGACCGAATACGTCGTCGGAGCGGACGACGACATGGGCGACTGGTTCCAGTCCGACGGCGAGCTGCTCGTGTACGTCGCGGACGGGCGGATCGTCGTGACGATCGAGGGTCAGGGCGAGTGGGAGCTCGGCACCGGTGACGCCATGACCTACCCCGGGGAACTCCGCAACGTCTGGAGGGTCATCGGCCCGGAACAGGCCACCATCCTGCTCGTGCACTCCCCCGGTTCGTGAGGCCGCAGCCCGCGGGGAACTCCTGTCGGCGGCGTAACAAGTTATTTACACAAGCAATCATTGATTGCTCTGTATTATCAAACGCATGAGCGAATCCTTCGACGTCCCGACCGTCGACATCTCCGCGTACGTGACCGATGCGAGCGACGAGAGCAAGGCCGCCGTGGCCCGAGCCCTCGACGAGGCCTGCCGCACCGTCGGCTTCATCCAGATCGTGGGGCACGGCGTGCCGACCGCGGTGACGGATGGCCTGGCCCAGGCGATGGACGACTTCTTCGGCCAGGAGCTCGAGGCGAAGAAGGCGTGGAAGCGGCCCGCGAAAGAGAACCGCGGCTACAGCCCACCCAAGAGCGAGTCGCTCAGCTACTCGCTGGGCGTCGACCCCGTCACCCGCATGAACGACTTCTTCGAGGCGTTCAACATCGGCAGCTCGGAGGCCGACTTCCCCGGCTTCGTCGACGCGACCGGCGACTACGCCGCCAACACCTGGCCCGACACCCCCGGGTTCGAGGAGCGCGTCACGACGTACTTCGCCGAGGCCCGCCGCGTCGCGTACACGCTGCAGGATGCCTTCGCGGATGCCCTCGGCATCGACCGCGCGGTGTTCGGCGCGGTGTCGGATCATCCGATCAACGTCCTGCGCATGAACAACTACGCCCTCCCCCCGGGCAGCATCGAGCTCGGTGCCGACCTCACGGGAATGGGCGAGCACACCGACTACGGGATGGTGACCGTGCTCTGGGCCGATCGCGTCGAGGGCCTGCAGGTACTGGGTCGCGACGGAGGCTGGCACGACGTCATGCCCGCCGAGGGCGCGCTGCTGATCAACCTCGGCGACATCGCCGCGCGCGTCACGAACGACGAATGGATGTCGACGCTGCACCGTGTCAAGCCGCCGATCGTGAACGGCACGATCAAGCGCCGCCGCTCGGCCGCCTTCTTCCACGACTGGAACGCGGATTCCGTGATCCACACCCTCCCGTCGATCCTCGAGCACTCCGAGCCGCTGTACGCGCCCGTGACGGTCGCGGAGCACGTGCAGGCCAAGCTCCGCGGATCGCGTGCGGGTGTGAAGAACACCGCGGCCGAGCGCGAGCAGGCGCGCGTGACGTCGGCCGCGCGATGACCCCGTCGACACCGGCAGCCGCGTCGGCACCCGCAGCCGTGCCGCTCGCATCGTCTCCGACGATCCCCAAGGCCGAGATCCACATGCACCTCGAGGGCGCCCTCGAATCCGAACTGCTCGTCACACTCGCCCGCCGCAACGGCGTGCAGCTGCCGACCTACGACCCCGAGGTTCTCGACGCGCGCTACCGGTTCGGCGAGCTGCAGGACTTCCTCGACGTGTACTTCGACAATCTCGCGGTGATGCGGACGGCCGAGGACTTCCACGACCTCGCAGCGCTGTACCTGCGTCGCGCCCGCGAGGAAGGCGTCGTCCGCGCCGAGTCGTTCTTCAACCCGATGGTGCATGTCCGCGCCGGCGTACCGCTCGCCGCGGTCATGGAGGGCTACGGCGCGGCCTTCGCCGATGCCCGCCGCGACGGATTGTCGTGCGACCTGATCCTCGACTTCACGCGCGACCTCGGCGCCGAGGCCGCCGACCAGATGCTGACGGACATCGCGCCCTTCCGCGACATGATCATCGGGGTGGGGCTCGACTCCACCGAGGTGGGCTATCCGCCCGTGCTGTTCCGGGATGTCTTCGCGCGCGCCGAGGCGGACGGCTTGCACCGGACCTGCCACGCGGGCGAAGAGGGCGACCCCGAATACGTCCGTCAGGCCCTCGACGACCTGCGCGTCGAGCGCATCGACCACGGTCTGCGCGCCGTCGAGGACCCCGAGCTGCTCAAGCGGATCGCGGGCGAGCAGATCGCCGTCAACGTCTGCCCCCTCTCGAACGTCGCGCTGCGCGCGGTCGACCGGATGGAGCAGCATCCGGTGTTCGCGATGCTCGAGGCGGGTATTCCGGCCACGATCTCGAGCGATGACCCGGCCTACTTCGGGGGTCAGATCGGCGCGAACTTCGCGGCGCTCGAGGCGATCGGAACGCCCCGAGACGTGCTGATCGGATGCATCGAGAACTCGTTCGAGGCGGCGTTCATCGATGGCGCCGAACGCGAGCGGCACCTGGCTGCGTTGCGTGCCGCGGCCGTCTCGTAAGGGCGCTGGTTCGCGCGTCTCTATGGGTGTGTGAAAACTCTCATCTTCTTGGCGCAATCTCGGCGTGATTTCGGTGCTTTTCGAGCATCGGATGTCGGTGGGTGTCCGTAGAGTTTCGAACATGCATTCGAACATTCGCGTTGCGTCCGGTGACGATGTCGATGTTGCCGCACGTGATCTCGCGGTGCGGTTCGCCGAGGCTTCCCGGACGGTGGCCCGGGCGCAGGCCGCGCAGGCGCGGGTGTTGGCGGATGCGGCGGATCTCGGGATGCGTCGGGTCGCGGAGCTGGTGTCGACGTCGTCGCGTGAGGCGGAGCTGCCGTTTCGGGCGTTGGCGGCGGAGTTGGGTGTTGCGGCGAACATGTCGGATCGGACGGTGCAACGCCGCATGAACGACGCCGCGACCCTTGCCGAGGCCTTCCCCGCGACATTCGACGCGTGGGATCAGGGGCGGGTGAGTGCGGGGCATGTTGCGGTGATCATGGAACACGGACTTCCCCTCACGGATGCCGAGGCGCGGTCGGAGTTCGAGGCGGCGGCCTTGGTCCGTGCGGAGGGGACGACGCCGGGCCGCTTGGGGTCTGCGTTGGCTCGCCTCGCGGAGTCGTTGCAGCCCCGGTCATTGACGGAGCGTCACCGGGAGGCGCGGGCGGGGCGGGGTGCGTGTGTGCGGGACCTCGGCGACGGGATGGCGGAGTTCAGCACCATCCAACCCGCCGTCCTCGCCCACGCCATGCACGACCGGATCACGCAGCAAGCGCGGGCGATCAAGAACACCGACCCGAGTGATGCGCGCACCGTCGATCAGATTCGTGCGGACCTCGTCGCCGACATACTCCTCACCACCACCCCGGACGCTCACACGGGTGCGGGAATGTCAGACGGGTTCGGGGGCCTGGGGGCGATCCAGGCGATCGTGAACGTCACCGTTCCCGCCCTGGCACTCGCCGGGGTGACGGATGAGCCCGCGGAACTGGCCGGGCGGTGCCCGATCGACCCCGCGACCGCCCGCGCTCTTGCCGGGCACGCGACCGGATGGGATCGGGTCCTCGCGGACCCGATCACCGGCTGTGTTCTCGCTGTCGACCGGTACACACCGTCGGCGGACATGAAACGCTTCCTCCGGGCGAGGGATCAGCACTGCCGGTTCCCCGGGTGCCGGCAACCCGCACACCGGTGCGATCGAGATCACACCCTGGATTACGCCCTCGGTGGTGAAACCAGCACCTGCAACCTGGCGTGCCTCTGCAAACGACACCACACCCTCAAAGGCGAAACACCGTGGCGGGTGAGACAACTCGGCGGCGGAATCCTGGAATGGACATCCCCGGGCGGGCACGTCTACATCGACAGACCCCCGCCCGCGGTTCACTTCGCCCCGAACACGGATCCACCACCCTTCTAGGGATGGGTTCGCCGCGGCCGCCCGGTCACTGAGATGCCCGGTCACTGAGATGCCCGGTCACTGAGATGCCCGGTCACTGAGATGCCCGGTCACTGAGATGCCCGGTCACTGAGCACTGGCACTGAGCCTGTCGAAGGGATCCGCTGTGCCCTGCACGGTCACCGAGCTATGCCCCGGCGCGCACACCCAGAGGCTCAGGGAAAGTGAACGTCCGTAACCGCAACGGCGCCGTGCGTGTGCATGCGTGCGCCCGACTCGTTGAAGATGCTGATGATCTGCGCGGGCCGACTGCCCGCCGCACCGATCGCGTGCGGAATGCGGGTATCGAACTCCGCCGCCTCACCCCGCGAAAGCACGAGATCCTGCTCACCGAGCCGCAACCTCAACCTTCCAGCGAGGACATACAGCCACTCGTAGCCGTCGTGCACGCGCAACTCGGCGAATCGGGTCGCATCGGGCGAATACGTGATCTTGTACGTATTCACCGACGACCCCTCGGGTGCGAGCGGCGCGATCACCATTCCGTCGCGCCGGATGACCGGGCGTCGCACCCGGGGGTCGACATCGGGCGCGCCGACGAGGTCGTCGATGCGAATACCGAGCTGGCGCGTGAGCGGCACGAGCAGCTCGAGGCTGGCCTGCCGTTTGCCGGATTCGAGCCGTGACAGCGTGCTCGCCGACATCTCCGAGCGCGTGGCCAACTCGTCCAACGTCCAGCCGCGCGCGTGACGGGCGGTCCGCAGCCGAGCTCCGACCTGATCCAGACCGTCCGCCATCTTCATCCCCCGATCGCTCTTCTTGCCAATACCGCAAACCAGTTTGCCATTCTGTCGCGCTCAGCGCCACGCTGGAGTCATGCACAACCACGCCACCGATTCCGCGAGCGAGCCCTGGGACACGATCATCATCGGCGGGGGCGTCGCCGGCCTCAGCGCCGCACTCATGCTCGGGCGCGCACGCCGCCGCGTCCTCGTCATCGACGCGGGCCAACCTCGCAACCGCTTCGCCGCGCACATGCACGCCGTGCTCGGGCACGAGAGGATCGATCCCGCCGAGCTGCTCCGCATCGGCCGTGCCGACGCATCCGCCTTCGGTGTCGAGTTCGCGGAGGCCTCGGTCACACGTGTCGAGGAAGCGCCGGACGGATTGCGGGTCGCAACCGAGGCCGGGGCTTCGTACGCCGCCCGCACCCTCATCGTCGCGACCGGGATCACCGATCGCCTGCCCGACATTCCCGGCCTGGCCGAACACTGGGGCACGAGCGTGCTGCACTGCCCCTACTGCCACGGCTGGGAGGTCCGCGGGCGGCGACTGGGCGTGCTGGCGACCTCGCCGATGTCGCTCCACCAGGCACAGCTCCTGCGCCAGTGGAGCGATGACGTCGTGTTCTTCGCCGCTCTCGCGGGCGACCTCGACGAGCAGACCCGGCGAAGGCTCGCTGCGCGAGGCATCCGGATCGTCGAACAGGCCGTCGTCGCGGTGCTCGGGGACGGCGAGACGGTCACCGGCGCGCGGCTCGAGGACGGCTCCATCCTCGAGATCGACGCCATCTTCACGGGCGGGGCGCCCGAACCCCATGACCGGATGCTGGCGCTCCTGGGCCTCGCCCGGTCGGAGGGCCCGATGGGCGACCTGATCACGGTCGATCCCGTCGGACAGACCAGCAACCCCCGCGTCTGGGCCACCGGCAACGTCGTCAACCCGGCGGCGAACGTGCCCCTCGCGATGGGCTCCGGATCCTTCGCCGGGGCTGCCGTGAACGCGGCCCTCGTCGCGCGGGAGTTCGACGACGCCGTCGCCCGGCTGAGCGAGCAGGCCCGTGAGCAGGCGACCCGCGAGCAGACGGCCGAGGTGGCCTCATGACAGATCAGGCACCCGTCGAATTCTGGGAGCAGCGGTACGCGGGCTCGCCGCGCGTCTGGTCGGGCCGGGTCAACGGGACGCTCGCGGCGGTCACCGATGCGCTCGCGCCGGGCCGCGCCATGGATCTCGGATGCGGCGAGGGCGGGGATGTGCTTTGGCTCGCCGCGCGAGGATGGCATGCCACGGGCGTCGACCTCTCGCCCACCGCGGTCCAGCGGGCGCGCACGGCCGCGGACGCCCGCGGGTTGTCCGATCGCACGCGGTTCATCGCGGCCGACCTGTCGAGCTACACCGACGGCGACGAGTACGACCTCGTCACGGCATCCTTCCTGCAATCCCCGGTCGAACTGCCCCGGGAGCTGATCCTGCGCACCGCCACCGGATTCGTCTCACCGGGTGGCTCGATACTCGTCGTCGGGCACGCCGCCGCACCGCCGTGGGCCCCGACGGATCACGTCCACGACATGGTCTTCCCGACCCCCGAGGGCGACCTGGCGGCGCTCCAGCTCGACGACGCTCGGTGGCGAACGCTCGTCGTCGAGGTGCGAGAGCGCACGGCTACGAGCCCGGACGGTGCGCACACCGTGCTGCACGACAGCGTCGTCCTCGCGCAGCGGGTCGACTAGCGGTTCCGTTTGCGAGCGGCTCGGTCGATTCGGGTCGAGTCTGCGGATGCGTTCCACCGACAGCGCCCGAATCCGCCGAGCGGGCGCGAAGCACGAGCGGGCGCGAAGCACGGTCCGCGCCGTACCCTGGGGGCATGAGCGCCTCACCCCCGAGTGCCACGCGCACGGATTCCTCGAACAGCACGCGCACCCCGCCGGCCGTGCGCGGCCTTCGCCGCGCGGCGATCGTCGTCGTCATCGTGTCGCTCCTCGCCGCAGGCGCCCTCGGCATCGTCGCCCTGCTGTCGGGTGAGTTCGGCGAGACGCAGGGACGCATCCTGCTCACGACCCTCGCCGTCGCGGCGTTCGGGCTCACCGCCCTCTGCCACCTCGCCATCGCCTCGCAGAGGTTCCGCGTGGTCGGCTACATCGGCATCGCCGCCAGCGTCGCGGCCCTCGTTCCCGCACTCGTCGTCATCTGGTCGTGGTTCGACATCAGCGAGTCGGTCGACGACTGGTTCCGCGCGCTCGGTGTGTTGACGATCCTCGCCGTCACGCTCGCGCAGACGAACCTGCTGCTGCGCCTGGCATCGTCGGCGCGCCCGATCGTTCGCATCGGGCTGACGATCACGCTGGTCGCGGCGGCGATCGTCGCGATCATGCTGTGGCTGCCGATCCTGACCGACGGCGACATCCCGGGCGCGGACACGGGATACTGGCGCTTCTTCGGCGTGATCGCGATCGTCGATGTGATCGGCACGATCGCGGTGCCGATCATCGGACTCGTCGTACGCGGCCGCCCCGACGACGGCGCGCGGCTGACGCTCGATGTCCCGACCGAGCTCCTCGCCCGCTTGGACGCGGCCGCGGCGACCTCGGGCACCGGGCGCGAGGGCGCTGCCGTCGACGCGTTGCGGCGCGGGCTGGACGGACAGTCGACCAGCGCACAGATCGACGACGCCGGCCCCACGAGCTAGCTCGACGTCACGCGGAGTCCTTCAGGTGCGCCGCCGTCGCGCCGAGGACCGCGGGCGCGTCGAAGAGCGGATCCTCGTGGGTCGCGCCGCGCACGAGCAGCATCGACACGGGCGAGCCCGCGGCCAGCAGGGCATCGCGCAGCGTCTCGGAGTGGGATGCGGGGATCAGGGCGTCCTCGTCGCCGTGGATCAACAGCACGGGGCACACGCCGGGCGCCACATGGGAGAGCGGGCTGGCACCCCGCAGCCGCGTAAGGGCGTCTTCGTCGTCCCCCTCGCCCAGCCCGAGCAGCATGCGCTCGAACGGCGGGACCGCCGCTCCGGGCGGCAGGAAGGCGGGCATGCGGGCGCCCGGAGAGGCCGGGGCATCCGTCATCAGGGTCAGGTCGGTGGGCGGGAACCAGGCGACGACCGCATCGGGGGCCGCGCCGGGGGCCGCCCCGGGTCCGGCATCGGGTCCCGCGTCGCCGTTCCCTGCCGCCGTCAACGCGGCCATCAGCGCCACGTGTCCGCCGGCCGAGCAGCCCCAGAGCGTGGTGCGCCCCGAGACCGCGACGCCGCGCTCGGCGAACAGGCGCGGCACGGCGTCGATCGCCGCGCGCACGTCGTCGAGCTGCGCCGGCCACAGCGCCTCGCCCGATAGGCGGTACTCGATCGACGCCACCGCGATTCCCGCCCCGGCGACGGGGACGAGCCGCTCCTCGGCACGATCGGAGCGAGCCCCCCGGGCCCACCCGCCCCCGTGCAGGTAGATCGCGACGGGGAGAGGACCGACGTCTCCGACCGGCCAGTGCAGGTCGCATCGCAGCTCGCGACCCGCGGTGGCCGCGTACACGACGTCCGTTTCGGTGTGCACGGGGTTCATCGGCGGCATCCCTTGCCCGTCACGCCGTTCCCCGTCACGGCGTGACCACGCCTACCCCGGCGCCGCCGAGGGCCACGCGATCCGTCCCGCGGGCGAGGGCATCGGCCGCGGACCGGATGTCGGGCATGATGCTGGCGAAGGCGCGCAGGTTCGACAGGCTCTCGTCCAGACCCATGTCGCCCTGGTAGAGCTGGACCTCGAGCATGTTGGCGTCCACGAGCTCGAGCTGCGCGACGATCTGATCCCGGACGCTCTCCGCCGTGCCGACGATCGCGGTGCCGCGCTCGAGCATGACGGCGCCGTCGAAGCCCGCGTCGAAGGTCGAGATGCCGTGGTCGTGCCACAGGCGCAGAACGCGCGTGGCATAGAACTCCTGCACAGCGAGGAACCGGTCATGAGCCGCCGCATCGCTCTCCCCGATCAGCACCGACGTCGTCTGTCCCACCCGAGGCACGCCCTCGACATGGGCGTTCAGGCGGCTCTCGTCCCCCGCCGCATCGCGCCAGGCGCGCCAGTAGGCGTCGACCGTCTGCACGAACTCCCCCGTATTCCAGCGACCGAGGAAGTTGACGGCGTTGCGACCGGCCCACTCTGCCGTCCGGGGGTTGCTCGAGGCGTACCAGAGCAGCGGGTACGGCTGCTGCACGGGCAGCACCGACAGCGTCGCCGGTTCGCGCTCGGGATGTTCCGGATGCGTGAGCACCCCCGTCTTCCAGGCGTCCAGCAGGGCGACCAGGGCGCGGTCGTACAGGCCGCGCGCCGCGTCATCCGCCACGCCGAAGTACCCCAATTCGATCGGGCTGATCCCGCTGCCGACCCCGAGGTCGACCCGCCCGCCCGAGAGGTGGTCGAGCGTCGCGATCTCCTCAGCCAGGCGCAGGGGTTCGTACGAGGGCAGGACGTAGACCATCGCCCCGATCCGCATGCGCTCGGTGCGTTGACTGAGCGCCGCGAGGAAGAGGTTCGGTGAGGGGATGACCGACAGGTCGGTGCCGTGGTGCTCGGTCGCGTGGTAGTGCCCGAAGCCGAGGCGTTCGGCCTCGACGGCGAGCCGCAGGCGGGCATCGATCACTTCTCCGGCCGTGCCCCGGCCCAGATCGAACGAGTCGAAGATGCCGAACTCGAATGTCATGGTGCTCCTTTGCTCCGTGGCGTCGCGTCCCCGTCTGGCTGTCTGCGGCGCGCCCCCTGCGACGATAGCCGGAGAGCGGACCGCCGGGGTGCACCGACTCCCAGGGGATGAACGCGCTCCGCCGTTCGCGGCCCCGACGAGCATCTGGCAGGATGAGCCCGACACATGAACGGACACGACGAGGACCTGCCCCTCGATCCCGACCTCGAGGCATCCGAGTCGGTCACCGGCGCACCGCGACCCATTCATCTTCGGCCGGGCGCCCTGCTGCTGGTCTTCGCGGGCGGCACGCTCGGCACCGCGGCCCGCGAGGCGCTGAGCCTGGCGTTCCCGCCGGTCGACGGCATCCCGTATGCCATCTTCGCCATCAACATCACCGGCGCATTCCTGCTGGGCCTGCTGCTCGAGTCGCTCGTCCGCCGCGGACCCGACCACGGCGGACGTCGACGCGTGCGCCTGCTGCTCGGCACGGGCGCGATGGGCGGCTTCACGACGTACAGCGCATTGGCCGCCGACACGGCGCACCTGATCGGTGCGGGTTCGCCCGTACCTGGGCTGGCGTACGGCGCGGGGACGGTCTTGGTCGGCGCGGTCGCGACCTGGGCAGGAATCGCGATCGCGGCAGCCCTCCACCGGCGGACGCTCGCGAACGGGGTCGAGCGGTGACGCCCCTGATCTTCGTGCTCATCGCCCTCGCGGGCGGCCTGGGCGCGGCATCCCGACTCCTGCTCGACGGCGTCATCCGCACCCGCGTCTCGAGCGCTCTCCCGTGGGCGACGATCATCATCAACGTGACCGGCTCGCTGCTGCTCGGATTCCTCGCGGGCCTCGCCGCGGGTCAGCTCGTCTCGGACGGGTGGTACGCGGTCGTCGCCACCGGCTTCCTCGGCGGCTACACGACGTTCTCGACCGCGAGCTTCGAGACCGTGCGCCTGCTCCAGGAGCGCAAGTGGCTCGCGGGCGCGCTCAACGGACTCGGGGTGCTCGCCGCGACGACCCTCGTCGCGGGCCTGGGACTCTGGCTCGGCTCGCTGTTCTGAGGCACGCGGGACCTTCGGCCCTGCTCGGCGCGCCCGGACGGCGACAGCATGAGGTCAGAGAGTCCCCCGAGGATCCGATCGGAGAGGAAGACATCATGGTCACCAGCACAGAGCCGAAGCCGATCGTCGTCGGCGTGGACGGATCGGCCAGTTCGATCGCGGCCCTGCGAAAGGCGGCGGAGCTCGCTCGGATGATGGATGTCCCGCTGGAGGCCGTGACGGCGTGGCAGTTCCCCATCACCTACGACGCGTCGTTCCCGACCGGCGACTGGTCGCCCGAGGGCGACGCCGAGGACATCCTGGCCGACGCCCTCGAACGGGCGTTCCCGGAGGGCCGGCCGGAGCGGCTGCGAACCTCGATCCGCCCCGGGCCGGTCGCCGCGTCCCTCATCGACATGAGCGACCACGCCTCGATGCTCGTCCTCGGAAGCCGGGGACGGGGTGGCTTCGTCGGGCTGCTCCTCGGCTCCGTGAGCGCGACGTGCGCCCAGCACGCGCGGTGTCCGGTGCTCATCATGCACGAGCCGAAGAAGGCGCCCGTCGCCTGACCCGAATCCCGCAGGCGAACGGCGGACGGCGGACGTCGGATGCTTACGCCCCGGCACTCCCCCGGCCTTTGCGTTCGGCGCCGTAGACAGCGGCCTGGGTGCGTCGCTCCATGCCGAGTTTCGCCAGCAGGCCGCTGACGTAGTTCTTGACGGTCTTCTCGGCGATGCCGAGGCGTTCGCCGATCTCGCGATTGGTCATCCCCTCGGCGATCAGCCCGAGGATCTGACTTTCGCGCAACGACAGCCCCGGATCGGTCGTGTCGCGCCGGGGCGCCGTCTCGGGGTGCAGCGTCCGCGCCGCGCGCAACATGACATCAGCGGCCTGGATCGTGCCGCCCGCCGCGGCTCGCCGGATCGCGTCGACGATCGAGCCGCCCCGCACGTTCTTGATGACGTATCCGCTCGCTCCGGCCAGCACCGCGGACCGCAGGGCCTCGTCGTCGTCGTACGCGGTCAGGATCAGACACTTCACGCTCGGGTGCGCCGAGCGGATGTCGCGACACAGGTCGATCCCGTTGCCGTCCGGTAGACGAACATCCAGCACAGCGACGTCGGGACGCGTGGCTTCGATTCGACGCATCGCTTCATCGACGCCGCCCGCCTCGCCCACGACCTCGAGGTCGAGCTCCGCGTCGATCAGCTGTGCGACACCGCGGCGCACGATCTCGTGGTCGTCCACCAGGAATACACGGGTCATTGAGGATGTCCGTTCGATGCTCGGATGGGGGCTCGCCACCGGACGGCCGTTCCGGTTCGCGCAGAAGACACGATGTCGCACGAGCCGGAGCGCAAACGCGCACGCTCGGCGATGTTCGCCAGGCCGCTGCGCGCGGCACCCTCGGGTATGCCGACGCCGTCGTCGGTGACCGAGAGCTCCACGGTATCGTCCGACAGCTGGATGACGACATCCACGGACTCGGCTTGCGCGTGCTTCGCGACGTTGGTCAGCAGTTCGCGGACGACGGCCACGAGATCATCGTCCAGCCCGCCCGCGATCACGTTGTCGAGGGGCCCGACGAACGAGACCCGGACCGGTGTCGGCCACGAGTCGCTGATCTCTGCGACGACGTCCAGGGCCCGATCGCGGAACCGCTTCGCGCCCTGACGTTCGCCGCTTCCCAGCGCGAAGATCGCGGTACGGATGTCTTTTATCGTGGCGTCGATGACGTCGATCTGCGCCTCGATGGCCGCGGACGCGTCGGCGTGGACCGTCGCGGATGCCGCCTGAAGCGCGAGCCCCGCCCCGAAGAGGCGCTGGATGACGTGGTCATGCAGGTCGCGGGCTATCCGGGCCCGGTCACGCGTGGTCTCGGCGCGCTTGCGATCCTCACGCGCCCGGACGACCTCGAGGGCGATGCTCGCCTGCGCCGCGAAGGAGAACGCCATCTCGAGGTCGGCGGCGGTGAACGACCGACCCTCGGGCTGACGAGAGATCATCAGCACTCCGAGGGCGTCGTCGCCCGCGTACAAGGGGATCGCCACCGTGGGTCCGAGCGGCGGCTGACCCTCGAATTTCGTCCCCTCGGGTTCGCTTTCGATGCTGAGCGCCTGACGCGTGCGCAGGGCACGTCCCGTCAGGGTGCCCTCGATCGCGTAGGCGTGGCCCTGCAGCTCGGCGGCCGAGAGACCGTACACCGTGGACAGGACGAGTTGGTCCTCCCCGTGCGGTATCGCCACCGCCACGAGGTCGGCGTCGATCAGCGCAGCCACACGCGACGCGATGACTTCGAGCACGTTCGTGCCGTCGAGGTCGAGCATGGCCGACATCACATCCGCGATCGTCGCGTTCCAGACCTCGCGGGTGCGCGCGGCGTCGTACATGCGGGCGTTCTCGATCGCGATGCCCGCCGTGGCGGCCAGGGCGACGACGAGCTCCTGATCGGCCGCACTGAACGATCCGCTCTTCGCCTCGGTCAGGTAGAGGTTGCCGTAGATCTGATCGCCGACCCGCACGGGGACGCCCAGGAACGAGTCCATGACCGGATGATGGGCGGGGAACCCGACGGACCGGGGCTCGGATGCCAGGTGCGGCACGCGAATCGGTTCACGGTCGGTTATCACCGCGCCCAGGACACCACGACCGACCGGCAGATGTCCGATCCGGTCGGCGGACGGCGCGTCGATGCCGACGTGGATGAAACGCTCGAGGCCACCGTCGCGGCTGATGACACCGAGTGCGCCGTATCGGGCACCGACCAGCGACATCCCCGCTTCGACGATCCGCCGCAGCACCACCTCGAGATCGAGCCGCTCGATGACCGACGTACTGGCGCTGAGCAGGTCCGACAGACGCCGGCCCGCCAGCTCGTCGGCTGGGCTCGCGGAAGGATCCTCGTTCGATGCAACCGTGTCGTCGGTCATGTCGACCTCCCGGCGTTTGACGCTGCTCGCGATCCTACCGACGACACGGTCGGGACGCGTCACCCCTCACGGACGGGGAACCACGCAGATCGGAATGCGTGACTGAGCCACGATGTCCTGCCCGACGGATCCGAGCAGAGCACCCGTGAGAGGACCGCGATGGTGGGTGCCGATGACGAGCAGCGACGAGCGCCGGGCCTCGATCAGAAGGGCGGAGGGCGGGTTGTCGTTCACCAGGATCAGCTCGATCGGCACATCCGGATATGCGGCCCGCAGAACGTCTCCCGCCGTATCGAGGATGCGGCGATGAGCCGCCTTCTGTTCGATCGGGGAGGCCAGTACCGCGACTTCCCCGTCCATGGTCGGCACGGGCATCTGCCACGCGTGCAGCAGCGTGAGACCTCCGCCTGTGGCGTGCGCCTCCCGCGCGGCGAGATGGAGCGCGGCCGCGGAGCTTTCGTCGTCGTCGAGACCGACCAGGACACGACCCTCCGTAGCCGTCCAGTCGTCGGGCACGACGACGACGGGCACGCTCGAGCGCGCTACGGTTCGGAGCGGACGCCACCCCGCGATCGCGGCACGGAGGGGACGACGCCGGTGTGCGCCGATCACGAGCAGGTCGGACTTTTCCGCCGCCTGCAGAAGCGCCCCGGGCATCCGTCCGTTCACGCGTCGCGACTGGACATGCGCGTCCTTCGCGATGTCGCGGAATCTGCGCTCCGCGTCCTCGAGCACATCCGGGATGACGGTCTCGTCGAACAGCTCGGACGCGTTGACGGACACGATCTCGACGATGCTCGAACGTTCGGCGGCTCTCGTCGCAGCCCAGTCCAGCGCGACCAGAGCGGGTTCCGATCCGTCATAGCCCACCACGATTCGCTCCATGGCTTCCCTTCCCGCCCGGTGCCCACTTGGCCGGCCGCTGCGTTCTCTGACGCTATGACGGCGTTCGGGGGGTTACCGGGGCCGAAGGTCCCGTGGGATCGGCCGAAGCCGCCCGCGGGACCTTCGGCCTAGACACGATGCGACAGAAGCGCTGGAATGGGATTACGCGACATCACTCGGTCGATCCGGGTCGCTTCGGAGGCGAGATTCCACCGAAGCGATCCGAATCCGCCGAGCGGGCGGCGCTCGGCGGTCGCTGACCCCGGACGCCATCAGTCTTTCGAGTCGCGCTCCATCAGTTGGTCTCGCACCGTGCGGCGCAGAACCTTGCCGACCTGCGAGCGCGGCAAGTCGTCGACCTGCACGACCTTCTTGGGGATCTTGTAGGCCGTCAGGTGCTGGCGGCAGAAGTCACGCAGGGCTGTTCCGTCGAACACGGCGCCCGGCTTCATCACGACGGCCGCCGCAACATCCTCTCCGCCCGACGAGCGACGCAACCCGACGACGGCCGCGCTCTCGACGTCCGGATGCTGCGTCAGCGTCTGCTCAACCTCGGTCGGGCTGACGTTGAAGCCGCCCGTGATGATGAGTTCCTTGAGCCGATCGATGATCGTGACGAACCCGTCCTCCGACATGGTCACGATGTCGCCCGTCCGCAGCCAGCCGCCCGGGAGCAGCGAGGCCGCCGTGTCGTCCGGCGCACCCCAGTACCCACCGAACACCTGAGGCCCGCGGATCAGCAGCTCGCCCGATTCGCCGGCCGGACGATCCTGCGTCGGATCGTCCGGATCGACGACCCGGATCTCGGTGCTCGGGAACGGCACGCCCACCGTGCCGGGGCGGCGGCTGGGTCCCGCGGGATTGCCGAGGGCGACCGGGGATGTCTCGGTCATGCCGTATCCCTCGACCAGCAGACCACCGGTCGCCTCTTCCCAGCGCGTGACGGTCGCGACCGGAAGGCTCATCGCCCCCGAGATGGCGAACCGCACACCGCTGAGATCGATCCGCTTCTGGTTGCTCGCGCGTGCGAGTGCGTCGTAGATCGGCGGCACGGCGGGAAGGAACGTCGGCGACGAGGAGCGGGTCGCAGCGATGACAAGGTCGAGATCGTACTTCGGGAAGAGCACGAGCTTGGCCCCGATCGACATCGCGAAGGTCAGGCACAGCGTCAGGCCGTAGGCGTGGAAGAGCGGCAGCACGGCGTACACGACTTCTTCACCATCCCGCAGCCCGGGTAGCCACGCCCTGCCCTGCGCGGCGTTCGCCCGAAGGTTGCGGTGCGACAGGATGGCGGCCTTGGGCGTGCCCGTCGTGCCGCTGGTCAGCAGCAACAGGGCCGTGTCATCGAGCGATGGTCGCGCTACCCGAGCCGAGATGCGACGCGCGTCGGCCAGGCGCGACCACGCGATGACACCCTTCGCCGTGGGTTTGGCCGTAATGGCATCGCGGGCCTTTCGCGCCTTCGGGATGGGCAGCCGGAGTGCCAGGCGCTTACCGAGCGGCATGGCCTCCGGCAGACTCACCGAGACCACGGCACCCGGCCGCGCGTCCTCGGGAAGACCTGCTACGACATCCGCGATCTTGTCCCACACGATCGCGACGACCGGGGCCGTCACCTCGAACTGGTGCCGGATCTCACGCGGGGTGTACAGCGGATTGTGCTCGACCACAATCGCGCCGAGGCGCATCACGGCGTAGAACGCGACCACGTGCTGCGGGCAGTTGGGCAGCGCGAGCGCGACCCGGTCGCCGGGCTCGACCCCGAGCTTGCGCAGGGCACCGGCGGCACGCTCGATCTGTTCGCCGAGTTCGGCGTAGGTCGTCGTGGCGCCGAAGAACTCCAACGCCGTCTGCTTGCCGTACTTCTTGATCGAGGCGTCGAGCATGTCGACGAGGGTCTCGGTGACGGGTGGGATGTCGGCCGGCACACCCTCCGCATAGGACGCGACCCAGGGGCGACCCTCGGGGGCTTCTGTGTGCTCCATATGGTGATTCCTCATTCCGTGGGGACGGGTAGGCGGCAACGCTCCAGTCTGGCACTCACGGCCGCACGAACGTCCACGGACGGCAATACAGTGGCCTCGTGATCGTCGATTTCGAGGGAACCGTCTACCGGTGGCAGGCACGGACGGATGCCTCCTGGTTCTTCGTCGATCTGCCCGGCGACATGAGCGAGATGATTCGCGAGATGCAGGATCCCGCGCTCGCCCGTGGCTTCGGTTCCGTCCGGGTGCGGGTCAGCATCGGCGACAGCTCCTGGACGACGTCGATCTTCCCCTCGAGCGGGACCGGGTCGTACGTCCTCCCCCTCAAACGCGCGGTGCGCGAGGCCGAGGGATTGGACGAAGGGGGCATCGCGCGCGCCCGCGTCGAACTCGTCGACGTCTGACGCACAGACCTACCAGAGCGGGTGGATGTCGGCCCGCAACAGACGGTCGTAGACGTCGCGCACCACGACATCGAAGGCCTCGACGTCGAAGTCAGCGCCCGGTTCGAGCAGCGCGGCCGCATCGGCATTCGACACGGCCTGACGCGTGTTGCGTGCGCCGGGGATGACCGAGGTCACTCCCGCGCGCGACATGATCCACGCGAGGGATGCCTGAGGAAGCGAAACCCCCTCGGGCAGCGCTGCGGCGAGCTCGTTCGCCGCCTGGATGCCGACCTCGAAGTCGACGCCCGAGAACGTCTCGCCGCGATCGAACGCCTCGCCGTGACGGTTGTAGGAGCGGTGGTCGTTCTGCGCGAACGTCGTGTCTGTCGTGTACTTGCCCGAGAGCAGACCGGATGCGAGCGGCACACGAGCAAGGATGCCCACGCCTGCGGCCTCGGCCGCGGGCAGCACCTCATCGAGCGGCTTGAGACGCAGCGGGTTGAAGATGATCTGAATGCTCGCCACTCCCGGCCGGGAAATGGCCGACAGCGCCTGCTCGACGGTCTCGACCGAGACGCCGTAGGCAGCGATCGAGCCATCCGAAACCAGATCTTCGAGGGCATCGTAGGTCGCATCCGCGTCGATCACGGCGCTCGGCGGGCAGTGCAGCTGAACGAGGTCGAGCGTGTCGACGCCGAGGTTGCGACGCGAGCGTTCGGTCCACGCGCGGAAGTTCTCGGGCGAGTAGTTCTCGAGCTCCTGGGGCTGACGGCGCCCCATCTTGGTGGCAACGAAAAGGTCGTCACGCCCGCGGAGGAACTGTCCGATCAGTGACTCGGAGCGTCCGTCGCCGTAGACATCGGCGGTGTCGAAGAGGGTCACACCCTGATCTGCGGCCGCGGCGAGCACTCCGAGCGCGTCGTCTTCGCTGACGTCACCCCAGTCAGCGCCGAGCTGCCACGTTCCGAGCCCGACGCTCGAGACCTCGCGGCCGGTTCGGCCCAGAATTCGCTGCTGCATGCTGATCCCTTTCGATTCCATCCAGGCTAGCCCGCGGCGCCGCTAGCTGTCCGCGCCCAGAGCCGCCCGGTGCAGCTCACCGTAGGCACGACCAACCGCCTCGGCGAGCGCCTCGACGCGCGGCACGGCGGAGGGGTCGGTGCAGAATCCGATCCCCATCTCGTCGGCGTGAGAGATCGCGGCGATACGGAGGGCATGGTGCGCACCGGGCTCGGACGACGTGAACAGGCGATCGACCCGGCGCCCCGCGACCGCGACCGGTACGCGCGGACCCGGGACGTTCGAGATGGCGAGGCTGAACTGGCGCGAGCTGTCCGCGATGCGGTGCGCGAGAGCATCCAGCGCCGGCACCGTCCCCAACGCGTGGAAGACGTCGTACAGCAGCACCGCATCCCCCGCCTGCTTCTCGGTACGCGTGCGCGCGCTGATGCGGTCTAGTCGGCGCAGCGGGTCGGATATCCCGAGCTCGAGATCGACGTTGATGAACGAGTCGTGGTTGCCTGCGCCCGACGCATCCTCGTCGCGACCGTGAAGACTCACCGGAACCTGCGCCCTGAGGTCGAGGTGGGCCGCGTGGGTGCCGAGCCAGGCATCCAATCCCCCCGCGACCGCGGCGAGCAGCACGTCGTTGATCGTGGCGCGGTGCGGACGCGTCGCTCCGATCGCCTTCAGCCCGTCGAGAGGCGCGACCGTGAAGGCCACATCCCGGGCCGCCGTGATCGGCCGGTCGAAGGGCGACTTCGAGCCGGGCCGGCCGAGCTCGCGCGTGATGACTTCGGGCAGCCGGATCCACTCGTTCGCAGCTGAAGACGGTGCGCTTGCCGCGGCGATTCCTGCAGCGTGCGGTGGCGCATCGTGAGGGTCGAGCAGGATCGCCTCGAGGAACGGCATCCCGGCGATGCCGTCCACCATCGCGTGATGCATCCGGGCCGCGATCGCCTCGCTGCCATCCGCGAGCGGACCGATCAGGTCGAGCGTCCACAGCGGGCGCGAGCGATCGAGGTGCTCGGACATGAGCTCGCTCACCACGCGGCGCAGATCATCGGGCGTGGCGCACTCGTCCCCGGCGCGACGACGAACGTGCAGGGCGATGTCGAAGCCCGGGGCCTCGACCCAGCGAGCTCCCGCTTCCCCGATCTCGACACGCTGGAGCGCGCGAGGCTGGTCAGCCATCCGCGCCAGCACCGACCTGCGCAAAGCCCCCAGATCAAGCGGCTCGCCCGGGGCGAGGACCATCAGCTTGAGCGTGTGCCCGGTGAGCACGGAGGACTCTAGGGCGAGGATGCGGGCGTCATCCGCAGACAGGAACCCCGCAGCATCCGTCATGCGCGTCAGCCTAACGAGGACCGTTCCGCGAAGCAGCCGCCGAAACATCGCCGACACATCGGCCACGAATACTGAGCGCGGGCAGCGCAGTTGCTCATAGCGCCGCGGAAGAGGCGCACGAGGAGCACCCATGTCATTTCCCCTGCCGCTCGGCGAGCTCGACGCCACCGCGATGCTCGACCTGATGAGGCGCGACGAGGTCTCGGCCGTCGAGGTGATCGACGCCCATCTGGCGATGGTCGCGGGGCACGGCGCGGCTTTGCGCGCCATCGTGACGCAGGATGCCGAGTCCGCCCGGTCCACCGCGCGCAAGATCGACGAAGCGCGACGGGAGGGTGCACCGGGCCGAGCCCTTTCGGGCATACCGATGACCGTCAAAGACTCCTTCGACGTGCGCGGGATGCGCACGACGCACGGTCGTCTCTCCGACGCGCACGTCGCGCTCGAGGACGCCCCCGCCGTCGCCCGCGCCCGCGCCGCCGGCGCGGTGCTCTACGGCAAGACGAACGTGCCCGTCCTGCTCGCCGACTACCAGAGCACCAACCCCGACTTCGGGCGCACCCTGAACCCCTGGGATCCGGAGCGCACACCGGGCGGCTCGTCGGGGGGCGCGGCTGCCGCGATCGCCGCCGGGCTCTCGGCGCTCGAACTCGGGAGCGAGTTGTCGGGTTCGATCCGCATGCCATCGGCGTGGTGTGGGGTCTTCGGGCACCGGCCGAGCAACGGCGTCGTCTCCAAGATGGGGCATCTGCCGTGGGCGACGGACGGTCTCATCGAGCCGCCCGTTTCCGTCGCCGGGCCGATGGCGCGGTCGGCACGGGACCTGCGCCTGGCGTTCGAGGTGTTCGCGGGACCCGCCCGTCTCGACGCCGTCGGCTGGCGACTGGACCTCCCCCCGTCTCGCGTCGACGAGCTGCGCGGCACACGCGTCGGGCTGTGGATCGACGAGCCGGCGGCGCCCATCGACGATGAAATGCGGATGGCCCTGCTCGACCTTGCCGACAAGCTCCGCGCGGCGGGTTGCACCGTCGACGAGCTGACGTCGCCCCCGGGGGCGGGCGCCTCGGGCCTCGAGCTCTTCGATCGGCTGCAGGCCGCGGAGATCGCGCACAGCCTGACCGACGAGGACTGGGATGCGCTGGTCGTCGCGGCCTCCGATAACGACGCCGCCGAGAACACGACGGCCCGGGCACTGACCCAGTCGGTGCGCGCAGCCTGGCAGGACGCGGAAGCGCAGCGCGCGATCACCGCCGCGTGGGGATCCGTTTTCGACCGCTTCGACGTCGTCCTCGCGCCCGCGGTCCCGGGCGCCGCTCCCCTCCACGACGAGCGCCCCACCGCCGAGCGCACCCTGACGGTGGCCGGGACGGAGCATCCGGCGTTCGACGTCGTCAGCGCATGGGGCCGCCTGGTCAACCTGGCGATGCTGCCCTCGACCGTGATCCCGATGGGGCCCGGCGCCGACTCGGGCATGCCCCTCGGCGCGCAGCTGATCGGCCCCTACCTCGAAGACCGCACGCCGCTGCGGGTCGCCGAGTTGCTCGAACGCGAACAGATCGTCCGCTTCGCCCCACCCCAGGAGTGGTGAACACCATGTCTGAACACGCCTCCACCGCGCTCCCGCAGCCCATGCCCGCCGAGCACCTTCCGCGCATCGCGGTGTTCAGCGGCGCCAATGCCACGGTGCAGAACAGCGAGCCGCTCGTCACGAGCGACGCCGCCCGCCGCAAGTACGGACTGCCGCCGCGTCGCAATCCCGACGGCACGCATCCCCGACAAGACATCGTGCGCCCGCAGCGCCTCGCGGCACCCGTCACGGTGTACGTCGAGGCGTATTCGGCGCATCCGCTCGAGCGCGACGCATCCTCCCTCTACGCCGCACCGGACGGCTACGTGACTCCCGAGGGCGTGTTCGTCGCGGAGCGGATGACCGAGGACGACGTGCCTGTGTACGAGGTCACGATCGGGCCCGACGACGGCCTGTTCGCCCTGCCCTACATGGCGCGCACCCGCGACGGCGGCGCGTGGGAGCAAGAGGGCATCGACCCGCTCAGCCCCTCCGCCGAGAGCCGGCAGACCTTCTACCCCGACGCCTCGCGCATCTTCGAAGAGATCGACCGGTTCGGTCTCGACGAAAAGGGTGACAACAACATGCTCGGCTCGAAGGCTCGCTACGACTTCGTGCGCGCCGCTCCGTCGGGCGGTTACACGAGCGGACTGCCCGCGTCGCAGCGCACCGATCTGGACATCACCGACCGGGCTGATGACATCGCGCCGGAGGTGCGGGGCGAGGACTTCTTCGGCTATCGGCCGTACCACCTGGCGCACGCGCCGGCCATGGCGACGCTCGCCCGGCTGACCAACGTCGTACAGTCGACGCTCGATCGCGGCGGGTACGAGGGCGCGATGTGGCTCGAAGACAGCGCGAGCGTGGAAGACACCGCCTACTGGCTGAACCTGCTCATCGACACCACCATCCCGTTCAGCTGCAACGCGTCGCAGCGTCCGCACGGCGCGCTCGCGAACGACGGCGACCGCAACCTCGTCGACAGCGTCGCCTATGTGCGGTCGCGCATCTGGGCGGATGCAGAAGGTCGGGACGCGATCGGCGTCGTGCTGGTGCAGGACGAGCAGATCTTCGCCGCGCGGGACGCGCAGAAGGCTGATGCCCGACCCGGCGGGTTCGTCGCGACCGGCGGGCACGGCGGCATCGTCGGCACGATCGGTGCCCCGGGCGATCCGATGCTCACCTACCGTCCGGCGAAGGCGCACACGTCACGCTCCGCCGTCAACCTGCGCCGGCTTCCCGACGCGACCGTCGGTGTGCGCGCTTCGGGTTCGGGGTCAGCGCCCGTCGACGTCTCCGTGAAGGACGCCTCGGGCATGCTGCTCGAGAGCGCGATCCCGAAGGTGACGATCGCCAAGTATGCGCGGTACGGCATGGACGATTTCTTGGACTCGGCTGCCATGCAGGTCGAGATCCTGGCACGGATCGAGAAGAACCTCGAGAGCTTCCCGCTCGCGGGGTTCGTCCTGGAAGGCATGGCGCCCTTCGGGATCGGCAACGAGTCCGAGACCGCCGCGCTCGAAGAGGCCGTGCTCCGCGGGATGCCCGTCGTGTGCGTCAACCGCGGAAACGCCGAGGGGATGGTCGGGGGCGGGCCGGGCCCCGCGTTCATCTCGGGCAGCAACCTCACCGCGACGAAGGCGCGTCTGCTGCTGATGGCCTGCCTGATGCGCTTCGGGGCGCTCCCGCCGGCCGCCGATCCGTCGGCGCCGACCGCCGAGGAGTGGCAGCGGATCCACGAGCGGGTGCGGGACTACCAGCAGATTTTCGACACACACTGAGCCAGCCGCCGCCGGCGCACACGAGGAGAGGACCGTCATGGAATCGCGAGAGATCACCTCGGGTCGACGCCTCGCCGTGCTGCTGCGCCCGGGCGACGACGTGATCGCGTCGGTGGTGACGGCCTGTCGTGAGCACCACGTCGAACAGGGCGTGATCGTCACCCTCGTCGGCGCGTTCACCTCGGTGACGCTCATCGGGACGACGGGTCCGATCGAGGATCCCCACGCGCCGCTCGCCGAGTCCGTGACGATCGAGGGGGTCGAGGGCACCGGGTCGGGAACGATCGCGGCGACCGACGACGGGCCGCTCCCCCACATCCACCTCGCCGTGGGCGTCAAGGGCGAAGGAGCGGCCGGATACACGGGCCACCTGCTGGCGGCGACAGCGCACTACGTGGTCGAGGTCGTGATCGACGAGGTGTTGTCGCCTGCCCTGATCCGTCGTGTCGACGACACTGCCGCGGGGCTTCCGACGCTGGCCTTCGGCTGATCTTCGCCCGGGGAGCGCGTCCGGACGATCCCCTGGCAGGATCGAGGGATGGTTAGTTCGTTCTCGGTCGTGAGCCGCACGCGGGCGTCGGCCGAGCGGCTGTTCGACGTGTCGCTCGACATCGACGAGCATGTCGCGTCCATGGCGAAATCCGGCGAGCGGGCGGTCGGCGGGGTCACCGCCGGGTCCATCTCGCTCGGCGAGTCGGTCACCTGGCGTGCCAGGCACTTCGGGATCTGGTTCACGATGACATCGCGGATCACGCGCCTCGAGCGGCCCACACGGTTCGTGGACGAGCAGGTGCGCGGCCCGTTCCGTTCGTTCCGTCACGAGCACGTGTTCCTGCCCGACGGCGACGCCACGATCATGATCGACGTCATCACGATCGCCTCCCCGGTCTTCGGTCGGCTCGCCGAGCGCCTCATCCTCGTCCCATATCTGCGGCGGCTCATCGTGCAGCGCAACCGGCACCTGCTCGACCGACTCGGCTGACATGTCATACGTCCGCGCGATGATGGGGTCATGCCCTTCGCAGACGAACTGCTCGGCGCCGGCGTCGCGCAGACCCTGAGCCGCGCCATCCAAGACGTCTCCCCCGAACGACCGCTTCGAGAACTCCCTCGCGCTGCGGAGTCGCTCGACGGGCTCTCGCTGCGCGAGCGCGCGGACCTGCTCCGCGATGCCCTCCTCGCCGATGTCCCGGGCGACTATGCGCGCCTCGCCCGGGTCATCCGTTCCGCGAGCGCTCGGGAGAGCACGTTCACCGGATGGCTGATCTGGCCCGTCACGAGCGCGGTTGCCGTCCGCGCGGTGCAGGAGGGGACGGATGCCGCGTTCGACGATGCCATGGCCGTGCTGGCAGAGGTCACCGGTCGACTGACGTCGGAGTTCGCCATCCGGACCCTGCTGCGGCACGACCTGGACCGGGCCCTCGGCATCGTCGCCGGATGGACCGGCTCACCCGACGAGCACGTGCGTCGTCTCGCCAGCGAGGGCACCCGCCCGTACCTGCCGTGGGCCGTGCGCGTCCCGGGTCTGCTCGCGCGACCCGGTGTCACGGTGGACATCCTGGACGCCCTGTACCGGGACGACAGCGAGTACGTCCGCCGATCTGTCGCCAACCACCTCAACGACCTCAGCCGTGACTCGCCGCACCTCGTCGTCCAGACCGCCCGGCGCTGGCTCGACGCGCCCGCACCGACGACCCCGGCCCTGGTGCGCCGCGCCCTGCGGACGCTCGTCAGGCGCGGAGATCCCGAAGCCCTCGGGCTGCTCGGTTTCGCCCCCGCTTCCGTCGACATCGACGGGCCGCACCTCGCCGACCCGCGTGTGGCGTGGGGCGGAGAGGCGCGGTTCACGGCGGTCATCCGCAATGCGGGCGCCGAGAGCGCACGCCTGTCCGTCGACTACGTCGTACACCACCGCCGCGCGAACGGCACACTCAGCGACAAGGTCTTCAAGCTGGCGACCGCCGATCTCGCCCCCGGTGAAGAGCTGGCGATCGACCGACGACATTCCTTCCGCGCGATCACCACGCGCCGCTACTACCCCGGTGAACACGCCGTCGCGCTGCAGGTGAACGGGATCGCGACGCCGGCCGTCACCTTCGAGCTGTTGCCCCTCGTGGGCGAGCCGGCGTGAGCGCATAATGGCCGGGTGAGCGAGATCAAGACGCAGGCGACGGATGCGGACGTCACGGCCTTTCTCGAGGCGGCGACTCCGCAGCGGCGTCGTGACGACGGGATCGCGCTCGACGGCATCTTCCGCGAGGTGACCGGCGTCGACCCCGTGCTCTGGGGTCCGTCGATCGTCGGGTACGGCCGCTACCGCTACGTCTCCCCCGCGAATTCGCGCACGCAGGGCGAGTGGCCGAAGACCGGGTTCTCGCCCCGCAAGGCGCAGCTCTCGCTCTACGGTCTCAAGGATCTGCCCGAGGGCGCCACCTTGCTGCCGGAGCTCGGCGGGTACACCGAGGGTGCCGGATGCATCTACGTGAAGAAACTCGACGACATCGACCTCGACGTCCTCAAGCGCCTGATCGCCATTGCCTGGCAGCGCGGCGACGACCCCGCACCGTAGGCCGACGACACGCCGTCCGTCCCGGATGGCGAGAGAACATCTCCCTGGCGATCGCCGCTCGGGGAGGGGAGGCTGACATCGTGCGCTCATTCCGAATGCTGTGGCGGTATCCCGTGATCACGATCGCGGCGATCATCCTCGTCGCCGTGCTCGTCCTTCACTCTTTCGGCGAGGAAGCCGCCAGCCGGTGGCTCGCGACCGGCTCCGTCAGCGCGTTCGTCGCGTGGACACTCGTCGGGATGGTCCGCGACGTCCTCCGCGGGCATGTCGGTCTCGACATCCTGGCCGTCGTCGCCATGGTCGCGACCCTGGCCGTCGGCGAATACGTCGCGTCGCTGATCATCGTGCTGATGCTTTCGGGCGGTGAAGCGCTCGAGGACTTCGCGGCCCGGCGAGCCAAAAGAGACCTGACGGCGCTGCTGGACAGGTCGCCGCGCATCGCCCATGTCTTGACCCATCCGCGCGCCTCCGATTCCGGCGAGGTGCAGGACGTCGACGTCGATGACGTCGCGATCGGCGACCTCCTGCTCATCCGCCCGGCCGAGATCGTCCCCGTCGACGGCATCCTGCTCTCCGAGACCGGCACCTTCGATGAGTCCTCCCTCACGGGGGAAAGCCTTCCGGTCAGCCGCGAGGCGGGGGGCGAGGTACTCTCGGGCGCGATCAACGGATCGCGGGCGGTGCGCATCCGGGCGGTGCGCCGCAGCGCCGACAGCCAGTACCAGCAGATCATCGCGCTCGTCCACGCCGCCGAGGGCTCACGCGCCCCGGTCGTGCGGCTCGCGGATCGCTTCGCCATTCCGTTCACGGCCGTGTCTCTCGTGCTGGCGGCCACCGCGTGGGCGATCTCGGGCGACCCGACGCGTTTCGCCGAGGTGCTTGTGCTCGCGACGCCGTGCCCGCTTCTGATCGCCGCGCCCGTCGCGTTCCTCGGCGGGCTCTCCCGCGCCGCCAAGGCGGGGGTGATCATCAAGGGCGGCGCCGTCATCGAACAACTCGCGCGCGTGCGGTCGGCGGCGTTCGACAAGACCGGGACGATCACGCAGGGGCGACCGGATCTCGTCGACGTCCGACCGACCGAAGTAACCTCCGCAGATCGGCTGCTCCTCCTGGCTGCCTCCGCCGAACAGTACTCATCGCACGTGCTGGCCGACGGTATCCGTCGCGCGGCCCTCGACCGTGGGCTCGAGTTGATGACGGCCGAGGAGGCCAGCGAGAACGCCACCAACGGGGTCACGGCCCTCATCGACGGACACACGGTCGTGGTCGGCAAACCGGCCTACGTCGCTTCGGTTGCCCCCGAGACCACGAGAGCCACGCTCTCCGCCGGTGAGGCCGCCGCGTACGTCTCGATCGACGGCCGCTTCGCCGGGGTTCTCGTGCTGGCGGACGACCCCCGGCCCGAAGCATCCGCCGTCGTCTCGTGGCTGCGTGCGCACGGCGTCGAACGCGTCGTCGTGCTGACTGGAGACAGCCGATCGACAGCGGACTCGATCGCTCGGGAAGTCGGGATCGAGGATGTCCACGCAGAGCTCCTCCCCGGAGAGAAAGTCCGGCTGGCCGCCCAGATGCGCCCTCGGCCGATGATGATGGTCGGCGACGGGATCAACGACGCGCCCGTGCTTGCCGCCTCCGATATCGGGGTCGCGATGGGCGCGCGCGGCGCGACCGCGGCGGGCGAGGCGGCCGACGTCGTCATCCTGGTGGACTCGCTCGCCAAGGTCGTCGATGCGGTGTCGATCGGCAGACACACCCTGCGGGTGGCTCTCACCGCGATCTGGATCGGTATCGGCCTGAGCGTCGGTCTCATGCTCGTCGCCACGACCGGGGTCATCCCGGCCGTCGCCGGTGCCCTCGTGCAGGAGCTGGTCGACCTGGCGACGATCGTGTATGCGCTCCGGGCGCTCGGCGGGCCGGCGAGCGGGCTCGAGTCCGCGACGAAGAAACTGCCGTGGATGCTCACCAACTAGTGCATCGTGGCGGTTCACGCCCACCACGCGGCCGCGAGATCGGGGCGTTGTAGATTCGCCGCCTCAGATCACCGACCAGCCGCCATCGGAGGGCAGGATGACACCGGTCAGGTTCGTGCCGTCGTCGCTGAGCAGGAAGGTGATCGATGCCGCGAGCTGCTCGGGTTCGGCGATCGGCGGCAGCACCGTCATCGCGCTCGCGATCCGCTCCCGATATTCACCCTCCATCGACATTCCGCCGATGTTCGTCGCGACCGGCCCGGGCGCGACGGCGTTGACGCGGATGCCCTGCGGCGCGTAGAGGAACGCGCTGCTGCGGGTGAGGCCGATGACCGCATGCTTGGACGCGGTGTACGCCGCGCCCGCGGCCGACCCGCGAAGACTGGCCTCGGAGGCGATGTTCACGATGGAGCCGGTTCCTGCCGCGAGCATGACGGGGATCACGGCCCGCGTGAGCCGGAACATCCCGGTCACGTTGATGCCCATGACGCGTTCCCACATCGCGTCGCTCACCTCGTGCAGGGGCGACATGTCGTCCATGATTCCCGCGACGTTCGCCAGCCCGTCGATCCGCTCGCCCGCGGCCGACATGATCGCGTCGATGCCGTCGGGGTCCGTGATGTCGGCAACGACCGGAACGAAGTCGCCGTCCGTCAGTGTCTCTGCAACGTCTGCGAGGCGCTCGGCCGAGACGTCGATGCCGATGACGCGTCCGCCCTCGCGGACGATCCGGACGGCGGTTGCGCGACCGATACCGGATGCAGCACCCGTCACGACGACGGTCTTGCCCGTGAACCGTCCCGGCGTGATCTGCTCGATCCACCCCGACTCCTCGTCGTCTTCGGAGTCTTCCACGACGACACCACCGTTCGCCCGGAGGACGAGATCGTCCACGACCTCTTGGCTGAGCTGGCCCTGACTCATCGCGACGAGGCGCTGCAACGAGAGCAACTTCACCGGCGCGAGCGCCTTCTCGCTCTGGCCGCCCTGCGCGAGCATCTCACGCAGCAGGGCGCCGCCGACCGGATGCTTGAGCCACTCTCCGACAGAGCTCTTCGCGCTGAGCGGTCGATCCTTTTTCGCCATGAAATTTCTCCTTCGTCGTCCTCGACTATCAGGTCGATTCTGTTCCGCGGCGGGAACAAAGTCAACGCTGGTGACATTTAGTCAGGGCATACTCGGAGAGGAGGGTGAAATGGGCGGAGAACGAGGACGAAGCAAGGCGGCGATCAAGCACGCTGCCGCTTCGCTGTTCACCGATAACGGGTACGCGGCGACATCCATCCGCGACATCGCACGCCAGGCGGGCGCGGATCCCGCCCTCGTCATCCGCCACTACGGGTCGAAGGAGAAACTCTTCCTCGACGCCATGCAGATCCCGCCGGAGTGGGCTCTGCGGTTCGAGCTCCCCCTGGAGACACTCGGCGAGCGCCTGGTCAGATACGTCATGGACACAGAGCACGAGGTGCGGGGCGTGTATCTCGCTCTCGTGCGCGCCAGCGACGCGGGCGACGTGGCATCCGCTCTCCATCTCGCCCACGATCGCACCTTCGTCGAGCCGCTCCGCGCCATCCTCACCGGTCCCGACGCCGACCTGCGCGCGCGGCTCGTCGCCGCGGCCGTCGGCGGCCTCATGTCCACGCTCTGGCTGGTGCGAGACACCGCGCTTCTCGACGCGGACCCCGAGGCACTGATCCGGACCTATGCAACGGCTATCCAGCAGCTCGTCACCCCCGCAGCTTCGAAGACTGCAGGAGAGGCAGACTGACCACCATCAGCACAGGGGTGGTATATTTTCTGGCATGAATTCATCCGCATATCCCGACGGCGATCAGGTACTCGACGACCTGGGTGACACGTTCGTGCACGCATTCATCGATGCTGTCGACGGGGCCCGCGATGATTTTGCCGCTTTCAAGCAGTGGCGGCCAGGTTGGTTCCCCAGCTTCACCGCCCGCTTCACGGCAAATTTCCTGCACGAACGGATCTGGGACCGGCTGGTCCGGGTGGTCGACGGGATGGAGGGCATCCACGTCAGTGACCGCGAGCCAGTCCGCGAGCTGCGAAGCGGAACCACCTATCTCATCCGCATAAAGCGACACCACCCCGGCGACCGCATCTCCGCGTATCCAACAGAGGCATCCAGTGCATTCTGGTCCAACAGCACTCTCACTCTCGAAGGGCTCGAGTCATTCAGCCTCGCCCTCGGTTACTACTGGGACGCCGACCTGCGCGCCGTCGGAGACGCCATCCTGTCCTTCCGTGATGGCAAAGACAATCCCATTTGGGCGATCCAGCTTCGCCGAGACGTCGGCAACGCATCCGGGTTCTCGTGGACGCCGGTCGCACCCGATCTGCCCGAGATCGACCTCAGCCGCGTCGTCCGCGAGGCGGAGGAGGAGTCCGGATGATGAGCCGCAGATTCGGCGATGTCATTCTCGTTCTCCGGCGGGCCGCAGACGTCACCCAGGAAGAGCTCGCCACGCGTCTCGGCATCACTCAGGCCGCTCTGTCTCGTTACGAGAACGATCTCCGCGAGCCCGATGAAGCGATGCTCGAAAAGCTCGGAGAAGCGCTCGGCGTCACGGCCGAGTTCCTCCGACACGAGTTTCGGATGCACGGTGCCATCGCGGCCGATGCTCACATGCGCCGGCAGAAGACCACGAAGCCTTCAGACTGGAAGCGGGTCGAGGCCCGGCTCAACGCCCTGCGGATGCACTCCTCGTACTTGCTGGAGCGGGTGCCGTTGCAGCTGAAGAACCACGTCATCCAGCTCGATCCTGACGAGCATGATCCCGATCAGGCCGCGGCAATGCTCCGCGCCGCCTGGCGGATGCCCATCGGTCCGGTGAGAGACCTCACCCGTTGGGTCGAGTCGGCCGGCGTCATCGTCGTTGAGGAGGACTTCGGCACCCACCGCATCGACGGGATGTCCCAGTGGGCGGGAGAACACGCGGTCATTGTGCTCAACGGCTCACTCCCGACGGATCGGAAGCGCCTCACCGTTGCGCACGAACTTGGCCACCTCGTCCTCCACAGCCAGTACGTAGACCTTGACGTCGAAGATCACGCAAACCAATTCGCCGCCGAGTTCCTCATGCCCGCCCACGTGATCGGTCCGCAGCTGACAAACCTCTCGCTCGGCAAACTGTCCGACCTGAAAGGGGAGTGGGGCGTCTCGATGCAGGCGATCTTCGAACGCGCCTACCGGATGGGTAAAGTCACCTCCGATGAGCGTCAGCGCTTCTATCGGCAGATGAATAGCAAAGGCTGGAAGACGCGCGAACCGGGCAGCGAACTCATCCCTCCGGAAGAACCCGAACTCGCGGCATCCGTCGGGCGACGGCTCGATCAATCGGGACTGACGCGGAGCGAGATCCAGTTCCTTGTCGGCGCGCGCGACGGCCACCCGACACCGTTCGATGCGCCACGACGTGCGCTGAGAGCCGTGTGAATGCGAGCCTGCCGTTTCGTTGACGGTCTCCAGCCTGCATGACGGCGTCGGCCCGACTCGCTCAGCCGGGCCGACGCCGTCGGTACGTCACGCCCTACGGCCGCCCGCCACCGCCACCACCGCCGCCGCCGCCCATCATTTGACCCGACAGTTCCGTGAGCTGCTCGCCGTTGACGATCAGGGTTCCGCCCGAGAACGTTCCCGTCCCGTCGAAGTCGGTTGACGACTGACCGGTGATGTCGATCGTGCCGCCGGTGATCGTGAGGTCACCGTTGCTGTCGATCGCGTCGGTGTCACCCGAGCCCATCACGATCGTGATGTCTCCCCCGTTGATGGTCACGTTGAGGCCGTTCGTGACGATAGCCGAGGCGGCGGCATTGATACCGTCGTCGCTCGCGTTGAGCGAGATCTCGCCGCCGTCGATCACGATGACGGGCGCCTCGATGCCTTCGACGGATTCGAGGATGTCGATCGTGCCGCCCGTGATCGTCACCTGTTGCTCGGCCTTGACGGCGTCATCGCCCGTGGTGATCGTGATGTCGCCACCCGAGACGACGAGCTGCCCCGCGCCGGCGTCGCTGTCGTTGGTGGACTTCATGCCGTCGCCCGCCGCATCGATCGTGATGGTGCCGCCGCTGACCGTCAGCGAGTCGGTACCGCGGATGGCGTCGTCGACACTCTCGACGGTGATGGTTCCGGATTCGATCCACAGGTCGTCCTTGCCGACGATGCCGTCGGCGAAAGTCGCGGTGACATCGAGCGAACCCGTACCTGTGATGATCAGGTCGTCCGCGGAGTAGATGGCGCCGTCGATCTCTTCGTCGGTGCGCGTGGATGCGTCGGAGACGGTGTTGCTCGTGCCATCCGCCAGTTCTATGACGGTCGTCTCGGCGCTATCGACCTGGATGGCGGCGCCCGCGTTACTCGCGATGGTGGCGCCATTCAGGATGATGCGCACATTCCCGTCGGTGCCCACCACGATCTGCCCGGTGGTAGATCCGCTGAGGACGTAGGTACCCGCCTCGGTGATGGTGAGGCCGTCGTCGGTGAGCGCCACCTCTGTCGTCGGCAGAGCGCTCCAGTCGATGTCGCCGCTGGCGTTGCTCGTGTCCACAGCGACGGTCGAGCTCGACTCGATCGTCGATGCGGAGCTGGACGCGGTGGGCGTACTCGAGGTGGTGGCGGACACAGCGCATCCGGACACCAGGAGCGCAGAGGCCAGGAGGGCGGTGGAGGTCAGGGCGAGTCGTCTCATGGTCGATCCTTGGGTCAGTTCGTTCGTGGCGGATCACCACTACACCGCGCGCCCCTATCCGGATCCTTTGCGCCGTCTATGCCCCCGCAGTGGGTTGGCGACGGGGCTGAGCGCGACGCGGCGACTGGTTCGGGCACGCAAAAGGCCCGAGAAGCTCTTACGAGCTCCCGGGCCTCTGATCTGTCGGGATGACAGGATTTGAACCTGCGACCCCCTGACCCCCAGTCAGGTGCGCTACCAAGCTGCGCCACATCCCGTTGTTCACTTTTCTGCCCCCGCCTGAGCGCGGACAACTCCCCCATCTTACCCGAGCGTCCGCGCGCCCGTGAACGCGATCGACCGTGTCGGCGGGGCGGACTACCTTCGGGCCATGACGATCACAATCGTGCCCGCCAACGCCGAACGCTTCGACGACGTCGAGCACACCTTCTCGGGCGGTGGGGACGGCCTCAGCTGCCAATGCCAGTGGTGGAAGCTCACGAACGCACAGTTCAAGGCATCCGATCGGGAAGATCGCGCAGGGATGCTGCGAGCACAGGTCGCCGCCGACCCCTCGCCCGCACTCATCGCCTACGTCGACGGTGAAGCCGCGGGGTGGGTGCGCGTCGGCCCGCGCACGACCCAGCCGCGACTATCGCGCACGCGGGACTTCGCCGCGACAACGGAGCCGTGGGACGACCCGACCGTCTGGGCTGTCACGTGCTTCGTGGTGCGTAAGGAACACCGCGGCAAGGGTCTCAACCAGCGGTTGCTCGATGCCGCGATCGACCACGCTCGTACGCATGGCGCCCGCATTCTCGAGGCGCATCCGAACGACACGAGCATGACCACACGCTCCGCGAACGAGCTCTACCGAGGCATCCTGAGCGTGTTTCTGAATGCCGGGTTCCGGGAGATAGCGCGCCCGAAGCCCGAGCGGGTGATCGTTCAGCTCGAACTGAGCACGTGACCGCCGCACCCCCGCGACCGGAGCTCGCTGCCCTCACCATTGCCACCCGGTGCAACTCGGTTCCGCGGGCCGTCATGCGGCGCAGGCCGACGCGCGAAAGCGTGTGGGTCGTGCAACGATTATGGGGCCCGGCCGCCATGCGCCCAGGCGCCCGTCCGCCCACTCGACGAGGAGCAGCATGACCGCAGAGTCTTCGCGCTCGCCCCTCGCACGTGTCGCCGGACTGCCGGCATGGATCGGATTCGTCCCGTACGCCCTCGTCTCGCTGGTGCACGTCATAGCGCTGGGCATCGGGGCCGAAGCCGTCGCAGGCCCGACCAAGCTTGCACTCATGCCCCTCCTGGCCGTTGCGGCCCTGTGGGCCGGCCGCGGCTCGGCCTGGGGCACGCCCGCGCCCCTGCTCTTCCTCGCGCTCGCCTTCTCGTGGCTCGGCGACGGCGCGGGCACCTTCTTCCCCTACGCACCCGAGCTGCCCGTCATGCTGCTCTGCTTCGGACTGGCGCACATCGCCTACATCGTGCTGTTCTGGCGCTTCGTCCGCATCAAGCGCTGGCCCGCGTGGGCGCTGGTGTACGCCGCGTGGTGGCTGCTGCTCGTCGTCATCCTCGTCCCGATCATCATGAGCCATATCGGTGGCGGGATCGCTCCGGCGGTCGCGATCTACGGCCTCGTCCTCGGGAGCACGGCCGCTACCGCCACGATCATCGCCATCGGCGCGGCGTTCTTTCTCGCATCCGACACCATCCTCGCGTTCCGCCTCTTCACACCCGAGGCCATGCCCGATTGGACGAGCCCCCTCGTTATGGCGACCTACACGCTCGGCCAGGGGCTCATCGTGGCGGGCGTCGCGACACGCCTGCCCCGCCTCACGGCGCGAACCGGGGCGGTGCGCGGGTGAGCACCGAGACATCCCGCGTGCGGACGGATGCCTGGCTCTGGGCCGTCCGCGTCTACAAGACCCGCTCGGCGGCGACCACGGCCTGCCGGGCGGGACACGTGCGCGTCAACGGCGACCGAGCCAAAGCCGCGCAGCCCATCGGGCCCGGCGATGAGGTCCGCATCCGCATCGCGGGCTTCGACCGCACGCTGATCGTCCGCCAGACCCTCGTGAAGCGCGTCGGGGCCCCGGCGGCCGCGCTGGCTTACGAAGACCTCACGCCTCCCCCGCCGCCGCGGGAAGAGATCGCGTTCGTGCCCGTCCGTGACCGCGGGGCCGGACGTCCGACGAAGCGCGAGCGCCGCGACATCGACAAACTGCGCGGCTTCAGCCCGGAGTAAGCCTGCTGTGGCCAGGGCCGCTCAGCCAGCGGTCACTGAGGTTCTCGAGCTGACCCGCTGTGCGCAAACAGCGTCGGCACACGCTTGCCATTGCCGACGTCGTGAGATGTGAGAACTCTCATCTTTTCGTCGCGAATTTGGCGTGGTTTGGGTGCTTTTCGGGGTTCGGATGTCGGTGGTCGTCCGTAGAGTTTCGAACATGCATTCGATATGTGACGACGTCGAAACGACGGGGGTGGACGCGATCGCGCGCGAGCTCGCCGGGGAGGGCATCGACGTGTGGCGTGCGTATGCGCGTACCGAAGCCGCGATGGCGCGCGTGTTCGCGAAAGCCGCGCACGTGGGTGCGCGCCGGGTTGCCGAACTCGCCTCGCCCTCCTCCCGCGAAGCAGAACTCCCGTACCGGGCATTGGCGGCGGAACTCGGTGCGGCGATGAACATGTCCGACCGGACCGTGCAACGCCGCATGAACGATGCCGCCGTGTTGGATGAGGCGTTCCCCGCCACCTTCGCGGCGTGGGAAGAGGGACGGATCGCTCGCGGCCATGTCGCGGTGATCATGGAACACGGGCTACCTCTGAGGGATGTCGAGGCGCGGGCGGAGTTCGAGCGCGAGGCGCTGGTGCGAGCCGAGGGGACGACGCCCGGGCGGCTCGGGGCGTCGTTGGCGCGGTTGGCGGAGTCTTTGCAGCCGCGACCCTTGGCGGAGCGCCATCAGGAGGCTCGCGCTTTGCGGGGTGCGTGTGTGCGGGACATCGGCGACGGGATGGCGGAATTCATCTCTACCCAACCCGCGGTATTGGCACACGCGATGCACGACCGGATCACGCAACAAGCCCAGGCGTTGAAGAACGCCGACCCAACGGACACCCGCACTCTGGATCAGATCCGGGCGGACCTCGTGGCTGACATGTTGCTGACCACGGTCCCGTCCGTCGACACGGGGGCCGGACTCTCGGAGGGCCAGGGCGGATTGGGAGCGATCCGCGCAATCGTGAACGTCACCATTCCCGCCCTGGCACTGGCCGGAGTGACAGACGAGCCCGCCGAACTGGTCGGCCGCTGCCCGATCGACCCCGCCACCGCACGCCGGCTCGCGGGACACGCAACCGGATGGGACCGGGTCCTCGCCGACCCCATCACCGGCTGCGTGCTCGCCGTCGACCGATACACCCCGTCCGCGGACATCAAGCGGTTCCTGCAGGCGCGGGATCAACACTGCCGGTTCCCCGGATGCCGACAACCCGCACACCGATGCGACCGCGACCATACCCTCGACTACGCGCTGGGTGGTGAAACCATCGTCTGCAACCTCGCCTGCCTCTGCAAACGACACCACACTCTCAAGGGGGAAACGGCCTGGACGGTCCGACAACTCGGCGGCGGGATCCTGGAATGGACATCACCGGGCGGTCACGTCTATATCGACAAACCACCCTCGGCGATCCACTTCACCCCGAACACGGACCCACCACCGTTTTAGGTGACCACCGCGCGCATTGTCACTGAGCTTGTCGAAGTGACCCGCAGCGCCGTACCCTCGACCATCGAGCCTGTCGAAGGGCCCCAGCACGCTTGCGATCGCCTGGCCCCCGGGTTCGCCGCGCGCCCGCGATCGCCTCGTCCCCGGGTTCCCCGCACGCCCGCGATCGCCGCGCGCGCGATCGCTGAGCCCGTCGAGGTGACCCGAGCGCCGCGCCCAAGCCCACCCCCACCAGGGTGGTGCCTACGCGCGGTCGTGCAGCGTGATCTGGTAACCATCGGGATCGGCGAAGGTGAACGTCCGGCCGAACGGGCCGTCGATCGGCGCCGAGACGATGGTCTGCCCGTCGGCGACGAGCGCGTCGTGGATGTCCTGGACGTCCGTGGCGTGGAGCCAGATCGCAGCGCCGATGCCCGGCTGAGGCACGGATGCGAAGTCCGTGCTGGGAACGATGTCGCGCAGCGCGAACGCGATCGGCGTGGTCTCGAACACCACGGCATGCGGCGGCCCGGCGGGCGAGCGGACCAGCCCGAGGTAGCGCTCGTAAAACGCCTGCGAGGCGCCGAGGTCGCGCGCCTGGAGAGAGATGAAGTCGGGACCGGTGGCGGGCATGGTGCGCTCCTCAGAGGTTAATGTCAGTTTTCTGACACACAAAAATATATGTCAGAATACTGACATGAGTCAAACCGGTATCGATCTGCAGACGTCGTTGGGCTATCTGCTGAAAGAGGCGTCAAGCGCGCTCCGGTCCGCCATGGAAGAAGTGCTCAAGCCACTCGGAATGACCGTCACGCACTACTCGTGTCTCGAGCTGCTGTCGCAAAGGCCGGGCCTATCGAACTCCGAGCTCGCCCGGGGCGCCTTCGTCACACGGCAGTCGATGAACGTGCTGCTGCAGAACCTCGAACGCGACGGTTTCGTGACCCGGGCGACCGAGGCACGCGTCGGCAAGGTTCTCCCGACCGAGCTGACACCGCGCGGCCGCGAAAGCCTGAAGCAGGCGTCGGCGGCAGTGCGGTCCGTCGAGGTCCGGATGTTGTCGGGCATGACCGAGAACGAGCAAGCGGGAGCGCTGCGGGTCTTGCGGAGCATGATCCGCTCACTGCGCGACGACAGCGTCTAGCGCAGAGCGACTAAGCGAGCCGGTCGAGCACCCAGCGAACCCCATGAACCGTGGCGCCAACCCGCTCCGAGCGGCGCGTAAGTTCGGCGTCGCTCGTGACCACCGTCACGGCGGCGCCCCCCGCATCGAGGCCAGTCACCGCCTCCACGATCGCGTCGTCGCCGGATGCCTCGGCCCGCACGAGCTCGACCAACCCGTCACGATCGTCGACGCCCCGCGCCGCACCCTCGACGACCGCGATGATGCGCGGGAACCAACGCGTCGCCGGCAGCTCGAGTGCGGATGCCTCGAGCCCCTCGACAGCGAGCGCCTCCAGTCGATCGAGCAGGCGATCCGTCGCGCCCGCACGATCCTTCCACCACCCATCCGGTACCGACCCGACCACGTTCGCCATGTCCACAACCACGACGGGGCGCAGATGCAGCGCCGAGCGAAGCGAACTCCAGGCCTCCTCGAACGAGGGATGCAACGGGTGATCGACCACCTCGTCAACCCTCACCCACTCGAGCGCATGACTCTCGGGGTCGCTGATGACCGGCGCGAAGGGCACGACGACATCGCCGATCACGGTCGTGTACGACCAGATGTCGAGATCGAGAACGCTCGTAGCGCGCGGGCGGATCGCCGAGCCGGGAACACCGGCCTCCTCGAGCGCCTCGCGCAGCGCAGCATCCATCGCCGACTCCCCCTCGTGGCGAGCGCCACCCGGCAGCGCCCAGGTGCCACCGAAGTGACTCCACGAGACACGGTGCTGCAGCAGCACGCTATCGAGAGCGGTGTCGTACGCGAGCAGACCGGCCGCACCGAAGCGCCCCCAGTAGCGTTCGCCACTGTCGGCAACAACCCACGCATCCCCCGAGTCGCGCGGCCCGAACGGCCGTCGCGGCTCACCGGGGACGGGGGGCTCGATGCTCACCCGTCCAGATTCTCACACCCGGACGGCAGTTCGGCGCCCCCGGGCCCGGCTCAGCGCTGGCGCTTCTCACGCACCCGCATGTTGATCTGGATCGGTGTGCCCTCGAAGCCGAAGATCTCGCGCAGGCGACGCGCGATGAAGCGGCGGTAGCCCGGGTCGAGGAATCCGGTCGTGAACAGCACGAATGTCGGCGGACGCGACGCGGCTTGCGTGCCGAACAGGATGCGCGGCTGCTTGCCACCGCGAAGCGGGTGCGGGTGCTCGGCCACGAGCTCCGACAGGAACGCGTTGAACTTGCCGGTCGGAATCCGCTGATCCCACGACTCGAGCGACGTCTCGAGCGCCGGCACGAGCTTGTCGAGGTGACGGCCGGTCTTCGCCGAAATGTTCACGCGGGGCGCCCAGGAGACGTGCGCGAGGTCCTGTTCGATCTCGCGCTCGAGGTAGCGGCGACGATCGTCGTCAACAAGCTTGTCGGTCGAGAGCAGGTCCCACTTGTTGAACGCGAGCACGAGCGAGCGGCCAGACTCGAGCACCATGTCGATGATGCGCACGTCCTGCTCGCTGAGCGACTCGCTCACGTCGAGCACGACAACGGCGACCTCGGCCTTTTCCAGCGCGGTCGCCGTACGCAGCGACGCGTAGAAATCGGCACCCTGCTGCAGGTGGACGCGACGACGGATGCCGGCGGTGTCGACCAGACGCCAGAGCTTGCCGCCGAGCTCGACGATCTCGTCCACCGGGTCGCGGGTCGTGCCGGCGAGCTCGTTCACGACGACGCGCTCTTCGCCCGCCGCCTTGTTGAGCAGCGAGGACTTGCCGACGTTGGGGCGCCCGAGGATCGCGACGCGGCGCGGGCCGCCGATCTCGTGCGAGGCGACCGCCGAAACCTCGGGCAGCTTCTCCATGAGCTGGTCGAGCAGGTCCGCAACGCCCCGGCCATGGATGGCCGAGACGGGGTGCGGTTCACCGAGACCCAGGCTCCACAGCGCCGCGGCCTCGGGCTCGTGGCGTGCGTCGTCGATCTTGTTCGCGACGAGGAAGACGGGCTTACCGCTCTTGCGCAGCAGCTTCACGACCTGCTCGTCGGTCGCCGTCGGGCCGACCATGGCGTCCACGACGAACAGCACGACGTCCGACAGATCGATCGCGACCTCGGCCTGTGCGGCGACGGATGCGTCGATGCCCCGTGCATCCGGTTCCCACCCGCCGGTGTCGACGAGCGAGAAGCGCCGGTCCATCCACTCGGCCTTGTACGTGACGCGGTCGCGCGTGACACCCGGGGTGTCCTCCACAACGGCCTCACGCCGACCCAGGATGCGGTTGACGAGGGCGGACTTGCCGACGTTCGGGCGTCCGACGATCGCGACGACGGGCAGGGCGGGCAGGTACTCGATGCCGTCGATGCCGCGCTCGACTCCCGCGAGCAGGTGCGCGTCGTCTTCATCGAGGTCGTAATCGGCGAGGGATGCGCGAAGTGTCGCCGCCCTCTGTTCGACCAACTCGGGGTCGAGATCCGCCAGTTTCTCGGCGATCTGGTCGGGGCGACCTTCGTATTCGTCGTCAGCGCTCATGGGGTCAATCCTCGTGTTCTGTCGACGATGTCGAGGACAGCGTCGACGGTCTGTTCGAGATCGAGGTCGGTCGAATCGACCACCTCGACCCCCGGGGCGGCGGTCAGGAAGTCGACCACCCCACTGTCGGAGGCATCACGGCGGTGCAGGGCGTCGGCGACGACCGCTGCTTCCACGCCGGCCAGCTCGGCGCTGCGCCGGGCGGCGCGCACCTCGGGGGCCGCTGTGAGCAGCAGCCGGACGGCCGCGTCGGGCGCGACGATGGTCGTGATATCCCGGCCTTCCACGACGATGCCCTCGGGCGTATCGGTGATGATCGCGCGGAAGAGGTTAGTGACGGCCTGACGGATCGCCGGCACGCGGGCCACGCCGCTGACGGCGTCCGAGACGCGGGGTTCACGGATGGCAGCGGCGACATCGACCGAGCCGACGCGCACCCACGTGTCGTCGGGGTTCGTCGAGATCGCGAAATCGAAGTCGCCCGTGGCATCCAGCACGGCGCTCGCGTCGCTCGTGTCGGCACCGCGTTCGAGCACGTGCCAGGCGAGGGCACGGTAGGCGGCGCCTGTGTCGAGGTAGCCGTAACCGAGGCGCGAGGCGACACGCTTCGCCACGCTCGACTTGCCGCTACCCGCGGGGCCGTCGATCGCGATGACGTTGTCGGCGGTTGCCAGCGGCACCACCGGGGTCGCTTCACCCATTACCCGTGCCCGCCATCCGCCAACCTCGCTCTTCCAACCCTGCCGTCGCGTGCGCGACGATCGCGGGTTCCACACTGATCTCGGCCAGGCCGAATGGGGCTCCGGGCGAGTGCTCGAGTCGCAGGTCTTCGACGTTCACGCCGAGCGCGCCGAGTTCGCTGAACAGGCGCGCCAACTGGCCCGGGGTGTCGTCGACCATGACGACGAGCTGCTCGAAGCGCCGGTTCTGTCCGTGCTTTCCCGGCAACCGCTCGACACCCTCGTTGCCGCGCTGGATCGTGTCGGCGATCGTGCGGCGAGAGCCCGCGGCATCCGGGTCTCGCAGTGCATCGGCGACCCGGCCGAGGTCGGCGGCGAGCTGGTCGAGGACCTCGACGACGGGCTCGGAGTTCGCGCCGAGGATCTGCACCCACAGTTCGGGGGCGGATGCGGCGATCCGCGTCGTGTCACGAACGCCCTGACCCGCGAGGCCGAGCGACTGCTCGGGAGCCTCGCGCAGGCGCGCCGCGAGCAGACTCGAGACGAGTTGAGGCACGTGCGAGACGACGGCCACGGATCGGTCGTGCTCTTCGGGTGTCATCTCGATCGGCATGGCCCCGAGGTCGAGGGCGAGGCCTTCGACGATCGCGAGATCGGCAGACGAGGTCTCTTCGTCACGGCAGACGACCCACGGGCGCCCGATGAACAGGTCGGAACGGGCCGAGATCGCTCCCCCGCGTTCGCGCCCGGCGAGCGGGTGCGAACCGATGTAGCGCGTGAGATCTACGCCGCGCTCGCGCAGTTCGTGCAATGGCGCGAGCTTGACGCTCGCGACATCCGTGACGACCGCGTTTGGAAAGCGAGCCAGTTCGGCCGCAACGACGTCAGCCGTGACATCCGGCGGCACCGCAACGACGATGAGACGAGGCTGGTCCTCTGGGCTGCTGAGCCGTCCGGCACCATAATCGACGGCCAGACGCACCTGTGCGCGCGAGGTATCGTCGAGCGCGACATCGACGCCGAGCGCCGTCAGGGCGTGTCCGACGCTCGCGCCGAGCAGTCCCGCACCGACCACGCGGACGGTGCCGCTGGTGCGCGCGGCAACGCGTGGCGTGGTCGTGTCGGTCACTGAAATCTCCTACTGAGTGTCGCCCTGCGGCTCGTCGTCGCTCGCGAGGGCGGCATCGCGGCGCGCAAGGGTGAGCAGCGCGCCGCGTTCCACCTTAGTCAACTCCCGCGCCTGCCCCGCCGGGAGAGTTCCCAGGTGGAGCGGGCCGAACTGTCGGCGGACGAGTTCACGGACCGGATGCCCCACCTCGGCCATCATCCGACGCACGATCCGGTTGCGACCCGAGTGCAGGGTCAGCTCGACCAGGCTCGTGCCGCCCGAAGCGTCCAAGAGCCGCGCCTTGTCGGCTGCGATGGGTCCGTCCTCGAGCTCGATCCCCCGCGTCAGCTGCGAGATCGTCTGGGCGCTGACCCGGCCCGACACCTTCGCGATGTAAACCTTCGTCACGCCGTACGAGGGATGCGCGAGCACGTGGGCGAGCTGCCCGTCGTTGGTGAGAATGAGCAGGCCGCTCGTCTCGGCGTCGAGGCGACCGACGTTGTAGAGGCGCTCGGGCCACTCCTCTGTGTACTGAGTCAGGTCAGGGCGCCCACGCTCGTCGCGCATCGTGCTGAAGACGCCCGTGGGCTTGTTGAGCATGACGTAGCGCATGCCGGACTCGACCTGCACGGCAACACCGTCGACATCGACCAGGTCGGACTCCGGATGAATCCGCGCACCCATCTCGGTCACCACGACGCCGTTTACCCGCACGCGCCCGTCGGAGATCAACTCTTCGCTGACGCGGCGCGAGGCAACGCCGGCCTGGGCGAGCACCTTCTGCAGCCGCACTCCGTCGGCCGAGGCATCCGTCGCCCCCGTCTCTTCATCGCTCATCGCCGGCTCCCTCGCTCCATGTCCCACTTCTCCTGCTTCATGTCCCCTTTTCGCTCGGTATACACCCTCCATTCCGGGTGAAAAGGGGACACACCTGATCGGGATGTCCCGGTTTCACCCGGAATGTCAGCCAAGCTCACCGCCCCAAGGTCTCGTCGAGGCTGTCGTCGTCCGAGACATCGGGCAAGAGCGGCGAGATCGGCGGCAGCTCGTCGAGCGAGTTGATACCGAGGTTCACCAGCAGCGCGTCGGTCGTTCCATAGTGGATCGCCCCGGTCTCGGGATCCGCGAATTCTTCCGTGATGAGGCCGCGACCCAGCAGCGTTCGCACGACCGAGTCGACATTGACGGCGCGGATCGCCGCGACCTGACCGCGTGTGACGGGCTGCTTGTACGCGATCACGGCGAGCGTCTCGAGCGCTGCCTGCGACAGGCGCGACGGCGCCTGCGTGTTGACGAACTCGCTCACCAGGTCGTCGTGCTCCGCGCGAACGTACAGGCGCCATCCCCCGCCGACCTCGCGCAGCTCGAACCCGCGACGAGGTCCCCCCGTGCGGCCGTCGTAATCCTCGACGAGCGACTCGATCGCCTGACGCACGGCCGCAACGGGTGCCGACACAGCGGTCGCGAGCGCGACGAGGCTCTGCGGCTCTTCGACCACGAGCAGGATCGCCTCGAGGCGGCGGGCGACGGATGCCGCGCCAGCGCCGCCCTCGGTTGCTGAGTCTGTCGAAGCATCAACGGTCATAATCGGCCCCCAGGCTCGCAAGTTGTTCGTCGGACCAGTTCTCGGCCGACCATCGCAGGGTGAGTTCGCCGAGCGGTTCGACCTGTTCGAACGAGAGTGCAGCATGCCGGTACAGCTCGAGGATCGACAGGAATCGCGCCACGACGATACCGGGTTGCGTGACGCCGGCGACGAGCTCGCGGAAGCTCACCGACTCGGCCCGGCGCAGCAGCGACACGACGACGGCCGCCTGTTCGCGGATGCTGACGAGTGGCGCGTGCAGGTGCTCGAGACCGACGTGCGGCATCTCGCGTGGGCTGAACGCCAGGAGCGCGAGGGCGGCGAAGTCCTCGACCGACAGCGTCCAGACCAGCTCGGGCACGGCTGCGCGGTGCTTCTCGTCCAGCCGCACGGCACGAGCGTGCCGCGTGTCTTCGCTCTGCAGCCGGGTGCCGAACCATCCGGACACCTCTTTGAACGCGCGGTACTGCAGCAGACGCGCGAACAGCAGGTCTCTCGCCTCGAGCAGCGCAACGGACTCGGAATCGACGAGCTCGCCCTGTGGCAGCAGGCCCGCGACCTTCATATCCAGCAGGGTCGCCGCGACGACGAGGAACTCGCTCGCGCGCTCCAGCTCTTCGTCCGGGTCGAGCGCCCGCAGGTACGAGATGAACTCGTCCGTCACCTTGCTGAGCGCGATCTCGGTGATGTCGAGTTCATGCTTCGAAATCAGCGAGAGCAGCAGGTCGAACGGGCCGTCGAATCCCGTGACCGAAACACGGAATCGGCCGTCGCCGTCCCCGTCATCGACCGCCGGCGCGGCCTCAGGCGACGTCGCCACGCGCGACCAGTTCCCGCGCCAGGCGCAGGTAGGCCTGGGCGGCGGCGTGCTCGGGGGCGAATTCGATGATCGGCAGACCCGAGACGGATGCATCCGGGAACTTCACCGTGCGACCGATGACGGTCTCGAGCACATCGTCGCCGAATGCCTCGACGACACGCTCGAGCACCTCGCGGGCGTGGAGCGTGCGCGAGTCGTACATGGTTGCGAGGACCCCGTCGAGTTCGATCGCGGGGTTGAGGCGGTCGCGTACCTTCTCGATGGTCTCGATCAGCAGGGCGACGCCGCGCATCGCGAAGAACTCGCACTCCATGGGGATCAGTACGCCGTGGCTGGCGGTCAATGCGTTGACCGTCAGCAGCCCGAGCGAGGGCTGGCAGTCGATCAGGATGACGTCGTACTCGCGGGAGATGTGGCGCAGCACGCGCGCCAGGATCGTCTCGCGCGCGACCTCGTTGACCAGGTGCACCTCGGCGGCGGACAGGTCGATGTTCGCCGGCAGCACGTCGAGACCCTCGGTGCGCGAGGGGACGATGATCTCGCGCGGATCGCGCTTCGTGTCGAGCAGGAGATCGTAGACGGTCGGCACGTCGTGGGTCTGGATACCGAGACCTGCCGACAGCGCGCCCTGCGGGTCGAAATCGACGACGAGCACGCGACGGCCGTAGTGCGCGAGCGATGCGGCCAGGTTGATGGTCGTGGTCGTCTTGCCGACCCCGCCCTTCTGGTTGCAGAGCGCGATGATGCGCGCCGGACCGTGCGAATCGAGCTTCGGCGGTGTGGGGAAGCCGTGATACGGGCGACCGGTCGGGCCGAGGGGTGCCTCGTCCGTCGAGGAGGCCTTCTTCGTGCCCCGCGCGCTGCCCGCCACCGATACTCCCTGCGTCACCATCTGAACCCCATGCTGTGGACCGATTCTAGTCACCCGCGCACCCTCGGCCCGGGCGGCGCGCGCGGGCGCCGGTGCTGTCGGACGCGTTACCGTGCCCGCGGATGCGATGTCGCGTACACGTCACGCAGGGCATCGACGGTCACGTGGGTGTAAATCTGGGTCGTCGCAACGGATGCGTGCCCGAGAAGCTCCTGCACGACGCGAACGTCGGCACCGCCCTGGAGGAGGTGCGTGGCGAACGAGTGGCGGAGCGTATGCGGCGAGACGTGGGCCGCTATCCCCGCTTTCTCGGCGGCGGCCCGGATGACGAGCCAGGCGCTCTGCCGAGACAGCGGCGCGCCGCGGGCACCGAGGAACAGCCGGGGCGTGGCGCGACCTCGCAGCGAGAGCTCGGGTCGCACCCGGGTCAGGTAGGCATCCACCGCGTCGCGCGCGAACGATCCGACGGGCACGATGCGTTCCTTGTCCCCCTTGCCGCGCAGACGCACGATGTCGCCGGTCCCGCGGCTCCCGCCCGCGCCGCCCGCGCCCATTCCGCCCCCGGCCGCGAGATCGTCCACGTCGAGCGTCACCACCTCCGACACGCGAGCGCCCGTGGCGTACATCAGTTCCAGCAGGGCCCGATCGCGGAGGCCGATGGGATCCTCCCCCGACGGGGCCGCGAGCAACCGCTCGACCTGGTCGATCGTCAACGCCTTCGGCAGACGCTGCGGGGCCTTCGGGGGGCGAAGCCGGGCCGACACATCCTCGTCCTCGATCCCCTCGCGGGCGAGATGGCGGTGCAGGCCCCGCACCGAGGACTGCAGCCGCGCCAGGCTCGACGCGGCGGGAGGAGGGGATGCCGCGGCCCGGTCGGCGATGTAGCACCCCACGACATCCGGGGTGACGTCCGTGGTGTCGAACACACCTTGTTCGGTCAGCCATGCGACATAGTCGCCGAGGTCCCGTCGATACGCCGCGACCGTGTGCTCCGACAGCCCGCGCTCGATCGAGACGTGGCGCAGGTACGCCGTCACGGCTCGATCGATGCGCACCGGGGTTCGGCTCCGTCCCGGATCGTTCAGCCGGCCGTGGGGCGGCCGTCTTCGGTCGCCGTCCGGCGGCGGTGTTCGGCGGCCGCGAGCACGGCGACGATCAGGATCGCGTTCTGCATCCGTCCCTCGAGTACGGCCGTCACGACATCGTCGAGCGGCACCCATTCGAGGCGGATGTCGGCCTCTTCCGCCTCGCGCGCGTACGTCTCGGGTGCGGGCGAGATGCCCTCGGCCAGGAAGATGTGCACGACCTCGTCGCTGCCCCCGGGCGAGGTCTTGATGCTGACGAGTTCGCTCCACCGACTCGCCGTCAGGTCGGCCTCTTCCGCCAGCTCACGCCGGGCGGTATCGGCGGGCGGTTCGCCCGCGATGTCGAGCAGACCGGCCGGGATCTCCCAGTCGCGCGAGCGGATCGGATGCCGGTACTGCTGCAACAGCAGGATGCGTCCGTCGTCATCGATCGCGGCGATCGCGACGGCACCCGTGTGATCGACGTAGTCGCGCGACGTGGACTCGCCGTTGTAGTCGAAGGTGTCGCTGCGCACATCCCAGACGCGGCCGGGATAGGCGACCTCGCTGCGGGTGATCTCGACCCTCGTCGGCTCGTCGCGCAACGCGCTGAAATCAGTCATTTTCCACCGGATCCACGTCGAAGAGCTCGCTCGCGCGGTGGCGCTCGAGCGCCGCCCCCACGAGCCCGCGGAAGAGCGGATGCGGTGCGGTCGGGCGCGACCGCAGCTCGGGGTGTGCCTGCGTGGCGATGTAGAACGGGTGCACGTCGCGAGGCAGCTCGACGTACTCGACCAGAGCGCGGTCGGGCGAAAGGCCCGAGAACACCAGGCCAGCCTCCGTCAGGCGGTCACGGTAGGCGTTGTTGACCTCGTACCGGTGCCGGTGGCGCTCCGAGATCCGGGGCGCTCCGTACAGCTCGGCCGCGAGTGAGCCGTCGCGCAGATCCGCGGCGTACAGGCCGAGGCGCATCGTGCCCCCGAGGTCTCCGCCGGCGATGATCTCGACCTGCTCCGCCATCGTCGCGATGACGGGGTACTCGGTGTCGGGGTCGAACTCGCTCGAAGAGGCGCCCTCGAGACCGGCCAGGTTTCGCGCGTACTCGATGACCATGCACTGCAGACCCAGGCACAGCCCGAGCGTGGGAATGCCCTGCTCGCGTGCGAACTTCAGCGCGCCGAGCTTGCCCTCGATGCCGCGGATGCCGAAGCCACCGGGCACGCAGATGCCGTCCACGTCCGCCAGGGCCCGCGCCGCGCCCTCGGGCGTGTCGCAGAGATCCGAGGGGATCCAGCGGATGTTGACGTGCGTCTCGTGCGCAAAGCCACCGGCCTTGAGCGCCTCGGTGACCGACAGGTATGCGTCCGGCAGGTCGATGTACTTTCCCACGAGGCCGATCGTCACGTCGTGCTTGGGGTTGTGCACGGCGCCCAGCACCCGCTCCCAGCGCGACCAGTCGACATCCTTGGCTTCGTCGAGACCGAGCGCGTTGACGATGTACGCGTCGAGTCCCTGGTCGTGCAGCATGGTCGGGATGTCGTAGATGCTCGGCACGTCGACGGCGTTGACCACGGCGTCCTCGTCGACGTCGCACATCAGCGCGATCTTGCGCTTGTTCGACTCGGTAACCGGCCGGTCGCTGCGCAGCACAAGCGCGTCCGGCTGGATACCGATCGAGCGGAGGGCCGCCACGGAGTGCTGCGTCGGCTTGGTCTTCTGCTCCCCCGATGCCCCCATGAAGGGCACAAGCGAGACGTGCACGAAGAAGACGTTGCGGCGACCGAGCTCGTGACGGATCTGCCGCGCCGACTCAATGAAGGGCTGCGACTCGATGTCGCCGACCGTACCGCCGACCTCCGTGATGATGACGTCGGGCTGCGGGTCCTGCGTCGCCTGCAGGCGCATCCGGCGTTTGATCTCGTCGGTGATGTGCGGAATGACCTGAACGGTGTCGCCCAGGTACTCGCCCCGGCGCTCGCGCGCGATCACCTGCGAGTAGATCTGACCTGTCGTGACGTTGGCGGCCTGGCTCAACTCGACGTCGAGAAAGCGCTCGTAGTGCCCGATGTCGAGGTCGGTCTCGGCGCCATCGTCCGTGACGAATACTTCGCCGTGCTGGAACGGGTTCATGGTGCCCGGATCCACGTTCAGATAGGGATCCAGCTTCTGCATCACGACCCGCAGGCCCCGCGCCGTCAGCAGATTGCCGAGGCTCGCGGCGGTCAGGCCCTTACCCAATGAAGAAACGACACCACCGGTCACGAAGATGTGTCTCGTGATGTGTTTGGTGATGTCGTTCGATGTTCCCGATGCAGTTTCCGCCACGGGCTTTAATCCTATCAGTCGCGGACGCCGGCGAGACCGAGCAGCTCGCGCGCGTGCTCGAGTGCTGCGGCCGAGTCGGGAAGTCCCGACAACAGCCGCGCCATCTCGGCCGCGCGTGCGGGCCCTTCGAGTCGCTGGACGCTCGAGGCGGTCACCGAACCGTCGTTCTCTTTCACGACGGTGAGGTGGTTGGTGGCGAACGCGGCCACCTGCGCGAGATGCGTGACGACGATGACCTGGGATGCTTCGGCCAGGCGCGCGAGGCGACGCCCGACCTCGATCGCGGCGGCGCCACCGATGCCGGCGTCGATCTCGTCGAAGACGAAGGTCGGCACGGGGTCGGTGGCCGCGATCACGACCTCGATCGCGAGCATGACGCGGCTGAGCTCTCCCCCGGAAGCGCCCTTCGAGACGGCACGGGGTTCGGCACCCGGGTGCGGGGCGAGCAGCAGCGCGACGTCGTCGCGACCGTCGGCCGTGGGCGTACCGGGCGACACCGCGACGTGCAGGCGGGCATCCGGCATGGCGAGGGCGCTGAGTTCGGCCGTCACCGCGTCGCCGAGCGCTACGGCCGCGACGGTCCGGCGTTCCGTGAGAAGGGCCGCGGATGCGTCGAGTTCTCGTGCAGCGGCATCCCGTTCGTCCGCGAGCTCCCCGATGCGGGCATCGTCTCCCTCGAGCTCTGCCAGACGTGCGGCCCCGGTCTCGGCGAGCGCGATGACCTCGTCCAGCGACGTCCCATGGTGCCGGACGAGGGCCCCGAGCGCCGCGCGCCGCGTCTCGACGGCGTCGAGCTCGAGGGGCCCGGATTCATCCAGATCCGCCAGATACCCCGAGAGATCCGTGGCGAGTTCGGCGGCGCGGAAGCCCAGTTCGGCGACCTGCTGCGAAAACGTCTCGAGGGCGGGATCCTGGGTGCTCGCGCGTTCGAGCAGACGCCGCGCCTCGCCCATCAGAGTCGAGACATCAACGCCATCATCTTCCGACGACAGCGCCTCACGCGCGCCTGCCGCCGCGGCGCGGAGTTCCTCGACGTTGGCGAGGCGCTCGGCGCGCTGGGCGAGCTCGACATCCTCACCCGGTTGCGGTGCGACATCCTCGATCTCGGAGAGCGCCGCGCGCAGGGCCTCGGCCTCGGCGGTACGCGCATCTCGCTGTGTCGTGAGCGTCGTGTATTCGGCATCGAGTTCGCGCCAACGATTCCACGCGGTCCGGTAGGCGGCGAGCGCGTCGCGAACTCCGGTTCCACCGAAACGATCGAGGGCATCGCGCTGGGCCGCCGCCGAGCGCAGTCGCAGCTGGTCGGACTGCCCGTGCACGACCACGAGGTCATCCGCCAGGTCAGCGAGAACCCCGGCCGGTGCGGCGCGCCCGCCGACGCTCGCGCGGCTGCGGCCCTCGGCCGTGACCGTCCGGCCGACGTACAGCTCGGCGCGGTCAGCTCCGAGCGGCTCGAGGTCTCCCCCGGCTTCGCGAACACGGTCGGCGACGGATCCCTCGGCCGGAACATTCCAGATGCCCGCTACCTCGGCCTGGCCGCCCGAGCGCACAACGCCCGAGTCCGCGCGCTGACCGAGCAACAAGCCGAGGCCCGTAACGACCATGGTCTTGCCCGCGCCGGTCTCACCCGTGATCGCGGTGAATCCGGGGCCGAGCGGCAGGGTCGCTTCGGCGATCACCCCGAGCCCGGAAAGGCGTACTTCCTCGATCACGCGCCCGCCCCGGGCCGGGTCGCAGGGTCGGTCTCGGTTTCGGTCGGTTCGTGCATCGCCCAGGTCTCGGGCTCGGCGGATATGGGCCCACGCCATCCCTCGACCGGCAGACGGAACTTGCGCACCAGCCTGTCCGTGAACGCGGCGGGGTGCAGACGCGCGAGGCGCACGGGCTCGGGCGAGCGGCGCACCATCACGCGAGCACCCGGCGGCAGATCGTGCGAGCGACGGCCGTCGCACCAGAGGATTCCCGTGCCGTTCGTCCGTTCGAGCACCTCGATCGCGATCGTGGCCTCGGGGCCCACCACGAGGGGTTTGGCGAACAGGGCATGTGCCGACAGCGGTACCACCGCCATCGCCTCGACGGTGGGCCAGATCACCGGGCCGCCGGCTGAGAAGTTGTACGCGGTCGAGCCGGTGGGGGTCGAGACGACCATGCCGTCGCAGCCGAAGCTCGAAAGGGGCCGACCGTCCACCTCGAGCACGACCTCGAGCATCCGTTCGCGGCTGGCTTTCTCCACCGTGGCCTCGTTGAGCGCCCATGTCTCGTAGATCAGCGAGTCGTCGGAGTCCTGCACGCGCACGGCGAGCGCCAAACGCTCTTCGACCCGGTAATCGCCGAGGATGGCGCGATGCACCGCCTCGTCCAGCTCGTCGCGCTCGATCTCGGCGAGAAAGCCGACATGCCCCATGTTGATGCCGAGCACCGGGGCCGTGCCACCGCGCACGAGTTCTGCGGCGCGCAAGATCGTGCCGTCGCCGCCCAGCACGATCGCCAGCTCGATCTCGTCAACCGGAACGTCGATGCCCAGCGTGCCGGTGTTGTCGAAGTCTTCGATCGCGTCGCCCAACTGGGCTCGATCATCCGCGGAGAATACGGCGCGAGCGCCGGCTGCGACCAAGGCGGCCGTCACGCGGCGCGCAGCGGCGACCGTGTCGGCGCGCAGCGCATGCGCGACGACCAGGATGTTTCGCGTGCTCGTCATGCCGCTCCCGCCGATAGTTCGCCTCACCCATTCTGTCGGATGGCTTCGGTTCACTGGGTCGCCCGCGCGCTGGGGAGGATATCTCGACTTCGGAGGACGGATGTCGAGGCATGCATCCTCCGAAGCCGAGATCTCCTCCGGCTGCGAGACGGTGGGTATGAAGGCTGCGCTGGTGCTCGCGACGCAGCTCCTCGAGGATCACCCGGCGTACTCGGACCCCGAAATCGACCTCATTCTGTTCGTTGAGAATGCCCGAAGCCTCGAGCGTCGCCCCTACCACGCGCACAAGATCGTGCTGCTGCTGGCTTCCATGCGTCACGCGGCCGCTCGCCTCGAAGCGCGCGGCATCGCCGTCGCGTACCGCCGGGTCGACGCAGACGAAGCGGGCACCAACGACCGCACGGAGTCGTTCGGTGCCGCGGTGGGGGCCCTCGTCCGCGAGCACGACATCACGCACCTCGCCTGGATGGCGCACACCGACCCGCGCGTTCAGGGCTCGATCGAGAAGATCGCTGCCGGACAAGGGCTGCAGACGCGCACCTACGCCGACGACCTCTTCCTCACCCCCGAGGCGCTGGTCGACGAATGGTTCGCGACCCACCCGACGGCCCGGATGGAGGACTTCTACCGCTGGCAGCGTCGGCGCACGGGCATCCTGATGGAGGGCGGTGCACCAGAGGGACGCCGTTGGAACTTCGATACCGAGAACAGGCATCCGCTCCCCCGCGACAAGAAAACCAAGGCGCACGCCCTCGATATCCCGGCGATTCCGATACCCGACCCCGATGAGCTCACCCGTTCGGCCATCGAGGATACGCGGCGACTCTTCGGCGACCATCCGGGCGATCCCCAGACCTTCTGGCTCCCTGTGACCCCCGCGGGCGCACGGGAATGGCTCGAGGACTTCATGACTCGTCGCCTATCCGATTTCGGTCGCTACGAAGACGCGATGGATGCCGACGAGCCGTTCCTCTTCCACTCCGTCCTCAGCCCGCTGATCAACATCGGGCTGCTCGCGCCCCAGGAGGTCGTCGACCGGGTCGAGCGCGCAGACGCCCCGCTCGAATCGCGCGAGGGTTTCATTCGCCAGGTCATCGGATGGCGGGAGTACATGCGCGGCGCGTTCCGCGCGCAGCCCACGCTCGAGAACGCCAACTACTTCCACTTCACCCGCAAACTCGAGGCGTGGTGGTACACCGCGGAAGGGATCCCCGACGACATCCCGCTGCCGGTCCGCACCGTGCTCGAACGCGTCCATCGCTACGGCTACGCACACCACATCGAACGCCTGATGGTGCTCGGCAACTGGTTCCTGCTGCAGGGCTACGATCCCCGCGAGGTCTACGAGTGGTTCTCGGCGATGTTCGTGGACGCGTACGACTGGGTCATGGTGCCGAACGTGCAGGGCATGAGCCAGTTCGCGGACGGCGGTCGCGTCGCGACGAAACCCTACATCGCGGGCGGGGCGTACCTGCAGCGGATGGGGTCGTGGTGGCCGAGCGCCGCAGCCGCGCAGGCGGATGCCTTCACCGACGCCTATTGGCAGTTCCTCGACCGCAACGAGCCCCAGCTCGCGGACAACCACAGGCTCGCAATTCCTCTCGCGCAGATGCGTAAACGGCGCGAGAACTGACCCGTCAGCGCTGAGTGAGCTCGTTCACCAGGGCGAGCCAGGCGGTCGGGTTCGCCGCATCCGCGTCCGCACCCTCATCGTCGACATCGCGCCCCCGGAACCAGGCAACGAACTCGTGGTTGCCGTGCGTGCCGGGCAGCGGCGAGGCGATCACACCGTGCGTGCCGAGGCCGGCGTCCCAGGCCGCCCAGAGCACACCCGCAACGGCATCCGCGCGCGAAGCGGGATCGGTCACGAGCCCACCGCGGACGGATGTCCGTCCCACCTCGAACTGCGGTTTGATCAGCAACACGGCATCGCCGGCGGCGTCCATCGTTGCGCGGACGGCCGGCAGGACGAGGCCCAGCGAGATGAAAGACAGGTCGCCCGTGACGAGCGAAGGCACGCGGTCCACACCGCTCACCGCGGCAAGTGACTCCGGCGTCATGTCGCGCACGTTGTAGCCCTCGACCGAGACGACACCCGCGTCCTCCCGAATCCGGTCCGAGAGCTGACCGTGCCCGACATCAACGGCGATCACCGGGTCGGCGCCGCGCTCGCGGAGCACCTGCGTGAACCCTCCGGTCGAGGCACCCATGTCGAGCGCCACACGCCCCGCGACCTCGATCGGGAACGCATCGAGGGCCGCCACGAGCTTGTGCGCGGCACGGCTGACGTAGTGATCGAACGCGGCGACCTCGATCACCGAAGACTCCTCGACCTTCGCCGAGGACTTCACGACCGGGCGACCATCGACCGTGACGAGTCCGTCGGCGATCAGCCCCGCCGCGTGCGTTCGCGAACGCGCGAGACCGCGCGCCGCCAGAGCGGCATCCAGACGCTCACTCATCGGTCGCCGGATGCCGAAGCGCGCGGGTCCGCGAGGCCGCCCACTCCCTCGAGCTCACGCGAAAGCTCTTCGTACATCGCGTCGAACGCGGCGGCACGGGTCGCGAGCGGCTGCTCCTCGACGACCCGCAGGCGCGACACAAGGCTGTCGTCGAACGATCCCTCGGGTGTGTGGCTCATCGCCCCAGGATACGACGGGCACGGACGGATGCCTCGGCGCCCCGCGTCAGCGACGGGCCCCGATCAGCGCGCAGCGCGGAACGGGTCGTCGTAGAGCCGCTCGGGCACCCGCAATCCGTAGATCGCACGACCTGAGTCCCAGATCGCGCCGGCCGCGGCGCGAAGCAGGTTGATCTGCACGGAACCCTCGGCGACGATCTCGACATCGTTGCCGGCGACACGCACGGTGGCGTCGCCGACTGTGACCGCGCCATCCTTCCCGCGCGTCTTCGCCGCCGGATACGGCTGCGACAGTTCGCGCAGGTCCCCGAGGATGAAGTCTGGACGCGAACCGGCGGGCGCGGCGAGGACGTGCTTCGGTCGGTCAATGCCGGTGAGCACGAGCGCCGAAGCGATTCCGGCGCGCTGTGCGCCGAGAATGTCGGTGTCGAGCCGGTCGCCGATGAAGAGCGGATGCTTCGACCCGAACCGCGCGATCGCCTCGAAGAAGATCGGCGTCTCGGGCTTGCCCGCGACGGTCGCGAGACGCCCGACCGCGGTGTGAACGGCGGACACCAGCGTGCCGTTGCCCGGCGCGATCCCGCGCGCTTGCGGGATGGTCCAGTCGGTGTTCGTCGCGACCCACGGGATGCCGCCCTCGTCCTCGGGCAGGGCGAGCGCGAAAGCAGCCTCGGCGAGGTCACGCCAGGCGACATCCGGTGAGAAACCCTGGACGACCGCGGCGGGGGAATCCTCTGCGCTGCGCGTCACCGTGAAGCCGGCCTTCTCGACCTCGACGGTCAGCCCTTCTCCCCCGACGACCAGCACACGCGATCCCTCCGGAAGCATGTCGCGCAGCAGACGCATCGCAGCCTGGGGGCTCGTGATGACGTCTTCAGGCTGAACGGCCAGCCCGAGCTCTCGCAGCTGTCCGGCAACCGTCGCGTCCGTGCGCGAGGCGTTGTTGGTGATGTACCCGAGTCGACGCGTCTGGCCCGCGGCGTTCAGCGCCTCGACGGCGTGCGGAATGGCCTGGTGACCGGCATACACGACCCCGTCGAGATCGGCGAGGACCGCATCGACCCCGTCGAGCGGAGTCGGGCTCGTCCTTCCGCGCAACGCCATCAGTCGGACGCCTCAGTCTTGTCGCTCTCCTCGCCCTCATCGGGCTCGGCGATCGATTCGGCTGCGGCGCCCAGCGCGGGATCACTATCGGGCTCGGCATCGTCGTCGATCACACCGTCGGTGTCGTCTGAATACTCCGGTTCACCCGCTACTTCCGCGTCATCATCGAGATCTACGTCATCATCGAGATCGATGTCGAGCTCTTCGATTTCGTCGATCTCGAGAACGTCGTCCGAGCCGTCACCATCGAGTGCGGCCTCGGCCACCTCGGCGAGCTTGGTCCACCGCGCTGCCTCGTCCAGGCGTCCCAGCTCTTCGAGCACGGTCGCACGGGCGGCAAACAGGCCGGGACTCCAGGGGAACGCCGTATCGGGATTGAGCTCGGGGATATCCAGTTCGCGCAGGGCGCGCTCGAGGTCACCCAGGTCGAGCCGGGCACCGGACATGGCGACAGCCAATTCGACACGGGTCTCGATCGGGAGCGAATCGCGATCGACGGCGCGACCGACCTCGAGGGCACGATCGGGACGCCCGACACCCCTTTCGCTGTCGACCATCATCGCGATCTGGTCATCGCTGCCCGAGATGCGTCGGTACGTGCGCAATTCGCGTAGCGCGAGGGCGAAGTCTCCGACGGCGTACGCCGTGATCGCGAGAGATTCTCGAACCACGGCGACTCGGCCGGCCTTGCGCGAAGCAGCCAGGGCGTGCTCGTGCGCGAGCGCGGGGTCTTCGTCGATCATCCGTACAGCCATCGCCAGGTGACGGCCGACCGTGTCAGCGTTTTCCTTGCTCAGGGTGCGCAGCTCGTTGCGTGCACTCGGGTGGAGGTCACGGGCCGTGACATCGTCAGGCAGGAGCGGATCCGGGATGCGCGGCTCGAAGTCACGATCACGGTCCCGGTCGCGGGGCGGAGCGTCGCTGCGGTTGTATGCGGGGCGACCTGAGTTACCGTCGCGGCGTTCGTACGGCGGGCGCGAACCTCCGCTATCGCGGTTCTCGTACGGGCGACGAGGCGCATCACCATCACGCTTGACGTAAGGCGGACGCGAAGAGTTCCCATCACGCTTCTCATACGGCTTGCGGGGTGCATCGCCATCACGCTTCACATACGGGGGACGTGAGCCACCGCTATCGCGGTTCTCATACGGTCGACGAGGCGCATCACCATCACGCTTCACGTAAGGCGGACGCGAAGAGTTCCCGTCACGCTTCTCATACGGCTTGCGGGGCGCGGCGCCATCACGCTTCACATACGGGGGACGCGAAGAGTTCCCGTCACGCTTCTCATACGGCTTGCGAGGCGCATCACCATCACGCTTCACATACGGGGGACGTGAGCCACCGCTATCGCGGTTCTCATACGGTCGACGAGGCGCATCACCATCACGCTTCACGTAAGGCGGACGCGAAGAGTTCCCGTCACGCTTCTCATACGGCTTGCGGGGCGCGTCGCCATCACGCTTCACATACGGGCGACGAGGTGCATCGCCATCCCGCTTCACAAATGGCTTGCGTGGAGCATCCCCTCCACGAGGAGTACTCGGTCGGCGATCGGCGCCGCCACCCGCGCGGGGCGAGCGTCCGGAAGCGCCGCGCGCTCGATCGGGCCCACCGCGACGCTCATCGTCCTTACGGTCGTCGTCTGCCATGTTTCCGATCCTTTCGCGATCCGCCCGTCGGCCAAATCGCACTGTTGTAAAACAGCGTTGTTAACGAAGAAAGGGCCACCCAGCATTGGGTGGCCCTTTCTTGAAAGAAGTCCGGCGGTGTCCTACTCTCCCACAGGGTCTCCCCTGCAGTACCATCGGCGCTGAGAGGCTTAGCTTCCGGGTTCGGAATGTAACCGGGCGTTTCCCTCTCGCTATGGCCGCCGAAACACTATTGATGTTTCAATCAGCATAACAAAGTCATTGTTATGCGGTTCTCGACCGTACATCGAGAACCACTCAGTGGACGCAAGCACCTAGCAAAAATAGGTGATTATCAAATCATCGGCTTATTAGTACCGGTCAGCTACACGTGTTGCCACGCTTACACACCCGGCCTATCAACCCAGTAGTCTGGCTGGGAGCCTCTCGCCCGAAGGCATGGAAATCTCATCTTGAGGCCGGCTTCCCGCTTAGATGCTTTCAGCGGTTATCCATCCCGAACGTAGCTAATCAGCGGTGCCCTTGGCAGGACAACTGACACACCAGAGGTTCGTCCAACCCGGTCCTCTCGTACTAGGGTCAGATCCTCTCAAATTTCC
>NZ_JBIITF010000012.1:0-105330 GCF_044340635.1 Microbacterium sp.
TGGGGTCGATACGAATGGATTCGAACCACGCCCTGCCCGTGCCGTAGATAAGCAGGTAGACGCCGAGCGCCCTGCCCCACCTCAGGTCATAACGACGCTCCAGAAGAAGGATCGTCGCGGCGCCTGCGAGATTCCACAACATCTCGTACAGAAAGAGCGGGTGAAAAATCGTGCCCGGCGGCAGGCCCTCCGGGAAAGCGGCGCTCTGCGGGTCGATTTGAAGCCCCCACGGAAGAGTGGTCGGAAGGCCGTAGAGCTCTTGATTGAAGTAGTTCCCCAGCCGACCTACTGCTTGCGCGATGAGCATGGCCGGTGCGAGTGCGTCGGCGAAGGACAGGAACCGGATTCCCGCGATGCGGCATCCGATCATCGCGGCAGCGCCCCCGACGAGGACGGCACCGAAAATGGCGAGTCCCCCCTCCCAGACATAGAGCACGCGCCACAGATCAGCGCCCGGGTAAAAATAGTCGTTGGGATGGGTGATCACATGGTAAGAACGTCCACCGGCGATCCCGAAAGGGACCGCCCACAGCGCGATGTCGACGACAACGCCGCGGGCGCCACCTCGCCGTTCGAGGCGCCGAGAAGCCAGCCACGTGGCGATCGCAATCCCCAAAATGATGAATAGCGCATAGAAGCGAAGTTCGAAGCCGCCGAGATAGACAGAATTGATGGAGGGGCTGGGAATACCCGCCGTGAACATCGGGCCGCTGCCGTTCAAGGATTCACCTTTGCCGACAGCCACGCGTAGGGGTCGATGTAGGTACCGTCGGCTCGCATCATACCGAGGTGTAGGTGGGGGCCTCCGCTCAGTCCGGTATCGCCGACTTTGCCGACGAGGTCACCGACACTGACCGAATCACCGGCCCGGAGAGCCAGCGTCCCGACTGCCATGTGTGCGTACAGGCTGCTGATTTTCTCCCCGTCGACGACGTGGTCGATGATCGCGTACACGCCCCACTGGCTGCTGTCGCTGGCTGACGCTTCCCGTACGACGCCATCGGCGACCGCTTGGATCGCCGAGCCGGCGCCCGGGTTCATATCGATCCCGTTGTGATCCTGCGGGCAACCAGGGCACGGTGATTCGCGCCATCCGAACCCGCTGCTGATCGGAACTCCGGTCAGAAAGGGCCACTGTATCGCGCCGCTGTAGTTGACGAATGTGGATGCTGTCTGCGCATACACTCCCGTCGTGATCGCGCTCGCACTGACGTACGTTCCCCGATCGAGGGGTGCGCCTGTCACCTGGATGTCGAGGTCAAGCGATTGGGCCTCGCCGTCGGAGCCACTTGCTTCCACCGTGTCGCTCGACACCGATGCCGGGAATGAGGCGCCGCTGGCGGGAAGAGCGAAACTTAGCGCTAGCGCCACCGCGGACGACATCGCGGTCGCCGACACAATTTGTCGCCGGAACGACGAACGACGTGTCACGGCGAGCGCAGGGTTGGGTGGCGCCGATGGTGGCAGTGTCAGGCGCTCCTTTCCGCTCTCCCTGATGCTTCGGCGGGTCGGCGAGGTAGCGGGCATAGACGGGTCTGAGGATGAGGGCATTGTGCATTCCGGGAGGAGAGATGTCGCGCGCACCGGCGCGGAAGAAAAGCGCGAGGATCCAGGTAGCGGATCACTCGTGACGCGGTCGCGGATCATGAGGCAGACCGGTCTTGACTCACGCCGCCACGCCGCCTGAAAATACGCGGCGTGGGGCGGTAACGAGCACCGTGACGAAAACGGGTGTGCTCAGGTCCGACTGATCGAGAGGACGTGAAGATCTGGTGCGCTGTGAAGGAGCACCCGCGCACGGAAACCCGTCGCTGAAGGGGGAACCAGACGTGTCGACAGCCAGAATCGCCGCGACGCCCGTGCGAGCCCGAGGCCTAAGGCAGCGACGAACGCGCAGACCGCGACAACCATGCACGCAAACAGGTCACCCATGTGGGATGAGCAATTTGAATCGCAGGGTTCAGCAACGGAAGAAGAACCGTCCGATGCGGAGGACAATATCGGGTTCTCCATAATGCTCTGCGAAAGGGACACTTCCGACGAGCCTGCGACGTTGTGCTCGCCCTCGCCCCCTGCATGCATCGCCAGAAGGGCGAGCACGAAGAGCGACACGAGCGTGACGAGCCAGAGGGTCGCGCCCTGCGTGCGTGTGCCGTCGCGAAGAATGTTCACTCGCGCCTTCCTGCCGCAGGGCTCGTTACGTGATCGTGATGACTTCAGGACAGAGTACAAGATCTGCATCCGAGACTTTCCTGTGAACCACACCTGGTAGGTATCGCCAACTGCAGTTGCTCGGCGTGTCTGGACAAGCGCGCTGGATGATCGGTGTAAGGGTAGCGAACGTTTCCCGCTATCGTCACCCGTCGCACGAGGAGTCCAATGTCCCGCTACCTTCCGCCGGTGGCGCTTCCCGCTGTCGACTGCGGGTGTGCACCATCCGCAGAAGAACTACGCAAACTTGAAGGACCGCGACGCGATGCGGGCGTCAGACACACATTGGGGCGGCGGGGCTTCGTGCGCATCGGCGCGCTCGGGCTGCTCGCCGCGGCGTCGCTCGGGGTGGCTGCTCCGGCCTTCGCTGCCACGTATCCGTCCTGGGACGATGTGCAGCGCGCCCGCGACAATGAAGCCGCGAAAGCCACCGAGATCTCGCGCATTCAAGGGTTCATCGCAACACTGAACGCCAACGTCATACGGACGCAGGCAGCAGCAGAGGAAGCGTCTCAAGAATTCTTCGTCGCGGAGGAGGAGTACTTTGCTGCTGTTGCGCGGGCGGATGAGTTCCAGTCCCAGGCTGATACCCAGGCCGCCGTCGCAGCGACTGCCTCGGAACGAGCGGGCCGCGTTGCAGCGGAGATGTATCGATCGGGTGGCGACGACACGTCGTTGCGATTGTTCTTTTCCGATGCCGGTGACGCCGACCAGCTGCTGAGCAGGTTGGGCAGGGCTGACAAACTTCTGCAGCGAAACCGAGATGCGTTCGCCGATGCCAGCCTCGCGCGCGGGGCGGCACAGTCGCTCAGCGATCAAGCCGCGGTCGCGCGAGACGAACGCGATCGACTCAAGCAGCTCGCTTCGCAGCGAATGGAAGAGTCGCAGGCCGCAGCCGACGCCGCTCAGCAGGCTTTGGACGAACAGTCCACCAACTTGGTCGTCCTGGAGGCTCAGCTGGCGGCACTTCAGGATTCCACTGCACGCACCGTGGCGGACTACCAGGCCGGCGTGGAAGCTCGACGCCGCGCGGAGCAGGAAGCGAGACGCCGCGCGGAGGAAGAGGCACGGCGCGCAGCCGAGGCAGCGGCTGCGCCTGGCGGGGGCGGGGGCGGACAGATCGGGCAGTCAGGTTGGGCGCGACCGTCCGGCGGGCGACCAACGTCACGTTATGGAGCGCGCGCGACAATTTGCGAGAACGGTTATTGCACCGGCTATCACTACGGCACTGACATGGCGACGGGCTGCGGGGCAGGCGTTTTTGCGGCGAGTGCGGGTCGTGTTGCATACGCCGGGACATATGGAGCGTTCGGGCAGCACGTCCGCATCGATCATGGCGGTGGCATATTGACGGCATACTCGCACCTTCAGCAGGGCGGGATATTGGTGGGCTACGGGCAACAGGTCGCAGCGGGCCAGTTGGTTGCGCGGGAAGGGAACTCCGGATTGTCGCGGGGTTGCCATTTGCACTTCGAAGTGTGGCGGAACGGGCAACGAATAAACCCCGAACCGTTCATGAGCGAGCGCGGCATCTCTATCTGACTTGGCAGCCAGGCGCCGACACCCGCCAACTCATCAGAAATCGAATGTACGATACCCCGTAGCGGTATAACCGCCGAATCGGATCCCGGGAAAGGTTTCGCACATGAGCGTTATGCGTCTGCGCGTCGCCCTCACTCGCCGTGTCGGGTATATCCGTCCCCTTCTTCTCGCGACCATAGGCGTCGCGCTCATCATCGTCGGACTGCTGTCCATGCACGGGATGGGCGGAATCGCCGACCACTCGGTGCCCGCCTCAACTCAGGCACACGCTGCTGCCTCGGAATCTCTGCCGCACGACAATCCCGCGCCAACAGATCACGAAGAAGCCGCAGAAGACTGCGCGCCAGCGTGCCCATCAGGCGACATGATGACGATGCTCATGTGCGTGCTCGCCCTGTTGGTGGGTGCTCTTCTCGTCGGCGTTCGCCCCAGGGCCATGAGCGTGCTCCCGCGGCACCTCGTCGCTCCCGAGGTCAAGCGCCGGGTTGAAGACATTGCGCCGCCCGCGCCTCCTGACCTGAACGTCCTCTCCATCAGTCGAACGTGAACGGGTAGCTGCCACAACGCAGTCCCGCGCTGAGCGCGGCTTCACCCACACTAAAACTGAACTTGAGGATAAGAAATGCGCACTCGATCCACCCTGCTCGCCGCAGGAACGCTTGCCACAGCACTCTTTCTAGCCGGCTGCACCGGCACGAGCATGGAGGGCATGGACGGCATGAATGGCAACGAACCATCGACAGGCATGTCTGCGGAGGCTACGGACGTCGATTTCAACGACGCCGACGCTACCTTTGCGATGGAAATGATCATGCACCACCAGCAGGCGATAGAAATGTCCGACGTTCTCCTCGCGAAAAACGACGTCGCGCCCGAGGTCATCTCTCTCGCCGAACGCATCAAGGCCGCGCAACAACCCGAAATCGACACCATGAACGATTGGCTCGCGTCTTGGGGCCGGGAGACGATGGGTTCTATGGGCTCCATGGACAGCATGGGCGGGATGATGTCAGAAGAGGATATGACCGCTCTCGAAGATGCCTCGGGACCGGAGGCGTCTTCGCTGTTTCTCGAGCAGATGATCGTGCACCACGAGGGAGCAATCGAGATGGCGCAAGCGCAGGTGACGGACGGGCAGAACCCGGACGCCGTGGAACTGGCCCAGAAGATCATCGACGACCAAACAGCAGAGATCGCAGAGATGGAGCAGTTGCTCACGCAGCTCTAGGCGCTTCGCGTCCGTAATCGTCTGCCATCTGCGAGGGGTCGCCGTGAAACTGGCGACCCCTCGCCCACCCCTCTTCGCCAGAAAGCGCTCATGCCCCGCACGCCGAAACATCGCTTTCCGCGAGGCCGGATTCAACAACTCCGCCTCGCTGTCACAGTTGTCATCACCCCACTCACCCTCGCCGGCTGCAGCAATTCACCCGACCCAACAACACCGGAAGGCATCGCCGAGCTCCAACACGTCCATGGCATAGTCGACAATCCCGACGGAGACGGCATCTTGATCGCGACCCACGCCGGCATTTATGGTCTCGACTCCGTAGACGGAAATGGAGAACTGACCAAGCTTGTCGGCGGATGGGAATTCGATGCAATGGGCATCACCTCGACAGCCGATACTCTCTACGCCTCCGGGCATCCTGGGCCCGCGACACCGGAGGGTTTCGGCAGTCCGAACGTGGGCTTGGTTCAATCGGACGACGGCGCCCTCACCTGGCGGAGCGTGTCGCTTGCCGGGGTAGCGGATTTTCACGACCTGAGTGCCGCGTCTGAGGAATCCGAAACCATATACGGGCTGCAGGGCGAGGCGCTGCGCCGCAGCGACGACGGCGGCCAGACGTGGGTCGACCTTCCCCCCGTGCAGGCCCGCGACATTGTCGTGTCCCCCGGCAGCGGAGGCACGCTAAACGCGACAACGGAAGCGGGGCTGGCGGTGAGTTCTGACGGCGGCGAGAGCTTCGTCACCGACCCCCAGGCGCCCGTGATGTATGTCATCGCCGCCCGGAACGACGGAGGCCTCGTCGGAGTCGACCTCGCTGGCACGGTTCGCTACCAGGACGGACCTTCCGCGGAATGGGTTTCCGGGGGCGCTCTCTCGGGTACGGCGCAGGCGTTCAGCTATCTGGACGAGTTCGGAATGCTTCTCGCGGCCGATGATCGAGGAGTGCTCGCGTCGGAGGATTTCGGTGTGTCATGGGTGACCCTGATCGCGTCGTGAATGCGCGCCTAAGCCGGAGCACCTTTAGCGCACCATTGAACGTTGATAGGGTGAGGAGGACATGATCGCCCCGGTGTCGTCCCGACCCTCGTCAATCTTGTCCGAACGCCTGTTGATAACGAAGATCATTACGAGCGTGGCGCTCGCGTTCTTTCTCATCCTCGGCGCGTGGGTGTCGACTCACTCCGAGCAGGAGGCCGCTGCGCCGGTTCCTGTCGGCGTCGCGCTGATCGATTCACACGTCGAAGCGCCCGCTCCGGCCGTTCAGACGATCGTTAGCACATACTCGGGCACCGATTCCCTATGGGGAATAGCGGTGTGCGCATTTGGAGTGCTGTGCGGGCTTCTTCTCGTGCTGATGGCGACCAATTGGTTCCATTCGCGGGGGCGCCCAACCCACGCCAACGTCGCGCTCGCGATGACCCGCGTACTCCTCCTCGCGCCGCCCCTGCCTCGCAAGGTAGCACTTTCACTTACGCAATTGAGCATTTCTCGAACCTGATACTCGCTGCGCCGTCTTGGTGATGGCGTCTCGCTCCGGCCGTCCGCCGGAGGCATCCGTTTCTATGCCGTTCGCGTGTTGAGTGTGTGGAGTTGCTTCGTGAAAACCCCCGTAAAGGCGACATTGATCGCCATTGCTGTCGCTGTCGTTCTGGTACTTGCCGGAATTATCTATGCCCTCGTGAACCAGACCGAGCCCTCGGCCCTCACAGGCGACGCCGGGGTTGTCTCGGTGGTGCGCCCCGACTCGCATGTCGTCGACGACGGAGGTGATGGCGCGGTCATTGTCGTGGAGTTCCTGGACTTCGAGTGCGAGGCGTGTGGCGCGTTCTACCCGATCGTGGAAGAAATACGGGAAAAGTTCGACGGCGAGATCACCTACGTCATCCGCTACTTCCCGCTGCCCGGGCACACCAACTCCACGAACGCCGCGCTCGCGGCCGAAGCGGCTGCGCAGCAGGACCAGTTCGAGGCGATGTATCAGCGACTGTTCGAGACTCAAGCCGAATGGGGCGAGTCGCAGGAATCCCGCGCGGATATGTTCAGAGGCTTTGCCGAGGGACTGGGGCTCGACCTCGCCGTCTACGACGCGGCAGTCGCAGACCCAGCCACGCTGGCTCGGGTGCAGTCGGACTTCGACGACGGACGCGCGCTCGGCGTCAGCAGCACCCCCACATTCTTCGTAGACGGGGCACTTCTGGAGCTGCAGCAGTGGAATGACCTCGAAGACACGATCGATCAAGCAGTCAACGGAGCGTCCGACTGAAATCGGCGTGAGCCGAGCCGCAGGCAATCGTAGACGCTCGCCACCGACCTCACGTCTCGACGCGGGCGAGGAATGAAACGATCGCGATGGCCCGTCAGATCATCGACCGCCCCTGAAAGGAGCGAACCGTGGGCGCAGGACACAGCCACGACATGAGCGAAGCGACCCCCCGCAATAAATTGCTCATCGCATTCTCGATCACCCTGGCGGTGTTCGTGGTCGAAGTGATCGGATCGATCATCACCGGCAGCCTCGCGCTGCTGGTCGATGCGGGGCACATGCTCACCGACGTGATCGGCCTCGCGATGGCGGTTACCGCCGCTAACCTCATGAACCGTCCCCCGTCCGACCGGCACACCTGGGGGCTCCGGCGCGCCGAGGTTCTCAGTGCACTCGCCCAGGCCGCCCTTCTCTTGGGCGTGGGGATCTTCGCTCTCGTCGAAGGAATCCGACGTCTATTCGAGCCGCCCGAGATCGCATCCGGCAGCCTGTTGTTCTTCGGGATCGTCGGCCTGGTCGCGAACATCGCGTCCCTGCTGGTACTGATGAGCGGTCGCACACGCAACCTGAACATGCGCGCCGCGTTCCTCGAGGTCCTCAATGACGCACTCGGCTCGGGCGGTGTCATCGCCAGCGCCATCCTGATCGCCACCCTCGGCTGGTACCAGGCAGACGCCATCGCCGGCATCCTGATCGCCCTCCTGATCATCCCACGCACCTTCATCCTGCTTCGCGCCTCCGGCAGCGTCCTGCTCGAATCCACCCCGCCCGCCCTTGACCTGGCGGAGGTACGCCGACACATCCTCGAACTCCCGCAGGTGGTCGCCGTGCACGACCTGCACGCCTCCCAAGTCTCCACCGACCTCCCGACGCTAACCGCACACGTCGTGGTCGACGACACCCTCACCCCGGAGCAGTCCGCCCGGCTCCTGCGAGCACTCCAGGAATGTGTCGCCGAGCACTTCCCAGTCAGCATCGAGCACGCCACCTTCCAGATCGAACCGCAATCACACCCCGGAGAGCACACCACCCATGCGTAAATCCCGCCGCTACCTCTTTTCCGTCATCGCTGCAGTCCTTCTCGGGTCTGGAATCACGCTCGCGGCGGCAGGCCCGGCGCAGGCGCACGACGACCTCCTGGGCTCCTTCCCGGATGCAGATTCCACGGTCGCTGTCTCGCCGGATGAGATCACCCTGTCATTCAGCGGCGAACTCATCTCTGACATGCAATCAGCGGTCATCGAGGTGACCGCGCCCGGCGGCGAGAACATCGCTACTGACGCCCCGACTGTCAGTGGCACCACGATCACGCAACACCTAGAACCCAACCCCCCGGATGGCGCCTTCACCGTTCTGTGGCGGGTTGTTTCCGGCGACGGCCACCCGATCAGCGGCGAGTACACCTACACGGTCGAACCGATTCAGAGCGACGCGAGCACCCCGGGCGCGGGTGCGACGGAACAAGCGCCCGAACCGTCCATCACCTCCGCCGAGACAACCACCAACACCGGCGGTAGCGAGCCCTTTGGAGGTGTAGCACTCCTGCCGATCCTCGCAGTACTCACCGGGGTCATCATCCTCGGAGCGGGGTTCATCGTGGTGTTCAAGGTCACCCGCGAACGTCGACTCCGCAACGAGGAAGCGGTCGACCGACAGGAGCAGCAGGATTCCGAGCGCACAAGTAAGGACGCGTCCCATGAAAAGTAACCAGGTGCGATTGTTCGCGACGGCATGCATTGTCGCCGCAGCCGTAGTGGTGGTCGATCAGGCAACGAAGGCGGCTGCCATCGGCGGGCTGAGCGAGACGGAGCGGATACCCATCCTGGGTGACTTGCTCGGGCTGCAGCTGGCGTTCAACCCCGGGGCGATCCTCTCCCTCGGCTCCGAAGCAACTTGGCTGCTCACCCTGCTTGGCGCGAGCGCCATGGCGTTCCTTGTCGTCGCCGCAACGCGTGCTCGCAGCGCCGGGTGGGCGGCAGGAATCGGACTGATCCTCGGGGGCGCGCTCGGAAACCTTATCGACCGATTGTTCTCGCCCCCCGGATTCGCACGCGGCGAGGTAACCGACTTTCTCGCGTACGGGAACCTTTTCATCGGCAATCTCGCCGACATCGCCCTCGGCGCCGGCGCGCTCGTTCTCGCCGTGACGCTCTTGAATCGCTCCCGGCGCACCCGCGAAGGCCGTCCCGCAAGCACAGCTGCTGACGAGTCGAACATGCAGGTGGTTCCGTGAGCGACAAAGCCCGTGTTGCTTCATCCTTTCAACGGAACGCGTTCGCCCCCGGGCTCGTAGCTGCGGCTGTGCTGTTCGTTGCCCCCGTCCTCATGGGAGACGACTGGTTCACCCTGGTGCTGTTCGTCACCGCCATCCTGGCTGCCATCGTGGGATGGTTCTCGATCCAAGCCCGCCAATGGTGGTGGACGCCTGTATTCCTCGCTGTCGCCGTAATCTGGAATCCCGTGTTCCCGCTGCCGTTCGCCGGTCCCGTTTGGGCGGGCGCTCAGCTCTTCGCGGCGGTGGCGTTCCTCGTCGCGGGTGTGCTGATCAAGGTGCCGCGCACATGAGCCTGCGCGAGCGAATCGGCTGGCCCTCCACGGTGCTCGCCATCGCCATAGTGCTCTCGGGATGCGCCGCCAACGACGCTCTCGCGGAGCAGTACCGGGACGGGAGTGAGAAGGGCTACATCTCCGGCGACTTTCAGGTCGTGGAGATCCCGGAGGGCGAGCGCGGCGATCCGGTCGATTTCGAAGGAGTCATCGAGACCGGAGAACCGGTCTCCAGCAGCGACTACAGGGGGGACGTTCTGGTCGTGAACTTCTGGTATGCGGCATGCGGCCCATGCATCGTCGAAGCGCCGCTCCTCGAGGAGGTATGGCAGAACTACCAGAGCGAGGGCGTCGCCTTCCTCGGGGTCAACACCTACGATCAGCCTGCCACCGCTCTGTCCTTCGCCCGGGACAACAACGTCACCTACCCGAGCGTCATCGACGTGAACGATGGAACCGTCAAGCTTGCGTTCGCGCAGGTCACTCCCATCCAGGCCACCCCAACCACACTCGTCCTAGATCGGGACGGGCGGGTCGCCGCCCGGATAATCGGGCAGTTGGCAACCGCATCCATCCTGTCCACCCTCGTCGATGACGCTCTCGCGGAGGACTCTCCGTGAATCCCGGTCAGCTGGTCTTCGATGGCGCCCTGTGGGTAGCGATCCCCATCGCCGTCCTCGCCGGTCTCGTCTCGTTCGTCTCGCCGTGCGTGCTACCTCTCGTGCCTGGCTACCTCGGCTACCTCGGTGGCACCTCGGTAGGTGATGGGGGAGCTGCTGATACTAATCAGCGCACGGCCACTGCGGACCGTGCCCGCATGATCGTGGGAGTGGGTTTGTTCATTGCAGGGTTCACCGTGGTGTTCGTGTCCGTGACGATCCTCGGCGGCACATTCGGTTACCTGCTGCTGCAATACGCGAACGTCCTGACCCGCATTTTCGGCGTGGTGGTGATCGCGCTGGGGCTGGTGTTCATCGGCTTCTTCGGGATCGCACAACGCACCCTGCGGCCCCGCGTCCAAGGCCGGGCCGGATTAATCGGTGCACCCCTACTTGGGTTCGCACTCGGTGTCGGGTGGACTCCCTGCATTGGCCCCACGCTGGCAGCGATCCTGTCTATGTCGTGGAACCTCGGCGACCCCGCCCGCGCGGGTCTCCTCGGGCTTGCATACTCAATGGGGCTCGGCATTCCCTTCCTTCTCCTCGCGCTCGGGTGGGGGTGGGCGTCACGCTCGGTGTCGATCCTCCGCCGCCACATCCGCGTCCTGAACATCGTCGGCGGGGCGCTGCTGGTTGTCTTGGGGCTGCTGATGGTGACCGGACTGTGGACCGCGCTGATGTCCACACTGCAGCAGGTGGTGATCAATGTCCCCGCCCCGCTCTGACACCGATAGTGCGGTCGATCCGCTGCGGCCGCCCGATCACGCCGACACCGATCGGGCCGACATCGTCGCCCCCTCTCTCGGGCTGGTCGGGTGGATGCGATGGGCGTGGCGTCAGCTGACCAGTATGCGCACCGCCCTCGTCCTGTTGCTCTTCCTCGCGATCGCCGCCGTTCCGGGATCGCTGTTTCCGCAACGCAGCGCAGACCCGAACGGGGTCATCCAGTGGGAGCGCAACAACCCCGACGTCTTCCCCCTGGCCGACGCAGTCGGCTTGTTCGATGTGTACTCGTCGCCGTGGTTCTCCGCGATCTACCTTCTGCTGTTCGCCTCCCTCATCGGCTGCGTGATCCCGCGCGCGAAGCACCATTACACCGCACTGCGGGCCCAGCCGCCTCGGACCCCTGCTCGGCTTGCCCGACTCCCGGCCTATCAGGAAACAACCCTGCCTGTCGTCGGCGGAAACACAGACGCCATGGGGCTCGCAGTTGACCTCGCGGAACGTCAGATGCGTCGGGCCGGCTATCGCGTGCACCGCTACGAAGGTGCGGGCTGGGCGTCGGTGTCGGCCGAACGGGGCTATGTGCGTGAGACCGGCAATCTGGTTTTCCACGTCGCCCTGGTTGGAGTGCTCACCTCGGTCGCCGTGGGCACCGGGTTCGCCTATACCGGACAGCGGGTCGTGGTGGAAGGCACCACGTTCGTCAACGCGCTCAGCGACTATTCCTCGTTCAATCCCGGCCGGTTCGTCGACGGGACCGTGCTCGCACCGTACTCACTCACCCTCGACGATTTCCAGGTCTCGTACCGACTCCCCGGCGCGCCTGGGGCCGGGCAGGCGGGGGACTTCTCTGCGGACGTCACCGTCCGCACACCGGGAGACGACGACCGCGCCGAGAGCGTGCTCGTGAACTACCCGATCACCGTTGATGGCGATCGGGTCTACCTTCTCGGCAACGGCTATGCTCCCACCCTCTCCATCCGCAACTCCGACGGCGAGCTGGTCTACAGCGAGTCGCAGCCGTTCCTTCCGCAGGACTCTGCGATGACCTCTTTGGGGATCATCAAGATCCCGGACGGTCTGCCGGAGCAGGTCGGCCTCGTCGGCTTCTTCTACCCCACGCAAGGCGTACTTCCCTCAGGCGCGTTCACCTCGATCTACCCCGATGTCGCGAATCCGGTCCTCACCCTCAATGTGTTCAGCGGCGATCTCGGCATCGATGACGGGATACCCCGGTCGGTCTACACACTGGATGTCGGCGGGCTCACCCAGCTCACCGGCGCTGACTCCGGCCTGGACTCCCTCGAGCTCACCCCTGGAGGCACCGCTGATTTGCCGAACGGGTGGGGCACCATCACCTGGGAGGACGACACGGAACAGGTCGGCGAGCCGGTGAAACGGTTCGCGTCCCTACAGATCCAGAGGGATCCCAGTGGCGTCTGGGTGCTCGTCTTCTCGATCCTCGCCCTCCTGGGGCTGTTCGCCGGACTGTTCGTCCCGCGCCGACGCCTCTGGGTCAAAGCTCGTCTGATGCCGGACGGGGTTCACGTCGAATATGCCGGTCTCGCGCGGGGAGAGGACCCGGCCCTTTCCCGCGCCGTCAGCGACTTCGCATCGCGACACTCCACCGCTTACACCGACCTGCCGAACGCAGCCCCACGCCCATGACGGAATGGATCTCGGACGCACCGCCCACGTTGATGGGGTTCCTTTCCCCTGTCCCGCTGCCGTTCCCGCTGTTGCCGCTTATCGCGGCAGCTCTTGCGGTCGTCTACCTCGTAGGCGCGATCCGGATGTGGACGCGGGGCAGGCGCTGGCCGATCTGGCGAACAGTCAGCTTCCTGCTGGGCTGCGTCAGCCTCGCCGCCATCACCGGGCTGGGAGTCGAGGCCTACGGGTACGCGCTGTTCTCGGTGTTCATGTTCCAGCAACTCACGCTCATGATGGCGATCCCACCGCTGTTGGTCCTCGGCTCGCCGGGCACGCTGCTCTTGCGCGCCACCCCTCACCACGGCGCCGGCCGCATTGTCCTCCAGATAGCTCACGCGGGGCTTCGCAGCCGGTTCGCGCGGTGGCTCCTCAGCCCCTGGATCGCGCTGCCGCTCTATCTCTTCGCGTTCTACGGTCTCTACCTGGCCGACTTCGCCGACCTCATCCTCGCTTTGCCCGGAGGTCATCTCGGCCTCGAGGTCGGCTTCCTCATCGCGGGGATCCTGTTCACCATCCCCGTGCTTTCCTCAGACCCGTTGCCCGTGCACCTCAATCACGCGGGACGAGCACTCGACGTCTTCGCGGAAGCCGCGCTGCACGCATTCTTCGGGGTGTTCCTGATGATCGCGGCAAGCCTTCTTATCGACAACTTCGCCGCATCCAGCCTCGCCCTCGGCGTTGACCCCCTCGTAGACCAGAGAATCGCGGGAGGGCTGGCCTGGTCGTACGGAGAAGCACCCACCCTGCTGATGCTCCTCTTCGTCATGCATCGCTGGTACCGCGACGACACCACCCGCGACGCAGCCGCCGCACGATACGCCGACACACACGGCGACCCCGATCTCGACGCCTACAACGCCTACCTCGAAACGCTCCGCAAGAGGGACACCTGACGAATGCTCTCGCTCACCTTCGCCTCTCACCCGACGCGACGCCGACACCGGCGACGGCAGGGTCACCGCTGTCCCGCCCCGAACCCGGCTCACTCCGGCCTCGATCGTCGATGCCTGGCTCACCACCCTCCTGCCGATCAGCGCCGGAGCCGGATTGATCCTTTTCGGATTCACTCACCGTCTTCGCAACCGACCTCGCCCTCACGATTGGAAACAACTCAATGCCCGGAACAGACCCACTTTCCCTCGATGGGATCTCACTGCTGCTGGTGTGGACGGCAATCGCCACCTACTCCCTAGCCTTCATCGCCTTCACCATCGACCTGGCGCAACGTGCCTCGCGCGCCGATACAGCGCACCTCCAGGAGCACCTACCCGCGCTCGTCGCTGTGGGCACAAACGCCCCCCACTCCGGCGTGGCAGACTTCGCCAACACTGCCGCCGCGAAACCAGCAGTCATCGATGCCCTGCGGGTGCCGCCAAGACTGCGCCCCCGACTGCTGTGGGCGCGCATCGGCACCGCGCTCACCGTCCTCGGGTTTCTCTTCCACGCGGCGGGCACCGTCTCACGCGGCATCGCGGCCGAGCGGGTTCCGTGGGCGAACATGTACGAATTCGCCCTCACCGGGACGTTGCTGATCGTGGCGGTCTTCCTCCTCGTCCTCCGGTTGTACGACCTGCGTTTCCTGGGTGCATTTCTCCTCGGAATGGTCGTGCTCCTTCTCGGTGGGGCGGCGGTCGCGTTCTACGTGGAGGTCGTCCCGCTGATGGACCCGCTCAAGAGCATCTGGCTGGTGATCCACGTGTTCGTCGCGTCCCTCGCCACAGCACTCTTCGCGATTGCATGCGGAATATCGGTCACGCAGTTGCTGCAAGCGCGCCGCGAGACGCGAGACTTGGCTACGTCCGACGATGCCGACATTCCCCGCTCTGGACTTCTGCGCGCACTCCCCAGTTCCGACGCCCTGGAATCGCTGTCCTACCGGTTTGCGATCGTCGGTTTCATGTTCTGGACATTCACGCTCATCGCCGGCGCCATCTGGGCAAACGACTCGTGGGGCCGCTATTGGGGCTTCGACACCAAAGAGGTGTGGACTTTCGTCATCTGGGTGCTCTACGCCGGTTACATCCACGCCCGGGCGACCCGCGGATGGCGGGGCAAGCGTTCCGCCTGGCTGTCCATCATCGGTTTCATGACCGTGCTGTTCAACTTCACCATCGTCAACATCTTCTTCAAGGGCCTGCACTCATACTCGGGCCTCAGTTGATCGGCAGGTTCAGGACGTCGAGGCGAGTGCGGGCTGCGAGGCGGCTGACTCAGTCATGCTGCGAACGAGAGCCGGGCGACGCGCAGCGCGAACGCCGTTCGCGATGACGATCAGCTCGGCTATCTCGTGAACCAGGACGACCCCAGCGAGCCCCATCACCCCGAATAGCGCGAGGGGGAAAAGCACAACGACAATCGCCAGCGCAAGGCCGATGTTGGCCGTCATGATCCGCCGACCGCGTCTCGCGTGCGCCAAGGCAATAGGGATAAGGCGAAGATCGTGGCCCGTGAAGGCGACGTCAGCAGATTCGATCGCCGCCGCGGAACCGCGCACTCCCATGGCGATCCCAACCGTTGCGGTAGCCAGCGCCGGGGCGTCGTTGATGCCGTCACCGACCATCGCGGTCGGATGCGTCGCCACGAGCTCCACGATCGCGTCGGCCTTATCTTTCGGCAGCTGCTCCGCCCGGACTTCGGTAATCCCGGCTTCCTCAGCGATCGCGCGCGCGGTGCGATCGCTGTCACCGGTGAGCATGATCGTGTCGATGCCCTGCGCGTGCAGCATCCGAACGGTCTCTGCCGACTCGGGCCGCAGCTCGTCACGCACCCCAATCAGACCGGCGAGCTGACTGTCTGCTTCGACGACAACAACGGTCATGCCGTGAGCTGCCATCTCTTCCGCGGCGACGCGGAGCCCCCCGGGGTCCAGCCAGCAGGCGTTGCCGACGTGCACGACCCGGTCGCCCACCTGGCCGGTGACACCGTGGCCGGCGTCCTCCACCACGTTCGTCGCGGAGGCGCCTCCCGTTCCGGCTTGGTTGATCGCCGCAGCCAGTGGGTGTGTGCTGGTGGCCTCGACCGCTGCAGCCCAGTCCAACAGCTCCTCGCGGGTAACGCCCGGGGCGGGTCGCACGTCCGCGACAATCGGTCTGTTGCGGGTGAGTGTTCCCGTCTTATCTAGTGCCACGGTACGAATGGTGCCGAGTTGCTCGAACGCCTCGCCGGACTTGATCACCACACCGAACTTTGATGCGGCGCCGATCGCGCTGATCACCGTCACCGGAACCGCGATCGCCAAAGCGCAGGGCGACGCGGCGACGAGGACGACCAGGGCGCGCTCGACCCACGTCCCGGGATCCCCCACGATGAACCCGAAAACGACGATCGCGGCAGCGGCAACCAGCACTACAGGCACTAGGGGGCGCGCGATGCGATCTGCGAGCCGAGCCCGATCTCCTTTCCGGGCATGAGCTTGCTCCACCAAAGCAACGATCTGCGTCAGCGAGTTATCCCGTCCATTCGCAGTCGCCTCGATGCGGAGCGTGGCCGCCCCATTCACCGAACCCGCGGCGACCGTCGCGCCAGGCGCGACATCTACCGGGATGGACTCGCCCGTCACTGCAGACGTGTCCAGACTCGAGCGACCCTCCACGACCACACCGTCCGTCGCGACACGTTCGCCGGCACCCACAACCAGGATGTCGAGTTCGCGCACCTCCGAGGCGGGGATCGTGAGATCGCTGTCAAGGCGCGAGACGCGCGCCGTCTCTGGAATCAGGGATAGTAGCGCGCGCAGGCCCTCCTTTGCGCGGTCCATCGCACGGTCCTCAAGGGCTTCGGCGAGGGAGAACAAGAACGCAAGCGTGGCTGCCTCGCCCACGTGGCCGAGCAGCACAGCCCCGATCGCGGCGATCGTCATCAGCAGTCCCACCCCGAGACGTCCGCGGAGAAGCCGCCGAACAGCGCCGGGAACGAACGTGTACGCGCCCGCCACCAACGCGGCCGACTGCAACGCCAACGCGAGGATGTCGAGCCCAGACCACTTGAAGATGTACCCGACGAGCAGGAACACCCCAGAAAGCACGGAGGGCAGCAGCGCACGATCGCGCCACCAGGCAGGGCGGACCTCCTCATACTGGTAGCGCCGATTGTTGCTGAGTTGCGTATTCAGCGGCTTCCGACTCTTCTCCCAATGAATGGTGGGGCACTGATCACCAATGATTGATCAGCGCTTGCTGTATAGTTCAGTACATGCTGACTATTGCTTCGCGCCTCGACGTCATGAACCGGCTCGGCCGGGCCATGGCGGACCCGACGCGCTCCCGGATCTTGATGACTCTGCTGAACGCACCGAGCTATCCGGCCGTGCTCTCGCGCGAGCTGGAGCTGACCCGCTCGAACGTCTCGAACCACCTGACGTGCCTGCGTGACTGCGGGATCGTGGTCGCCGAGCCTGAGGGTCGCCAGACGCGCTACGAGATCGCTGACCCGCATCTTGCGGCTGCGCTCGTCGCGCTCGTGGATGTGACGCTGGCGGTCGATGAGCACGCGCCGTGTGTGGACTCGTCGTGCACGGTGCCGGGCTGCTGCGGTACAGGGGCGGACGCGTGAGCGCGGCGTGTAGCTGCGAGCACGAGCCTGCCACTGCGGCGGAGGATGAGACCGAAGAGGTGGAGCGGCCCTGGTGGAGGGACCGTGGGATCATGGTGCCGGTCTTCTCCGGTGTCGCGTTCCTGGCTGGTCTGATCCTTGAATGGTCCGGGCTCGAGATCCCGGCGCTCGTACTGTTCTGGATCGGCCTGCTGCTGGGCGCGTCGACGTTCACTCCTGGCGCGATTCGGAAGCTGTTCAAGGGCAAGCTCGGGATCGGGCTGCTGATGACGATCAGCGCGATCGGCGCGGTCATCCTCGGCTATGTGGAGGAGGCCGCTGCTCTGGCGTTCTTGTACTCGATTGCTGAGGCGCTTGAGGACAAGGCGATGGACCGTGCCCGTGGCGGCCTGCGGGCGCTGCTGAAGCTCGTGCCGGAGACGGCGACCGTGCTGCAGAGCGGCGTCTCTGCGCAGGTGCCGGCGAGGGAGTTGACGGTCGGCCAGGTCATGGTGGTCCGCCCGGGCGAACGGATCGCAACCGACGGGATCGTCCGCTCTGGCCGCTCAAGCCTGGACACCTCGGCGATCACCGGAGAGTCGATCCCCGTCGAGGTCGAGCCCGGGGACGCGGTGTCGGCCGGCGCGATTAACAGCTCCGGCGTGCTGGAGGTCGAGGCGACCGCGGCCGGTACCGATAACTCGCTTACGACGATCGTGGAGTTGGTCGAGAAAGCGCAGACGGAGAAGGGCGAGCGTGCGCGTCTCGCGGACCGGATCGCCCGCCCGCTCGTACCCGGTGTGCTGATTCTCGCAGCGCTCGTCGCGATCATTGGGTCACTGCTGGGCGACCCGGAGGTATGGATCACTCGTGCGCTCGTCGTGCTGGTAGCGGCCTCTCCGTGCGCGCTGGCGATCTCGGTGCCGTTGACGGTCGTTGCCGCGATCGGCGCGGCGAGCAAGTTCGGCGTGATCATCAAGTCCGGCGCGGTCTTCGAGCGCTTCGGCACGGTCCGGCACGTCGCGGTCGACAAGACCGGCACCCTGACCCGTAACGAGCCCGCGGTCACCGCGGTCCTCACTGCGAACGGCATTGCCGAGGAGCAGGCGCTGGCTTGGGCGGCGGCTCTGGAGCAGCACAGCACGCATCCCCTTGCGGCGGCGATCACCGCTGCAGCCCCGGGTGTTCCCGTGGCCGCGGATGTGACCGAGCAGGCCGGGCACGGCATCGACGGCACCGTCGATGGCGCTCGTATCACGGTCGGCAGCCCCCGCTGGCTCGACGCCGGCGAGCTCGGCGACCGGGTTGCAGGGCTTGAGGAGCAGGGCATGACTGTCGTGATCGTGCACCGCGACGAGGCACCGGTCGCGGCGATCGGCGTCCGCGACGAGCTGCGTCCGGAAGTCCCCGAGGTGGTCCGCACGCTTGCGGATCAGGGCGTCGGCATGACGATGCTCACCGGGGACAACGCCCGCACCGCTCGTGCGCTGGCTGCGCAGGCCGGGATCGCTGATGTGCGCGCGGAGCTGCGCCCTGAGGACAAGGCGACCGCGATCGGCGAGTTGTCGAAGGCGGGATCGGTCGCGATGATCGGTGACGGCATCAACGACGCCCCGGCCCTGGCGTCCGCGGACATCGGCATCGCGATGGGAGCGACCGGCTCCGATGCGGCGATCGAGTCTGCGGACGTGGCCTTCACGGGTCATGATCTGCGGCTCATCCCGCGGGCGTTCGATCACGCGCGGCGGGGCCGGCGGATCATCAACCAGAACATCATCCTGTCCCTGCTGATCATCACCGCACTGCTCCCGCTCGCGCTCTTCGGGGTCCTGGGGCTCGCGGCTGTCGTCCTGGTCCACGAGGTCGCGGAGGTCATCGTGATCCTCAACGGCCTGCGCGCCGCACGCACCCGCACACCACGAATGGAAAGCTGATGCTCGCAACCATCGGGTCGGCGATCGGCCTGTTCGCGGCGACCAACATCGACGACATCGTCGTGCTCACCGTGCTGTTCCTCGCCTCCAGCCGGGGAAAGCCGCGACCGTGGCAGATCGTCGCAGGCCAGTACCTCGGGTTCATCACACTCGTCGTGATCAGCGTGATCGCCGCGCTCGGTCTCACGATCGTCCCGGACGAATGGGTCGGCTTCCTGGGTCTGATCCCGCTCGGCATCGGCATCTGGACGCTCATTCGCGGCCTGCGCCGTAACGGCGACGACGATGATGACGACTCCAAGATCACCGCGGTCGGACTATGGGGGGTCGCCGGGATCACGATCGCCAACGGGGCCGACAACATCTCCCTCTACACGCCGATCTTCCGCACCAGCTCGCCCGGCGACGTCGCGGTCATGATCGTCGTGTTCCTGATCCTCGTCGCCGTCTGGTGCGCTGCCGGGCGACTGATCGGCACCCACAAGGCCGTCACCGAAACGCTCGAACGTGTCGAGCACTGGCTCGTCCCCGTCGTGTTCATCGGCCTGGGCCTGTTCATCCTCATTGAATCCGGCGTTATCGTCCGTCTCTTCGAGGCCCTCGCATGACCCCGGACACGAATACCGACGTTGAGTCGGCATCGGCGTCGGGAGAGCGTCCGCAGAGAGGACGCTGGCGGCTCACTGCCTGGGCGCTTCTGATCGCCGTGGTCGTCGTCGTGATCGATCAGGGAACGAAAGTGTGGGCCGAGGCCACCCTGTCGGAGCACGAGCGCATCCCGCTGATCGGCGACCTGTTGGGCCTGCAGCTCGCGTACAACCCCGGCGCGGCGTTCTCCTTCGGGGAGAGCTTCACCTGGGTGTTCGCTCTCATCGCCGTCGCGGCCACGGCCACCGCGATCGTGTTCGCGTTCCGGGTCCGACGCCCCGGGTGGGCGATCGTGATCGGTGCGCTCGGCGGGGCCGCTGCTTCGCACGCCGGCGACCGGCTTTTCCGCCAACCAGGATTCGCCCGGGGGCACGTCGTCGACTTCCTCGCCTACGGCAACTGGTTCATCGGGAACCTCGCCGACATCGTGATCGTCACCGCTACGATTGCCGGAGCGCTCCTGATGCTCCGCGGCACCGAGAACTGAGAGGGCCAACCATGGAGATCACCCTGCAGTACTTCGACGGCTGCCCGAACTGGGAAGTACTCGACCGCCGGCTTGCTGAGCTGCTCGACGGTCGATCAGATATCCGCGTCACACGACAGTTGGTCGAGACCGCCGAGCACGCCGAGCGCCTCGGATTCCACGGGTCACCGACCGTCCTCGTCGACGGCGTCGATCCCTTCGCCGACGAGCACACGCCGGTCGGGCTCGCCTGCCGGGTGTTCCGTACCCCTGCCGGGCTGGGAGGCTCTCCGACCGTCGAGCAACTGCGCGAAGCGATTTCCGGCCCGGCTCTGACGGGTGATGCTTGATCAGGGGTGGGTGGAGCGGAGAGCCGGGTAATCGGACCACTCGCCACCGGCGAGACGCGACCATGAGGCAGCGGATGCCGTCGTGATGCCGAGGAGATCCGAGACGATCCGGGGATGCAGTTGCCGGGTGAGCTCGATGAGCGCTGTCGTGCGGGCGCTCCCGGCAAGCAGGCCTTCGGCGCGAAGGCGACGGCTGAGCGGCCCCGGGGTGAGGTGACGGCCCGGGTTCCGGCCGGGGAACAACCACCCTTCAGGATGGCCCTTTGTGGCATCGACGAGCTCGACGATGGCGTCGCCGAGGATCGCGGGGACCTCGATCGGCTCGGCCCCGACGGTGAGCGTCACGGGCCGCGAGCTCGTGTCGACCTGTGCCCGGGTGATCGTGACGATGCGGGTCAGCTGGATCCCGTAGAGCAGCACGAGGAGACCCGCGGCCCGGGTCTTCGGGTCCATGTCGGCATCGGACAGGAACCTGCGGGCCATCTGCCATCGGTGATCAGAGGCGTAGTCTCGCCCCTCGAGGCGATGGGCTCGAAACTCGACCCGAAGGGTGCTCAGCCGGTGTTTTCGCAGCCAACGAGTGAACGGTGCCAGCGCGTCGCGTTGGCTAGGCGAATCGGTCAGATACGCGTCGAGTAGGCGCTGCGGGAACGTCGCCAGCGTCTCCTGCTGCGCCCGGATCTCCCCGAGGAACGCGGCGCAGTACTTCAGTGCAGCCCTCTGCCTCTGGAAGCCGGAAGCAGGGCTGGACGCGCTGCGCAGTGTCCGAGTGGATCGGAGGAGCTCCCAGGTGCAGTAGCGGCGCAGGATCAGCCGGTCCTCGGGATGGTCGATGCCACCGAGCCAGTCGTTGAGCCAGTGGTCGAAGCGCGTGCCCTCGACGTCGAGCTCCGGCAGCACGCCGGAACGGACCAGCAGTGAGAGGAGGAACGCGACCGACTGTCCCGACCGGGCTCGGGTGATGATCGCCTCGGCGGTGAGCGGCAGGGTCCCGTCCGCGAGCTCGCGGAGCACCATCGCGCACTTGCTCTTGTGCAGCCAGCGTTCGAGCGACGCCGCTTTGCCATGGTGCGTGAGCAGATAGTCAGCAAGCGGGTGGAGATCCTCACGGATCTCTCCCGCATCGTCGGCGAGCAGCTGTTGGATCGCGACGGGCCGGCGGCACTCGACGCAGAGGTGCCGCTGGAGGGGCTCGTGATGGGCACTCGCGCCGGGGACCTGGATCCGGGGGTGCTCCTCGCGCTCGGCCGCGCCGGCGTCGCATGGGATCGGCTGGAGGCGCTGCTCACGCGCGAGAGCGGCCTGCGGGCGCTGGCCGGCACCGAGGACATGCGCGACATCCACGCCGCGGCCGCCGCTGGGGATGCGAGAGCCGCCGCTGCGCTCGACGTCTACCATCACCGGCTGCGCCACTATCTCGGCGCCTACCTCGCCCAGCTCGGCGGAGCGGACGCGATCGTCTTCACCGGCGGCGTCGGCGAGAATGCCGCCGCGACGCGCGCGGCGGTGGTCTCCGGCATGGCGGGCCTGGGCATCCTGATCGACCCGGCACGCAACGAGGCGAGGGCCGACGGGGCGCGAGCGATCTCGGACCCGAGCTCACCGGTCGCCGTGCTGATCGTTCCCACGGACGAGGAGCTCGAGATCGCCCGGCAGTCGCTCGCAGCGGTCAGCGTCTAGCGGTTCCGTCGACGTCGGAGGAGGCGGTCTCGTTCGTCCGATGCCGTCGGATGACGTTCAAGACGAGGACGGTTGCGAGCACCAGTGCCAGCACGAACATGGTCGCGATGAACCACAGGAAGTCCGAGCCGATCAGGATGTTGCTGATGACGAAGCGGCCGAAGGCGACGAGCACCCCGGCCGCCGTGCCGAGGTAGAGCCACAGCGTGCGGCGGGACAGCAGGGTCGCGCCGATGCCCAGCAGCACGATCCCGAACCCCGCGATGAAGCCGCCCCAGGTCGAGAAGACGATCCCGAGCCAGTCCACGAATGCCACTGGCAGCGTGGCGGCGTCGATACCCGTATGCCGGATGTCTTCTGGCAGGAGGGAGGGTCGAAGGAACAGGAAGTAGACCCCGATCCCGAGGGTGAAGACGCCGAGCGCGGTCGTGAGAGCGCCGCCAAGCAGGTCCTTCCGGAGACGTTCCTGAGTGGGCATCCGAGACATCCGTCCTGTTCGACCGTTGGGCGCGTTCTCGCCTGGACCTGTGCCGGTGAGATATGCCCTGGGCGCCAAGCGTTGCACAGGACACCCCGATCGGGCGAGAGCGGTCAGAGCCGGTCCAGGATGAACTGCACCCGCTCCTCGGCGCTGAGGACCGGAACCCGCACGACCGGGAAGGGCAGCGCTTCGTACACCTGGGTCAGCAGTTCGTGGATGCGCTGCTGGGCGGCGGTGTCCTCGGTGCGGGCGTAGTCCGCGGCCAGGGGCAGCAGGTCGAGGATGAACGTCTTGCGGTAGTCGACGTGCTCGAGCGCGGTGAGCAGGGCGGGGTCGGGCTCGAGGTCGAGGAAGCGGTAGTAGGCGAGGGAGTCGGGGACGGCCCGGTCGAGGAACACGGTGGCGTCCGGGTCGAGGGCAGCTTCCTCCGCGAGCTGCATGTCCAGGACGCCGCGCTGGAACTGCCGCTGCTTCGCCCGGACCTCCTCGACGGTGCGGCCGGCGATGCGCTGCAGGTCGAGATAGTGCCGGGCATGCTCGATGGTGGTGGTGTAGCCGCGGTCCCGCAACAGGTTCACGGTGGTGGTCTTGCCCGAGCTGGGCCCGCCGGTGATGACGTACCAGTTGGTCACGTTCGCCCTTTCGCTCTGCCCGCTCCGGGAATATCCTCTTCACGAAGTACCTTATACCACTAGAGGGTATACGATCGACGTCGGAGGTGGCTGAGATGGCACGCGGATACGTGGATGACAAGCAGGCGCTGCTGGCGCGGTTGCGTCGGGCGGAGGGGCAGGTGCGCGGGATCGCGCGGATGGTCGACGAGGACGTGTACTGCATCGACATCCTGACCCAGGTCTCGGCGGCGACGAAGGCGCTGGAGTCGGTCGCGCTGACGCTGCTGGAGGACCATCTCGGGCATTGCGTCGCGCAGGCGACCGCGCAGGGCGGCCCGGTCGCGGAGGAGAAGCTCCGCGAGGCGAACGCCGCGATCGCGCGGCTGGTCCGCTCCTAGAACGTTCACACCACACGCATCGACACGCTCACGAAAGAAGCACAACATGACCGGACAAGGATTCCAGGAACTCGGCCTGCAGGCGACGAACGGCGGTGGCTGCGCCTGTTGCGCCCCCACCTCCCACGCCGCCACGGCCAACACCACCGCCTCCGCGACGGCGCAACCGGCATCGGGCGAGGTGTCGGCGCAGTTCCTGGTGGAGGGGATGACGTGCTCGCACTGCGTGCGCAGCGTCACCGAGGAGGTCTCCGCGATCGACGGGGTCTCCGGCGTCGAGGTCGACCTGCACGCCGGCGGCGTGTCCACGGTGACCGTGTCCAGCACCGCCCCGGTGGACGCGGAGCGGGTGCGGGAGGCGGTCGAGGAGGCCGGGTACAGCCTCGCCGCAGCCTCATGAGCACGCTGGACGTCGATCTCGACATCACCGGGATGACCTGCGCGTCGTGCGCGACGCGGGTCGAGCGGAAGCTGAACAAGCTGCCCGGGGTGGAGGCGACGGTCAACTTCGCCACCGAGAAGGCCCGCGTGCACTCGGAGGCCCCGGTGCCGGTGGAGGAGCTGATCGCGGCGGTCGAGCAGGCGGGGTACGGAGCGAGCCTCCCAGCCCCGCCTGTGCCCGACACGGCTGAGCAGACCATCCCGCGGGACGATGAGCTGGCGTCGCTGCGGCAGCGGCTGATCGTCTCGGCGGTGCTGGCGGTGCCGGTCGCGGTGCTGTCGATGATCCCCGCCCTGCAGTTCACCTACTGGCAGTGGCTCACGCTCACCCTGGCCGCGCCGGTGGTGGTGTGGGGGGCGTGGCCGTTCCACCGCGCCGCGGCGATCAATGCCCGGCACGGGGCGGCGACGATGGACACTCTGATCAGCGTCGGGGTGCTGGCCGCGTTCGGCTGGTCGCTGTACGCGCTGTTCTTCGGCGGTGCGGGGATGCCGGGAATGCGGATGAGCGTCACCTTCGTCGGCACCCCGCAGGCCGGTGGCCACGAGGTGTACCTGGAGGTCGCCGCGCTGGTGACCGTGTTCATCCTCCTCGGCCGCTACCTCGAGGTTCGTGCCAAGCGGCAGTCCGGCGAGGCCCTGCGCGCCCTGCTGGAGCTCGGCGCCAAGGACGCAGTGATCCTCCGCGAAGGCACTGAGCAGCGCGTCCCCGTCGCACAGCTCGTTCCGGGTGATGTCGTGGTGGTGCGGCCGGGTGAGAAGATCCCCGCCGACGGCCTCGTCACCGAGGGAATGTCCGCGGTGGACGAGTCGATGCTGACCGGCGAGTCCGTGCCGGTCGAAGTCGCCCCCGGCTCCCGCGTGGTCGGCGCGACTGTGAACACCGGCGGGCGCCTGCTCGTGCAGATCACCCGCGTCGGCGCCGACACCGAGCTGGCCCGGATGGCGCGGCTGGTCGAGGAGGCGCAGACCGGCAAGGCCCAGGTGCAGCGCCTCGCCGACCGGGTGTCGGCCGTCTTCGTCCCCATCGTCATTGTCCTCGCCCTGGCCGCGTTCGCCGGGTGGCTGATCGCGGGGGCGCCCTTGGAGGTCGCCTTCACCGCCGCGGTGACCACCCTGATCATCGCCTGCCCGTGCGCGCTGGGGCTGGCGACGCCGACCGCTCTGCTGGTCGGCACCGGCCGCGGCGCCCAGCTGGGCATCCTCATCCGCGGACCCCAGGTGCTCGAGCAGACCCGCCGCATCGACACCGTCGTGCTCGACAAGACCGGCACCATCACCGCCGGCACCATGACCGTCACCGGCATCCACCCCGCTCCCGGCACCGATGAGGCGGAGCTGATCCGGTTCGCCGCGGCGCTCGAGCACGGCTCCGAGCACCCCATCGGCCGCGCCATCACCGCCGCAGCCGACGGCCCGACGGATGCCGTGGAGTCATTCGCCGCCGAGGCCGGTCAAGGCGTGCAGGGCATCGTCGACGGCCGCATGGTCGCCGCCGGCCGCGCCACCTGGATCACCGGGCAATGGGCGATCGCGATCCCCGACGAGCTCGCCGCGACGATCACGGCCGACGAGGCCGCGGGCGCCACCGTGACCGTCGTGGCGTGGGACGGGCAGGCGCGCGGCGCGATCAGCGTCGCCGACACCATCAAGCCCACCAGCCGTGAGGCCATCGCCCGACTGCGCGGGCTCGGGCTGACCCCGATCCTGCTCACCGGCGACAACCCCGGCGCCGCCCGCACCATCGCCGACGACGCCGGCATCGAGGACGTCCGCGCCGGAGTCACCCCGCAGGGCAAACTCGACACCATCCGCGAGCTGCAGGCATCCGGACGGGTGGTCGCGATGGTCGGCGACGGCGTGAACGACGCCGCCGCCCTCGCCCAAGCGGACCTCGGCATCGCAATGGGCACCGGCACCGACGCGGCCATCACCGCCGCGGACCTGACCATCGTCTCCGGCGACCTGCTCCTGGTCCCGGACGCGATCCGGCTCGCCCGCCGCACCCTGGGCACCATCAAGGGCAACCTGTTCTGGGCGTTCGCGTACAACGTCGCCGCGATCCCGGTCGCGATGCTCGCCCTGCTCAACCCCATCCTCGCCGCCGCCGCGATGGCGTTCAGCAGCGTGTTCGTCGTCACCAACAGCCTCCGACTGCGCCGCTTCCGCCTCCTGCCCGCCCCGACGCCCACCGTCCTGACGCCCAGCCGCGACACCACCCCCGTCCACGCCTGACACCCACGCAAGGAGACCGCCATGACGCACGACCACGAGCACCACACCGGCCACGAGCACGCCGCGCACGATCACGGATCCCACGAGCACCATCACCATGAGCCCCCGGCCGGGGCGACCAACCTCGTCACCTGCCCGGTCATGCCCGGCAATCAGGTCGACCCGGCGTGGGCAGAGAAGCGCGGCCTGTTCCGTGACTACGAAGGCGCGCGGTACTGGTTCTGCTGCCCCGAGTGCGGGCCGCTGTTCGACGGCGACCCCGCCCGCTACGCCAACGCCGCCTGACCCACGACGGCAGGGAAAGGGGGCGCGGGATGGATACAGCGGTCGGTCTGGTGCAGGCCTACCTGCGGGTGAACGGGTACTTCACCGTCGCCGAGTACCCGGTGCTGGACGCGACCGGTCCGGACGGGCCGCGCACCGTCACCGACCTGGACATCCTCGCGATCCGACTGCACCACATCCCCGGCGACGACCCCGACCCGGCCCTCGGCGCCCGCCCCGGGGCGCCGGACATGATCGTCGGCGAGGTCAAGGAGGGCGCCCCGAAGCTGAACCCCGCGATGCGCGACCCCGCGGTGCTGGAGGCCGCGTTCGCCCGGTTCGGCTGCTGCACCCCCGCCGACGCGCCCGCCCTCGTCCAGGAGCTGCTGACGGCCGGGCAGGTCCTCGCCCCGGAGGGCCACCTGATCCGCACGGTCGCGTTCGGCAACACCGCCCGCCCCCATCGGTCCGGCTCCTGGCACACCGTCCCCCTCGAGCACATCCTCGACTATCTCCGCGATCACCTCGCCCGCAACTGGGCCGTCGTCGGTCGCACCCAGATCAAGGACGACACCCTCGGGCTGCTGGCTCTGATGGAGAAGGCCCACCGTGCCGGAACGGGCCGCCGATGAGCCGGTTGCCGCGCACCGGTCCCCATCCGGGACCATCGCCCCTGGCCAGGCATCGGTCGGGCGACCAGGCTGGGCAGGACCGCCGTGCGCCCGATCGGCGCCGGCGGGGATCCAGGCACACCGGGGTACGCTGGACGCGGGAAGGAGGTCGGCGGTGAACCACATCCGAACCCTGGTGCACGCCCCATCCGGGCTGCACCGGCTGCTGCTGACCTTCGCGACCGCGCTCCTGCTGATCGCCGGCCTGCTGGCCATGCACACCCTCACCGGCATGCTCACCAGCGGGCACGCCGACACCCCCGCAGCGGCCTCCGAAGCCGCCCATGCCGCGCCCGACTCTGACCTGGGCGGCACCGTCGCGACCGGGAGCATGCTCGAGAACACCATCGGGACAGGCACCGAGGCTTCGGGCGGGCACTGCGAGGGCGACTGCGACAGCTCGGGCGGAATGCCGGACCATTCGATGCTGATGATGGCGTGCGTGCTGGCGCTGCTGGCCGCCACCATCGTGCTGCTCGCCCCGGCGCTGCTGGCCCGCCTGGGCACCGTCCTCGCCCTGCTACGCCTGCACGGGCGGAATGTGCTCACCGCGTTACCGCACCCCCGACCACCTTCCCTCATCGTCCTGTCGATCAGTCGAACCTGATTCCCCGCCCTCCCGTCGCCGCTGTGCCGGGAGATGCTGCGCCGTGCCCGCATACGGCTCGGGAATCAACTCACCATTCGACTGACTAGACAAGGACACCCACCCATGCGTTTCCGCATTCTCGCGCTGAGCACCGCCGCGCTCGCCGCTGCGCTCGTGCTCGCCGGCTGCGCGCCCACCGACGGATCCATGCCCGGCATGGACCACGGCCCCGGCGGCATGACCAGCGGCACCCCCGCCCCCTCCGAGCAGGCATCGTTCAACTCCGCTGACGAGATGTTCGTCACGATGATGATCCCGCACCACGAACAGGCCATCGAGATGGCCGATCAGATCCTGGCCAAGGACGGCATCGACGAGCGGGTCGTGACCCTCGCCGAGCAGATCAAAGCCGCCCAAGGCCCCGAGATCCAGACCATGAAGGGCTGGCTCGAGGACTGGGGAATCCCCTACGACGACTCCATGTCCGACATGGGCGGGATGGGCGGGATGGGCGGCATGGACCACGGCGACGGGATGATGTCCGACGACGACATGGTCGCCCTGGACGCCGCCACCGGGGTCGAGGCGACCCGGCTGTTCCTCGAGGGCATGGTCGGCCACCACCAGGGCGCCGTCACCATGGCCCAGATGGTGCTGAACAACGGCGAGAACCCGGACGTGGCCGCGCTCGCCCAGCAGATCATCGACGGACAGACCGCCGAGATCACCACCATGCAGGACATCCTCGCCACCCTCTGACCCGAACCCCTCGGGCGGGGCCGACCACCCCTGACCTGGCCCCGCCCGAGGCCCGGCGCATCCGTCCTGACCGACAGCGCCGGCCCGTCGAAAGGCCCATCATGACTTCCCGGACTCTGGCCGCGTGCTTCGTGGGCATCATCCTCGCCCTGATCATCCTGTCCGCGGCGACCATTCTCTTCATCCAGGCGATCGCATGAGCAGCAACGCCACCACGATCACGGCCGCTGCCGTCGCCGCTGCTGCGGGCCTGCTGCTGACCGGCTGCACCTCCACGCCGACCGCCACCTCGGCACCCGCCCCGGATACCGGTCTCGGTCATGTGCACGGCATCGTCGACCTCGGCGGGAGCACCGTGCTGCTGGGCGCCCACGCAGGCCTCTACACCCTCACCGACACCGGCGACATCTCCGGCCCCCTGGGAGGCGCGGACTTCGACGCGATGGGCCTGACCGCCGACGGCGACGTCCTCTACGCCTCCGGGCACCCGGGACCGAACACCCCGGCGGAGCTCGGCGAGCACAACCTGGGACTCATCCGAAGCACCGACGCCGGGACCACCTGGGAGCCGGTCGCGTTTACCGGGCAGGAGGACTTCCACGTCCTCACCGCCGGAGACGGTGCGATCCACGGGATCGGGTCCAGCTCGATCACCATCCGCACCAGCACCGACGGCGGGACCACCTGGATCGACGGCGCCGAGCTCCCCGCCGCCGACCTGACCGTCACCACCGACGGCACCCTCTACGCCGCGACGCGGCAGGGCCTGCAGGAGAGCCGGGATGCGGGCGCCACCTTCGACCTCGTCGCGGATGCGCCGCCGCTCTACCTGGTGGAGGCGGACTCCACGGGCGGGCTGGTCGGCGTCGACACCGACGGCACCCTCTGGCGACTCACCGGCACCGGATCCTGGGACAGCGTCGGTGCCGCCACGGGCACCGTCCAGGCGCTCGGGAACGCAGATGGGGCGGTCGTGCTCGTCGACGACCGCGGCATCGTCTGGATCCACGGCACCGAGACCACCGTCGTCCTCCCGGCAGGGACCGCACAATGACCACTATCACCATGACCACATTCGGCGGCCTCGGCCGCGAACCGCGAGGAGACCGACCATGAGCACCGCACCGGCCCGCTGGGCATACCGCACCATCGCCGTCACCCCGGAACGACTGGAGGAGGTGGATGCGTGGTGGCGGGCGGCGAACTACCTGAGCATCGGGCAGATCTACCTGCTCGACAACCCGCTGCTGCGCGACCCGCTCACCGCGGAGCACATCAAGCCTCGACTACTGGGGCACTGGGGCACCACCCCGGGCCTGAACTTCCTGTACGCCCACCTCAACCGGGCGATCACCGACCGGGATCTGAACACCCTGTACGTGACCGGGCCGGGGCACGGCGGGCCGGGCATGGTCGCCAACGCCTACCTGGACGGCACCTACACGGAGCTGTACCCGCGGATCGACCGCACCGAGGAGGGGCTCAAGGCGCTGTTCCGGCAGTTCTCCTTCCCCGGCGGCATCCCCTCGCACGCGTCCCCGGACACGCCCGGGTCGATCAACGAGGGCGGCGAGCTCGGCTATTCCCTCGTCCACGCCTACGGCGCCGCGTTCGACAACCCGGACCTGCTGGTCGCGTGCGTGATCGGCGACGGGGAGGCCGAGACCGGGCCGCTGGCGACCGCGTGGCACGGCAACAAGTTCCTCAACCCAGCCGCGGACGGGGTGGTGCTACCGATCCTGCACCTGAACGGGTACAAGATCGCCAACCCGACGGTGCTGTCCCGCATCCCCGAGGACGAGCTGGTCGCGCTGCTGCGCGGCTACGGCCACGAGCCGTTCGTGGTCACCGTCGGCTTCGACGGCGAGGACCCGCGGGAGTCCCACGCCCGGTTCGCCGGCGTGCTGGACGAGGTGCTGGACCGGATCGCGGACATCAAGACCGCCGCGGCGGCCGGCACCCTGGAAGGCCGGCCGGCGTGGCCAGCGATCGTGCTGCGCAGCCCGAAAGGCTGGACCTGCCCGCCGGTGATCGACGGGCTCCCCGTGGAGGGCACCTGGCGGTCCCACCAGGTGCCGCTCGCCGAGGTCCGCGACACCCCCGAGCACCTGCAGCTCCTCCAGGACTGGCTGGCCTCCTACCGGCCCGACGAGCTCTTCGACGCCGACGGCGCCCCGTTCCCTGCCACGGTCGCCGCCGCCCCGGCCGGAGCGCGGCGGATGAGCGCTAACCCGGTCGCGAACGGCGGGCAGCTGACCGTCCCGCTGCGCCTGGGCGACTTCCGCGACCACGCCCACCCGGTCGACCCCGAGGCGCGAGGCACGGGAACGGCGGAGGCGACCCGGATGCTCGGCGAATGGCTCGCCGACGTGATCCGGCACAACCCGGACAACTTCCGCATCTTCGGCCCCGACGAGACCGCCTCCAACCGGCTCGCCCCGCCCGTGTTCGAGGCCACCGGCAAGCAGTGGAACGCGACCGTGCTGCCGGTGGACGAGCATCTGGCGCCGACCGGGCGGGTGATGGAGGTGCTCAGCGAGCACCAGTGCCAGGGCTGGCTCGAAGGGTACGTCCTCACCGGCCGGCACGGCCTGTTCAACTGCTACGAGGCGTTCACGCACATCGTCGACTCGATGTTCAACCAGCACGCCAAATGGCTCGAAGCCGCCAGCGAGGTGCCCTGGCGGGAACCGGTGCCGAGCTTCAACTACCTGCTCTCCAGCCACGTCTGGCGGCAGGACCACAACGGGTTCAGCCACCAGGACCCCGGGTTCATCGACCTCGCCCTGAACAAGAGCCCCGACATCGTCCGCGTCTACCTCCCGTTCGACGCGAACACGCTGCTGTCCACCTACGACCACTGCCTGCGCTCCACCGGCTACATCAACGTCGTCGTCGCCGGAAAGCAGCCCGCCCCGCAGTGGCTCACCATGGACGAGGCGATCGAGCACTGCACCCGGGGCCTGGGCATCCTGCCCTGGGCCGGCACCGAGACCGAGGGCGCCGAGCCGGACGTGGTGCTCGCCGCCGCCGGCGACGTGCCCACCCTCGAGGGGCTCGCCGCGGCCGCGTTGCTGCGCGAGCACATCCCTGACCTGTCCGTGCGGGTCGTGAACGTGGTCGACCTGACCCGTCTGCAATCCGAGGACCAGCACCCGCACGGCCTGCCGGACCGGGAGTTCGACGCGATCTTCACCCCCGACAAGCCGGTGATCTTCGCCTACCACGGCTACCCGTGGCTGATCCACCGTCTCACCTACAAGCGCGCCGGGCACCAGAACCTGCACGTCCACGGCTTCGTGGAGAAGGGCACCACCACGACCCCGTTCGACATGGTCATGCTCAACGACCTCGACCGCTACCGGCTCGCGATCGACGTCCTCGACCACGTCCCGGGCCTTGCCGCGACCCACGCGCAGCTGCGGCAGGAACTCGTCGACGCCCGCCTGCGCGCCCGCGCCCACACCCGCGAGCACGGCACCGACATCCCCGCCGTCGCCGACTGGCGCTGGCCCCACCCCGACACCGACCCGAACCGCCCCTCCACCGCGAAGGAAATCCGATGACCGACACCAAGACCGTGACCCTGCAGGTCAGCGGCATGATCCGCGCGACCTCCAAGAACGTCACCGAAGCCCACCTCGCCCGCCAGCCGGGCGTCCTGTCCGTCGACGCGAACCCCGTCTCCCAGACCGCGACCGTCACCTACGACCCGCAGACCACCTCGGTCGCGCACCTGCAGCAGTGGGTGATCGAATGCGGCTACCACTGCGCCGGGCAGTCCGTCCCGGACCACATCTGCGACCCCGCCCACGAACCCCACGAGCACGCCGACCACCACGACCACGCCGAGCACGATGCCCACGCCGAGCATGACGCGCACGACGGCTATCAGGAGCACGCCGAGCACGAGGGACGCGCGGTCTCCACCGGTCATGACACCCCGGCGGGGCACGAGCACCCGCACCCGGCAGCGGACCACGCGGACCACTCCGCCATGGACGCCGGCGCGCATGCCGGTCACGCTCCGGCCACCGAGGGTGGGCACGATCACGGGGCTCAGCCGGCCGGCCGCAGCGCGCAGGATGTGATGGGCCACGGCGGGCATCACGGCGGCATGTCGATGGCGGCGATGATCCGGGACATGCGCAACCGGTTCCTGGTCGCGTTGATCCTGTCGATCCCGATCACCTTGTGGTCCCCGATCGGCCGGGAGGTGATCGGCTTCGAGGTGCCGGCCCCGTTCGGGCTGCGCGACGACGTGTTCATGCTGATCCTGTCGCTGCCGGTGATCTTCTACTCAGCCTGGATCTTCTTCGACGGCGCCTACCGGGCTCTGCGCGCCCGCACCCTGGACATGATGGTGCTGGTCGCGGTCGGTGTCGGCGCCGGCTGGATCTACAGCCTGGTCATCACCCTCACCGGAGGCGGCGAGGTGTTCTACGAAGCCGCTACCGTGCTGGCCACCTTCGTGCTGCTCGGCCACTGGGTCGAGATGCGCGCCCGGGGAGGTGCGAACGACGCCATCCGCCGGCTGCTGGAGCTCGCGCCCGCCCGCGCGGTCGTCCTCCGCGACGGAGAGGAGGTCGAGATCCCCACCTCCGAGGTCGTCCCCGGCGACCTCATGCTCATCCGCCCCGGCGCGAAAGTCCCCACCGACGGCGTCGTCGAGGACGGCGAGTCCGAGATCGACGAGTCGATGGTCACCGGCGAGTCCATGCCGGTCGAGAAGGCGCCCGGCTCGGAGGTGATCGGGGCGACCGTGAACACCGTCGGCACGCTCCGGGTGCGTGCCACGAAGGTCGGCGCGGACACCGCGCTGGCGCAGATCGTGAAGCTGGTGCAGGAGGCGCAGAACTCCAAGGCCCCCGGCCAGCGCCTCGCCGACCGGGCCGCGTTCTGGCTCGTTCTGCTCGCCCTCGTCGGCGGCACCCTGACCTTCCTGGTGTGGTTCCTCGCCGGGGCGGAGCTGCCGATGGCGATCCTGTTCGCGATCACCGTCGTCGTCATCACCTGCCCCGACGCCCTCGGGCTCGCCACGCCGACCGCGATCATGGTCGGCACGGGCCTGGGCGCCAAGCGCGGCGTGCTGTTCAAGAACGCGACCGGCATCGAGACCGCCGCGCACATCGACACCGTCGTGCTGGACAAGACCGGCACGCTCACCAAGGGCGAGCCGGAGGTCACCGACTACATCCCCATCGGCATGGACGACCTGGAGCTGCTCGCCCTCGCCGCCGCGCTCGAGCGGGAGTCGGAGCACCCGCTGGCCAAGGCGATCGTCACCTACGCCGAGAGCCGGAACATCCCGCGCCGCACCGCGTCCGCGTTCCGCAACGTCACCGGGCAGGGCGCGATCGCCACCGTGGACGGGAAGCACGTGGTGCTCGGCAACGCCCGGCTGATGGCCGCGCAGGGCATCGACACCGGCCCGGTCGTCTCGCAGCAGCAGGCCCTCGCGGACGGCGGCCGCACCGCGATCATGTTCGCCGTCGACGGGCAGATCGCCGGCGTGATCGCCCTCGCCGACGCCCCCCGCGACACCGCGAAAGCCGCGATCGACGCACTCCACGAGCAGGGCATCGAGGTGGCGATGCTCACGGGCGACAACAAGCCCACCGCCGAGCGCATCGCCTCGCTGCTGGGCATCGACACCGTGATCGCCGACGTGCTCCCCGAGGACAAGTCCGCCAAGATCGCCGAGCTCCAGGCATCCGGCAAGAAGGTCGCGATGGTCGGCGACGGCGTCAACGACGCCCCCGCCCTCGCCCAGGCGGACCTCGGCATCGCGATCGGCGCCGGCACCGACGTCGCCATCGAGACCGCCGATGTCGTCCTGATGCGCTCCGACCCGCTGGACGTGGCGATCGCGCTGAAGATCGGGAAGGGCACGCTGCGGAAGATGCGGCAGAACCTCGGCTGGGCCATCGGCTACAACGCGATCGCGCTGCCGATCGCCGCCGGCGTGTTCTACCCCGCGTTCGGGATCATGCTCTCCCCGGAGATCGCCGCCATCAGCATGTCCGGCTCCAGCGTGATCGTCGCCGTCAACGCGCTCCTGCTCAAGCGGCTCCGGCTGCCCGCCCAGCAGGCCCCCGCGGCCCCGGCAGAGGCGAGCAGCCTCGCCCCGGCGTCGACGCCCGGCGGCGCCTCATGACCGGACGCGAGGCGCCGCGATGACTCCGCGGTCGGCAGAGCGCGGGACTCACCACCTCGATGCCGTCTACGACGCGGTGCTGTTCGACATGGACGGCGTGGTCACGAACACCGCCGCGATCCATGCCGCCGCGTGGAAGCAGCTGTTCGACGAGGTGCTGCGAGACCCGCGTGTGCAGGTGGACGACCCCGAGACGACCTTCGACCCGGTCGCCGACTACCGCCGCTATGTGGATGGGCGAACCCGCGAGGACGGGGTATCGGCGTACCTGACGGCCCGTGGGATCGCCCTGGACGCCGGAGATCCCGACGACCCACCAACGGCGTGGACGATCGCGGGGCTCGCGGCGCGCAAGAACGAGCTGTTCCTGGCGGAGCTGGGCACCCGCGGGCTGCGCGTCTATCCGGGCACCGTGGCGCTGCTGCATCGCCTGCGGGGCGCGGCCGTTCCGGTCGGGCTGGTCACCGCGAGCCGGAACGCGCACCAGATGCTCGCCGCCGCAGGACTGGCCGGCTGCTTCGACACCGTGGTGGACGGCCGGATCGCGCTCTCGCATCACCTGAAAGGCAAGCCGGATCCCGCCATGTTCGTCGAGGCGGCCCGGCGACTGGGTGTCGCCGCGGCCCGCACCGCGGTCGTCGAGGACTCGGTCGCCGGCGTGGCGGCCGGGAGGCGCGGAGGCTTCGGCTTCGTCGTCGGCATCGACCGCGCCGGAGCGCGGGAGCAGCTCGAGGCCGCGGGCGCCGACCTCGTCCTGGCCGATGTCGCCGAGCTCGACCTGGGCGTCTCCACCACGGATCCGTGGCAGCTGGTCTACGACGGCTTCGACCCCGCGCACGAAGGGCACCGGGAGGCGCTCACCGCGCTGGGCAACGGCTACCTGGCCACCCGGGGCGCCCGGCCCGAGCACCACGACGACGGCATCCACTATCCCGGCACCTACCTCGCCGGCGTGTACAACCGACTGGCGAGCACCATCCACGGGCGCGAGCTCGAGGAGGAGCATCTCGTCAACACTCCCAACTGGCTTCCGGTGGACCTCCGCCTCGGAGACGGGCCGTGGCTGTCCACCGGCCAGGTCGTGACGCACAGCGAACGACGCGAGCTCGACCTGCGCCGCGGCCTGGTCGTCCGCCGCGCGGTCCTCACCGCTCCGAACGGGGATCGACTCGACTTCGTGCAGACGACGTTCACCTCCCTGGACGAGCCTCACCTGGCCGTGCTGGAAACCACGCTCACCGCCCCCGACTGGAGCGGCACGGTCACCCTCCGCGCCGGGATCGACGCCGGCGTGCGCAACAGCAACGTGGCCGCGTATCTCGGATCGGACGCCACCCACCTCACGCAGCCGACGTTCCGCCAGGTCGGCGACACCACCCTCTGCGAGGTGCGGACCCGGCAGAGCCGGGTCCACATCGCCACCGCCGTCCGCTCGACCCTCACCGGAACCGACAGCGCGACCGATCACCGCATCGACACGCCATCGCAGCACACCCGGGAGCTGCGCATCCCTCTGGAGCAGGGTCGACCGGTCACCCTCACCAAGACGGCCGCGATCTACACCTCCCACGATCGGGCCATCAGCGAGCCGGGTGGTGCCGCCCTGACCCTGCTCACCGAACGCGGTGGCGACGTCGAGGCGCTGCGGGAACGCCACGCGGCGGCGTGGCGGCGACTCTGGGAACGCTTCGCGGTCACCCTGGACGCCGACACGCACAGCCGACTCATCCTGAACCTGCACGTCTTCCACCTGCTCCAGACCCTCTCGCCGCACACCGTCGAGCTCGACGCCGGGGTGCCCGCCCGCGGCCTGCACGGCGAGGGGTATCGGGGGCACGTCTTCTGGGACGAGGTGTTCGTCCTGCCCGTGATCGCTCTGCGCACGCCCGAGATCAGCCGGGCGCTGATCGACTACCGCTGGCGGCGACTGGACGCCGCCCGCGCCGCGGCGACCGCCGCCGGACTCCGCGGAGCCCTCTTCCCCTGGCAGAGCGGCAGCGACGGTCGCGAGGAGACGCCCGAGGCGCTCTACAACCCGCGCTCCGGTCGGTGGATGCCGGACAACTCCCACCGTCAACGCCACGTCGGCCTCGCCATCGCCTACAACGCCTGGCAGCACTACCAGGCCACCGGCGACCTCGAGTGGCTCGCCGAACGCGGCGGCGAGCTCATCATCGAGGTCGCCCGCCTGTTCGCCTCGCTCGCCGAGCACGACACTGCCACCGACCGCTTCCACATCGCCGGGGTGATGGGACCCGACGAGTTCCACGACGGCGCCCCGGACGCTCCCGGCAGCGGCCTGCGCGACAACACGTACACCAACGTCCTCGCCTCGTGGGTCGCCACGCGAGCGGCCCGGACACTCGCCCTGCTCCACGGGCACCGCGGCGAGGGCCTCCGCGACCGGCTCCGCGTCACCGACGAGGAGATCGCGGGGTGGGCCCGGCTCAGCACACGACTGGCGGTGGGGTTCCACCGCGACGGCATCCTCACCCAGTTCGACGGCTACGAGAGCCTGCAGGAGCTGGACTGGGACCACTACCGCGAGGAGTACGGGAACATCGGCCGGCTCGATCTCATCCTCGAGTCCGAGAACGACAGCACCAACCGGTACAAGCTCGCCAAGCAGCCCGACGTCGTCATGCTGGTCTACCTGCTCGGTCACGACGGGCTCCGGGCGCAACTCGCCACGCTCGGCTACCCGTTCTCCGAGCAGGACCTGACCCGCACGGTCGAGTACTACCTCGCCCGCACCGCCAACGGGTCGACGCTCAGCCGAGTCGTGAACGCCTCCGTCCTGGCCGGCATCGACCCGTCCCGCTCCTGGATCGCGTTCCGCGAGGCGCTGATCGCCGATCTCGACGACTCCCAGGGCGGCACCACCCGCGAAGGGATCCACCTCGGCGCGATGGCCGGCACCATCGACCTGCCCGTCCGCTCCTTCGCCGGCATGGCCCTCGGTGACGACGAGCTCGTCTTCGCCCCCCGACTGCCGCCGAACCTCACCCGGGTCGGGTTCCAGATCCGATACCGCGGCCACCTCGTCGACGTGATGCTCCGTGACCGCAGCCTGGAGCTTCGCGTGCACGCCGGCTCAGCACCCGCGATCCACGTGCGCGTCGGCGCGGTCGCCGTGCCGCTCTCGGCCGGACAGACCAAGACGTTCGCGATCGGCCCGGGCACCTCGGCCCGCGACGCGACCAACCGCGAAGGAGGCCTCGACTGATGAGCACGCATCGGAGCCGGTATCGGCGCATCGCCACCATCCTCGAGCACCACGGACTCGGGCTCGGCCTCGGGCTGCTCGGACTGGAGAAGTGGATTCCCTTCAACAAAGGCGTTCTCGGGCATGCGCGCCGGGACGAGCCCTACACCAGTCCGGAACACCTCCGACTCGCCCTCGAGGAGCTCGGACCGACCTTCATCAAACTCGGCCAGCTGCTGTCCACCCGCAACGACCTGCTGCCCGCCGCTTACCTCGCCGAGTTGGTCAAGCTTCAGGACGCCGCGCCGCCCGAGGCCTGGGAGCCGATGAAGGCGGTGATCCGCGAGGAGCTCGGCGCGGACCCCGAACAGCTCTTCGCACAGTTCGACCCGCAACCGCTGGCCGCCGCGTCGATCGGGCAGGCATACGCCGCGACCCTTCACGACGGCACCCAGGTCGTCGTGAAGGTCCGCCGACCCGGCGCGGTCGCCCAGATCCACGAAGACCTGGAGATCCTGCAGAACCTCGCCGAGCGCGCCGACAAGCGGTGGGATGCCGCCCGCCAGTACAACCTGCCGGGCATCGTCGAGGAGTTCTCCCGCACGCTGCGCGCCGAGCTCGACTATCTGCAGGAGGGCCGGAACGCGGAGCGGTTCGCCGCCGACTTCGCCGACTCACCCGACGTCGCCGTCCCTCAGGTGTTCTGGGAGACGACCACGTCACGCGTGCTGACCCTGGAACGGATGCACGGCATCCGAGTCGACGACCTGCCCGCCCTGGACGCGGCCGGCATCGACCGGAACCAGCTGGCCAGGCGAGGCGCAGACCTCATCCTCACCATGGTGTTCGAGAACCGCTTCTTCCACGCCGACCCGCACCCGGGCAACCTGTTCATCCAAACCGACGGATCCATCGCCCTCATCGACTTCGGCATGGTCGGCCAACTCGACGAAGAGGTCACCGAGCAGCTCTCCGACGTGCTGCTCGCCTTCACCCGCGGAGACTCCAACGCGCTCGCCACCGCCCTGCTCGCGCTCTCGATCACCAAGAACACCTCCGACCGCGGCGAGCTCGGCCGCTCCCTGGACGTCTTCGTGTCGCGGTATCTCGGACGCCCCCTGTCCGACATTAACCTCAGCCACCTGCTCGGAGAGCTGCTCGCCCTGCTGCGACACCACCACCTCCAGCTGCCGCAGCAGACCGCTCTGCTGTTCAAGGTCCTGATGATGGGCGAGGCACTGGCGGCACGGCTCGACCCCGAGTTCGAGATGCTGCAGGCGCTCACCCCCTTCTCGGAGCGGATCGTGCAGCGACAGTTCTCCCTCCCCGCCCTGGCGAAACGCTGGGCACAGGCATCCGCGGATGCCGGAGCACTGCTGCTCGAGCTGCCCGGAACACTCAAGCAGCTCCGGCGGGTGCTGGAGAACGGCGGCCTCGAGGTGCACCTGCGCGCGGCCGAACTGGAACCGCTCGTGGGACGGGCTGAACGGATCGGCAATCGCCTGATCGCCGGCATGATCACCGCCGCCCTGATCAACGGCATCGGCGAACTCGTCAGCGGGAACACGAGATGGCGCTCGCGGGAAGGCGTCATGATCGGCGCCGGCGCGAGCGTGGTCACCGCACTCGGCGGCTACCTGCTCTGGACCACGCGGCGACGGCGATGACCGCCGCGGCTCCCATCCCTCATCAGAAAGGCACGCACATGAACACCATTCGAGTCGGCGTCAACGGCTACGGCGTCATCGGCAAGCGCGTCGCCGACGCGGTCCTGCTGCAGTCGGACATGGACCTGGTCGGCGTCGCGGACATCGCCACCGACTGGCGGATCAAGTCCGCAGCGAACCGCCTGCCCGTGTTCGCCTCCACCATCGAGGCGCAGCAGGCCATGCGGGGCGCCGACGTGCCCGCACAGGGAGTGCTCGACGACCTTCTCGCGCAGTGCGACGTCGTCGTCGACACCACCCCCAAGCATGTGGCAGCGGGAAACCTGGAGCGCTACCGCGCCCTCGGCGTCAAGGCAGTGCTCCAAGGCGGCGAGTCCCACTCCACCACCGGCCACTCCTTCGTCGCCCAAGCCAACTACGCCAGCGCCATCGGCAGGGACAGCACCCGGGTGGTCTCCTGCAACACCACCAGCATCGTGCGGATCCTCGGCGCGCTGGATGCGGCCGGACTCCTGCTGCGCGCCCGTGGGGTGCTCATCCGCCGCGCCACCGACCCGTGGGAATCGCACCTCGGCGGGATCATGAACACGATGGTCCCAGAACCGACCATCCCCTCTCATCAGGGCCCCGACGCACAGACCGTGCTCCCCGGACTCGATGTCGTCACCATCGCCGCCAAAGGCGCCCACACGCAGACCCACAGCCACTACTGGACGCTACAACTGACCCGGGAGGCGACCCGCGACGAGGTGCTGGACGCCCTGCGCGCCGCGCCCCGCATCGCGTTCATCCGGATGTCCGATGGCCTGGTCGCCCTCAACTCCACCGTCGAGCTGATGCGCGATCTCGGCCGCCCCCGGGGAGACATGTGGGAGGTCGCCGTGTGGGAGGACCTGGTCACCGTGAACGGCAGCGAGGCCTACCTCGCCTACCAGGTCTACAACGAGGCCATCGTCGTGCCCGAGACGATCGACGCGATCCGCGCGCTGACGGGCACCGTCCCCGACGCCGCGACCTCGATCCGCCTCACCGACGAGAGCCTCGGCATGCGCCAGGACTTCCTCACACCGGCGGAGGAGCCCGACCATGACCGGTGACCACCAACCGCCCGCCGACGTCCCGGCGAAGGCGACCCGCGGCGACGGATGCCTGTGACGGCGTGGCTGATCATCGGGATCTCCGTGCTCGGGATCGCGATCTACCTGTTCATCGACCACCTTCCCCACGTCGTCGCAGTGCTGCCCTACGTCGCGATCATCGGCATGGCCGCCATGCACCTGTTCGGCCACCGCCACCACACCGGCGCCCACGACTCGAATCATCGACGCCACGGGGGCGACAGCGGGACCGACACGCGAGAGTCGTCGTGAACACCGTCGTCCGCCCCCTCGCGGACGCCAGCCGGCACGGGCACCCCCGACCGCTGCGGATGCTGTGGGTCACGCTCGCCTGGGGGTCGTGCTTCGTCGCGATCACCGTCGGCCTGCAAGACGCCCCGCCGCTGTGGCTCGCGGCACTGAGAGCCCTCATCGCCGGGGTCGCGCTCGCAACCGTCGCCGGCATCCAGCGGGCACCTCTTCCCCGCGACCCGAAGACATGGGCACTGATCGGCTGCCTCGGACTGGTGAACATCGCCCTGGCATTCGCGACGATGTTCGTCGCCGCGACCGGACTGTCGACCGGGATCGCCTCGGTGCTCGCCAACGCGCAGCCAATCCTGATCCTGCTGCCCGCGTGGTGGCTCTACCGCGAGCGTCCCACCCCCGCCGCGATCGCCGCGATCGGCCTGGGCTTCACCGGCCTACTCATCATCGTCCTTCCCTCCGGGCTCGGCACCGGAGCGTGGCTCTCACTGACCTCCGCCGCCGCGATCGCCGCCGGCACCCTCATCGGCCGGATCGTGCACGCAGACGTCCGAATCGTGGCGGCAGCTCAGCTGCTCATCGGAGGTGCGATCCTCGCCGGCACCGCAGCCGTCACAGAAGGGCCGCCCACGATCGACTGGAACATCCGGTTCATCCTCACCCTGCTGTTCCTATCACTGGTCGGCACCGCCGCCACCACGGTCGCCTGGTTCACCGAGATCGGACGTGCCCGGCTCGACCTCCTCGCCGCGTGGACGCTGCTCGTGCCGGTCTTCGGGATCCTGCTGTCGCTGCTGATCCTGCGCGAGGACCCGGGCCTGTGGGGCTGGATCGGGACCGTGATCGTGCTGATCGCAATGGCGTTGCTCGCCATCGGATCCAGGCGCTCAGAGCCCTCGGCCGTCACGGCAACCGGCAATCGTGCCCCACGAGCCTCCGCCGATCATGCGACGTCCGACCCGGACGGCCTCCCTGACGAAAACCACGGCCCGCGCTCCCGGCCGGAAAGGAAACAACGATGAACCCGTCGCCCGCCCCACGCCCCCGCTTCCTCCTAACTCGGCGAGGGTTCCTCGGCGTCAGCATTGGCGCCGTCGCGACGGTCGCGCTGGCATCCTGCGCGCCGGCGGCGAACTGGGTGCAGCCCGACGGCGCCCAGGTCCAAGGCGCCGAGCGGCGCCGCGGCGGCACCGGGAAGGTCACCACCGCGACCCTCACCGCCGCCCCGACCGTGCTGGACCTAGCCGGGGCGACCGCGCCGACCTGGGCGTTCGGGTCTGTTCCGGCGCCCGTGATCCGTCTCGGCGCCGGAGACACTCTGAAGGCCACCGTCCGGAACCAGCTCGAGGCGGACACCTCCGTGCACTGGCACGGGCTCGCGCTGCGCAACGACATGGACGGCGTCCCGCCGGTCACCCAGCAGCCCATCAAGGCCGGGGCCAGTTTCGACTACGAGTTCATCGCGCCCGATCCCGGCACCTACTGGTTCCACCCCCACGTCGGGGTGCAGCTGGACCGTGGCCTGTACGGGGCGCTGATCGTCGAGGACCCCGCCGAGCCCGGCGGGTACGAGGACGAGTGGGTCATCATCCTCGACGACTGGCTCGACGGCGTCACCGCCACCCCCGACGACGTCCTTGACGAGCTGTCCGCCGGGATGGGTGACACGGGCGGGATGGGCGACATGTTCATGCGGATGGGCAACACCCTCATGGGCGCCACCTCCGATCTGCTCGGCGGCGACGCCGGCGACGTCTACTACCCCCTCTACCTCGTCAACGGGAAACCCCCCGCTGACCCCACCCAGTTCACCGGGCGGGCCGGCGAGAAGGTGCGGCTGCGGATCATCAACGCCGGCAGCGACACCGCGTTCCGCCTCGCCATCGGCGGTCACACGCTCACCATCACCCATACCGACGGCTTCCCCGTGGAACCGCTCGAAGTCGACAGCATCCTCATCGGCATGGGCGAACGCTACGACGCGACCCTCACCCTCGGCGACGGCGTGTTTCCCCTCGTCGCGCAAGCCGAAGGCAAGCGCGACCGCGGCTTCGCCGTCATCCGCACCGGCAGCGCCGCGGCAGCACCGACGGCCGATGTGAGCATCCCGGAGCTCACTAGCAGCCGGATCGGGACCGCACAGCTGCTGACGTCAGATAGCAGCGTTGCGCTGTCCTCACGGCAGCCTGATCGGACCGTGGCGATCACTCTCACCGGAGGTATGGCCGAATACGACTGGGGCATCGACGGGCGACGGTTCGATATGAATCAGCCCCTCGACGGCGCGCACGAGATCCGCGAAGGCGAACGCGTCCGGTTCACGATCACTAATGACACCGAGATGTGGCACCCATTCCATCTACACGGTCACACCTACCAGCATGAAGGTGGCGGCCCGCGGAAAGACACGTCGATCATCCTGCCCAAGCAGACCCTCACCGTCGACTTCGACGCTGACAACCCAGGTCTCTGGGTCGCCCACTGCCACAACATCTACCACGCCGAAACCGGCATGACCACTGTCATCGGCTATCGGGCGTGACCACGGCGCAACCTTCCGGAGGCCACGGAACTGGTCGTGTCGATGAACGCGTGACGGCGCCATTGATCGGACGGGATGCGGTCCCACCCCTGCGGGATCGTGACGATACCGGCCGCGGCTACGTTATTGGCCGGCCGGCCGGTCCGCCGTTGTCGGCGGTGGAGAGCGTGCGCGCCGAACGCATCCACCGCGCCGTGTTTGGGCACGCCAAGATCGTCCACGTCCTCGAGGGCGCCGCACACATTGAGACAGCCACAGGCATCCACGAGTTGACACCGGGCTACGCGATGGCTCTCGGGGCCGGCATGTGGTGCTCAGTGCGCCCAGACCCGACTGTGCGGCTATGGACGCTCTACTTCGACGAGTCCTTCCTCCGCTCCCACATGCGATGGGTGCTCGCCGACACCACGCGCGTCCGTCCGGGCGTGCATCCTGACGCCTGGGACGGCTCGGCACTCGTGCTGCAGCCTGGCGTGGACATCCTGCACCGCATCGAACCGCTGTGGCGCCAGATCAGCCTCGTGAACGAGACCGCGCCACCGGAGGTCGCGACCACCCGACTGATCTCTCTGTTCTCCCGCGCCGTCGAGATTGCCCTACCGACGCTGCTCGCCGACGACGGCGCCGTGCCCGAGAGGTTCGTCCTCCCGGTGCGCGGCCGGCTCGCGCAGCCGCCAATCGCTCGCCCCGTGCGCCGCTCGGTCGTCCTGCTGCGCTCGCGCATGACCGAGCCGTGGACGGTCGGCAGGCTCGCCGCGGAGGTGGCCGTCTCCCGCGCCCATCTCACACGCGTTTTCACCCAGCAGGTCGGTGTCGCCCCCATGCGGTTCCTCATCGAGACCCGCCTGACGGAGTTCACGCGACTGATCGAGGAAACCGACCTGCCGATCGCCGATGCATCCCGGCAAGTCGGATGGAACGACGCGCGAGCCGCCTGATCACGCGGTCGGCCGCTCCCGAGGCGGCCTGTCGACGAAGATCCACCAGCTCGTCGACGGCAACGGGCTCCCGCTGGTCGCGCTGCTGACAGCAGGCCAGGCCGGGGACTCGCCGATGTTCCTGCCGCTGATGGGACACCTGCGTGTCGCCCGTCCCGTCGGCCGGCCCCGCACTCATCCGGACGCGGTCCGGGGTGACAAGGCGTACTCATCCCGCGCGATCCGCGGGCATCTACGCGCCCGCGGGATCAAGGCCGTGATCCCCGAGCCGTCCGACCAGCAAGGCCACCGCAAGCGCCGCGGCTCACGCGGCGGACGCCCCGTCTGCCTCGACGCCGCCGACTACAAGGGCCGCAACGTCATCGAGCGCCGCTACTGCCACATCAAGCAATGGCGAGGACTCGCCACCCGCTACGACAAACTCGCGATCACCTACCGGGCCGCTGTCATCCTCAACGCCGTCATCGCCTGGACCCGGCAATTGTCAGACATGCCCTAGCCGTCGCCGATCAGGTGGTCGTGCGCCCCGGGGAGAAGATCCCTTCCGACGGGCTCGTCGTTGACGGCGCATCCGCGATCGACGCGAGCATGTTGACGGGCGAATCCGTCCCCATTGAGGTCACCAAGGGTTCCCGCGTGGTCGGCGCTACGGTGAACGTCGGCGGGCGCCTGATCGTGGAGATCACCCGCGTCGGCGCCGACACCGAGCTGGCGCGGATGCAACGGCTGATGGACGAAGCACAAACCGGCAAGGCCAAGGTGCAGCGCCTCGCTGACCGCGTCTCGGCCGTGTTCGTTCCGATCGTGATCGTCCTGGCGATCATCGCGTTCGTCGGGTGGCTGCTACTCGGCGGGTCGCTCGAGGTCGCGTTCACCGCGGCCGTCGCGACCCTAATCATCGCCTGCCCCTGCGCTCTGGGGTTGGCGACACCGACGGCGCTGCTGGTCGGCACCGGCCGCGGGTCGCAGCTGGGCATCCTGATCCGCGGACCCCAGGTGCTCGAGCAGACCCGCCAGGTCGACACCATCGTGCTGGACAAGACCGGCACCATCACGAACGGTGTCATGTCCGTCACCACGCTCTCCCCCGCACCCGGCATCACTTCCGAGGACCTGCTAGCATCGGCCGCCGCCGCAGAGTGGGGATCGGAACACCCCGTCGCCCGTGCAATCGTCGCGGCGGTGGAGGGCACGCCGACTCCTGCCGAGGGGTTCACGTCGCACGTCGGGTTCGGCGTGCAAGCCGTAATCGATGGCGCCGTGGTGGTCGCCGGGCGTCCCCTGTGGGTCGAGGACCAATGGTCCGTCCACGCCCCCGCCACCCACCGCACCGAAGCTGAGGCCCTGGAAGCCGCCGGGGCGACGGTGATCGCGGTTGCACGCGACGGCGAGTTCCTGGGCACGATCACCGTGTCCGACACCGTCAAGCCCACCAGCGCCGAAGCGATCGCACGATTCCGCGCGCTGGGGCTCCGGCCGGTACTACTCACCGGCGACAACGCCGGTGCGGCGCTACACATCGCCACTCTCGTCGGCATCGACGAAGTCCGCTCCGGAGTCACCCCTGCCGGGAAGCTCGAAGCGATCCGGCAGCTGCATGCCTCCCGGCGTGTGGTGGCGATGGTCGGCGATGGCGTGAACGATGCCGCGGCCCTCGCCGCGGCGGATCTCGGGGTGGCGATGGGCGGCGGGACGGATGCGGCGATCGCTGCGAGTGACATCACGATCGTCTCCGGTGACCTGCTCGTGGTGGCGGATGCGATCCGGCTGGCCCGCCGAACCCTGGGCACCATCAAGGGAAACCTGTTCTGGGCGTTCGCGTACAACATCGCCGCGATCCCACTGGCGATGCTCGGCCTGCTGAACCCGCTAATCGCGGCCGCCGCGATGGCGTTCTCGTCTGTGTTTGTGGTCACCAACAGCCTCCGGCTGCGACGCTTCCGCGCCCACGCCACCGCGTCGGTCGCCGCAGCCACCCCTATATCCCGCACACGTCAGCCCGCCTGATCCGTTTACCCTGGGAAGCGAGGGAGGTGACATGTCGATGATCGCTCTGGCGCAACGCCTGCGTCCTGGCCCGCGTGGGCTCGGCCACTCGCTGCTGCTACTCATCGCCGTCACCACCGCGATCATCGTCGGGCTGCTCGCGATGCACTCTCTGAACAGTCACGCCGAGACGTCAACGCCCGCGTCGTCGGCGATCCACGAACACGGCACCGCTGGCGCGGCCGTGGCCGTGGCCGACCACGGCACGCCCCAGCCGTCGACGGACGGGGAGTGCGTGGACTGCGGCGGGCATACCAGCATGCTGGCGATGACCTGCGTCCTCGCGCTGCTCTTCGTGGCGTTACTGCTCTTCCTCCCTCGCGTGGGCCACACCTGGGGGGCCGCGCTGCGCGCCGGCCCTACCCTGATCGCCCCTAGCACTGCCCTTCCTAGACCCCCGTCTCTGCTCGTTCTCTGCATCAGTCGCACCTGAGAGGTGCTCGCAGCCGACCCGTCCCGCGGGTGGGCTCAGCACTTTCACGCCCGGACACACCGGTTCGTGCGCTCACAAACGACTGAGGAGAACCTGATGAAGAACCGTGCCGCGGCGACCGCCGCGATCACCCTGACCGCCCTGCTCGCTCTCGCCGGCTGCGCTGGCACCACGACCGGTGGCGGCATGGACAACATGCCCGGGATGGGCTCATCGTCCTCGGCATCCCCTGCCGCCGATGTGAACTCCGCAGACATGCAGTTCACGATGATGATGGTCCCGCACCACGAACAGGCCGTCGAGATGGCCGACATGATCCTCGCCAAGGACGGCATCGATGACCGCGTGCTGAGCCTCGCCGAGCAGATCAAAGCCGCGCAAGGCCCCGAAATCGAGCTGATGGAGTCGTGGCTTGAGGAGTGGGGCACGCCGATGGGCGAGATGGACGGTATGGATCACGGGGGAATGATGTCGAACACCGACATGGAGGCGCTGGAGGGCGCCACCGGCGTGGAGGCGTCGCGCCTGTTCCTGGAGCAGATGATCGTGCACCACGAAGGCGCGATCGAGATGGCGCAGACGCAGATCGACGACGGCGAGAACGCCGATGTGGTCGCCCTGGCGGAGAACATCATCGCCTCGCAGACCACCGAGATCACGACGATGGAGGACATCCTCGCGACCCTCTGACAGGCAGGGGTCGGCCGCACCCGCCGGCTGGCCCTCGCCCGTGGAGCCCGCCACTATGAACACGCGCACACGCACCCTCACTGCCACCGTCCTCGCTGGCGTGCTGACAGTCACCGCCACGGCCTGCACGACCGCCGGCAGCGATGAACCTTCCTCCGCTCCGCCCGTCGCTCATATTCACGACGTCGCGTTCGCGCCCGACGGAGCCGTGCTGGTCGGCGCACACACCGGCGCGTACCGCATCGACCTCACCACCGATGAGGTGTCCCTGGTCGGGGACACTGTGTTCGATGCGATGGGCCTGACCGTCCAAGGGGAGAGCATTCTCGCGTCCGGCCACCCCGCCCCTGACAACCAAGAAGATTCGTTCGCTCCGCCGAATATCGGCCTCGTCCGGCACACCGAGACAGGGTGGGAGCAGGTGTCCCTCGCAGGGGTCACGGACTTCCACATGCTCGCCACCACTCCCGCCGCACCCGATTTCCTGCTCGGGCTCCCCTCCGACCGCGCCGCCCTGGCGGCGAGCGTCGACGGCGGGCAGACCTGGGCCGATGTCGCCGCGCTGACTGCCCGCGATATCAGCATCGATCCGACCAACCCCGATGTCGTGACCGCCACCACACCCGAGGGCCTGATGGTCAGCCGCGACGCCGGGAGCAGTTTCGCTCCCGTTGGCAACGCCCCGATGCTTGTCGTCATCGCCGCGGACCCCACCCAGGAGGAAGGAATCATCGGGGCCGGCGCGGACGGCACCATCTGGACCGGGACCACGAAGCCAGGAGCGGTATGGAAGACCGCTGGACACGCCACCGGGATACCAGCTGCCATCTCCGTCAGCCCGGACGGGACCGCAGCAATCGCCGACGATAGCGGCGTACGGATCACGACCGACGCCGGCAACACCTGGCGGACTGTCCTGGTGACGGAGCCGACCTCGTGATCTTTCCGCAGCGAGCCCGCCGATTTAGAGAAACGCAATGAACGAAACGACCCGCACCGTCGTAATGGAAGTCGAGGGCCTCTCCTGGGCATCCTCGAAGTCCATCGTCGAATCGACCCTGCTCCGCCAGCCCGGGGTTACCGCGGTCGACGCGAACCCGATCGCGCAGACCGCGAACGTCTCTTACGACCCGCAACGCACCTCACAGGCGCAGCTGCGTCAGTGGATCATCGAGTGCGGCTACCACTGCGCCGGACAATCAGTCCCCGAACACATCTGCGACCCTGCCGCTCCGTGCCCTACCCGGACTTTCTCGAGAACATCGTCCGTGCCGCAGCGTTCGGGAAAGGACGAGAGGACCTCCTCTTCGGAAATGGGCAGTCACACCTCCGCCTACCCAACTCACAGGACGGATGGTTTGCGGGCGCCGTGCGCCGGGCGGCGACACAAGACCCGGATTTCCCGCGCGTGACGCCCCACGACCTACGCCACACCGCAGCCAGCCTCGCCATCAGCGCTGGCGCGAACGTCAAAGCCGTGCAACGGATGCTCGGCCATGCTTCAGCAGCGATGACACTCGACACCTATGCGGACCTCTTCGACGACGACCTCGACAACGTCGCCGCGGCCCTGAGTGCAGCTCGTCAAGCAACCATCACCCTCCTCGAAGCGGCGCAGCCATCTCGATCATCAGAAATCGCACCCTCACCGACGGGGCCGGTTACCAGCCCGTCAAGTAGCGGGGGCCCGAGTCGCTAGCAGCTGTCATGCAGCTCGGCTTGTGCGCCATTAGCGACGTCGACCCGTAGGGCGTCATGCAGGCAACCAATCAGTGCCGTGGCAAGCGGTCGGGCCGCCTGCCAACAGCCGGCGAGAACACGTTCGTTCTCATTTCGTTCTCACTTCGCGAGTTTTGCGAATGACAGAAGCCCCGCGATCCCAGTGTTTCCAAGGGTTCGCGGGGCTTCGACAGTGGCGGTGACGGTGGGATTTGAACCCACGGTAGGGGGTTACCCTACACAACTTTTCGAGAGTTGCACCTTCGGCCGCTCGGACACGTCACCGCGGAATAGCTTACGTGCCTGCACGTCCCCCCGCCAATCGCACAGGTACAGCGCCCGGCTCACTCCACGCGGAACGCCTCCGCCTGCTTCGCCTCGCTGGCCACGCGCACCCCGTAGCGATACGAGAGCTTGCCGCCGAGCCATCCCGAAATGCTCAAGACCAACAGGCTCAGGATGCTGACGACGAACGCCCCGACCGGGATCTCGTCCGTGGTGCTGCGGAAGAAGAGCTGCACGGCGTATGCGCCGCAGACAGTGATGTTCAGACCCATATGGAAGGTCGCCGTGCTCGAGGCCTGGGTACGGTCGGGAATGCGCAGGTAGTCCAGCACACCGAAGAAGATCGCGGCGATGCTCCCCAGCAGACCGATCACGATCAGCACCCGCGACCCGATCGCGAATGGCTCGGGGTTCGCAGAGACGAGTCCGATGATGTCGAACACGAGGCTGGCGATCCACGCACCGATCGGGATCGTCACGGCGATCGGATGGAACGGATGCCCGTAAGGTCCGGCCAGAACGGTCGCCGGGCGCTTTGCGGACGAGATGTCTTCATCGGGCATGCGTACCTCCTGGGTGGGTGACGGTTCGGTTCACGGCAGCGGCTCGAGACCTTCGCGCTGGGTTTGCTCGTCCGCGACGCGAACACCGAAGGTGTGCGCGAGTTTTCCGCCGAGCCAACCCGAGAGGCTGAGGATCGCGAGGCCGCTGACGCTGAGGATGACGGCGAACGTCGAGACACCTTCGCTGTCGCTGAAAATGCCGCCGCGCAGCAACAGGCTCGCGAGGAAGATCCCCATGGCGATCAGGTTGAGGATCATATGCGTCGTGCCCGTAGCCCGGGCGGGCGTGCCGCGCGGAATAGTCAGCCAGTCCAGAAACCCCAGGACGGCAGCAACGACGGCGCCGATCAGCCCGATGACGATCAAGATCCTCGCCCCCATCACGAATGGAGCGGGCGAGGACTGCGTGATCGCGATGAAGTCGAACACGACGCTCGACACCCATGCACCGATCGGGATGATCACGGCGATCGGATGAAATGGGTGACCGTACGGGCCGGCGATCCGTGTGAGTGGGTACTTGGCAGCGGGGCGCGGTGGGCTGTGCATCGGGGCCTCCGAGACGAGTCATGCGGCGAACGAGCAACGCGGAGCGAAGCCGGTGAGGTGACGAGATTACGGTCGACACCACGGGTTCTGATCGGGGGTTGACACGGCCGCCGTTCTGCCGCATCGTGGGCGATCGCCTGCGCGCACACATCCGCTCGCGAACTCGCCCACCACAGCCCAGTCGAGGGCTAGGTTGTCCCCATGGCCTCCCCGATGACCCGCCAACAGCGCCTCGTTCTGGCGGTCGCCGTGCTCGCCTCGTTCGTCGCGTTCCTCGACGGCACGGTCGTCACTGTCGCACTGCCCGCGATAGACGAAGAGCTCGGCGGCGGGTTGACCACCCAACAATGGGTGGTGGATGCCTACCTCATCACCCTCGGCGCGCTCATTCTGCTGGCGGGGTCGGTGAGCGACGCATTCGGACGGATCGTCGTGCTGCGGATCGGTCTGATCGGCTTCGGCATCGCCTCGGTCGCCATCGCGGTGGCGCCCGACCCGATCGTGTTGATCGTGGCTCGCGCGTTGCAGGGCGCCGCCGGGGCGTTCCTCGTCCCGAGCTCTCTGGCCCTGATCACCTCGACCTTCCGCGACGCCGCGCAGGGGCGGGCGATCGGCATCTGGACCGCGCTGACGACCTGCGCAATGCTTACGGGACCCGTCCTCGGTGGCATCTTCGTCGACCTGCTCTCGTGGCGCCTCGTCTTCTTGATCAACGTCCTTCCGATCGCGATCACGCTCTGGCTTCTGACGCGCCTCACCCACCGCGACGTTCGGCGACCGGATGCCTCGATCGACTGGCTCGGCGCGGCGCTCTGCACTCTCGGGCTCGGCGGGTTCGTGTTCGCCCTCATCGAGCAACCGAACCTCGGGTGGCGATCCCCCGCCATCCTGATCCCGGGCATCGGCGGTCTCGCCATGTTCATCGCGTTCCTGCTGCGCCAGCGGACCGTGCGGTCGCCGATCCTGCCGCTCGACCTCTTCCGAGTCCGCAACTTCTGGACCGGCAACGTCGCGACCGCTTTCGTCTACGGCGCGCTGAGCCTGAACGGCTTCGTCGTCGGCGTCTACCTGCAGCAGGGCGCCGGCCTGAGCGCCACCCTCGCGGGCCTCGCGAGCCTGCCGGGCACGGTGCTGTTGATCCTGCTGAGCTCCCGCGTGGGCGCCCTCTCGGGTCGATTCGGCCCGCGCCTGTTCATGACGGTCGGACCGCTGGTGATGGCCGCGGGCGCGCTCCTTCTTCTCACCGTCCGCGACGACTTCTCGTATTGGACGCAGGTGCTGCCCGGCATCCTGGTCTTCGGTCTCGGGATCTCACTGACGGTGGCTCCGCTGACATCAGCCATTCTGGGCGCGATCGACACCGATCGCTCGGGCATCGCCTCGGCCGTCAACAACGCCGTGTCGCGCGTAGCCGGCCTGATCGTGATCGCGTTGCTGGCGACGATCGTCGGCGGATCGCTCGACCTCGACGGCTTCCACCGCGCGGCGATCGTCACGGCCGCACTCATGGCAGTCGGGGGGCTCGTCTCGTTCGCCGGCATCCGCAATCCGCCGCGCGCCGGTTCCGCCGACCAGCCGGCACACGACGATTCGGATGCCGCGGCCCCCGCGGACCGCGACCGTGAGAGCGATCCCGGCGAAGCATCCGAAACTTCCCGTTAGTTCTGGCGCCGCCCCCTGCCCCTCGGGGCGGCGCCCTGCGAGACTGACGACATGAGCGCAATCGAGAACTCCAAACTCACCGTCGTCGGCGCGGGCAGCGTCGGAGCAAGCACCGCCTACGCCGCGCTCATCCGCGGATCCGCACGCCATGTCGCCCTGTACGACATCGCCACCGCGAAGGTCGAGGCCGAGGTTCTCGACCTGGCACACGGCACCCAGTTCACCGGCGCAAGCGACATCATCGGCGGCAGCGACCTCTCGGTCGTCGAGGGGTCGCACGTCGTGGTGATCACGGCGGGCGCGAAGCAGAAGCCGGGTCAGTCGCGCATCGAACTCGCCGAGGTCAACGCGGGCATCCTGCGCACGATGATGCCCGAACTGCTCTCCGTCGCCCCCGACGCGGTCTACGTCGTCGTCACGAATCCGTGCGACGTTCTGACGGTTCTCGCACGGGAGGCGACCGCGCTGCCGCCCGAGCGCATCTTCGCCTCGGGCACGGTGCTCGACACGTCTCGACTGCGCTGGAAGCTCGCGGAACGCGCGGGGGTTTCGACCTCGAGCGTGCACGCGTACATCGTCGGCGAGCATGGCGACACCGAGTTCCCGATGTGGTCGAAGGCCACGATCGGCTCGGTTCCGATCCTCGACTGGGTCTCGCCGGGACACCCCCGGATGTCGCAGGACGAGCTCGACGCGATCGCCATCGACGTGCGGGATGCGGCATACAAGGTCATCCTCGGAAAGGGTGCGACGAACTACGCGATCGGACTCTCGAGCGCACGCATCGTCGAGGCGATCCTCAACGACGAGAACGCCGTGATGCCGGTCAGCACCGTCCTGCACGACTTCCACGGCATCGACGGGGTCGCCCTGTCGGTTCCGTCGATCGTCAGCGCACGCGGCGCGGTGCCGATCCGCGAGACGGTCTTCTCGCCGCACGAGCTCGACCTGCTGCGCGACTCGGCCGACGCGCTGCGGACGGTCGCGGAATCGCTGAGGAGCTGACTCGAACAAAGGAGTTCAGCGCCGCGAGAGGATGTCTGGGGCCGAAAGGTCCTCATCCCGCGTCGAAGTCCTCGGTTTCAGGCGCGCCGCGGCGTCAGCGCCGACGCAAGGGAGCTGCGGCGATGCCTCCGGCCACGCCGAACAGCACGACCGCACCCGCCACGACGGCGAGCACCGGCAGCCACGAATCGGCCGCCTCGTGAATCGCGCCCAGGATGATGGGGCCGGCGGCCGCGAGCCCATAGCCGACACCCTGGACGATCCCGGAACGCCCGGCGACCGTGTGCTCGCCGCCACCCAGCGCGCCGATCATGATGAACACGACGGTGAGCCCGCCGCCCTGCGCGACACCCCCGATGATGCACCAGAGCAGCCACAGACCGGGGTTCAGGGCGAACCCGACGGGGATCGCGAGCCAGCCGACCGCCACGAACAACACCCCCGCGAAGATCGAGACACGTGTCGTGATGATCGGCACGAGCAGGGCGCCCGCGATGCCCGAGACCTGGAACACCGCCGAGATCCCGCCGGCGGAGGCGGCGTCGTACCCCGCGTCCTCGAGGAGCGACGGCAACCAGGCCGTGACCCCGTAGAAGCTGAACGCCTGTCCCGCGAAGGCCGCACCGAGCAGCCACGTCGAGGCCGAGCGCGCGACACGCGGATCGACCTCGTCGGTCGGACGCGTCACGGTTCCGCCGCGGGGAAGCAACGCGCCACGGATGCCGCGCAGGCCGAGCCACACGGCGAGCGCGACAACACCGAAGCCGGCCCAGACGACGATCGCGCCGCGCCAGCCGATCTCGGACGCCAGTGGCGCGGTCGCCAGCGTGACGGTCATCGTGCCGATGTTGATCGCCGAGGTGTACAGCCCGGTCATGAAGTGCGCGCGCTCGCGCGGAAACTCCCGGGCGATGATGATCGGCACGACGACGTTGCCGATCGTCAGGAACAGGCCGATGATGGCGGTTCCGACGAGGGCGGCGGTCAGCCCGCCGGCCGAGCGGATGAGGCATCCGGCGATCGCGCCCACCAGGCACAGCGACAGCGCGAAGTCGACCCCGCCCCGTCGAATCACCCACACGGCGAGGGGCGAGCAGATCGCGAACGCGAGCACCGGGATGCTCGTCAGCAACCCCACGACCGGGGCGGTGACACCGAGGTCGGCACCGATCTCGCCCGCGACGGGGGCGACCGCCACGATGGGGGATCGCAGCAGCGCGGCGGTGAAGAGGACCGCGACCGACAGCGCGACGAGTCGTCTGCCCGTGAGCGCGGAGGGGGGCGGGTTCAGCGGAGACGAGGACACCACGCCCACGCTATCGATACCTGCGCCCCCCCAAGTCACGTCGGTGCCGACGCCGAAGCGCCGGCACCGACGACGGTAAGGCCCGTCGCCGACACCGGCGCTTGCGGTCAGGTCGGATCAGTTCAACGCACCGGTGCGGTCGCGTCGACGTTCACCTCGGCATCCTGCAGCGCGCGTGAGCGACGACGGACAACGACGCCGATCACGAAGAGACCGACAGCGAGAAGGATCGGCAGGATGATCCGCGCGAAGAACGCGAAGCCGCTCCATTCCATGACCAGACCCTGCGTCGCCGTGCCGCCGACCACGTTCCACGTGATCAAGAGCGCGGCGGTGAAGGCTCCGACGTAGATCGTCCCCGTGCGGTGGAAGAAGTACGTCGACAGCACACCGACCAGCGCGAGCACCGGGATGAAGGGGTAGGCGACGATCGTCAACAGCGACTCGTTCGGGAATCCCAGCTGTCCCGAGACGAACATCGGGATGTAGGCGATCGCCTCAAGCACGACGAGTCCGGCGGGCAGAACGATGGCGTTCGCGATCATCTCGGACTTCTCAGAGATGCGTCGGCCTGTCCAGCGCAGCGAATTGTGCATGGTGAACGTCAGCGCCAGGAAGAACAGCGTCAGCGGGATCAGGTAGACCACGAACGTGCCGAACTTGCCACCGCTGATGGGCTGGAGCTGCAGAACGTAGAACCGGAAGTCGCTCTTGAACAACCAATCCGAGACGAGCACCAGGAGGTACGCGGTTCCGACGCTCGCCAGGGCGACCAGCGCAGACTTGCCGACGACCGACCAGCGGAATCCGTTGGGAGTTGTCAGGACGTCGGCCGCACGGGCGGCGCGCTCCGGGGAACGGCGCTTGGTGACGACGCGCACGATGAGGAAGATCACGAGCCCGATGACGCCGTTCAGCAGCGCCCAGACGGCGATGCCCGTCGAGAAGGACTGCGAGAACACCGAGTCCGCCGGGATCCACTGCGCGCCCCAGGTGTTGAGCGCGTAGAAGGTCAGGGCCGGGATGGCCGTCGTGATGACAGCGCTCACGAACCAGGGCCACCACCAGCGACTGCCCGAAGGGGCGGGAACGGCGCGGCGGGCGCGCCCGAAGTACGAGGTCGTCAGCAGCAGGCCGCCGACGGCGAAGATCGCCATGATGCCACCGGCGAGAGCGACGAGCGTGCCGATCTCTTTGATCCACCAGGTCTGTCCGCCGACAGAGCTTCCGCCGTCGAGGGTCTGGTCGAACCAGTCGATGATGTCCTGCGTGGCGCTCAGGTCGTGCGTGGCGCCGGGGTGGTTGTTGACGGGGCGTGCCAACTCGCGGGCGGTACCGTCTTCGATCGAACCGTAGAGCTCACCGGCGACGACCGGCTCATCGGTCCCGAAGAACTCCATGAGCTTGGGGCTGGATTCGAGCTCGTACGAGCTGGTGGCTTCCCACATCGAGCCCGCGAACTCCTCCCACAGCGCGAACACGACGAGCGTGTTGCGGGGGAAGTCGGTCGTCCCCGGAGGGCCGAAGAATCCCGTCGCCGAGTCCAGCAGAACCATGGACTTGTATCCGTCGGGGAAGGCGACCGCGGCGTTGACGATCGTCGCACCACCGAGCGAGTGCCCGTCATACCGATGTTGTCGGTGTCGACGATGTCGAGCGAGCGCAGGTACGCCAGAGCCGCGGGGCCGTTGAAGCCGTTGGCGAAGGCCGGGGCGTCGGAGCGTCCGTGGCCGGCCTGATCGATGGCGAGCACGACGTAGCCGCGCTTGCTCAGCTCGATCGCCGGAGCCAGCTGCATCTCGCGCGAGTTGACGTATCCGTGCACGGCGAGAACGGCCGGGGCCGGGTTCTCGGCGGTGACGCCGTTGGGCACGTACAGCAAGCCCGAGACGAGGCTGCCGTTCGCGCCGACGAACGATGTGTCGCGCACCTGGACGGATCCGCCGGATGTCTGGGTGAGGGCAGCGGTCGCGCCCCCCGCGAGGACCAGGGCGATGGCGACCGCCAACAGCGACCACAACCTCGCCACATTTCGGGTCAACGTCATGCTGATCTCAACTCCTTCGTCGGGTGCACTGCATCTGCACCTGGTCGGTGCGACGGTCCCGGCCGGCCAGATGCACGAAATGCTGAGGGATGTGCACAAACGTGCACACATCTGTCTCCCAGCTTCGCGAGATGAGCCCTTTTCGTGCCCCGGTGACAGGATGGACGCGCCCCATTGCGAGAGGAACGACCGATGGTCGATGCAGACCGCGACGATGACCGCGCGCGGGCCGCACTACGCGCCGCGCAGATGTACTACGTGCAGGACCTCACGATGGAAGCCATCGCCAGCGATCTGCACACGTCTCGCTCGACCGTTTCGCGTCTGCTCAGCCACGCCCGCTCCAGTGGCCTCGTGGACATCCAGATCCGCTCTCCCTTCGACGCCGCGACCGAACTCGAGCGGGGGCTCGAGGCACGTCACGGCATCGCCGTGCACGTCGTTCCTTCGCCGCAGAACATCAGCGATGTCGACCGCCTCGACCGTGTCGCCCTCACCGCGGCGCGTCTGCTCGCGCGATTCGTCGACTCCAACATGACCCTGGGCGTGGCGTGGGGGTCGACCGTCAGCGCGATCAGCAGGCATCTGGTCCCGAAGGACACGCACAACGTGACAGTCGTCCAGATGAACGGCGCCGGCAGCTACCTCACGACCGGCATCGACTACACGAGTGAGATCCTGCGCCGTTTCGGCGACGCCTATGGCGCGAAGGTGCAGCAATTCCCGGTGCCCGCGTTCTTCGACGACCCGGACACCCGGTTGGCGCTGTGGCGTGAACGCAGCACCCGCCGGGTCCTCGATATCCAATCCCGCATGGACCTCGCACTGTTCGGACTCGGGTCGCCGTTCGCGGGCGTGCCGAGCCAGGTCTACATCGGCGGCTACCTCGACGAAGCGGACTTCGCGAGCCTGACCGAAGAAGACATCGTCGGCGACGTCGCGACGGTCTTCTACCGCGCCGACGGAAGCTGGCGAGACGTCTCCCTGAACCGCCGCGCAACCGGTCCTGCGTTCGACGAGTTGCGACGTGTCGCACGCCGGGTGTGCGTCGTAGCGGGCGAGCAGAAGGTTCCCAGCCTGCGAGGCGCCCTCGCCGCCCGGCTCATCACGGACCTCGTCATCGACGAGGGCGCGGCCCGCAGGCTCGCCGCATCCTGAGCCGTCGATTGCGCACGTTCGTGCATCGGCTGGCAGAAGGCGTGCACGCCTCCTAATCTGGACCCGGCCCACCATCGATGAATCCGCAGCCGGGCGCCGACGACGAAGGAGTACACGTCGATGACTTTCATCCTCGCGCTCGACCAGGGCACGACGAGCACCCGCGCGATCGTCTTCGATCACGACGGGCGCCGCGTCTCGGTCGGCCAGCTGGAACATCAGCAGATCTTTCCGCAGGCAGGCTGGGTCGAGCACGACCCGCTGGAGATCTGGCACAACGCCCAAGAGGTGATCGGCGTGGCACTCGCACGCGCCGACATCACGCGCCACGACATCGCCGCCGTCGGCATCACGAACCAGCGCGAAACCGCCATCCTGTGGGACCGCCGCACCGGCAAGCCTGTGCACAATGCGATCGTCTGGCAGGACACGCGCACGCAGCAGATCGTCGACCGGCTCGCCGCGGACGGCGGCATCGACAGGTTCCGCGCCCGCACAGGACTCCCCCTCGCCGCATATTTCTCGGCGACGAAGATCGCCTGGGTGCTCGAAAACGTTCCCGGCGCTCGTGCGCTCGCAGACGATGGACATCTCGCCTTCGGGACTCCCGACACCTGGCTGCTGTGGAACCTGACGGGCGGGCCCGAGGGCGGCGTCCACGCAACGGATGTCACGAACGCGAGCCGGACGCTGCTGCTCGACCTGGAGTCTCTCGATTGGCACCCCGAGCTGCTGAGCGCCTTCGACATCCCGTCGTCGATCCTGCCCGAGGTGCGCTCGTCCTCCGAAATCTATGGCACGGTCGAATCATCGAGCCTGCTGCGCGAAGTGCCGATCGCGGGCATCATGGGCGACCAGCAGGCGGCCACGTTCGGGCAGGCCGCGTTCGCGCGCGGCGACAGCAAGAACACCTACGGCACAGGGAACTTCCTCGTGATCAACACGGGGGAGCGCCCCGTCATCTCGAACAACGGTCTGTTGACGACTGTGGCCTATCGACTCGGTTCGGGGGCGACGGCCTATGCGCTCGAGGGGTCGATCGCGGTCACGGGGTCGCTCGTCCAGTGGCTGCGAGACAACCTCGGCATCATCTCGTCGGCGTCCCAGGTGGAAGAGCTCGCACTGGCGGTCGAAGACTCGGGCGGAGTGATCATCGTCCCCGCCTTCTCGGGACTGTTCGCGCCCCACTGGCGCCCGGATGCTCGCGGCGCGATTCTGGGCCTCACCCGCTTCGCCGATCGCCGGCACATCGCGCGCGCCGCCCTCGAGTCCGTCGCCATGCAGACCCGCGAGGTCGTGGACGCGGCTGCCGTCGACACGGATGCCCCGATCACCGAGCTCCGCGTCGACGGAGGGATGGTTGCGAACGACACGCTCATGCAGATGCAATCCGACGCGCTCGGCATCCCCGTCGTGCGACCCGCGATCGCCGAGACGACGGCACTCGGTGCGGCCTTCGCGGCGGGCCTCGCGGTGGGCTTCTGGTCGGGTCTGCCCGAGCTGTCAGACCTGTGGCAGGAGGACCGCCGCTGGGAACCCCGCTCGTCCGAGGCGGAGCGAACCCGGATGCTGCAGCGATGGCAGAACGCGGTCGCCCGCACGCTCGACTGGCCGCAGGGTTGAACTCGCGGGCGGTGATGTCGCGCGTCACCGCTGAGCCACGGCGCAGCGCCTGAGCCTGCGGAATCGGCGCTCAGCGGCCGAGCGCGCGACTCAGCGGGCGGTGCGCCGCCGCTGCCCGGCTCGCTCCGGCGCCACGCGCGGGCTGACGCCGTGGGCAGCCTGCAGGTCATCGAGCGAGAGCGAGCGCTCCTCCTCGACGCGCGATGCATCCCAGCCGGCGGCATCCGCGAACGCGGCGAGCGTGTGTTCGAAGACGTCGCTGGTCAGGTCACCGGTGTACGTCACGTCGGTGCGGCGCAGCAGGACGTCGTTCAGCCGGGTCGCCTTCTCGTGCTCGACGAAGTACGCGACCTCGCGCGATGACAGACGGTCGCCGAGGATCGGCTCGTCGTGTGCGTCGGCGAGGAAGTTCACGACCTCCCGCGCTCTCGTGCCATAGCGCTCGAGCAGGATGCGCCCCCGTTCGAGCGACACTCCGCCCAACTCGGACCGGATCCAGGCATCCTTCGCCTCGGGACGCGGGTAGTTCCGGCCCCCGCCGATCGAGACATCCTCGGTCGACGCGCTGCGCTCACGCTGCAGTAGCGCGAGCACGCGGTCGGCGAGCTGCTCGCCGAGAGCCCGGAACGTGGTCCACTTGCCGCCGACCAGGTTGAGCATCGGGGCGCCCGGGCCTTGCGAATCAACGATGCGGTAGTCGCGCGAGACGAACCCGGGCACCATGTCGTCGTGGCGCGGCAGAGGACGGATGCCCGAGAAGCGGTAGACGATCTGCGACCGGTCGACCCGCACGTCGGGGAACACCTGCCCGACGAGCTCGAAGAAGTAGTCGACCTCTTCTTCTGTGCAGACCGCCCGCTCGCCCGGATCGGCCTCGAGGTCGGTCGTCCCGACGAGCACGCGACCCTTGAGGGGGTACACGAGCACGATGCGACCATCCTGGTGCTCGAAGAAGATCTCGCGGCCACCCGTTGCGGCGAGCAGTTCCGGATTGTCGAGAACGACGTGCGAACCCTTGGTGCCGCCCATCAGACTGCTCGGTTTGCCGAGCGCCCCGGCGGTGAGGTCGGTCCAGGGTCCGGATGCGTTCACGATCACGCGGGACGTGATCGTCTGCTCCGTGCCGGTCAGCGCGTCGCGAACGATGACACCGTTCTCATCACCACCGACCGCCTCGACGTAGTTGAGAGCGGTCGCCTGCCCCGCCGCCGCGCCGGACGCCTCACCGTCGAGCGCGACGTCGAGCGCGAGCCGCTCGGGGTCGCGGAGGGATGCGTCGTAGTAGGTCGCGGTGAAGCGGAAGTCCGGAGCGAGCTCGGGCAACTCGCGGCGGGATGCACGGCGCCCGTGGAAACGGTGGCGGGGAACCGAGCCGCCGTCGCGGGAGAAGAGGTCGTAGATCGTGAGACCGATCTTGATGAGCACTGCACCTCGCGCCTTGGGGCTGCCCTGCTTGTGCGTCAGAAAGCGCAGCGGCGCCGCGAGGATCCCCGAGAACACTCCCTGGATCGGGATCGTCGTCGCCAGCGGCGAGACATGGTGGGGGGCGATGCGCAGCAACCCGTTGCGCTCGCGCACGGACTCGCGAACGAGTCGGAATTCGCCGTTCTCGAGATAACGGATGCCGCCATGGATCATGTGGCTGGAGGCCGCACTCGCGCCGGAGGCGAAGTCGTTTCGCTCGACGAGCAACACTCGAACACCCTGCATCGCCAGGTCTCGGAAGGTGGCGAGGCCGTTGATTCCTCCGCCGATGATCAGCACGTCGTAGTCGGGACGGTCGAAGGCTGCTTGAACTTCGGGGCGCACGCTCATGGACTTCCTTTCTCCTCGACAAGGCTGACTGGTGGAGAACAAATGCGCAACCTGTCTGCACGAACGTGCGTATGCGCATTCGCGAACGCACAACCGCGCACGTAGCGGCGCTGTCGGTCGGCGACGCACCGGGCTACCGCGACGGGATGTCGGAGCCCGCGCCTAACCTGGGCCCATGGCAACTCGAAAGCCCAGCACGGCCTATCGCTGCGCGGAATGCGGGTGGACGAGCGTCAAGTGGGTGGGTCGTTGCGGCGAGTGCCAGCAGTGGGGCACGGTCACCGAGGTTGCGGAACAGACCGGCATCCTGCGCGGGTTCACGCCGCACGCGCCCACCGCCGATCGCGTCGCGCGTCCGATCACCGACGTTGCGACGATCGAAGCCCCGCGCCGCCCGACGGGGGTCGGCGAATTCGACCGCGTCCTCGGCGGCGGACTCGTCGCCGGCGCGACGATTCTGATCTCGGGCGAGCCCGGAGTCGGCAAGTCGACGCTGCTGCTCGAGGTCGCCGCACGCGCCGCCCGCTCCGGCCGACGCGTGCTGTACGTGAGTGCCGAGGAGTCGACGGCGCAGGTGCGGCTCCGTGCCGAGCGCACGGGCGCCCTGCACGACGAACTCTTCATCGCGAGCGAGACCGACCTGGCGACGCTCGTCGGGCAGATCGACCAGGTCGTCCCGACGCTTCTGATCGTCGACTCGGTGCAGACGGTGTCGTCCTCGCTCAGCGAGGGGCTCGCGGGCCATCCGAGTCAGGTGCGCGAAGTCGCGGCCACCCTGGTCCGCATCGCGAAGGAACGCGATCTGCCGGTCCTGATCGTCGGCCACGTCACCAAGGACGGCTCGATCGCGGGCCCCCGGCTGCTCGAGCACCTCGTCGACGTCGTCTGCCACTTCGAAGGCGACCGTCAAACCTCGCTGCGCTTCGTACGCGCGCTGAAGAACCGCTTCGGGCCGACGGACGAAGTCGGATGCTTCGAGATGACCGGCGACGGCATAGCCGAGGTCCCCGACCCCAGCGGGCTGTTCCTGGGCCATGGCACTCCCGTCAGCGGCTCGTGCGTCACGGTCGCGCTCGAAGGCCGTCGCGCCCTGCCCGTCGAGATCCAGGCCCTGGTCAATCCGAGCTCGACCCCGAACCCCCGTCGGGTCGTGAACGGCGTCGACTCTTCCCGAGTCGCGATGATCCTCGCCGTTCTCGAACGTCGCGCCGGGCTGAAGCTGAGCGCCCTCGACGTCTATGTGTCGACGGTGGGCGGAGTCCGGCTCACCGAACCGGCAGCCGACCTGGCTATCGCGTTGGCCATCGCCAGTGCTCTCGGCGAGTTCGCCATCCCGCACCAGGTTGCGGCAGTCGGCGAACTGAGCCTCTCGGGCGAGATCCGAGCGGTCGCGCAGCTGTCACAGCGGCGCAGCGAGGCATCCCGTCTCGGTTTCGTGCACTTCGTCGATGCCGCGTCGAAGCACCTGCCTGCGGCGCTGGACACCGTCCGCGGCCACGCCGACCGTGCCGCGCGTGGCGGGCGCGGTCCGCTCGATCGTCAGAGCCGGGGGCCGAGCGACGTTCCGGAGTTCTGACCCCACAGCGCGGCGGTCAGCCGGCGAGAGCGTCGATCAGGTCCGCGGGTGACGCCTGCATCGGGTGGGGACCCGCGATGTCGATGAACACCGTCGTGATCACCTCGCGATGGGTCCGCAGGAATGCGAGCAACCAGCCGGGCGACTGCAGGCCGATCGCGGGCGGAAGGTTCTCGGGCTTGTGGGCCGCGTCACTGAACAGCAGAAGCGCGATTTCGCCCGTGTTGGGGTCGCGGTAGGTCCACACCTCGCCGACATCGAGCGGATTGTCGCGGTCGGTCGGAGCCATCAACGGCACGACGGTGTTGCCGTTCCGCAGCGCCAGGGCGACCGCCGCCATGTCCTGCTTCGCGAGTGCCTGGGCCAGCGCCTCGGCTCGGAAAACTGCGGCGTCCGCCTTCTTCACACGCCCCTTGGACGTGCCGGGTTTGCCGCTCTTTCCGGATCTACCGCTCTGTCGCACCACCCTTCCAGGGTAGCCGGGGCGTCAGTAGAGCAGGATCTGTCGCGACGTCTGCGACGGGATGCCGCCGATCGAGACATCCAGGTGGTACGACGATCCTCCGCCCGGCGCGCGCTGCCGGTCACCCTCGCAGGTGTCGACGGACGATCGGGTGCGGTCCCACGCGATCGGCGCCGAACTCTCGACGACCTGCCCGGCCGCCAACGTGACGACCATGTCGCTCGGTGCAGCCTGACAGTCGGTCGAGCGCCACCAGGCATCGTTCCCGCTCGTGATCGTGAAGCTCTGCTGCGTCGTGCCGACGTTGATCGTGCACGGCGTGGCGCTGGTATTCGTGAGGCGGATGCTCAGCTGGGGGACCTCGCCCGCCGCGTAGGACTCTTTGTCCGTCAGCGCTTCGACGAGCGCGCTGTCTGCGGCACAGGCCTCGGGGGTCAGTTCGGCTGCAGCTTCCGTCGCGGCTTCTTCCGGTAGGGCATCCGCCGGATTGGATCCGCCCGTCGCAGCAGGATCGGGCAGCGTCGGTGTGGTGTCGCTCGGCGAGGGTGACGGCGAACTCTGGCTCGCTGCCGGCGTCACGGATTCGGCGGATCCACGCCACGGCTGTGCGACGAGCAACCAGACGACCAGGGCGACGATGACGAGCAACCCGATCAACACAACGGCGCGCCGCCGTCGGTACACCGCGGGCGACGGACGTCGCCGTCGCGTGCCTTCGCTGCTCATGCATTCAGGCTAAGCGCGGGTTGCCCAGTCCCCGGCGCGGCACGCCCTCCGCAGCGACACCCGGTGCGTGCGGGACCGCGGGCGCGAGGCCGGGCATGCAGCACGGGCATGCAGTTGCGCGGGCACCCTTCCATTCGGCACCGAGTGTCATTAGCATCGATTTACACCCGCAGGGCGCGACGCAGATGTCCGCCCGCAAGGAGCATCCGATGGATTCGCAGACGACGTCGTCATACTCTCAGACTCCCGCGAACGTCCATCGCTTCGTCGTTCCATCCGCAGTCGGATGGGCTGTCCGGCCGCGCGACCCCCGATCCGGAGGCGCCTGCACCGTCTGACACCCGAACCCCGACTCCCTCCGCGGCCCGACGATGCGCCGCGCCGGTCTCGTGACCTCACAACCGAAAAGAGGCTCGCCGTAGCGCGAGGAGAGAGAGGAGCAGGCTATGGGAAGGGTCGAAGGCAAAGTCGCCTTCATCACAGGAGCGGCGCGCGGGCAGGGACGCTCGCACGCCGTGAGGCTGGCACAAGAGGGAGCCGACATCATCGCTGTCGACGTCCTCGAGGAGATCCCCGGGGCGCCCTATGGGCCCGCGACCGAGGAAGACCTCGCCGAGACGATCGCACAGGTCGAGGCTCTCGACCGCAGGATCGTGGCCCGCAAAGCCGACGTACGCGATCAGTCGGGCCTGAACGCCGCGCTGGAGGCGGGCATCGCCGAACTGGGTCGACTAGACATCGTCTGTGCCAACGCGGGGATCTCGACCTCGATGGCTCCGGCGCAGGATCTGTCCGAGGAGATCTGGCTCGACATGATCGACGTCAACCTGAACGGGGTGTGGCGCACGTGCAAGGCGGCGATCCCCCACCTGAAGGCCGCCGGCGGCGGGTCCATGATCCTCACCAGTTCGGACGCGGGTCTGTTCGCGTTCCCGAACATCGCCCACTATGTCTCGGCCAAGCACGGGGTCGTCGGCCTCATGCGCACGCTCGCCCTGGAGCTGGCACCGGACATGATCCGGGTCAACAGCGTGCACCCCACGGTCGTGGACACCCCGATGGTCAACAACGAGGCGACGTTCCGGCTGTTCCGGCCGGACATCGACGACCCCGGCGTGGAGGACTTCAAGGAGGCCGCGACGATGATCAACGCGCTCCCGATCCCCTGGGTGGAGGCCGTCGACATCTCCAACGCCGTGCTGTGGCTCGCGTCCGACGAGGCGCGCTACGTCACGGGTGTCGCCTTGCCGGTCGATGCCGGCGCAAACGCCAAGTAGGGAGAGAACGGAAACATCATGGGAAGACTGGACGGCAAGGTCGCCTTCATCACCGGAGCGGCGCGCGGTCAGGGACGATCGCACGCGCTTCGGATGGCCCAGGAGGGCGCCGACATCATCGCTGTCGATATCGCGCAGCAGATCGAGACGGTGCCGTACGCCACCGCAACGGCCGAGGATCTCGCCGAGACGGTGCGCCAGGTCGAGGCGCTCGATCGACGGATCGTCGCCAGCGAGGCCGACGTGCGCGATTATGACGCACTGAGCGCCGCCGTCGACGACGGGGTCGCTCAACTTGGGCGGCTCGACATCGTGAGCGCGAACGCCGGAATCTTCTCCAGCGCGACCGCGGACGAACTGACGGATACGGCGTGGAACGACATGATCGGCGTCAACCTCACCGGTGTGTGGCACACCGCCAAGGCAGCGATCCCTCACCTGAGGGCGGCTGGCGGAGGGTCGATGATCCTGACGAGTTCGACGGCGGGGATCAAGGGATTCCCGAACTTCGTGCACTACGTCGCGGCCAAGCATGGTGTGGTGGGGATCATGCGCACCCTCGCGCTCGAGCTGGCTCCGGACTTCATCCGGGTCAACTCGGTCCACCCCACGAGTGTCGACACCGACATGATTCAGAACGACTCGCTGTACGCGCTCTTCGCCCCGGATCTGCCGGTCGAGGAGCGCACGCGCGAGACGATGGGTGGCCGGTTCCAGTCGCTCAACGCGCTGCCGATCCCCTGGGTCGAGCCGGTCGACATCTCCAACGCTGTGCTCTGGCTGGCGTCGGACGAGTCCCGCTACGTCACGGGAGTCATGCTGCCGGTCGACGCGGGGTCCACGCAAAAGTGACGGGTCCCGTGAGATGACAGGCCTCGTGAAATGACAGTGGACGAGGTCGCAACGGCGCCCACGGATGCCGCTGAGCTCCAGCGCAGCCGCGGGCGCATCGCCCGCCACCTCGTCGGGCGCGAGCGTGAGTTGGAGCTCACGCTCGCGGCCGTCGCCGCGGGGCGGGACATCGTGCTCGAGGGGCCTCCCGGGACGAGCAAGACGACCATCCTCGGCGCAATCACCGAGGAATGGGGCATCCCGCTGCTGTTCGTTGAGGGCACCGCGGATCTGACGCCCGCGAAGCTCGTCGGACACCACAACCCGGCTCGCGTGCTGCGAGAGGACTACTCGGCCGACAACTTCGTGCCGGGTCCTCTGGTCGAGGCGATGCAACGCGGCGGATTCCTGTACATCGAGGAGTTCAATCGCGCGCCGGAGGACACCCTCAACTCACTCCTGACGGCGATGGCCGATCGCTCGCTCGCGATCCCGCGGGTCGGGCGCATCCGGGCCGAACCGACGTTCCGCGTGATCGCGTCGATGAATCCGTACGACAACGTCGGCACGACGCGCCTCTCGACCAGCGTGCACGATCGCCTGAACCGCCTATCCGTGGACTATCAGGACGCGGATGCCGAAGAGCGCATCGTTATCCTGCGCACCGGCGCGGATGCCGGGGGCGCGGCCTCTCTCGGCGCACGCCTCGTGCCGGACGCCGTCGCCGTGACGCGTGCCACGCGTGATCACCCCGACATCCGTCAGGGTTCCAGCGTGCGCGGCGCGATCGACACCGTGCTCGTGGCCCTCCGCTTGGCCGCCCTACGCGACCTCGACGATGCGGACTCGCCCGCGTATCCCGAACTCGTCTACGACGCGATGATCGTGGCCCTATCCGGGCGCATCCACCTGGACGAGGCGGTCGACGCAACTCCCGAGCGCGTTCTCCGCGAGATCTGGGAGGACCGGTTCGTCCTCGAACCGCACCGCGCCGATCCGGGTTGAAGAGAGGTTGCCGCCGACACCCCCATTCGCGGGGAGCGGCGCAGGTCGGCGACACGCGGGATGCCGCTCCGGCGCACGCCGAAGAAGCTGGACACACCGCCCACACTCTTCGACGCGTCACCCGGGGCCGGCGGGATGGTGTTGCGCGGAGACGGCTCCGCGCGCTCGTCCGCCCCGGCGCGGCCGACTGGCACGGTGCGCGGCGAGACCGACGAGGTCGGTGCGCTCGTCCCGCTCCCCGATGAGGCGCCCGAGCCGGATCCGACGGTGCGCGCGCGTGCCCGCGAGATCGCGGCGCGACTCGCTGTGCCCCGCGCGCGGCGGGATGCGACCACGCGCCGCGGGGTGGGCGACTTGGCGAGCCTGCCCTACCGCGGCGCCTCGGACGACATCGACCTCGACCGGACCATCGAGATCCTCGCCGAGCGCCCCGTCCCCGACGACGACGAGGACATCGTCGTCCGTGAACGGGTGCGCACGCGGCGCTCCGTCGTACTCCTCGTCGACGTCTCGGGATCGATGCGCGGCGAGCGGATCAAGACGGCAGCGGCCACCGTCGGGGCGCTATCGGCGGAGCTGTCCCACGACGACCTGGGTCTCGTAGCGTTCTGGTCGGATGCGGCAGTCCTCCTGCCCCTCGGGTCACCCGCCAAGCCCGCCGAGATCATCGACGCCATCCTGCGGATCCCCGCGCGCGGCCTCACGAACATCGCGTTCCCGCTCGAGGTAGCGGCGCGACAGTTGGCGCGGGTGCCCGCCCGCGATGCCCGCGTCCTCCTGCTCTCGGACTGCGTCCACAACGCCGGTCCCGATCCGCGTCCGCTCGCGGCACGACTTCCGCGGCTCGACGTGCTCCTCGACGCGACGGGCGAGAAAGACGTCGAACTGGGCCGAGAGCTCGCTGCACGAGGACGCGGGCTCTGCCGCATCATCCGTGGCTACCGCGATGTCGCGCCCGCCGTGACGCGCTTCTTCGCGTCGTAGCGGGGCGGGTCGGACGCTAAAGCGTTTTGAGCATTCGGGTGTTGCCGAGGGTGTTCGGCTTGACGTGCGCAAGGTCGAGGAATTCGGCCACACCCTCGTCCGGACTCCGGAGCAGCTGCGAGTAGACGTCCGGCGGCACGACCTGCTCCCCGATGGGAGTGAATCCGCGGGCCGAGAAGAAGTCCACCTCGAACGTCAGACAGAACAGCCGCGTCAACCCGAGCTGCCGGGCGTTGCTCTCGAGGGCTTTCACGATGCCCTTCCCGACGCCGCGGTGCAGCCAGTCATCCGTGACGATCAGCGTGCGGACCTCACCGAGGTCCTCCCACATGACGTGCAAGGCTCCGCAGCCGACCAGCTGCCCGTCGGCCTCGGCCACCACGAACTGCTGCACCGATTCGTACAGCACGACCAGGTCCTTGCCGAGCAGGATGCGGCGCTGCACGAAGGGCTCGAGCATGTCGCGGATGCCGACGACATCCGTCGTCCGCGCTGCCCTCACCGTGAAATCGCCCATCCGTTCAGCCTATCCCCCGCGCCTCCGGTCGCCGACGGCGCGCGGTCTCGGACAGTACTCCGGAACGACTCCCCTTCGCGGGGCGCTGACGGTGTCCCCGGCCCAGAATCGGCCTGCTTCTCCGGAGTATTGTCCGGCCGGATCGATCACCCGGGCGCAGATGGGCTGATCGCCGGGCCTCAGCACCGCGCCTCTGCCCAGAAACGACGAAGAGCGGATGCCTCGGGCATCCGCTCTTCGTGTGTCCGGGGCGAAACCCGGACACACTCAGTCGCTCGTGATCGCCAGGTCCGGCGTGGACGAGATCTCGCCCGAGGACGCAACGCCCACGGCGACCTTGTCGCCGCGCGGCTTGGTCTCGAACACGAACTCGCCGTTCTCCACGTCGACCGTGATGTGGTCGCCGGGGTTCAGCTCGCCGTGCAGGATGCGCTCGCTGAGCCGGTCCTCGATCTCGTGCTGCATCGCGCGGCGGAGCGGGCGGGCACCGAGCGTCGGGTCGAACCCGATCTCGATCAGGCGCTCCTTCGCCGGCTGCGAGAGCTTGATCGTCATGTCGCGATCCAGCAGACGATCGGCCAGGCGCTTGGTGAACAGATCCACGATCTGCACCAACTCCGGCTTCGACAGCTGCGGGAACACGATCACGTCGTCGAGGCGGTTGAGGAACTCGGGCTTGAAGTGGCGCTTGAGCTCTTCGTCGACCTTGCCCTTCATCCGGTCGTAGCTCGTCTGCGCGTCACCCTCGACCTGGAACCCGACGGGTCCACCGGCGATGGCCGACGATCCGAGGTTGGTGGTCATGATGATCACCGTGTTCTTGAAGTCGACGACGCGACCCTGACCATCCGTCAGGCGACCCTCTTCGAGGATCTGCAGCAGCGAGTTGAAGATGTCGGGGTGGGCCTTCTCGATCTCGTCGAAGAGCACGACCGAGAACGGCTTGCGCCGCACCTTCTCGGTGAGCTGACCGCCCTCTTCGAACCCGACGAAGCCCGGAGGGGCACCGAACAGGCGCGAAACGGTGTGCTTCTCACCGAACTCCGACATGTCGAGCGAGATGAGCGCGCCCTCGTCGTCGAAGAGGAACTCGGCGAGCGCCTTGGCGAGCTCGGTCTTTCCGACACCCGTGGGGCCGGCGAAGATGAACGAGCCCGAAGGGCGCTTGGGGTCCTTGAGTCCCGCACGCTGACGACGAATCGTCTTCGACAGCGCGGCGATGGCCTCTTCCTGGCCGATGACGCGCTGGTGCAGCGCCTTCTCCATGAAGACGAGACGGCTGGTCTCCTCCTCGGTCAGCTTGAACACCGGGATGCCGGTCGCCTGAGCCAGGACCTCGGCGATCAGGCCCTCGTCGACGACGGCGTGGGATGCGACATCCCCCGAACGCCACTGCTTCTCGAGGCGCAGCCGCTCGGCGAGCAAGGACTTCTCCTCGTCGCGCAGGCCGGCGGCCTTCTCGAAGTCCTGCTCCTCGGACGCCTGCTCCTTCTGCTGGCGAACGGCGGCGATCTTCTCGTCGAACTCCCGCAGCTCGGGGGGCGACGACAGGATCGACAGGCGCAGGCGGGCACCGGCCTCGTCGATCAGGTCGATGGCCTTGTCGGGCAGGAAGCGGTCGGCGACGTACCGATCGGCGAGGTTCGCGGCGGCGACGATCGCGCCATCCGTGATCTGCACCTTGTGGTGCGCCTCGTAGCGGTCGCGCAGGCCTTTGAGGATGTTGATCGCGTGGGGCAGCGAGGGCTCCGCAACCTGGATCGGCTGGAAGCGGCGCTCGAGCGCAGCATCCTTCTCGAAGTGCTTGCGGTACTCGTCGAGCGTGGTCGCGCCGATCGTCTGCAGCTCTCCGCGGGCGAGGAGCGGCTTGAGGATGGATGCGGCGTCGATCGCGCCCTCAGCGGCGCCCGCACCGACGAGGGTGTGGATCTCGTCGATGAAGACGATGATGTCGCCGCGCGTGCGGATCTCTTTCGTGACCTTCTTGAGGCGCTCTTCGAAGTCACCGCGGTAGCGGGATCCCGCGATGAGCGACCCGAGGTCGAGCGAGTAGACCTGCTTGTCCTTCAGCGTCTCGGGCACATCGCCCTTGACGATCGCCTGGGCGAGACCCTCGACGACGGCGGTCTTGCCGACGCCGGGCTCACCGATCAGCACGGGGTTGTTCTTGGAGCGACGCGAGAGGATCTGCATGACCCGCTCGATCTCCTTCTCGCGCCCGATGACGGGGTCGAGCTTGTTGTCGCGGGCGGCCTGCGTGAGGTTGCGCCCGAATTGGTCGAGCACGGCGGAACCTCCTTGCGCTGCCTGGCCCGTCTCGTTCGCCGCGCCGCTGACCGCGGCGGGCTCCTTGCCCTGGTATCCGGAGAGCAGCTGGATGACCTGCTGCCGCACCTTGTTGAGGTCCGCGCCGAGCTTGACGAGCACCTGGGCGGCGACGCCCTCGCCCTCGCGGATGAGCCCGAGCAGGATGTGCTCGGTACCGATGTAGTTGTGGCCGAGCTGCAGAGCCTCGCGGAGCGAGAGCTCGAGCACCTTCTTGGCGCGCGGCGTGAACGGGATGTGGCCCGTCGGCTGCTGCTGGCCCTGGCCGATGATGTCCTGAACCTGCTCACGGACGGCATCGAGCGAGATGCCGAGGGACTCGAGCGCCTTGGCGGCGACTCCCTCGCCCTCGTGGATCAGACCGAGCAGGATGTGCTCGGTACCGATGTAGTTGTGGTTGAGCATCTTCGCCTCTTCTTGGGCGAGCACAACCACACGTCGGGCACGGTCGGTAAATCTCTCGAACATTGCAGGCTCCTCGGCATCGGCCGCACGCGTCCCTACGGCTCGCGTGTTACATCGAGGGTAACCAGCGGACGGATGCCGTGAGCCGGTGTTCGCCGTGGGCGTGACTGTTCGGCGGGCGGGCGGGCGCGCCGCGGCTGCACGGGCAAGACGCGCGGGGACGGCGCCAGTGCCGCTCCCCCGCGCGCGGCCTAGTTGGAGCCGTAGATCGGGACGCGCAGCCCGTCGAAGTCGTCACCGACGAGCACGGCTGTGACGCCCTCGTCTTCGTCGAGGTCCGCCACCGACGTGATCAGCGCGCGAGGAACCATGTCCATGGTGCAGATCTGGTCAGCCGGCGGGTCGACGAACGTGACCGTCACTTCGGCTGGCGCCACGACTTCGGTGGACTCGACGACCGGAACGCACGTCGAGCTCCCCCAGGTCACGAGCACGAAGGAGTCGTCCTCGTCGATCCATCCGGCGCTCGGCGCGTACTCCGAGGCGGTATTGGTGGGGTCGAGTCCCTGGACTCCGTCGAGGTCGGTGTCGCCCGTGAATCCGTCACCCGCGACCGTGATCTCGAGGTCGACTGCGGGGTCCATGTCCGGCAGCGCCTCGACGAGGGTCACGCGCGGAACCATGTCCGTCGTGCACACCTCGTCGGTGTCGGCATCGGCGAGGATCACGGCGAAGGTGCCGTTGTCCTGCAACGCGGCATCTTCGACCACCGGGACACAGGTCGATGACCCGTACGTGATGATGCCGATCATCCGGCCATCGTCGAGCCAGGTCGCGTCGACCTCGACGTCGGAGACAGAGCCGTCGGCGGGTACGGAGCTGCTGCTTCCCGGCGAAGCGGGCGTGGCCGTGCAGCCCGCGAGCACGAGGAGCGCGACCGCTCCGGCACCGAGCGCGGTGAGTGCTTTGCGAACAGCCACGATGGAGCCTCTCCGGGCGGGATGCCTCGTCCCGTACCCCGCGGACGTGCTGTCGTCCGCTCATCCATCCTGACCGATTGCACCGGGCTCATCAGGCGAAGACGGTGACAGCGCGATAACGATCACCACTCAAGTCGGTAACGCTCGCGCAATCCGAAAACGGGCCGCGCTCCTACTGCAGGGCCGAGGTCAGACGAGCAAGGTTGTCGAGCACCGTGGAGCGGAGCGGCTGCTGCTTCCACTCTTCGAGGGTCAGCTCGCGGCTGAGGGAGCGATAACGATCCTCGACCGAGCGCATCTGGTCGGCGAACTCGCTACCCCGAACCAGCAGCGAGATCTCCATGTTCAGACCGAACGAGCGCATGTCCATGTTGCTCGAGCCGATGACGGCCGTCTCGTCGTCGATCGTCAGGCTCTTGGAATGCAGGATGTAGGGCTTGCGGTACATCCAGATCTTCACGCCGGCGCGAAGCAGGGCCTCGTAATAGCTGCGCTGCGCGTGGTAGACGATGGCCTGGTCGCCCTCTTCGCTGACGAAGAGCTCGACGTGCACGCCGCGGTGACACGCGGTCGTCACCGCAAGCAGCAGCGACTCGTCCGGCACGAAGTACGGACTCACGATGATGACCTTGCGCTCGGCCGCGTAGAGCAGGCCGAGGAAGAGCCGCAGGTTGTTCTCGGAATCGAATCCGGGACCGGATGGCACGACCTGCGCATCGAGATCCCCCGGTCCTGTGTCGAGGTTGTCGATGTCGAACTCGGCGGAGAGCTCCTCGTCGGTCTCGCTGTACCAGTCCGAGAGGAAGACCGCGTTGACGCTCGCGACGATCGGCCCCTGCAGTCGAACCATCAGGTCGACCCAGTGCAGACCCCGGCGGATGTTCTTCGGCAGGTTGTAGGTCGAGTCGGTGACGTTCTGCGAGCCCATGAATGCGACATTGCCGTCGACGACCAGGAGCTTCCGGTGGTTGCGCAGGTCGGGGCGCTGGTATTTGCCCTTGAACGGCTGCACCGGAAGCATCAGGTGCCACTGCGCACCCATCGCGTCGAGCCGCTTCAGCGTCGCCTTGTAGTTCGGTTTGCCGCGGTTGGCCCAGTGGTCCAGGAGCACGCGCACCGTGATCCCGCGGGCGCACGCCTCTTCCATCGCCCGGAACAGGTTGTCGGTCGCGGTATCCGCCTGCAGGATGTAGAACTCGATGTGCGCGTAGTGTTGCGCGCCGCGCACGGCCTCGGCCATCGCATCGAGGCTCTCCTGATACTCGGCGATGAGGGTCACGGTGTTGTCGCCGGCGAGGGGCATGGCACCCAGGTTGCGATTCATCGTGACGAGCGACGTGAACCACGCGGGCGCATCCGGCCGCAGCGACCCGAACTCGAGGTTCTCGGTCGCGTCGTGGATGTACTGGTTGATCTGCCGCTGCTTGCGTCGGCGAACACGGGGCAGGCGCGGGTTGCCGATCAGAAAGAAGAGCAGCAGCCCGATGAACGGGATGAAGTAGATCGCCAGCAGCCAGGCGGTAGCCGCTGTGGGACGACGGTTGCGCGGGATGACGATGATCGCCCAGACGCGAATGGTGAGGTCGAAGATGAGGACGGCGACCAGCCACCACGTGATGTCGAAATTGAGGACGAGCACCCGTTTCCCTCCGCCGGCTCGTGCTCAGCGTAGCGGGGTGGTCAGGGTGCGGCGGGACGCGGGTCTTCCGGCGCGGGGGCCATCCCCCGCTTCGCGCGCTCTTCAGCCTCGATCTGGGCGTAGACGCGGCGCTCGGTGCGGTCCATGCGAATGATGCCGCGCAAGACGAAGAAGAAGACCGCCGAGACGACGAGGGTCGGCAGAATCGACCAGATCAGTGCCGCCCAATAGCCTTCCACCCTTCCAGGATACGTCTGCTGGAGCCGCAAGGACGATCGGATGCTTCCTCCACACCGGCACCCGCAGGCCGGTCGTCCCCTGATCGGCCATCGTCGCCACCGCGCGGGCCGCCGGAACACCACGCTGGCCGCATGCCCACCATCATCAAGGCCTCCGACGCCGCAGACTTTCTCGCCCTCGTTCCCGCCCTGGCCGGCTACCGCCCTCGGCAGAGCCTCGCGCTCGTGCTGTTCCGCGGCAACCGCACGGCGGGCGTCATGCGCTACGACCTCCCGAAGCCCGATGCGGTCGAAGCGATGGCCTCGACCACGATCGGGCTCGCCTGCAAGGTCGACCGCATCGACGGCATTGCGATCGTCGTCTACACGGATACGGGTTTCCGCGACGATCCGTCGGGTCCGATCGCCTGGCGAGATCTCGTCACCGCGCTGGAGAAGCGGGCGCATGTCTGTGGACTGCGAGTCGTGGAGGCGCTCTGCGTTGCGGGCGACGCGTGGGGATCGTACGAGGATGCCGCAGCGCGGCCCCTCTCCGAGGTGCACCAGCGCGAGGCAGACCTGCCCATGCAGGTGCCGGCCGGCGATCAGGGTGCCGGCGCCCACCTCCCGGAGGTCGATCTGGCCGAGAAGGAACGGCTCGGGCGAGCGCTCCTCGCGATCGACGATGCGGCCGAGGTGCTCCTGGCCGCACCCGCGAACGCCGAAGACACCGAGATCCCTTCACTGGCGCGACTGGACCCGCGAGCGCTCGCGGCGGTAGGTGCTCTGGATGATCTTCCGGAGCTCCTGGAGGACGCACTCCTGTGGGATACCGAGACCCTCGATGCCTTCTCGGGCGCTGCCCTGCTGTGGTGTCTGTCCCGACCGGCCCTGCGCGATGTGGCTCTGCAGCAGTGGGCCGGCGACATCCGCTCCGGCGAGCTGGCCCTCGACGCTCAGCTGCGCTGGGAGGCGGGCCACGAATATCCTGCCGAGCTCGGCGCTCGGTTCTGCGGGGAGGGGCCGCGCCCCGATCCGGGTCGCTTGCACCGCGCGCGAAACCTCGCGCGGCGCATCGCGGCCGCCGCCCCCCGCGATGCACGACCGGGGCCTTTGGCCGCGGCAGCGTGGCTCAGCTGGGCGCTGGGTGGGTCGACGCACGCGGGCTGGTATGCCGAGCGTGCGCTCGAGATCGACCCGGGGCACGGCCTGTCGCAGATCGTGATGAGCATGTGCGCGGCGTCACACTTGCCAGAGTGGGCGTTCGCCCGCGAGTGAGTTCAGTGGGCGTTCGCCCGCGAGTGAATTCAGTGGGCGTTCGCCCGCGGGTGAGCGCTACTTGACCAGCGGGAAGAGGATCGTCTCGCGGATGCCGAGGCCCGTGATCGCCATGAGCAGGCGGTCGATCCCCATCCCCATGCCTCCCGAGGGCGGCATACCGTGCTCGAGGGCGCGCAGGAAGTCCTCGTCGATGCGCATGGCCTCGACGTCGCCGCGCGACGCGAGCACGGCCTGCTCGACGAAACGCTCGCGCTGGATCACGGGGTCGACGAGCTCGGAGTATCCCGTGGCCAGCTCGAACCCGCGAATGTAGAGATCCCACTTCTCCACGACGCCCTCGATCGAGCGGTGCGCCCGCACGAGCGGGCTCGTGTCGACCGGGAAGTCCAGAACGAAGGTCGGGCGCTCCAGCCCACCCTTCACGAAGTGCTCCCACAGCTCCTCGACCAGCTTGCCGTGCGTGACGTGAGTCGGCTCGTCGACGCCGGATGCCGCGGCGAGCGCCAGCAGTTCGTCGACGGATGTTTGGGGGGTGACCTCGTGCCCGCTCGCCGCCGAGAGCGACTCGTACATCGAGATGCGGTCCCACTCGCCGCCGAGGTCGTACTCGGTGCCATCGGCCCAGGTCACGACCGTCGAGCCCGACACGGCGCGCGCGGCGTTCTGGATGAGCTCCTGCGTCAGATCGGCGATGCCGTTGTAGTCGGAGTACGACTGGTAGGCCTCGAGCATCGCGAACTCGGGACTGTGCGTCGAGTCGGCACCTTCGTTGCGGAAGTTGCGGTTGATCTCGAAGACCCGGTCCAGGCCCCCGACGACCGCACGCTTGAGGAACAGCTCGGGCGCGATACGCAGAAACAACTCGGTGTCGAACGCGTTCGAGTGCGTCACGAACGGACGGGCCGCGGCACCGCCGTGCTGCACCTGCAGCATCGGCGTCTCGACCTCGAGGAACCCGTGTCCCGTGAACGTCTCGCGCAGGCTCGCGTTGACCGCGGCGCGGGCCCGCACCGTCTGGCGGGCCTGGTCGCGCACGATCAGATCGAGGTAGCGCGCGCGCACGCGGCTCTCCTCGTTGAGCTCGGAGTACATGTTCGGCAGCGGCAGGATCGCCTTGGCCGCGATCTGCCACTCGTCGACCATGATCGAGAGCTCACCGCGGCGGCTCGAGATGACCTCGCCCGCGACGAAGACGTGGTCGCCCAGGTCGACGAGTTCCTTCCACCGCTGCAGGGATTCCTCGCCCACACCGGCGAGCGACACCATCGCCTGGATGCGGCTGCCGTCGCCGGCCTGAAGCGTCGCGAAGCAGAGCTTGCCGGTGTTGCGGCTGAAGACGATCCGGCCGGCGACTGCGGCGCGCACGCCCGTCGCGGTGTCGGCCTCGATCTCGCCGTAGGTCTCGCGGAGCGCCGCGATCGTGTCGGTCACCGGAACGCTCACGGGATAGGCACCACCCGAGGCATCCGTCCGCTCGTCCTGCAGACGCTCGCGCTTGGCGAGCCGGACCGCCTTCTGCTCGAAGACGTCCTCCTGGTCGGCCAAGCCGTCTGGAACAGAGGCGTCGGATGCTGCCACGGCAGGCGGAACGGAAGAATCGGTCATCTGCGGGAGCTCCTCGAAAGTCGACACAAGTCTATCCGCGCACCTCCGCGCGCCCCGGCCCGCGCGAGGGACGGCGACGGGCCTCCGGATCAGCGGATGTAGACCTCGGCGTTGTCGATGAACCGGTGCCCCGCGACCGTCGCGGCGATCAGCACGAGGGCGGTGCCCTGGTGGCCCTCGTCGGCGGGCAAGAAGGTCTCGGGATCAACGACGCTCAGGTACTCGAGCCGAATCCGCTCCTCGCCCATGAGGGACGACTGTGCCGCCGCGATGCAGGCGTCGACGCCGCGGTCGGCGTTGGACGCCGCCGCTTCGAGCGCGGCAACGAGCTTGCCGGCCGCTTTGAGGTCGCGCTCTTCGAGCATGCCGATACGCGTCGAGATCGGCAGACCGTCGTCATCGCGCACCGTGTCGGCCTCGAGTACCTCGACGTCGAGGTAGAGATCGCGCACCATGCGACGCACGAGATAGATGCGCTGGGCATCACGCCGTCCGTAGACCGTGACGTCGGGCCGGACGAGGTTGATCAACTTCGCCTCGACCGTCAGCAGCCCATCGAAGTAGCCCGGCCGGGCACGTCCCTCGAACCGCAGGCCGAGGTCGCCCGCCGTGATCTTCGTCGTCTGCGACCCGTGCGGCAGCAGTTCGTCGGCGCTCGGCGCGAAGACGATGTCGACTCCGAGAGATTCGAGCAGCGCAGCATCCGCGTCGAGAGTGCGCGGGTAGGCCTCGAAAGCGCCCGTGGTGGCAAAGCGCAGCGGGTTGACGAAGACCGAGACCACCACGACGTCGGCACGTTCCCGAGCCAGGTGGATGAGGTCGATGTGCCCGTCGTGGAGCGCGCCGATGGTGGAGATGAGGGCGACGGTGGGCTCGGCGGGAACATCCTTCGCCGCATCCCCCGTCGTCCGTGCTGCGCTCCTGGCTTCCGCCAGTCGGGTGCGCAGCTCGGCGATGGAGCTGATCATCCTTGGATGCTACCCCGGCAGCACATCCGGCTCGTCCAGGCCGTCGCGTCCCACCCAACCGACGTCACCGCCGCCGCCCCGAACGATGCCCTCCCAGTCCGGCGTCGTCTCGAGGGTGAGCGCCTGGTCGACGGTGGACCGGACGAGCGCCGACAGGTACCCACCCGGATTGTCGATGCCGATGCCCCGCAGCAGTGACGTGGACTGCTGGACGACGGCGCGCGAGAACTCCGTCGCTGTCGCGATCGCCTCGGCATACGAAGCACGATCGGCTTCGGCGACGACAACGGGCTCGCAGCCGAGTTCGACCGCGAGGGCCTGCGCGATCGGCAGCACGGCCGCGGGAGCCGTGACGGCGGCGTAGCCCGCCTGCAACTGACGCAGGTCGATACTCGTGCCGGTGAAGGTGATCGCGGGGTGAACGGCGAGAGGGATGACTCCCTGCTCGACGGCCGGACGGAGGATGTCGGTGCCGAACCGCGCGTCCGTGTGCAGCACGAGTTGGCCCGGTTGCCAGGCCGACACCGCTGCCAGTCCCGCGACCAGTTCGGCGAGCTGATCGCTCGGCACCGCGAGGATGACGAGCTCGCTGCGCCGCGCGATCTCGGGCGGATCGAGGTGCGGAACACCCGGCAGGATCGCCTCGACACGGTCCGGATCGGACCCGGGGGTGATGCCCGTCAGCGCGTGCCCGGCCCCGCCGAGCGCGGCGCCGATGATCGGGCCGACGCGGCCGGCACCGATGATCCCGACGCCGAGGCGTCCCGCGCGGTTCACGTCGCCTCCGGCGCCTGGCTGACCGTCGCCTCGGGCGTCCCTGCCCCGACCGTTTCGGCCCACCGATGGCTGCGATCCGCGGTGGAGGCGGCGGATGCTCGAACGGTGACATCCGCGAATGCCGCCAGCGCGTCGTCCCGATCGAGCGCCGCAACGTAGCCGTAAACGGGTCCGGCAACGGTGTGCGGGCGCAGCGACGCGACGCGCAGCGAGCGGTCGAGCGGACCCTGATGCAGGCCGACGCTCTGCACGCGCGCGAAGGGGAAGATCGCGAGCGATCGCCAGATCTGACCGCGGCGGAGCAGCAGCGCGTGCGGTGAGACGAGGAATCCGTTGCGCCGCCACGACAGCGGCCGGATGAACCAGGCGCGGCGCGGGGTCTGCGAGTACGGGTCTTCCTCCCGTGGCCCGAGGATCCCGTGCTCGAAGAGCAGGGACCACTCGTCATCGCGCGTCCCGGGCAGCACCAGGCGCAGGACGCGCTCGACATCGGCACGGGTGCCGACCGGCAGGACCGTCGTGAACTGGTCGGTGGACGTGTCGCCCGCGCTCCGCCCCGTCAGGCGGTTGATCTTGATCAGCCACCATCCGAACGGGCGCCAGAAGATCGACTGGCGTACCTCGATCGCGTGCACGCGTCCCGGGGGGATGATCTCCGTCACGGTCGTGAACAGCCCGAACGTCACCCGTAGTCCATGCCGTGTGGGCGCGATCGAGTACCGCAGCGACTTCACGATCTGCGACACCCAGTACGCGCCGAAACCGAGGAGCGCGGGCACGAGGCCCAGCAGCACCCACGGCGATCCCCAGATTCCGCCGGCGATCGCGACGCCCGTCATCACGAGCAGGGCGAGCGTGCCGCCCCCCAGCACCTGCGAGGCGATCAGTCGCCCGGTCGGGATGTGGACGACGCTCTCGGGCTCGCTCGCCGGGCCCTCGGCCCCGGCGATGAGTCCCGTGATGCCCTCGCTGACGGCGCTCGAGACACCACGCACGCGGTTTCCGGATGCCGTCGCCCCGGCTGCCTCGGCGAGCTGACGACCCGAGGCGAGGCGCAGGATATCGGCGCGCACGCGCTCGGCGTTGCTCGTCGAGAGGTAGTCGAGCTTGACGTTCGCATCGGTGCCGGCGCCCACGACCTCGAGCTTGGCGAGCCCGACCAGACGCGCCACGAGGGGCCGGGTGAGGTTGACGCCCTGAACGCGGTCGAGCGGTGCGCGCCGTTGCGAGCGAAACAGGATGCCCTGCTTGACCTCGACGTCGTCCTCCGTGATCCGGAAGGTGTGGAACCGCCACGACAGGTAGAAGCCTCCGACCACCAGCACGAGCGCACCCAGCACAGCGAGGCTCGCCAGAAGCAGGAGCCCGTTGTCGAGTACCCAATCGACGGGGTCGCCCGAATTCCACTCGCCACCGTCGGGAAGCTCGGGCAGCAGAGAGGGCAGGAAAATCGCGACCAGCCTGTCACGCAGGTTGGCGATGACGATGCCGACCACCACGACGAGGAAGATGCCGCCCCGGAAGATCGGGGACAGCGGATGCATCCGGTGCCACTCGCCGTCGCTCAGCTCGCTGCGCGCCTCGAACGGCTCACCGCGCACGGGATCGGGCGCGGGCGCATCCGTCACCCCCGCGGAGACCTCGGGCGTTTCGGCAGGCCCTGAGGATTCGCTCATAGCCCCGTCCGTCGCGACTCGGCGACCTCGACCAGCAGGTCACGCAGGTGTTCGGCAGTCTCTTGCTCGAGGCCGGGGATGGTCACGCCCGTCGCGGCGGCAGCCGTGACGAACTTGAGCTGGGCGATGCCGAACCCACGATCGAGGGGGCCGTGGGTGATGTCGATCAGCTGCATCCGTCCATACGGCACGGCGACCAGGCGCTGCCACAGGATGCCCCGGCGGAACACCAGGTCGTCTTGACGCAGGCGATACCCGATCGAGCGCGCCTGGCGGGGAAGGATTGCGGTGGTCCAGATCGAGATGGCCAAGATGATGCCGCCCGGGATGTAGGCCCAGGTCTGGTTCAGGAACAGCGTCAGGAACAGCATGGCGGCGGCGACGAGGACGATCAGCACGCCGCTCGAGATGAGCTGGACCCAGACGTACTTCGGCGAGATCTGGTGCCAATCGCCGCCGTCCAGCTCGAGCCGACTGGGCGAGCGCGGCTCGACGAGCGCGGTGAACGTGTTGCGGTCGAGCGCGTCCGTGTCGCCCTCGACCACGGGGCTTTCATCTACGGACCCCGCGTGCACGGGCCCGGCATCGACTGCGCTGGCGGACGCCGTGAGACCGCCACCCTCACCAGGGGTGGCTGTCGCCTCCGGCGGCGGGCTCTGGGGGTTCGTCATCGTCGTCCTTCCGGATGATGCACATGTTCTCGGCGACGAGTGCCGCGACGACGAGGATCGCCCCCGCGACGGCGGTGGCAACGACCGCCGTGATCGAGCCTAACGGCGGCGGCACCGGGCGTGTCAGCAGGTAGAGGGCCAGACCCGCGCCCGCCCCACCGACGGCGGCGCCCACGATGCTCGACGCCTTGGCCAGAATCGCGATCCGCAGGGCGCGGAAGGGATTGACCGGGGAGCCGGATGCGGGCTGCGATCCGGTCGCGACCGCGCCATCGCCGCGCGGACCCCGGATCGCCCGACGGATGGGCAATGCCAGCACCACCACGATCGCGCCGAGCAGCAGAAGCATGATCGGCAGCGAGATGAACGGCGTGAAGGTCGGACGCCCCGAGACCGTCAGCAGGTGATCGAACAGGAATCCGGCGAGCGCGCCCAGCACGGCGGCCGACACCAGGACGAGCGGACTGGTGCGTTTCACGCGCGGTCCCCACCCGAAGCATCCGGATGCGTGTCCCCCGCCTGCGCGCGGAGCCGCTCGACGAGATCGCGCACCGCGCCGTGACCCACCAGGATGGCGTCGGGATCCGCCTCGAGCCACGGCTCGAGCACGAAGTCCCGTTCCACGGCGCGCGGATGCGGCAGGGTCAGATTCGGGTCGTCCGACTGCACGTCGCCATAGGCGATCAGGTCGAGGTCGAGCGTGCGGTCGCCCCACTTCTCGTGGCGCTCCCGTCCGTGCTCGGCCTCGATGCGGTGCAGCAGCGCCAGCAGGACGCTCGGAGCGAGCCGCGTCGAGACGAGGGCGACGGCGTTCAGGTACGCGGGCGCCGAGGCATCCGGACCGTCCGGGCGCACGGCGACCGTCTCACGCGTCGGCGATACGCGCACGTGATCAACGAGAGGCAGCCGCGCGATCTCACGCACCGCATCCTCGAGCGTGGCCCCCCGGTCCCCCAGGTTGCTGCCGAGGGCCACGACGGCCACGGTCGTCTCGTGATCGGGCCGCGGCTCGCGGGGCGGGAGTTCTTCGGCCAGGCGGCGGCTCATGGGGTGCTCCGGGGGAAGTCGATCGCGGCTCGTTCGATGGTGACCGAGACGTCCGAGAACTCGGCGTCGATGGGCGCGCTCGGCTTGTGGACGGTGACGCGCACCGACGCCAGCCGCTGGTCCGCGAGCACCGCGACCGCGATCCGCTCGGCGAGGGTCTCGATCAGGTTGACCGGCTCGCCCGCGACGATCGCGACGATGGCGTCCGCGACCTCGCCGTAGTGCACGGTGTCGCGCACATCGTCCGTGCGTGCCGCCTCCGCGGTGCGGAGCTTGAGGACGACATCGATCACGAAGTGCTGCCCCTGCTCGCGCTCGAAGTCGAACACCCCGTGTCGACCGAAGACCCGCAGGCCGGTCAGCGTGATTTCGTCTAGGCCGTCCACGGTGCCCCTCCTCTCCAGGCCGCCGCGATCACGAGGGCATCGCGGGTCGCCGCGACGTCGTGCACGCGAACGCCCCACGCGCCGGCGCGCTCGGCCAGCACACTCGTCACGGCGGTCGCGGCATCGCGGCGGGTGATCGAGGGTTCGTGACCGGATGTCCCACCCAGCGCCGCGGACAGGAACCGCTTGCGCGAGGTGCCGACGAGAACGCGCGGCCCGAGGGCGACGAGTCGTTCGAGGCCGGCGAGCATCGCCCAGCTCTGCTCGGGTGTCTTGCCGAAGCCGATACCCGGATCGAGCACGACCCGCGAAGGCGCGATCCCCGCCCGCGCCGCCTCGCCCAGTCGCTCGGCGAGTTCGGCCGTCACGTCGCGCGCAACATCCGTGTAGGCCGCGCGTGCGTACATGTCGGACGATGGACCCCGCCAGTGACCCAGCACGAAGTCAGCGGATGTCTCGGCCACCGCGGCGAGCATGTCGGGGTCGGCGAGTCCACCCGAGACGTCGTTGACGATCTGCGCGCCCGCCGCGACCGCCGCGACCGCCGTCTCGGCATTCATCGTGTCGATGCTGACCACAACGCCGCGCTCTGCGAGGGCGGTGACGACCGGCAGAATCCGCTGAATCTCTTCGGGGACGGGCACGCGCTCCGCGCCCGGCCGGGTGGACTCGCCCCCGACGTCGATCACGCCCGCGCCGTCGGCGACGAGTTCGAGCGCATGCGCGATCGCGACCTCGGGGTCCAGGTACTCACCGCCGTCGCTGAACGAGTCGGGAGTCGCGTTGACGATCCCCATGATGAGTGTGCCCGACGCGCCTTCCGTGTTCGCCGCGCTCACGAGCGAACGCCACCGATCAGAGCGATCAGTTCGGCACGCGCCGCTGGCTCGGCGAGTTCGCCGCGGGCAGCAACGGTGACGGTCGAGGCATCCGGTTGCCGACCGCCACGCATGGTGACGCATCCGTGACGCGCATCGAGCACGACCAGAACCCCCCGCGCATCGAGCTCGTTCTGGATCGTGTCGGCGATCTGCTCGCCGAGTCGCTCCTGTACCTGCGGGCGGGCGGCGAGGATGTCGACGACCCGCGGCAGAGCACCGAGCCCGACCACGGTGTCGCCCGGCAGATAGGCGACGTGCGCCACACCGCGAAAGAGCAGCAGGTGGTGCTCGCACACGGAGCGGAATGCGATGTCGCGCAGCAGCACCGCGCCCGAGGCAACCGTCTCGGGTTCGGGTCCGCGTGCGACCGAGATCGGGTTGCCGAGCGGCTCGGCAGGGTCCTGATCCAGCCCCGAGAAGAACTCGGTGTAGGCCTCGGCGACGCGTTGCGGGGTCCGCTTCAGACCCGGACGATCGGGATCCTCGCCGATGGCGACCAGCAGTTCACGAACGAGCGCCTCGACGCGCCCGGAGTCGACAGCCATGGGCTACGCCGTGGCCGGGCGTGTCTGACCCGAGGGCCGCCGGCGCGGCTGCTTCTCGGTGGCCACGGCCTCGGCGGGCATGTCGGCCGCGAGTCCCTCCGGCAGGGTCTGCTTGGGAACCTCGACCGGGGGCAGCGCCGAGACGGGGCGCTTCTCGCTCGAGAGCCACTGCGGACGCGGGGGCAGGCGACGCACCTCGGTGAAGAGCTCGGCGAGCTGCAGGTGGTCGAGCGTCTCCTTCTCGAGCAGCTCGAGAGCGAGCTTGTCGAGCACGTCGCGATTGTCGCTGATCACCTGGTAGGCCTCGTTGTGCGCCTGCTCGATGAGCGCGCGCACCTCGGCGTCGACGCGCTCGGCGATCGACTCGGAGTACTCGCGGCCGTGCCCCATGTCACGGCCCATGAAGACCTCACCGCTCGCGGCGCCGAGCTTGACCGGCCCGAGCTGCATCGTCATGCCGTACTCGGTGACCATCTTTCGGGCGATGTTCGTCGCCTTCTCGATGTCGTTCGACGCGCCCGTGGTCGGGTCGTGGAAGACGATCTCTTCGGCGACGCGGCCGCCCATGGCGTACGTCAACTGGTCCTGCAGTTCGTTGCGGGTGACCGAGTACTTGTCGTCGAGCGGCAGCACCATCGTGTACCCGAGCGCTTTGCCTCGCGGCAGGATCGTGACCTTCGTCACGGGGTCGGTGTGGTTCATCGCGGCCGCGGCGAGCGCGTGTCCGCCCTCGTGGTACGCCGTGATCAGGCGTTCCTTGTCTTTCATGACGCGCGTGCGGCGCTGCGGTCCCGCGATCACGCGGTCGATGGCCTCGTCGAGCGCGCGGTTGTCGATCAGCTGCGCGTTCGAGCGGGCGGTCAGCAGGGCCGCCTCGTTGAGCACGTTCGCGAGGTCGGCACCGGTGAAGCCGGGCGTCTTGCGGGCGACGACCTCGAGGTCGACGCCGTCGGCGAGCGGCTTGCCTCGGCCGTGCACCTCGAGGATGCGCTTGCGACCTTGCAGGTCGGGTGCGTCGACGCCGATCTGGCGGTCGAAACGGCCGGGACGCAGCAGGGCCGGGTCGAGGATGTCGGGGCGGTTGGTCGCCGCGATGACGATGACGTTCACCTTGGGGTCGAAGCCGTCCATCTCGACGAGCATCTGGTTGAGCGTCTGCTCGCGCTCGTCGTGTCCGCCGCCCATACCGGCGCCACGGTGACGGCCGACCGCGTCGATCTCGTCGATGAAGATGATGGCCGGGGAGTTCTCCTTGGCCTGGTTGAACAGGTCGCGCACGCGGCTCGCACCGACACCCACGAACATCTCGACGAAGTCCGAACCCGAGATCGAGTAGAAGGGCACGCCCGCCTCACCCGCGACGGCGCGGGCGAGCAGGGTCTTACCGGTTCCGGGAGGGCCGTACAGCAGCACGCCCTTCGGGATGCGGGCACCGACGGCCTGGAACTTGGTCGGGTCCTTCAGGAAGTCCTTGATCTCCTGCATCTCTTCGATCGCCTCGTCAGCGCCCGCGACATCCGCGAACGTGACCGTGGGCGATTCCTTCGAGACGAGCTTGGCCTTGGACTTGCCGAACTGCATGACCTTGCTGCCGCCGCCCTGCGCCGACGAGAGCAGGAACCAGAAGAGCAGACCCAGCAGCAGCAGCGGGATCATGAGAGAGAGGAAGCCGTCGAACCAGGATGCCTGGGGCACGACGTCGTTGAACCCGTCGGACGGGTCCGCGGCGTTGATCGCGTTGACGACCTCTTCCGCGCGAGCGGTCACGTAGTAGAACTGGACGTCCGTTGCGCCCTCGTAGGCCTCGGACAGGGTCATGTCGACGCGCTGGTCGCCGTCGGTCGTGACGACCTCGGTGACAGTGCCGCCGCCGAGGAGCTCGAGTCCCTGTTGCGTCGAAATCTGCTTCGCTCCGCCGAGGCTCGAGATCAGCGTGAAGCCCACGATGAGGAAGACCCCGATCAACAGCACGTAGATCAGGGGATTACGGAAGATCTTCTTGAAGTCCATGGTGGCGGGGCGAGCCCGAAGCCTTTCGTCGACGTTCCGCACCAGGGCGGTTCAGACAGGGTATCGCTCCCCCGCTTTGCACCGGCTGTGCATTCGCCCACGGCGTACAGCGCCCGCCCTGCCTTCGATGTCCCACTTTGTGCCGGTTTCGCGACCGCTTACCGATCAGAAGTGGGACACACTCGCTGAGAAGTGGGACATGGGCGATCAGGAGTAGACGTGCGGCGCGAGCACCGCGACGTCGCGGAGGTTGCGATACCGCTCGGCATAGTCGAGGCCGTAGCCGACGACGAACTCGCTCGGGATGTCGAATCCGACGTAGCGGACGTCGACATGCACTTTGACCGACTTGGGCTTGCGGAGCAGCGCGAGCACCTCGACCGACGCCGCACCGCGGACGCGGAAGTTGTCGAGCAACCAGCTCAGCGTCAGACCCGAGTCGATGATGTCTTCGACGATCAGCACGTGCTTGTCGTGCAGGTCGGTGTCGAGGTCCTTCCGGATCTGCACCACACCACTCGACTTGGTGCCGGCCCCATAGGAGGAGACGGCCATCCAGTCCATGGGCACCAGCATCGGCAGTGCACGGGCGAAGTCGGCCATGACCATGACGGCGCCCTTCAGCACCCCGACGAGCACCAGGTCCTTGCCCTCGTAGTCCTTCGCGACCTGCGCCGCCAGTTCTTCGAGTTTGGCGAGGATCTGCTCCTCGGTCACGAGGACATCGGTCAGGTCATCGGCGAGATCGGCGGCGCGCATGGGGACGAGTCTAGGCTCCGTGCCCGACGCATCCGAAAGTCAGGTGCGAGCCGTGAACACCAGCCGGGCGCCGCGACGCTCGGCCACGCAGCCGGGCAAATCGATCGGCGCCTGGCCATGCCAGTCGGTCACGAGTCGTGCAACCTCCAGAGTCTGCGATCGGGTCAGGCTGACACCGAATTCGCTCTGCACCACGTGGCGAATAACGCGGTGGCGCAGGGCAGCCGGGTTGGCCGCGAGCGCGGGGACGGAGACCGAAATGCCCGCTTCGGCGTGCTCGACGATGTCTTCTATCGTCTCGTCGATCATGTCGCGGAAAGCCTCGGCATCCTCGCGCAGCTGCTCCGCCGTGCGGGCGAGGGCCTCGGCGACCCCGGGTCCGAGTTCGTCCTCCAGCAGCGGCAGCACTCGGTTGCGCACGCGCACACGGGCAAAGCGCGGATCCTGGTTGTGCGGGTCATCCCAGGGCGCCACCCCCTCGGCGGCGCACGCCGCGCGGGTTGCTTCGCGACGCATACCGAGCAGCGGACGCATCCACAGCACACCGGATGCCTCGTCTTCCCGCACGGGCGCCATGCCCATCAGGCTCGATCCGCCCGAACCCCGCGCCAGGCCGAGCAGCACGGTTTCAGCCTGATCGTCGAGGGTGTGGCCGAGCAGCACGGCGACCGCGCCGATGCGCTGGGCCTCGGCGCGCAGCGCACCGAAGCGCGCGTCCCGAGCGGCAGCCTCGGGCCCGCCCTCCGCCCTTACCTCGACCGCGATGACCGTCGCAGGGAGGCCGAGGGCCCGCGCGGCACCGGCCGCGGTCGCGGCCTGTGCGGCCGACGCATCCTGCAGCCCGTGGTCGATCACGACGGCAGAGGCTTCGATGCCGAGCCGCGGGGCCTCGAACGCGACCGCCGCGGTCAGCGCGAGCGAGTCGGCGCCGCCCGAGAGCGCGACGAGCACGCGGGGTTCCGCAGCCCCGGGCTCACCGCGCAGGGGCGTCAGGGCCGCACGGACCGCCGACCGCACGGCCGCAACCGCGGGGTCGAGGCGTCCGCGGTGGGCGCTGTCGTCGGCAGTCTCGGGCACGCCCCCACCGTACCCGGGCCCCGGCCGCCGCCCATGCCGAACATCACGGAGGAGCCGTGGGGCAGGAGTGACCCTGTGGGGCTTCACGGCGGCATCTACCAGCCACCGAACCTCTGAGATGTTCGCCCCGGCCGGTTGACTAGGCTGGAACGCGGTGAACAGCAGGTCCGCCACTCACTTTTCGCACCATCTATATCGAGGAGCCACGCATGGGCGCGTACGACGCCGTCATCGAGATCCCCCGCGGCAGCCGCGTCAAGTACGAGGTCGACCACGGCACCGGCCGCGTGTTCCTCGACCGCGTGCTGTTCACGCCCATGGGTTACCCCGCCGACTACGGGTTCTTCGAGAACACCCTCGGCGAGGACGGCGACCCGCTCGATGTGCTCGTGCTGCTCGACGTCACGCTCTTCCCGGGCGTCATGGTCACCGTCCGCCCCGTCGGCGTGCTGAAGATGAGCGACGAGGCCGGCGGCGACGACAAGCTCGTCGCCGTTCTGGCGAAGGACCCGCGCTGGGCCCACATCCAGGACGTCGACGACATCCCCGAGTTCACGAAGAAAGAGATCGCGCACTTCTTCGAGCACTACAAGGACCTCGAGCCGAACAAGTGGGTCAAGGTCGACGCGTGGGGCGATGTCACCGAGGCCGAGCGTCTCGTCGCCGAGTCCATCGTCCGCTTCGAAGAGCACGAGGGTCAGACCAAGACGCAGGGTGAGGGCGAAGCGCCCAAGTCCATCTGATCCGGTCCCGAGCCCGTCGGCGCGTCAGTCGTCGTCGCGGGCGGGCTCGAGCAGCGGATGCTCGCGGCTCTGGCGTGCGTCCTCCTGAACGGGGATCGCCGCGGTGAACTCGGATGCCCGGGCCTCACCGTCTGCATTGCCCGAGAAGAGTCCGGCGCGGTCACGCGCTTCGGCGGGCACTGCCGATTTCACGGCCGACGAGCGCTGCTGACCGGGATCGCCGACCAGAACACGCTGTAGCGGCAGGGATGCCGCATCCTCATCGCGCACCCATTCGACGAGGGATTCGCGCACGACGCACCGCAGATCCCAGAGCGCTGCCGAGTCCGCCGCGCTGACCAGCACCCGCACCCGCACCATGCCGCCCGTCGCCTCGGTCACCTGCAGCACCTGCGTGCGGCCATCCCAGAGCGACGACTCGGCCAGCACGGCCTCGAGTCGGGCGCGCATGGCATCCGTCGAGACGCGCCAGTCGACGTCCAGCTCGACCGATCCGACGATTTCGCTGCCGTACTTGGTCCAGTTCTCGAACGCGGTCGAGGTGAAGTAGTTGCAGGGGAGCACGACGGTGCGCTGATCCCAGGTCATGACGACGACGTAGGTCAGCGTGATCTCGTGGATGCGGCCCCACTGGCCGTCGACCACGACGACGTCGTCGACGCGGATCGCTTCCGAGAACGCCAGTTGCACGCCGGCGAATACGTTCGCGAGCACGGACTGCGCGGCGAGACCGGCGACGATCGAGGCGATACCCGCGGACGCCAGGACGCTCGCACCGACGGCTCGCACCCCATCGAAGGTCAGCAGGCTGGCACCGATCGCGACGATCACCACGATGACCACGACGAGACGACGGACGATCTGCAGCTGCGTGTGCAGGCGACGCGCGACGCGGTTGTCGGGTACGTCGAGGCGATAGCGGCTGAGGCTGAGGTCAGCGATGAACAGAAGAAGCTGGCAGACGAGCCAGGCGCCGGATGAGATCAGCCCGATCAGCAGTGCGTGATCGACGACTTCGCGCCAGTCGGCACCGGGGAAGCTGATCGCCACGGCGATCCACACCCCCACGATGAGGAGGGTGACACGGAACGGCCACCGCGCGCGTGTAATGAGTGTGGTCGCCCACTGCCGGTGGCGGGACGTCGTCCGGACGATGACGGACGCGACCGCCGAGATGATGAGGACGGCGACGAGCGCGCCGACGAGGGCGAGGGAAAAGGTCAGAAGTGTTGACCAGGGTTCGGGCACGGGATCTCCGATCGGTCTCTCACCAGGCTAGGCGCGACCCCCCGACCCGACGCAAACCCACGGAAATGTGGTCAGGGATTGCCCAGCTAGATCGAGATGCCCCGGGCGCGCATGAACACTTCCGGGTTCGTGCGAACGCCGTTGATCCATACCTCGAAGTGCAGGTGGCATCCGTATGACAAGCCCGTCATGCCCTCGCGTCCGATCAGCTGTCCGGCGCTGACGCTCGCACCGTAGCCGACCATGAAGCCGCCGTTCTGGATGTGCGAGTACCGCGTCACGACGCCGCCGCCATGGTTGATGTGGATCTGGTTCCCACTCTGCCCGTTGGCTGCGGCATAGGTCACGCGCCCGCTGTATGCGGCGAAAACACCGGCGCCGCAGCCGGTAGACATGTCGGTGCCGTTGTGGTGGCCGGTGCATCCGTATCCTGGCGTGCACAGCGTGGCGCGCGCGCCGTAGCGGTCACTCGGGCGGCCGCTGGACGGGCGCGCCCAGCCGGTGGTGCCGACCTGTCCGCCGGCTCCTCCGCCACCGCCGCCGCCACCGCCACCGCCACCACCGCCACTGTTCGCAGCGGCGGCCGCAGCGGCTTCCGCGGCGAGGCGACGCGCTTCTTCCTCCGCACGACGCCGAGCCTCTTCTTCGGCCTTGCGCTTTGCTTCGACGCCCGCCTGGTAGCCGGCGACCGTCTGTGCGGTCTGGTCCTTGAGGGCGGCGAGCTGCGCCTCGAGCACGACGAGGTGCTCGGACTGGGCATCCAGCGCGGCCTGGGCGGCATCCGCTGCCGCCTGGGATTCGACCATCTTCTGCTCGGCGACCTGCTTCAGGCGATCACGCTCGTCACGGGCGACGGATGCCTGATCGCTCAGGGACTGCGCCGAGTTCTGGGCCGTGACGGCGCTGGCGAAGGTGTCTTTGTTGCGCTCGAGCACCTTGTCCATGCGGCCGAGGCGCCCGAGCAGGTCGTCTGCCCCTGACGCGGACCCGGTGAAGAACAGTTCGAGGGAGGTGTCGTCGCCGCCGCTGCGATAGAGCTGCGAGGCGACCTTGCCCGCGCGCTGTGAGGCCGCGCTGGCCGCCGCACCCTGCGCATCCGCTTGCGCCTGCAGGTCGTCGGCGATCATGACCGAGTTGAGGTATTCCTCCTCAGCCTCGAAGTACTCCATCGAGGCCTGCTCGGCGGCGGCCTGTGTGGCTGCGACGTTGGCCTGGAGCTGGTTGATGAGGCCCTCGATGCGAGTGACCTCGCTGGCCTTGGATGCCTCGTTACCCTTCGCGCGCTGGACGTCGTCCCACGAGGGATAGGTCGCGGCGAACGCGGCGGGAAGCATCGGTCCGCCCATCGCACCGGCGGCGACCAGGCCGAGCGCACCGGCGCCGAGCAGCCAGCGGCGGGATACGGAGCGCTTCGCGATCGCGGCGTTCGCCCGCATCTCGGCTGGCGTCGGAGCGCAGCCACAGTCCGGTTCGGGACCGGACGCGTCGCGCACGAAGGCATCGCCGTGCAGAGCTGACACGTCGTTCCTCCCGATCGCTACGCCAGTAACATGAATCACACTAACAACATCTTTAACATCCGCAACGTTATCGGCGTTCGACGCTCGCTGATCCGCGGCATGCACCGCGTGTCTCAGCCACACGAAAGAGAGCAGCCACAAGCACACCTCGACCCCCAGCATCCCCCTCCGTCGTCGCACAGCGCGGCGGACGCGCCCGCGATTGGCGGTTTGGTCGGGGAATGCGTATGCTTGATCGTCGGTAAGCGTGAGCCCCTGGGGTTCATTCGGCCCCATCGTTTAGCGGCCTAGGACGCCGCCCTTTCACGGCGGTAGCACGGGTTCGAATCCCGTTGGGGTCACTCGTACAACTAAATAGCATGGCCCTGTAGCGCAGTTGGTTAGCGTGCCGCCCTGTCACGGCGGAGGTCGCGGGTTCAAGTCCCGTCAGGGTCGCTCTAAGCGACGGGCCCTTTCTTTTTGAGAGGGCCTTTCGTCTAGATCGCGACAGTCCCGCTTTTTCGAAGCGGATGCCGCGAGGCTCTGTAGCTCAGTTGGTAGAGCGCACGACTGAAAATCGTGAGGTCACGGGATCGACGCCCGTCGGAGCCACTGGCCCTTCTTCAGGCTTCTACTGGAGGAGGGTCTTTTATTTTGCCTGGTCAGGGCGGTTTTCTTTTCGGTCATTGAGCGAGCGAAGCGAGACGAAACACCTTCCTCCGATGTCGATTTGCCGCCCTTATCGTGCGCTTGGGCCGGTCCGGGGCCGGTCGAGGCCCTGAAACGGTGTGCGATTGACTGTGGGAATCGTGTCGCGATGACACAAGCTGGCCATAGCCGACACACCCTCCGCTCCGCCAGCACCGTGCGTCAGGAAACTCTCTACTGATGGATGCGGAAACCTGTTCGGGCTTTCCTGTGAGGTCTGCGTAGCAATCGGCGATGCAACTAGCTATTTAGCGGTGAAGTGATCTGCAACTCCGCCGGTAGTTGTCATGCTTACAAGGAACTCATCGACGTTCGGGAGGTGTTCGCGGACGCTGCGAGCCGCCTGGGCGCTGACCTGATCGAGTTGTTCTCGCGAGGCCTTGGAATCCACGGTGAGGATCGCGTCGCCCTCGAGCCGGTGCCCGTTCCAGCGAAGTCTGATGCGGTCTACACGGTCGATGCCGTCGACGTGGTGGAGGGCATGCGCGACCTTGTCGACGAGCTCGGGTTCGACACCGTCGAGCAGGCGGCGGCCGACGCTGCGAATCGTGCCGATGAGCAGGATGAAGATCGCTGCGGAAATGATCAGGCCAACGATCGGGTCGGCGAGGGGGAAGCCGAGGAGAACGCCGATGCCTCCGGCGACGACCGCCAGTGAGGTGAATCCGTCGGTGCGGGCGTGGATGCCGTCGGCGACGAGCGCTGCGGAGCCGATGCGTTGGCCGACGCGGATGCGGTAGATCGCGACGATCTCGTTGCCGAGGAATCCGATGATTCCCGCTGCGATGACCCAGCCGATGTTGTCGAGGGGTTGCGGGTGGAGGATTCGGTCGATGGATTGCCAGGCGGCGACGATGGCGGACAGCGCGACGACGAAGACGATGAAGAGTCCGGCGAGGTCTTCGGCGCGACCGAGACCGTAGGTGTATCGGCGTGACGCGGCTCGTCGTCCGAGGATGAATGCGACCCAGAGCGGGACGGCGGTGAGCGCGTCGGAGAAGTTGTGGACGGTGTCGGCGAGGAGGGCCACGGAGCCGCTGAAAACGACGACGATCGCTTGCAGGACGGTCGTGGCGAGCAGGATGAGCAGACTGATCTTGAGCGCCCGGATGCCCGAGTTGTTCGCTTCCAACGCGTCATCGATCGAGTCCGCTGCGTCGTGTGAGTGCGGGACGAACAGACCGTGGAGGAACCCCTTCAGCCCGGTCGGATGATGGTGCTCGCCATGTGAATTGTCATGGTCGTGGTGTGCATGCTCATCGTGGGGATGCGAGTGCTGGGCATTCATTCGCCCACCCGATCGGTGTGGTGGTGACGGGGAGTGCCGCCCAGTGAGTGTTCGGCTTGGTAGATGGCGTCGGCGACCAGCCGGGACGCGTGCTCGTTCTCGAGCCGGTAGAACACCCGTTGCCCGTCCTGTCGGGTCGAGACGATCCGCGCCAAACGCAGCTTGGCAAGATGCTGGGACACCGCTGCCGGGGACTTGTCGACCGCCTCGGCGAGGCTGTTCACGGAAAGCTCCTGAGCGTCTTGGAGAGCCAGTACGATCCGCACCCTTGTGGCATCCGCGAGCATCCCGAACACTTCGACCGCCAACTCGACATACGAACTGTCCGGACGATATCCGCATTCCTGCGTATCTGCGCTCATACGCAGACTATATCAGACGTGCGCGAAAGTGGTCCCGTGGCGTGGTCGGGGTCAGGAGCGGACGAGTCGGGCGATGGCGTCGCTGGCTTCCTTGATCTTCGCGTCGGCTTCGTCCCCTCCCGCGCGGGCGGCGTCGACGACACAGTGTTTGAGGTGGTCGTCGAGGAGGCCGATGGCGACGGCTTGCAGAGCGTTGGTGAGCGCGCTGATCTGGGTGAGGATGTCGATGCAGTACTTCTCGTCATCGACCATCTTGGAGATTCCCCGCGCTTGCCCCTCGATGCGCTTGAGCCTGCTGAGGTACCGCTCCTTATCGGTGATGTAGCCGTGGTGGTGGGCGGGCGAGTCTGAGGCGGCGGTCATCAGCGGGCTCCGTTCTAGCGGTCCAGGATCATTCGGGTGCTGTTTTCAGGGGTGAGGTCCAGGCGTCGCAGGAGTTGGGCGTTGAGGGCGACGACGACCGTGGACAGTGACATCAGGATCGCACCGACGGACATCGGGAGGACGAATCCAATGGGTGCGAGCACGCCGGCGGCGAGGGGGACGGAGATCAGGTTGTAGCCGGCGGCCCACCAGAGGTTCTGCTTCATCTTGCGGTAGCTGGCCCGGGACAGTTCGATCACCGAGAGCACCGAGCGGGGGTCGGAGCTGGCGAGGATCACGCCGGCGGAGGCGATCGCGACGTCGGTTCCTGCACCGATCGCGATGCCGACGTCGGCTTGGGCGAGGGCGGGTGCGTCGTTGACGCCATCGCCGATCATCGCGACCTTCTTGCCCTCGGCTTGCAGCTCGGCGATCTTGGCGGACTTGTCCTCGGGGCGGACGCCGGCGAAGACACGGTCGATGCCCAGTTCCTCGCCCACGGCATTGGCGACGGCTTCGGCGTCACCGGTGATCATCACGACCTCGATGCCGAGCTTGTGCAGCGCCTCGACAGCCTCGCGGGATTCGGGGCGGATCTCGTCGGCGAGCTTGAGCCCCCCGATCACCGTGCCGTCCTGGACGACATGGAGGATGATCGCCCCCTCGGCGCGCCATGCCTCTGCAGAGTCCACCTCAGCGGCACCGACCTCTTCGAGCAGACGGGGACCGCCAACACGAACCTTGGCGCCGTCCACGGTCGCGGTGACACCGACGGAAGGTGAGGACGTAAACCCGCTCGCGGCAGCCAACGTGAGGTTGCGCCCCTGTGCGGCACGGACGATCGCTCGGGCGAGAGGGTGCTCGCTATCCGCTTCGGCGGCTGCCGCAACGGCAAGGACGGTGTCGGCGTCGTGGCCAGCGGTAGGGGCGATGTCTGTGACGGTCGGTTCGCCCTTGGTGAGGGTGCCGGTCTTGTCGAACAGGACGGCGTCGATGGTGCGCATGCTTTCCAGCGCGAGCCGGTCCTTGATCAGCACGCCACCACGCGCGGCGCGTTCGGTGGAGATCGATACTACGAGCGGGATCGCTAGACCGAGGGCGTGGGGGCACGCGATCACCAGAACGGTGACGGTTCGGATGACCGCGGCGTCCGGATTTCCGATCACCGTCCACACGATCGCGGTGATTGCCGCAGAACCGAGCGCGAACCAGAACAGCCAGCCTGCGGCCCGGTCTGCGATCCGCTGCGCACGAGAGCTGGAATTCTGCGCCTCTGTGACCAGCTTTTGAATTCCGGCGAGAGTCGTGTCATCGCCGGTTGCAGTGACCTCCACGCGCAGCCCGGAGTCGGTAGCGACCGTCCCTGCCGTGACAGAATCACCAGTCCCACGGGTGACCGGACGCGATTCGCCTGTGACCATGGAATTATCTATGTCCGCTTGGCCGTCGACGATTTTCCCGTCGGCGGGAACGCTGCCACCGGGGCGGACCACGACGACATCTCCGATTTTCAGGTCGGCGGGTGCCACCTTCACGATCTGGTCGCCGTCGATCCGTTCCGCCTCATCGGGCAGGAGCGCGGCAAGAGAGTCGAGCGCGGAGGTGGTCTGGGCGAGGGAGCGCATCTCCACCCAGTGCCCGAGGAGCATGATCACGATCAGGAGAGCCAGCTCCCACCAGAATTCCAGCTGATGATCCAGCAGGCCCAGGCTTGCACCCCAGGAGGCAAGGAACGCGACCGTTATCGCGAGGCCGATCAGCAGCATCATCCCAGGGGTCCGAGAACGGAGCTCGCTGATCGCACCAGTCAGGAACGGCCAGCCACCCCAGAAATACATCACCGTGCCGATCACCGGGGCGATCAGATTCACGCCAGGGAATTCCGGCAACGAGTAGCCCAAGAGCATGGCGAACATGCTCGAGAACCCCACCACCGGGATCGCCAGCAGCAGGTTGATCCAGAACAACCGGCGGAACTGCCCGACGTGATCACCATGCCCCGCATGGCCACCGTGCCCGGCGCCCCCACCGTGATCGTCGTGCCTCACATGACCACCGCTCTGAGGCGCATGTTCGTGTGCGCTGTTGTCCTGGTCGGGGCTGGTCGCTAGGGAGTGGGCAGTGCCCTGGGTGTCCGCTTCGGTGTGCCGGTGAACGTGCGGGTCAGTCATGGAATCCTCCGGGATCCGAAAAGTACTGCAAACTTGGCGTCGACCTGCGCGATGGATCAGGCCAATGCGGCCTGGTAGCCTGCGCGAGAAACAGCGGCAACGACCGCAGAGGCGTCCAGCGGTGCAGAACTGGAGACGGTGAGCGATCCAGTCGCGGCGCTCACCTCCACCGTGTCGACCTCAGGCATCTGCGCAACCTGTTCGCGGACCGAGTTCTCGCAATACCCGCACGACATCCCCGCCACTCGGAAGACTTCCGTCACCATCGATCTCTCCTCACTCTCGTTATACCCCCAGGGGGTACCTGACTCGATCCAACCATGGAGATCAGTCGACTATTCCGTCGCGGCTCCACCAGGTCGCTTGTTGTGTGGACTGGGCGCTCACTCCGTCGGGCATTGCCGCTCGGCGCTGACGTCGTATTCGGGCACGGGTCGGTCGGCGGCTTCCGCGGCGGTCGCGGCGACGCCGTTCTCCTGGATGTCTTGGACCAACCACTCCATCTCGAAAATCTCGCGCCGCTGGGCTTCGCTGATCCCGACAGCCAGCTCACACACCCGGACGTCAGCGATCTGGGCACGTTCCGAACGGGTGATTGCGAGGGAGTGGTGCGGGATCATCCCGTTCATGAAGCCGGTGTCATCGACGAGGATCTGGCTGCGATCCAGCGCGATACCGCCACCGATGAACAGCAGGCTCACCACGATGACGATGATGTTCGCTTTGGTGTTCTTGTACATGTTCAGCATCCAGGCGAGCATCACCAAGCCCATGGTGCCGCCCATGGTGACCGCCATGAAGACCCGACTCTCGCTGAATCGGATGTGGCTCCATTCCCAGGAACCGGCGAACATCACCCAATACATGACGACCATCGCCGTCAGCAGCATCGCCCCGAACCGGGCGTACATCGTCAACATCTTCCGCCGGTCGCTCCGGTCGTTCTCGGCGGCTTCCGCGTGAGAGGTCATCACCGTCTCCTTAGCTCTCGCGTTCGCGCCCCAGAACCGGTGTGAACGGGGCGAGTTCAGGCGAAAAAGCTAACGACACGACCGTCGTTGCGGGAACCTGGTTGATACCCCTACCGGGTTATGGTAGACCGCCAGCTTTCGACGGTGCTAGGTCATGGTGGCCGGAAGCAGGACGCAATTAGCCATTCCTTGTTCGCTCATCTCGCTCGAGGATTCGCCGGTACGCGTCTTCGTCGATCAGGTCAATCATGAATGCGTACTCGACCACTTCGAAGCTGTTCGGGCGAGACTCCCAATCATCCGCGAGACCGCGGTTGCGATGCTTCGGCTCGAAATCCCACGACTGAAGCGTGGTGACGAGCTGATCCTGTGAGATCTCGCCGCGCTCGGCGCTACGAACAACGTCCATGGCTGTCGTTGCGTCGATGCGACCCTTCTTTCCGTCGAGATTCATGGGTTCCAGTGCGAGCTTCGCGGGTTCACCCCCTCTGCGAATCGCCGAATCAGCTTGCGGTCAGTATCGTCGTCACGCTCGACCCCGGCTCCGTCGACCACATACAGAGCGAAGACATCGCTACCGAGTTTGTGGTCGAAGCGCGCCTCGGTCGCGGCCTCCACGAGATCCCAGTTTCTGACCTGGATTGACATCCTGCCTGCCCGACCGAAGGTGTACGCGGGTTCAAGCTCGGAGAACCAGAACCACTGATCCTCGAGGCGAACGGCAAACCCGTTGGCGCGCTCGAGGTGGGGTGCGCTCATGGGACGCTTGAGCCGATTGACTTGAACGACATCGTCGTACTCGACCCGCATCAGGACTCCTCCCTATAGACGCTGACTTCCCATCCCGGTGCCTGCCGGTCTTCCTCGAGCGAACCACACACGGCCGACAGCGGCGGCGGGACCAGCCAATCGTTCCAGCGCTCCGTCTCGCCCTTGTCTCCCGCAGCGAACCGGTCGGGCTGCTCCCATGCGTCCCAGGCGAGCTCGAGCACGTGGTGCTCGACGACGAGAGCAGCCCACCGGTTGGCGAAGGTCTTACGATCGACGACCGCTGCGGTGGCACCTCCCACCGCGACAACCCGCTTGCTCCCGACTCTGGTCAAGCCGACCTTGAACTGTCCGAGTCGAGGGAGATGTAGGAGATACACCTGATGAGGCTCCCACCGTCCTCGGTCGACATGCGGGTCGTTAGCGGAGCGCGGCGGGTACGTCAGACAGGTTCGGGCGTATCCGAGCCAGTCGGACCGGATACGCTGAATGCGCTCCAGCGGATTATTCCGAACGAACACCTCCCAGACGAACGTGACGGTCTGCGCAGTCAGGTCAGCCTCTGCGCGACGATCGGCCCGAAGCCAGGCGCGGCTCTGCGGCTGACGCGGGATGGACTGCCACCAGTACAGCTTCGAGCGGGCCTGGTCGGGCAACGGGCGTCCGATCAAGGTTTCGATCTCCGCGAACGACAGGACGGCATCCTCTGCCGGATCTACGTCACGAAGGTAGTCGCCGAGCGGCGTGTAGATGAGTTCGAGCCGAGACAACGGCTCATCAGATTCGGTTGCCATCATGCATTCCTCTCCGTTAGTGAGGACGGGCTCGCCCTCGCTGCATATACGCCCGGTCGTGAGGGTTTCGCGGACAAACGGGTTTCACATTCACGGCCACCGTTCGAAAACGTCATGCAGCGCGTCGACCTGCGAGAGCGACCGTGCGATGTGAGCCAGCTCGAATTCATCCGCAAAGTCGTCAGCGTTCGAGCGCAGGAGGCCGCGGTAGTCGCCCAGCGCGCTGACGAGGCTCGCGTGGCACTCCGGATTGGCGAGCAGCTCATCCAGCTCGTTGTGAACATTCATCACTGTCCCGCCTCGAAGAGTGAGTCGATCGCGGCTGCAGCCCGGCGAGCAACGTCCGAACGGGCGCGGCTATACCGTTCCGTCATCTGCATGCTCGAGTGCCCCAGCACGGCCTGAACATCGTTCGCCGAGGCGCCGGCGTCGAACAGCATTGTCGCGAGCGTGTGTCGGAGGTCGTGAAGGCGCAGGTCGTCGCGATTCAGCGTCGTCCGCAGCGTTTTCCAATCGACGGCGCGGCGGACGTTCGATGTGTTGATGCGTCCACCCCGAGGACCTGTGAACACGAGGTCACCGCGATGCTTGCCTGCCATCGCCTCGGCAAGCGGCGCCACGAGCGGCGTCGGGATCGGCACGTCTCGCTCTTTGTGGCTTTTCGGGGTCAGTTCGACGCCTCGGCCGTCTGCGCCGATACTGAAGGCCCGGCGAACATGGATCGTGCGGTGCGCAATGTCGACGTCCTCGATGCGCAATGCCGTCGCCTCATTGGCGCGCATGCCTGTGTAGACGAGAGCGGCGATATAGCGTCGGTAGTGTGCATCATTGATCGCCGATAGCAGCGTCGGCACCTCCGCAGCCGTGAGCGCACGAGAGCGCAGACTCGTCGCCGTCTCAGACCTCGGCCTACGAGCGAGACGCGCCTGGTTCAGCGGAACGAGATGCGCGCGGACAGCGCCGTCGAGCAGCCGACTCAGCACCGAGAGTGCGTCGATCCGCGTCGAGGTGCTTCCCTCCCATCCGGTGATCGCCTCCTCGATACCCCCACCCGTCAGCTTCTCGAGCTTCACGTGGCCGAGCCACGGCTTCACCCGCAATCGCCAGGCACGTTCGTAGGCCCGTGCAGTCGATGCACGAACACTGCCCTCGATTACTACCCAGTGGCGCGAGTGCCACTGCGTGAGTGTCATATCGCCGTCGGGGTAGCGCCGAGTGAGTGTCTCCGAGCGCAGCTTCTTCGCCTCGGCAAGCGTCCCGACGTAGGACGTGCGCTCGCGTTGCTCTCCATTCAGGCCTATCGCCCACACGCGCACCTGGTACTTTCCGCGGTCCTTTCGGAAGCGGATGCCCTCCGGTAGCGGGCGCCGGGTCTTCGGATCGATTCGCTCGCCGCGATCAGCTGACACCGCGAGTACCGCCGGCCTCGAGGAAAGCTGTCACCGTCGAAGCACGCCAGAGCATGTGCTTGCCCATGTGCGCGTCGGGAAACGGGAACCGATTCTGACGCCGCAGCGAGTCGAACGTCGACATCGGCACGCGGCAGAGGGCAGCGGCCTCACGCCGGGTCAGATAGTCGACCTGATCGGCGTGGTCGATGTCCACGGTTTCCTGGTCGTCTGCGAGCGTGTGAACGGTCATGTCGTGCTCCTTTCGTTTGGTGGCATATTGCGATCGTGTGCGCGTTGCTTTCGCCACTCACGCGCTGCATTTGCGGCTTCGGTCGCCAGGGCTTTGTCGCCGTCGGTGAGCCAGCCCATGCCGGCGTAAGCCCAGGAGCCCACAACGAGGATCTCGTCGGCCGCGACAGCGTCTGTCTGCTTGGTCTTATCGAGGAGCGAGTTGAGCCGCCACGCGCGACGGGCGCCTCGGAGCGCGCCGAGTGTGACGGAGTATCGCCGTGACTTCGTCGAGAAATGCCCGCGGAAGCCGAGCATCCCGTCCCACTTGTGCAGTTGCGCGTACGGACCCTTTGGATCCGCGAACCTGGCCAGGTGCCGGACCGTGTTCTTGATGCGCTGGATATGGTCGCGTCCGCCGCTTGCCGGCTCGAGGTCGTCGGTCGCTTTGGTGGCGTATTTCGCGATGTACGCGGCGACGGCACGGTCAGACAGGGAGCCATCGAGTCCGTCACGACGGACGATCGCGCGAGCATCGAACTGCGATCCCCAGCGCAGCTCGCGGTATGTGTCGTCTCCCTGTATGGGCGCGACAACGACGCGTGTCTTTTTCACCGACACACCGATCGCCTCCACTAGATGGCCGGTCGTAATGAACGACGGCGCAGGCGGGAACGGTTCGACGGGGTCGACACCGTCGAGGCGAATGATGGCGTGGAAGTGCACAACCCCGCGACGTTGGAACTCGGCGACCTTCGCGAACTGAACGCGCACCATGGTCGACGCCTCGCGTTGCGAAACACCAAGCGAATGCGCCAGTTCACGACGAAGGCTGATCGTGAAGCGACGCCACAACTCTGGGGCGTGATACTGCCAGACGACCTGGCCGGCGTAGTCATAGCAGTCCGCGCAGACCGCATCGCCCCGTTGCGCGTCAGCATCACCGTGCCCGCATCGGCACGCACGCGGCATCCCGTGTTCGCACTCGCCCGCACGGCGATCCGTGGCAGTCGAGTGCACGGCTCCGAACGATGGCGCTGTGAGGGTCAAGAAGACCATTGGATGCGTCGCCACCGCTTCGGGAACGTTCTTCATCCCGCCAGCCGCACCGGCCATGATCATGTGCCAGGTGTCGCCCTTGTACTCGTGACTGCACGATGCACACCGCGTCGCACGACGATTGCCGCAGCGAGTGAACGTCAACCCGTCGGGTTCGCGCGAGGACGCGTAATCTGCGAGCACCTCGCCCGTCGGCCCGTGCAGCGTCGTGGACGAGCCGACGAGCCTGACCGGGCGACTGCAGTATCCGGTAGCGGCCGCATTACCCATCCATCGGTCGTAGTCGGGACTCCGCAGACGACGCGCGACGGATTCAGCGAGAGGCATCTGTCACCACCACCGGAACCGCGCACCCGATGTCATACGTGACCGCCGAGTAGTAATCGTCGAACCACACGATCCGGCAAATCTCGTCGCTCTCCCCCAGCTCTCGGCGCAGCTCCTGCCACTTCAGGATGGCGGCGTCCGAACAGGTGTCGTTGGCGATTGTCGGACCATAGCTGTCGAGGCCTGCCTGCCCGACTGAGGGCTCGGTGTACTTCGCCCGCTTGACGAGGGCGTCGCGATCCCAGTACTCCCCCAGGTTGCACGGCGCTGTCCGGAACGCGGGCAGCGCCTGCTCTTCCTGCGGGGCCGACGGCATCGCATCGGACGGCGCGGTTCCACTGCATCCGGAGATAACGACGGCGAGTGCGATGACACCGCCGGCCGAGGCGCGGGCTACTGAACGGTTCATGATGCTTCCTTTCGTGAGGTGCGGCGAGGTTGCCGCGGCGCGCGAGCCGGACGTTCCGGGGCGGTGGGCGATTCGGGAATGACTACGGGGACGTGACGTGGCGCAGGGAATCGATGCGCGGCGTCGCGAATCATGTCGTCGGTGATCAGACCGGCGCGTACTCGAATGGGTGCTGTGCCGTCCTCGGGGAGCACATAGGCAACGCCCGGAGTGTCCGGCGAAATCTGATGACAAAACGCACCGGCGGCCACCGCACCGTCGCCGAGAACCATGGCGGTCTCGATCCCGTCTCGCAAACGAAGGCCGACTGTCTGCGTGAACAGACCCCGCGCGGGCAATGTCTCCTTACGCGGGTCTTGGAGGCAGGCGAAGACGATGAACCCAACAGCTCGCCCCTGAGACGCAAGGGTCGCGATCGCGGAGTTCGCGCGTCGCATCAGATCGCGGTCAGTCTCATACGCGGTGAGCGCTGCAAGTTCGTCGATCAGAATGACGACGGTGGGACTACCAGCAGCTGCAACATGCTGCCTCGTACGACCCGCGAGATGCCGGGCACGCGCCTGCATCGCGTTGACAGCCTCCTCGAGCAGGACGACCGATCGTTCCGCCTCCGCCGCAAACCGAGTCAGGAGCGGCTGTCCCATAGCGAGTTCCATCCCGCCCTTGCGATCGATGCCCCAGATCTCGACCAGGCCACTGTGGATCGGCTGCGCCAATCCGAGAAGCAGTCCCCAGACGAGCGAAGCTTTGCCGCTACCCGACGAGCCGGCGACGAGGGTGTGAGGACCGAGACGAAGCCTCCAAGGCGAGCCGCCGTTCGCCCTCCCCATCACCACGGTTCGCCCGTCCCACGCTTCGCCGTAACCGAGGGAGAACGGCTGCGCGAGGGCGTCTCCGTACTCGAGGCGCAGAATCAACTGACCGATCGACACCCCGTGGACAGTCGCCTCTCTCGCGCCAAACGCTTGAGCAAGCAAGCCAGCGTGCGCTTGGAGGTGCTCTCGCCCAAGCCCCTGCGGAAGGCCGACCGGCGCCGCGCAGGTCCACCCCTCCCACTGAGGCTGTCCTATGCCGGCGACCACCACCCCGCCGCCCATGCTGCGAGCGGACAGTCCCAGGCGCATTGCCACGTCAGGCCACGTCGCGACGATGTTCCTTGCCGCGTCGCGCTTCCACTTGTCGGCGTCTGCATGAGGCATCCGTCTCGACGTGATGACGAGCCAGGTTAGAAACAGCGCCGGCACGACAACCAGCGCCCAATTGAATGCGATCTGGACCGCCGGAACCGCGGGAAGCAGCGTCATACCCCATACGACAGCGAGAACCCACCACCAACGCCGCCACAGGAGCGCGAACTCATCGCCCCATGTGCGCAGGCTGCGCGGCGTGGTGGCGGCCATCACTCGCCCCCGCGCTGCTTCGGGGCCGGCTTCATCTCGATCGCGCGAAGCGAGTATGCAACGCGCGGGCGACCATTGTTCTCCTTCACGTAGGGCGTGACCGTCAGTCCCTCGAAGACTGCGGGGCGGAACGGCAGACCATTCATCTCGGGCGGGAGCTGCGGCTCCACGATGCTGATGAGCTTTACGGTCACCTCGCCCTGCCCCTTGCGAGCTTCGGGGTCGGCGTCGATCACGCGAACCTGCCAGAGCGGGTGACCGCTGTTGCGATCCGCGTCCTGGCCGCCGAGCGTGCCGTCGTCGTTCCACTTCATGACACGTTCGACCTCTCCGACGACGAACGCGCCGCGCGGGAAGAACGCCTCGAAACTGACCGGAATTGCTGACTGCAGTGCCATCTCTGGCTCCTCTCAATTGGAACTGTTAGGAGCAGTCTGCATCACTTTCGTTACTGGTGTCAACATTTGTTTAATGCGCAAGCAGACGTTGCCGCCATCGACATTCGGGAAGGCTCGACACTTAGCGATAACCTCGACTGCAGAGAGGGGCCAACGTGGCAGGGGATGTCGAGTTGCCGTGGGGAACGATGCCCACTGTTGTCGTCGAGCTCGCGAAGGTTCTCGCAGCCAAGGCGGCTGCCGCGTCTTCCCATGCGCAGAAGATCAAGTGGCCGACGGAGCCGGGCGACATCCAAGATCAGCTTCGCCTCGCCATCGGAGACGCGCACAAGATCACCAAGGCCGGCACGGACCTACGTGCACTGTTGTCCGCCTACGCACACAGATTTCACAGTCCCAGGCCCGTCATCTCCGACCTCGCTCGAGCGCAAGACACGAGTTCGCAGGGATTCATTCGGCGCTATTCAGCCGAGACCGTCGACGCGGTCAGCTCACTTGTCTCTGAAGCGCCGGACGTGAATCTCATTTTGGATGCGTTTCCGTCCGTCTCCATGGCGGACCTTCGCGGACTCGGCGGCACACTCGCTGCCGCCGTCGAGCGATTGAACGCCGAAGGCCAGCATGGGCGTCGGCGCCGACCAGCTCGTTCGGCCGACCTGTGAGAACTTTCCTTACTCATTCAAGGCCGGCCTGCGGCCGGCGCACGCTGACGCGCGCCAGCCTGCGGTGCGTCCGGTCCTCGCTTCGCTCCGGTCCGGGCGCTCCTCGGCAGCCGCGCCCCCGCGTTCTTCCAGGAAGAATCGCTTGACCGCCCGCACTGCCAGCGAAACGCCAGTGTCTGAGGCCCGAGATAGCTT
>NZ_JBIITF010000013.1:0-97621 GCF_044340635.1 Microbacterium sp.
CCAACTCCGCCTGGGCCGTTTGACGCCCATCGAGTTCGAGACCATCATGAACACGACCGCCGCACTGGCGGCGTGACTACAACCTGTCACCTATTCGTGCAGCAGTCCCGGAGCTGTGCGGTCCTTGGTTGCTCGATTTGCTATGCAAGAGTGGGAATGTGGAATGCCGGCCTGCTCCGGGGCAGTCAATCAGTAGCCTCGCCGTGGGCGTGGTTATGTCTGCTTTCGCGCTGGTGCTCGCTGCCTGCACCCCAGCCCCGACTCCGCCCGCCCCGGTACCCGCCTCTCCGCCGGCGCCTGCGATGGCCGACGCCGTCACGTTCGCCGCGGTGATCGACGGCGACACGATCGAGACCAGCGCGGGAACGGTGCGCATCATCGGCATCGACACTCCCGAACGTGGTGAATGCGGCTACGACGAGGCATCCGCCGCTCTTGGTCGTCTGGTCTCCGTCGGCGATCCGCTGGTGCTCTCGTTGCCCGCCGCGCAGAACGATCGGGACGACTACGGCCGGTTGCTGCGCAGCGTCGCGACGGCCGATGGCACCGATCTGGGGCGCGTGCAGATCGACGCGGGCAACGCCGTGGCGCGATACGACTCGAGCGACGGCTACCCGGCGCATCCGCTCGAGGTCGAATACCGCGCGGCTCAGACCGCCGTGCTGGGTGCGGACCGCAACGTGGTCACGTCCGCGTGCCAGGGCGGGGTGGCTCCCGCTCCGCCGCTGGGTGACAGCTGGTGGCAGACGTACTCGTCGTGCACGAAGCTCTCGCGCAACGAGGTCGGGCATCCGACCGGGCCGTTTAACCGCGACGACCCCGCGCAGACCGCGATCTATGACTGGTTCGCGTTCGGCACCGGCAACAACGGCGACGGCGACGGGGACGGACTCGCCTGCGAGTAGTAGTGCGACGCCGGGTGCCGCACAGCCGAGTTCGCCGCCCCCGGTCATCTGCCGCCCGGTGTGCCGACGGCATGTCGACTCATCGTGCTCGATAGCCTCAACGCAGGATCGAGAGGGAGACGCATGGAGAACGACTACACAGGCTGGGCCGCGGGCTTCGGAATCGTCGGATTCCTCATCGCGATCGTGTTGTACCTCGGGATGCTCGCGCTCACGCTGTGGGTGTTCTACCTGATCATCCGCACGGCCGTGAAGAACGGCATCCTGAAGGCCGACGAGGAGCGTCGACGCCGGTCGCATCCGCTGCAGTAGGACTGAGCAGGGCGACATTTCCCCGCAGGGGCCGGGAGGCGAACCGCGAGGGACGGACTCGCCCGCGACGGCACGACGCCGGACGCCACTGCGCGCGCGGCGGCATCCGGTGTCGTCGTGTGTGGTCGACGCGTCATCCCGTCTACGCCCACACGGAGTAGTAGGTGGCGACAAGGAACGCCGGCACCGCGAAGTCGATGAACAAGATCGCGGTGTTGTTGATGGCGAAGTTGCGGTCCCTGATCATGGCGCGAATGTGACCGATGCCGCAGCCGATCCGGAAGATCGCGTTGCTCAAGATCACGGCGAGCGCGAAGTCGGGACCGTAGCCGCTCGCGAGGAGCGCGACGATGCCCATGGCGAGATCGGCGAAGCCGACCTCGAGCTCGTAGGGGCTCTTGTCGAAGCCGATGGTCTGTGAGATCCGTCGGCCGAAGAAAATGTGCGAGATGCCGGCGCCGACACCCGCCCACCCGATGAGGTAGACGATCGCGTTGGCGAGGAAGGTCGGGCCCCCGTCATCCTCGACGCCGCCGGCGAACTGGAGGATCGTGGCGCCGATGAACAGGATGACCCCGATGAAGGGCAGCAGGCCCCCGATGACAGACCCCCTGCGGGATCGCGGGGTCTGGACGGTTCGGGTCGATTCGGTCGTTTCCATTTCTATCTCTCCTCTGTGGCTGTTTGGTGTTTACGCGGCGGGTAACGCGGCGGGGAGCTCGACGGCGTCGTACTGCTCGACGTACGTCTCGCCGAAGCATCCGTAGTATGTGCAGGTGCGCTCGGCGGTGTCGACCTCGTAGCGGATGACGCCGGCGTTGAAGCTGGCCTCGACGAACTGCGGGAACGTGGTCTCGCCTCGCTGGTCGGCCCGAAGCGCGGATATCAGAGCGGCCTCGTCGAAGGGCGGAACGACCACCGGCTCGGTGTGCAGCAGCGCTCCGGGTCGCAGCACGGCACCCTCGGCGGTGACGAACACCATCGACATCGACGGCACATCGAAGTAGTTGCGGGTGATGCCGGCCTGGCGCATGGCCTCGGCGAGGTAGGGGAATCCGCCGACCTTCGGGCGGACGGCCGCACCATATGCGGTCGCGGCGGTCACTGTGTCGATGAGTTCGCTCATGGGTTTTCTCCTTCAGCTCGGTGGACTCCCCGGTCGTCTGTGCGGGGATTGACATCAGTATGTCCACATGACACCTATGAGTCAAGACATGAATGAAGAGTCAGGATGCGACACGCGTGCCGAGTGGGTAAGGTCATCGCTATGACGGACGAAACCGACGTGGAGCGGCTGTACTCGGAACTCTTCGAGGCGGCCGGAGCCGGGCGGCGGCTCGGTGAAGGAATCGCCGCGCGAGCCGGGCAGACGCAGGCTCGGTGGCAGACGCTGTGGACGATCGGCGCCGGATCACTCACCGTGCCGCAGATCGCCCGGCGCCTGGGCGTGAGTCGTCAGCACACCCTGCGCTTGACGAATGACCTCGCGCGTGAGGGCTTGGTCGAGTTGGTGCCAAACCCCGACCACAAGACCTCACCGCTCATCGAGCTGACCCCGGCCGGTCGGGAGACCCTCGCCGAGATCAACACGGCCGCGGCGGAGTCGAACCGGGCGCTGCTGCGGGAGCTTTCGGAGCACGACGTCGCCCAGTTGCGCTCGCTCCTTCAGCGCTTCACGGCGATCGTGAAGTCGAACGAGGTCGGCTAGCGCGAAGCGGTGTGCTCTCGTCTAGATGGGAGCGGAGCGAGTTGAAGCACCTAGCGGGCATCCGCTGGTCCATGCTGTGGCGCCCCTAAGCTCGAGTCGTGACGAGCAGAGCGCGGCCCCACCGCCGCGGGGGTCTGCTCCCACCTGATCAATACCGGATTCTTTTCCGTCTTTCGCCGGTGGTCGCGGTGGTCGGAATGGTCGGAGGGGCGTGGTTTCTGGTGCGCGCCATTCTCGTGTGGGGTGTCGGCGGGGGAGAGTATCCCTTCGGCGCAGACATGGTGGTCGCACTCGTCGTCATCGGTGCGTGGGTGCTCGCGGTCATCCTGATACTCACGCCGCCGAGTGCCGTGCTGGCGCGGCCTTCGCAACGCCCGATCAGGGGTCTCGTATGGCCCTTGGCTCGGTGGTGGCGGACGTGGCACTTCGCCGCCATCCCCTTGATCGGGGTCCTTGCGGCCCTGGCACCCTTCACGATTGTGACGGCGCTCGGAGGGACCCCGGGCGTCGAGCCGAACCTGCTGGTCGGGCTGCCCTTCGGCATTCTTCTCAACGCGTTCGCGCTGACGGCGACCTGGGTGGTTCTTCGTGGGTCATGGCTCGGCGTCGAAGTGACGGACACCCACCTGATCGCTCGTGGGTACTTTGTCTCGCGCCGGTTCGCGAAGGAGGAGGTCGTTGGAGCTCGCGTTGGCGCGGTCACCGGACTCGCCGAATTCGTCCTGAGCACGCTGATGAACCGGACGGTGATGGAAACTGTCCGGCTGACCTTGCGCGACGGCTCTCGACGGACCCTCTACGCGAGCAACTCCTCGTCCAACGACCTCGCTCGCGGCGCTTCCCTCATACAGGCCTGGTGCGCTTCGTCGGAGGAGTGACCGCGGCCGCGTCGTGCGTGTGCTCCGCGGCGCGTGCTGCGCAGGATCGGTCAGTTGGGTCTGTTCCCACGCTCGGTCTCGGCGCCCTTCGGCGAGTGGGCTTGCTGCGAAGCATCCGTCACCGAAGACTTGTGGGCTCCGATCGGGGCGCGTCAGGCCGAGCGCATCACGCCGAGCGCTCCCGCGCCTTCACAGCAACCACCTGGCCGATGAAGATCGCCGCGGCCACCGAGGCAGCGACGACGACCGTGAGCGGGTCATCTTGAATCTTCAGGATCGTGAAGGGGATCAGGATCGCGAGGTCGAGCACGATCGTGAGCACCGGCAACCAGCGCACCGCGTGGATCTTCTCGCGCAGATGCCGGATGACGCCCCACTGCACGGCGATGTCCATCGTGAGGTACAGCAGGGCACCCATCGAGGCGATCTGCGTGAGGTCGAGGAACGCGGTCGTGACGATCGCGAGGCCCGCCGTGATGATGAGCGGCTGGTGGTGCACCTTCGCGGGCAGCGCGGGCGCCTGGCGCATGACTTGCAGCATCGCGTAGAGCCGAGACACCGAGTAGAGGCTCGCCAGCAGCCCCGAGACGGTCGCGACCACCGCGATCGCCACCGTGATGCCCACACCCCACGAACCGAACAGCGGCTCGGCCGCCTGCGCGAGCGCGTAGTCGCGGGCGTCGGCTGCGCCCTCCGCGCCGATGCTCGACGCGACGGAGATCGTGATGAGCAGGTACAGCGCGGCGCAGATCGCGAGCGAGATCACGATCGAGCGGGCGATGTTCTTCTTCGGGTCGCGGATGTCGTCGCCCTGATTGGTGATCGTGGTGAAGCCCTTGTAGGCCAGCACGCACAGGGTTGTTCCCGCCAAGAGCCCGAACACGTCGGGTGCATCGCCCGAGGCATGGGCGAAGAGTCCGTCGCCCGCGACGGCCGTGCCGACGATTCCGGCGATGGCGAGCACTGCGATGCCCAGGATCTTCGCCACGGCCGTGGTGGTGGCGGATGCCTCGACCAGCCGGTTGCCGAGCAGATTCACGATCGCGGCGGCGGCGATCACGATCACGCCGAGCAGCGGCACGAGCACGACCGAGTCCTGCAGCCCGAACGACCGGAGTAGGTAGGTGCCGAACGTGCGCGCGAGCAGGCTCTCGGCGACGACCATCGACACGTACATGAAGAGCGAGAAGGAGCCGGCGATCACACCCGGGCCGTAGGCATCCTTCAGCAGCATCGCGATGCCACCCGAACTGGGGTTGACGCTGGAGTATCGGATGTAGGAGTAGGCGCTCGCGCCCGCGACGATCGCACCCAGCAGGAAGGCGAGGGGGAACCAGTCGCCCGCGAGGCCGGCGACCTGGCCGACGAGCGCGAAGATGCCCGCGCCGATCATGACGCCGGTTCCGAGCGAGACCGAGCCGGCGAGCGAGATCCGAGCCTTGTCGTCACTCATGCGTGCCTCCCTGATCGCTCCGTCGGCGAACGGCCAACCCGTCGCTGCGTCGGCCACGGTAGTGGGGCCCCGGACGATGCGCACGGCCTTGACATGGTCGCGAAAACTGTCCGAGACGCTGAGAGACGGAGGGAGGAGCTACCGCACGGCTCGCTCGCGATGAGCAGAATATGTGCAAAAATATGTACATCGTCTGGAGGTGGAGTATGTCGAACGTCGTACCGGTAGCCGAAGCGCGCAACGGGCTCTCGCGGACGCTGCGGGCGTTTCGTGCCGACCCCGCCACGGGCGCTGTCGTGATCGGTTCGCATCGCAAGCCCGAGGCCGTGCTGATGCCCTTCGCCGCGTTCGAGCGACTGGCGGCCGAGCCATCCGGCGTCTCTCTCGACACGTTGCGTTCCCTCGCGCCGATCATCGCCAAGCTCGCGACCGCAGCGAACCTCGCCGACGTGCGGGTGTACGGTTCGGTCGCGCGGGGCGAGCAGACGGGGGCGAGCGACGTCGACCTGCTTGTGACTCCTCTGGAGGGCTCCACGCTCTTCGACGTCGCACAGTTCGAGATCGACCTCGAACTGTTGCTCGGGACGAAAGTCTCGGTGACGCCGATCGCGGCTCTGGATGCCGACAGTGACTCCGAGATCCTGCGGGAGAGCGTGGCGCTGTGAGGGACGAGGACCGGGTCGAGCGCTGGATCGCCGACCTGATCTCCACCCTCGACCAGGCGGCCGAGCTGGTGGCCCGAGGCGAAGAGGCGTACTCGCGGGACCCGGCCCTGCCGCTCGCGTTTGAGGCGTTGTCGAACCGTGTCGGCGAGCTCGCGAAGCGTCTTGTCGCGGCGGCACCCGAGCGCTTCGCGAGCGCGGTGTTCCGGCAGGCGGCGCGCAACCGCGACTTCGTCGCACATCACTATGACCGCATCGACCACGCCATCCTCTGGCGCACGGTGCGCGACGGCTTTCCGCTGCTGCGTTCCGAGCTGGTGAGCTGACCGCCCGATACTCTTCTGGCAAACGAGGGGGATGACAATGAGGTTATGGCTGGCGATCGGCGTGATCGCGTTTGGGCTGGTGACCGTCGCGGCCGGCGTCGTCGCGTTCTACCGGCACGCGATCATCGCGGACGAAACCGGTATCAGCGGCTGGAACCCCGCCCTGTGGTTGGTGATGTTCGCCGGCGCGGCCGTGTTCTTGCTCGGAACTGCGCAGATCGCGGATGCCGTGGCCTCGCGTCCGGAGCGGCCCGAGTAGAAACCGGCTGCTCGCTTCGACAGGCTTAGCGACCGGAGGCATCCTTCATCATCGCCGCCTGGATGCGCCGATCCAGCTCTTCCAGCTCGCCCAGTGCGTCCGGCGCGGCCCAGACCCGGTCGCGCTTGCGGCCGGTGATCTCGGTGATAATGCCGGCATCGGTCAATCGATCGATCGCGCTGTACGAGGCGGCGGTCGCTGAGCCGGATGCGGCGACGATCTCTTCCGCGCTCATCACCGGGTTGTCGAGGAAGCCGTCGAGGATTCGCTCGGCGACGGGACTCGCCCGCCCGGGCAGGAGCCGCTTCCACTCTCCCGGCAGTGCATTGAACTCGTTCATCGAAGCGCGGCTTTCGATCGCCGCGATCCGCGCCGAACGCGCGATGATCTGTGTGATCGCTGCGACCTGGCCGACGCGGTAGGCGGTGAGTGCGGAGAAGTACTCGTCGCGCACGGCGAGCAGTCCGCTCGCCAGCGGGATGACGATGTTGCGTGCGACGCCGCGGCGCCGAAGGACCGCGCTGATGAGGGCCCTGCCGATGCGGCCATTGCCGTCGGTGAACGGGTGGATGGACTCGAACTGGGCGTGCGCGATCGCGGCTTGAATAAGGGTCGGTATGTCGTCTCGTGACACCCACCCGAGCAGGTCTTCGACCAGTTCGGGTACGAGCTCGGGAGGTGGAGGGACGAACAGCGCGCCGCGGGGACTGTGGTCGCTTCCTCCGATCCAGTTCTGCATGTCGCGAAACCTGCCCGCGTAGTGCGCTTCGGTCGCGTCGCTCGCCATGAGGTCCTGGTGAGCGGATAGGAGATCGTCGAGCCCGATACTCCCGTTCTCGCCCGCTCGTTCCACCATGCGTAGCAGCGCAGCGGACGCGGCCACCATGCTCGTGGCGCTCGCGTTCGCGCGGCTGCCCGCCAGCGCGCGGGCGTAGTCGTCGACGCTCGCCGATACGTGCTCGATCTTCGACGAGGCGGCGGACTCGGTGCGGAGCAGGAACCGGCCAAGCGCGCGGGAGTTGCCCCGGGCGTCGCTGTCGGTCGACACGATCTCCACCACGGCTCGCTCGATGAGCGCCGCGACGTCCTGCGCCGGGGTATACGTCAGCTCGGCGATCCGCGGAGGGACCGACGTGTCGACGTGCCGAAGCATCCGGTCTTCGCGGCTGCCCGCGCGCACCGACTGTCGCCATTCGCGTCGCTCGGTCGTGTGAGCGGGCCATGACGGGCTAGCGGGCGGAATAACGACTGGCACTATTCCATTTTAGTCCGCTAGGCGGAATAAAGGAGAGTGTTGTTCCTGGTTCGCTTCGCGCCGGCCTATTCACCGCCGGGCGAACACCCCACCCGGATCGTGCGCGGCCCGCACCTCGTCGAGCCGGGTGCGTTGGTCGGCGCTCCACGTGTTGGCGAAGGCATCCGGAGCGTTCGCACGTCCCACGAAGTTCACCAGCGGCGTGGGCGCGTGCCAGGGCGCGGTCGCGTCGAGCACCGAGCGAGCGGCGGACAGCCGGACCTCTTCGGTGAGCGTGGGCACCGGCGCGGCATAGACGTTCAGCAGGTGCTGTGTGGAGCGGCCACCGACGGCATCCGGTTGGGTCGCGTGCAGCGTCGCCCCGCCGATCGTCCGGATCTCGACGGCGGACAGGGGCAGATCGACGTCGAGCCCGCCCGCGGCGAGCAGGGCGTCGACGGTCGCCTGCTCGAGGGTCTCAAGCGACGCGGTGCCGTTGGCGACGGGCATGGGCGCGGTCGGGTCGGCGTGGATCGACCCCACCTGCGCGTAGGGCAGCACGCCGACGGTGTCGAGCAGGGGCGTCGCGACGGCGCGCAGGGGAGCGAGCTGCGCCTGGGCGGCGTCGAGCGTGTCGAGGCTCGCGAAACGTATGTACGCGACGTGCTTGCCGCTGAGTGCAGGCGGCAGCGCGGGGGAGTCGGGAAAGCGCAGCAGCGCGACCGAGGTCGTCGTCGAGTCGGGCAGCGCGGGCGCCCAGCCGGCGTATGCGCCCAGGACATCGGATGCCGCATCCGCACCGAAGTACACGCCACCGCCCACGATCTCGGCGTACGGCAGTAGCGCGACCGTCACGGCCGTGACCACGCCGAACCCGACCTTGCCGCCGCGCAGGGCCCAGAACAGGTCGGGGTGCGCGTCGCGCGACACGGTGATCGGCCCGTCCGCGGCGGTCACGACCTCGAACGAGCGCACGTGGTCGGAGCTGTAGCCGAACGAGCGGGCGAGCGGGCCGATGCCCCCGCCCAGCAGGTAGCCGGCGACGCCCACGGACGGCGCCGATCCGCACGGCGCGGCGAGCCCGTGCGCTGTGGCGGCCGCGACGACGGGCGCCCACGAGCATCCGGCACCGATGCGGACCGTGCGGGCCGCGGCATCCACCTCGACCGTGTCGAGAGGGCGCAGGCTGATCGCGGCGCCCTCGGTGAGCGGCTCGAGGCGGCCGTGGCCGGAGCCCAGCGCGGTGAGCCGCGTGCCCTGTTCGGCGGCGACATCGACTGCCGAGGCAACATCCTTGTGCGTCTGCGCATCCACGACCACCGCCGGCGCGACCTCGACACCCAGGTCGAAGCCCGCCACGGCGTTCGCGTAGCCGGCGTCGCCGGGGGCGAGGACGTGCGAGATGCCCGCGCGGCGGAAGGCGTCGATCGTGCTCATGGCTGGACTCCTCACCTGCCCTGCTGGCTTTTGTCGCGTCCATCACACCAGGCCGAGCCCGTTCGTCGCTAGCAGTCCATCAGCTCAGCTCACGGCCTTGGTCCGCTCCCGCGCTACACCTCTCTTGTGGCTATGCCGGGGTACTCCAGCACGAGCCCGGCGGCGTCGTAGCGGAGGTCGCATTCGAAGCCGAACGTCGACGACTCGTAGTGGAACGTCGAGAAGTCAGGGGTGGTCTCGCGGAGCGTATAGCGCTGCTCCAGACGCTCGACGCGCAGGTCGGAGGCTCGCACATAGGCTGCCGGGACATCGACGGCTGTGCCGACCACGAATTCGAGCCGGTGCAGGGGCAGGGTGTTGGTGACCGCCGAGGACTCGAAGTCGATGTCGACGCAACCCGTGAGATCCGGGCGAGGATCGCCGTCGACGGTCCATGCGTCGGCGCCGTTGCGAGTCAGTGTGATCACCCGTTTTCCCGAGACCGTTTCGTTGGTGGCGTGCACGGTCAGAGTTCGCCAGGAACGGTCCACCGTCACGTCGTACCCGACGGACCACGATGCTGTCGCCTCCGTTGCGGTGGTCCGCCCTCGCAGCCTGTGTCCGGATGGGACGTCTGTGAAGAACGCGACCTCGTAGCCTGCTCGCGCGCCTCGATGGCTCCACCCGGCGGACGCAGGAAGCGGCCGCAGTCTCATGCGAGATCCAGCGGGCGAAGCAGGTCCTCGGGAGCAGGGAAGGGCACCGCGTAGGAGGTCTGCGGGGCGGTCATGTCTCCCCAGTCATCCTTCTTCACCCGGATACCGGAGGTGGAGACCTCGGCGATCCGGACGCGCAGCCAGTCGCCGCTCTCGAGCCGGAGCTCATAGGGGTCGGCGAGGTATCCGATACCGAGTGCGTCGAGGGTCTCTTCGGCGTGAATCCAGTCGACGGAGTCGGTGCGCGGGCGGCCCAGCAGGTCGATCGCGACGAAGCCGTCGCCGGCGGGCTTCATCCATCCCACGCGTTCGCCGTCGTCGGAGCGACGGTGCTCGATCCAATCGGGGTCCATGGGTTCGAGGGTAGCGAGGGGGCGAGCTGCGGGCTTGATCGTACGCGGGTTCCGCTCGGCGAGCTCAGCGACCGTGGAGCGCGGGTGGTGGCTTCGACGAGCTCAGCCACCGTGTTGCGCAGGTGGTCGCTTCGACGAGCTCAGCGACCGTGCGTGCGTGCTCAGAAGGGGATGGGTTCGAGGGGGTCGAAGTCGAGGTTCTCGTATTCGATGTCGTCGGGTTCGAGTTCTTCGGGCACGCGCGTCATTGTCTCGGGTGCCCAGGGTTCGGGTATTTCGTGTTCGGGGTCGGGTGCGAATTCGATGGTGCTGATGGGTTTGTCGATGTAGATGCGTCCGGTGGGGCTGGTCCATTCGAGGATCCCGCCGGGGAGCTGTCGGACGGTCCAGGCGGTGTTGTGTTTGAGCATGTGGTGTCTCTCGCAGAGCAGTGCGAGGTTGTATTCGCAGGTGACGCCGCCGTGGGCGTGGTCGAGGGTGTGGTCAACATCGCAGCGTTTGGCGGGCATGCGGCATCCGGGGAATCGGCAGTGTTGGTCGCGGATGGTGAGGTGTCTGCGTTGTTGTTCGCTGGGTCGGTATCGGTCGACGGCGAGGACTTGGCCGGAGATGGGGTGGGTGAGGATCCGGTCCCATCCGGGTGCTCCGGCGGTGAGCATGCACGCGGTTTGCGGGTCGACGGGGGAGTGGCCGACCAAGAAAGCGGTCTCATACGGATCGGTGATGCGCTTCTCGATCAGCGACATGACCGGGACGGTGATCTGGACGCTCGCGCGGATCGCAGCGAGGTCGGTGGGTCCGCCGTCGTGCGCGGTGGGCGCGGCGGTGAGGAGCAGATCGCCGAGAATGTCGGCACGGACCTGATCGGTCGTGCGGGAGTCATCCGCTTCGCCCTCGCGCTCCTTATCGCTGAGGCGCGCATCGATCACGGATCGTGCCATCTCGCTGAGTCGGTCGTGGACGCCGTGCGCGACGACGGCGGGCAGGAGTGCCCGGAGCTCGGCCATCCCATCGTCGACATCGGTCACCCACACGGCGCGGTCTTCGACGGCGCGGCGGTGGCGTTGCTCGAACGTCGTATCGGCGTACCATTCCGCCCGCCGCTTCGCGAGGGGCGGAGGGTGTCAGATCGTTTGTGTAAGGGGTGTCTGCTTCTTATGGAAGGACGACACTGATGACCATGATCGACAAAGAAGCTCGAGCGGAGCGACGGCGACGGCAGGAGGAAGGCTCCAGACGGCTGCGTGAGTCGGGGGTGCTGGATGATCTGTTCGCGAAGATTGATGCTGGCGAGGTGCAGCTCGATGGCAGGGACGGGTTGATCCAGCAGTTGATCAAGACGGGTCTCGAGCGTGGTCTGGGCGCTGAGCTGACCGAACATGTCGGTTACGAGCGTGGTGATCCCGAGGCGCCGCTGCATGACAACTCCCGCAATGGTTCGTTCCCGAAGACGGTCTCGACGGTCGCTGGCGATGTCGAACTCTCGATCCCGCGGGACCGGAACGGGACGTTCATCCCGAGGCTGGTGCCGGTCGGCCAGCGTCGCCTCGGCGGGTTGGACGAGATGATCGTGTCGCTCTATGCCGGCGGAATGACGGTGCGCGATATCGAACACCACTTGGCGTCGACGATCGGCACCGAGATCAGTCGCGAGACGATCTCCAAGATCGTCGACGAGATCTCCGACGAGGTCCTTGCCTGGCAGTCTCGGCCGCTGGAAGCGTTCTACCCGGTCATCTACTTGGACGCGATCGTGGTGAAAGTCCGCGACGGCGGACACGTGCGCAACAAGGCCGCTCACATCGCGGTCGGCGTCGATATGGAAGGCGTCAAGCACGTCCTGGGCATTTGGGTGCAGCAAGCCGAGGGCGCGAAGTTCTGGGCCTCCGTCTGCGCCGAGCTCGCCAATCGCGGCGTCCGCGACGTGCTCATCGTCTGCTGCGATGGGCTCACCGGCTTCCCAGAAGCGATCGAGGCGACCTGGCCTGAATCGCTCGTGCAGACCTGCGTCGTTCATCTGATCCGAGCGTCAATGCGGTTCGTCTCCTACGGGCAACGCAAAGCCGTCGCCGCCGCGTTGAAGCTGATCTATCAAGCCCCCGACGCGGACGCGGCGAGGGCAGCGCTGGAGGCGTTCGCGGCCTCCGATCTGGGTCAGGGCAATCCGCACACGGTCGCCGCGTTCGAGAACGCGTGGGAGCGGTTCACCCCGTTCCTGGGGTTCCCGCCCGAAGTCAGGCGGGTGGTCTATACGACGAACGCGATCGAGTCGCTGAACTTCCAGCTGCGGAAAGTGACCAAGAACCGGGGTCACTTCCCGAACGACGCGGCAGTCGTCAAGCTGCTCTGGCTCGCGATCTGCAACATCGAAGACAAGCGAGCCCTCGAGCGGGCGAAGGAACGCGGCAAGCCCTCGAACGAACGCAAAGCCCCACCGCGGCTGGTCGAAGGCGCCGTCACCACGAACTGGAAGAAGGCGCTCTCGCAGCTCGCGATCGCGTTCCCCGACCGAATCAACCCCTACCTCTGACCACCCACCGATGCCCGCTTACACAAACAACTTGACAGGCTCAAGCGGCGGGCTGAATGGTACGCCGACACCACGTTCGAGCAACGCCACCGCCGCGCCCTCGAAGACCGCGCCGTGTGGGTCACCGACCTGGACGATGGGATGGCCGAGCTTCGGGCGCTTCTGCCCGCCGTCGTCGCACACGGCGTGCACGACCGGCTCAGCGAGATGGCACGATCCGTCATCGACGCGCGCCTCAGCGATAAGGAGCGCGAGGGCGAAGCGGATGACTCCCGCACGACCGATCAGATCCGTGCCGACATCCTCGGCGATCTGCTCCTCACGGCCGCGCCCACCGCGCACGACGGCGGACCCACCGACCTCGGTGCGATCCGCGCGAGCGTGCAGATCACCGTCCCGGTGATGAGCTTGATCGAAAAACGCATCACCGACCCCTACGAAACCGCATTCCTCGTCGGACACTCCCCCGTCGACCCGCAAACCGCGTGCATGCTCACCGCCGGAGCACCCGGATGGGACCGGATCCTCACCCACCCCATCTCCGGCCAAGTCCTCGCCGTCGACCGATACCGGCCCAGCGAACAACAACGCAGACACCTCACCATCCGCGACCAACACTGCCGATTCCCCGGATGCCGCATGCCCGCCAAACGCTGCGATGTCGACCACACCCTCGACCACGCCCACGGCGGCGTCACCTGCGAATACAACCTCGCACTGCTCTGCGAGAGACACCACATGCTCAAACACAACACTGCCTGGACCGTCAAACAACTCCCCGGCGGCGTCCTCGAATGGACCAGCCCCACCGGACGCATCTACCTCGACAAACCCATCAGCACCATCGAATTCGCACCCGACCCCGAACACGAACTACCCGAACCATGGGCACCCGAGACGATGACGCGCGTGCCAGACGAACTCGACCCCGACGACATCGAATACGACAACCTCGAATTCGACCCACTCGAACCCATCCCCTTCTGACCCACGTCCCGCCCGTTCAGCGAGAACATCGAGAACACCGAGAACACCGAGAACACCGAGAGCACCGAGACGAACGCACGCACGCACGCACGCACGTTTCGACTCATCGCGTCGTTCCCCCGCTCAACGATCGAAATGGCGATCAGGACGAGGCGACCAGCACGAGGCGATCAGGACGAGGCGATCAGGACGAGGCGACCAGCACGCGACGCAGCTCGGCGATCTCGTCGTCCGCGAGTCCGTGGGCCTCGAGGAATCCGACCGGCGACCCGTATCGCTCGCCCAATCGATCCAGAAGTCGCTGCATGACCGGCGCCGGCGAACGCGTCGCGAGCTGCTCGATGTTGACGGCCTCGGGATGCACGGCGCGGATCCGCTCGACGACCTCACGGTTGCGCTTCTCCGGCAGCAGCGTCTCGGTGCGCGCGTAGTCGGCGATGACGGCGTCGCGATCGACACCCGCGGCAAGCAGGGTGAGCGCGACGGTCACGCCGGTCCGGTCTTTGCCGACCGTGCAGTGCACCAACACCGGCTGATCTTCGACGATTGCGCGGACGACCTCGACGACCCGCGCGGCCGAGGCATCGATCATCTGCCCGTACATCGCATCCAGATCCATGTCCTGCGCGAAGAAAGACCCGACCGAACCGTGGAAAAGCGGCACGCGCACGGTCTCTGCGCCCTCGGTCCCGAGACTCGGCGAGCGCTCGACCTCTTCGTCCGCACGGAGATCGACCACACGCCGCAGACCGAGGGTGCCGAGAGCGGTACGCCCCGGATCGGCGACGGCGGCGAGGTTGCCGGAGCGGAACAGGACGCCGTGCCGCGTCACCCCGCCGTCGGCGGGCAGACCACCGGTGTCCCGGAAGTTCAGCACTCCGGGAATGAGGGATGCATCACTCACGCCGTGCTCGCCGCATCCGTCTCGAGCGGTGGCACGGGGTACCGACCCGCGATCGCCACACGGTTGAACGCGTTGATCGAGACGCTCAACCAGCTGATGGCGGTGTACTCCTTCTCCGAAAGGACGCCTCCGACGCGATCGTAGACCTCGTCCGAGATGCCGCCCTCGTGGATGAACGTGAAGGCCTCCGCGAGTTCGAGAGCCGCTCTGTCCCGCTCCGAGAACACCCCCGACTCTTCCCACGTCGGCAGCTGAGCGACGAGGTCCGCCGTCCCACCAGCCTGGATCAGCCGTGCCACGTGGATGCGGGCACAGTAGGCACACCCGTTCAACTGCGAGATGTGCAGCAGCACGATCTCGCGCAGACGCTCGTCGATGCCGTTCTCGCGAGCGATGAGGCCGACAGCCTTCGAGAACGCATCGAGAGTGTGGAAAGCGGTGGGCTCCGCGCGGGAGAGGTGCACCCGCGGCTGAGTCATGAGCTCATTCTATCCGCGCGCCGCCCCACGATACCCGGTACCGCGAATTCGGCGCACCGCGGCGAAACAGCGGCAGAATGGGCACGACCGTGCTTCCGAGCCGTAGAGGACCCTCCCCGATGAGTGACACTTTCGACGAGTTCTCGTTCGTCGCCGAGCAGGCCCAGGCCGCGGGAATCACGAAGCCCGAGACGGCCCATGAGCGCCTCACGATCCGGCTCGAGGACGGACGCAGCCTGAGCGCGCTGCGCTGGGGATCCGAGAGCCCGAGGGTGACGTTCCTGCACGGCGCCGGCCTGAATGCCCACACGTGGGACACGACGATCCTGGCGCTCGGCATTCCCGCGCTCGCGATCGACCTGCCCGGGCACGGCGACTCGTCCTGGCGCGACGACGCCGACTACCGCCCGCGAACGATCGCACCCGACATCGCTGCCGCCCTGGAGGCATGGACGGATGCCCCTCAGCTGCTCGTCGGTCAATCTCTCGGCGGTATCGTCGCGGCGGCCGTGGGTGCGGCGCATCCGGCGTTCGTGGAATCGCTCGTCATCGTCGACGTCACTCCCGGGATCGACCCCGGCGAGGGTCCCGCGGTGCTTCGTGAATTCTTCTCCGGTCCGACCGACTACGCCACCCGCGACGAACTCGTCGAGCGGGCCATGGCCTTCGGTCTCGGCGGGGATCGTCGGGCCACCGAGCGCGGTGTCTACCTGAACACCCGTGTGCGCCCGGACGGCCGCGTCGAGTGGAAGCACCACATGGCTCGCCTGGCCGCGACAGCACTCGCGCCCGCCTCATCCGAGGCCCCCGCACCGGGCGCCGGCGCACCCGCACACGAGCCGGTGCTGGGCGGCCGCGGCTGGGACGACCTCGCGGCGGTTCGCGCACCCCTGATGCTCATCCGGGGAACGCAGGGTTACGTGACTCCGGCGAACCTCGAGGAGTTCGAGCGGCGCCTGCCCCACGCATCCGTGGTCGAGGTGGAAGCGGGTCACAACGTCCAAGAGAACATCCCCGTAGAACTTGCGAACCTCGTGCGCGATCGGATCGCCGACTGAGCAGACTGCGCACCTCGGGAACGTATGACGCGCGTGTGACGTTACAGATAGGCGTCGAGTCGGATGCACCGGGCTGAGCGCTCTAGGCTGGGTGATCGCAGCAATGACGCACCCTGAGATTTTTCCAGCCGCGGCGCTCGCACAGCAATCCGACGCCGCGGTACCTGCGAAAGGACCTCCCACATGTTCCGCCGTCCCGCACTGCTCGCCGCCGCAACGCTCGCGGCCGCAGCTCTCGTCCTCTCCGCCTGCTCCGGCGGCGCCGAGCCCGACCCATCGACACCCGCGGCCGAGGCCGACCCGAGCGCTACCGTCACGGTGCGCCTGGTGCTCGAGCCGAGCAACCTCAACATCCGCGAGACGTCCGGCGCCGCGCTCGATCAGGTTCTCGTCGACAACGTCTACCAGGGCCTGATCGCCCGCACGCCCGAGCAAGAGATCGTCCCCTCGCTCGCCAGCGACTACACGGTGTCCGAGGACGGCCTGACCTACAGCTTCACGGTGCGAGAAGGCGTCACCTTCCACAACGGCGAACCCCTCACGCCGCAGGATGTCGTGAGCTCGCTGACCACGGCCCGCGACAACCCCGCGTTCGTGGACTCGGGACGCCTGGCCGGCATCACGTCGATCACGGCCGACGGCCAGAACGTGGTCCTCACGCTCGCCGCGCCCGACTCGACCCTGCTCTGGACGCTCACGGGGCGCGCCGGTCTGGTGTTCAAGGAGGGCGATGCCACCGACCTCAACACCGCCGAGAACGGCACGGGTCCGTTCACCCTCGCAAACTGGCGACAGGGCGACAGCATCACCCTCGCCCGCTACGACGGTTACTGGGGCGAGCCGGCCGCAGCTGCCGAAGTCGTCTTCGACTACATTCCGGACGGCAACGCAGCACTCAACGCGGCCCTTGCCGGCGAGGTGGACGTCGTCACCGGGTTCGACCCCAACTTCGAGGAGCAGATCGAGGCGAACGGCGACTTCGACGTCGTCACGGGCCCCTCGACGGACAAGGGCACCCTCGCGTTCAACTCCCGTGCGGAGCCGCTCGACGACATCCGCGTGCGCGAGGCGATCCGCCGCGCGATCGACCACGACGCGATCATCGAAGCGTTGGGTGGTGGGGAGACCCTGTACGGTCCGATCCCTGAGCTCGACCCGGGCTACGAAGACCTCTCGGATGTCGCCCCGTTCGACCCCGAAGCGGCACGAGAACTGCTTGCCGAGGCGGGCGAGGAAGACCTCGAGCTGACGCTGACGATCCCGTCGTTCTACTCCACGACGATCGCGCAGGTTCTCGTGTCGCAGCTCGCCGACGTCGGCATCACCCTCACGGTCGATTCGGTCGACTTCGCGACGTGGTTGCAGGATGTCTATGTCAACCAGGACTACGACCTGAGCTTCGTGCTGCACACAGAGGCTCGCGACTTCGAGAACTGGGCGAACCCGGAGTACTACTTCACCTACGACAACCCCGAGGTGCAGCGGCTGTACGCCGCATCCGTCGCCTCGCTCGACGAAGAGACTGCTGCCGACCTGCTGCGTCAGGCAGCGCGCCTGGTGTCGGAAGACATGGCCGCCGACTGGCTGTACAACGGGGCATCCGTCGTCGCTGTCGGCATGAACGTGTCGGGCATGCCGTCGACCAACGTCAACGAGCGTCTCAATGTCGCGGGGCTGGGTAAGAGCTCCGATTGATCCGATACGCGCTGACACGGCTGCTCCTGCTCATTGCGGGGTTGCTGGTCGCCAGCGTGCTCATCTTCGCAACCCTTCGGGTGCTGCCGGGTGACGTCGCGCAGTTGATCGCGGGCGCGCAAGGCACGCCCGAGCAGGTTGCGGCCATCCGCGAACGCCTGAATCTCGACCAACCCGTCGTCACGCAGTACCTCGAGTGGATCGGCGGACTGCTGCGCGGCGACCTCGGCACCTCGCTGATCACCGGGGCGCCCGTGGCCACGGAGCTCGCGCAAAAGGCCGATGTCACGGTGCCTCTCGGGCTGATGTCGCTCCTCATCGCCCTGCTGTTCAGCCTGCCGCTCGGTGTGCTCTCGGCCGTCCGCAGAAACCGAGCGGGCGGGACGGCGATCAACGTCGGCTCGCAGGCGCTGGCCGCGGTGCCGGTCGTCTGGGCGGGCATGATGCTGGTCGTGGTGTTCGCGGTATGGCTCGGATGGCTGCCCGCCCAGGGCTTCCCGCGCGAAGGGTGGGGCAACCCCGGCGCCGCCATTCGGTCGCTGCTGCTCCCCGCGCTGACGATCGGCATCGTCGAGGGTGCGTTGCTGCTGCGGTTCGTCCGGAGCGCCACGATGCAGGCCGCAGGTCAGGACTTCGTGCGGACCGCGGCAGCCAAAGGCCTCACGCGCACCCAGGCCCTTCTGCGCCACGGCCTGCCGAGCGTCGGCCTGTCCGTCATCACCGTGCTCGCACTACAGGTTGCCGGCATCATCGTGGGCTCGGTCATCATCGAAGAGCTCTTCGCTCTGCCCGGGATCGGACGGATGCTGGTGGCGGATGTCGGGGCACGCGATCTGCCCAAGGTGCAGGGCGAGTTGCTCGTCCTGACCGGGTTCGTGCTCGTACTCGGGTTCGTCGTCGATCTCGTCCACCGCGCGCTCGACCCGCGGCAGCGGGAGGCGCAATGAGCGGCGAAGTCGTGAACCAGCCGGCACCCGCACGGCGGCGTCGTGGCAGCGCCCTGGGTCGCCTGTGGCGGCAGTCGACGGGCCGGTTCGGCCTGATCGTCGTCGGGCTCGTCGTGCTCGCAGCGGCGGTCTCGCTCGTCTGGACCCCGTTCGACCCGCAACGAGTCGCGATCACCGACCGCTGGGCGCCTCCCGGTTGGCCGCACCTGCTCGGTACCGACAACACGGGTCGCGACATGCTGAGCATGATCATGGCAGGCGCCCGAACGACGGTGTTCGTCGCCGTCGGGGCGGGCATCGTGGCCACCGTCTTCGGCGTGCTGCTCGCGGCGCTCGGCGCGCTCACGGCCCGCTGGGTTCGAGAGACTGTCGCGGTGCTGGTCGACATCCTCATCGCCTTCCCCGTCCTCCTGATCGCGATGATGATCTCCGCCGTCTGGGGCGGCTCGCTCTGGGTCGTGGTGTGGGCCGTGGGCATCGGGTTCGGCGTCAACATCGCCCGCGTCATGCGACCGGAGTTGCGACGGGTGCTGCGCAGCGACTTCGTCATGGCGGGCAAGGCCTCGGGGTTGACGCCCCTGCAGAACCTCGGCCGTCACCTGCTCCCGAACGTCGCGCCTGTCTTCATCGTGCAGCTGTCGTGGTCGATGGCGGTCGCCGTGCTCGCCGAGGCGGGACTGTCGTACCTCGGCTTCGGCGCCTCGGTCACCGAACCCTCATGGGGCCGGCTGCTGGCAGATCTGCAGGGATTCCTGACGGTGTATCCCCTCTCGGTGCTCTGGCCAGGGCTCGTGATCACGATCACGGTGCTCGCTCTCAACCTGCTGGGCGACGCCATCCGCGAGGCCACGGACCCGACCCTGCGCGAAGCTGGCCCGTCAGCACGCCGCGCCCGCACGCACACTCCCGAGGTCATCTCGTGAGCCTCGTGGTGCGTGACCTCGTGATCGAGATCGATGGTAATCGTGTCGTCGACGGGATCTCGTTCGACGTTCCCGATGGCACCCGACTCGGGCTGATCGGCGAATCCGGGTCGGGCAAATCGCTGACCGCGCTCGCAATCCTGGGGCTGCTCCCTGAGGGGGCCGAGGCATCCGGCAGTATCGTCTGGGACGACCGCGAGCTGATCGGGATGTCGGATCGCGAACTCGCCGCCCTCCGCGGCGACGACATCGGCATCGTCTTCCAGGAGCCGCGCGCGGCGCTCAACCCGATCCGCACGGTCGGGCGCCAGATCGCGGAGTCGATCCGCATCCACGAACGGGCGTCGAAGCGCGAGGCATGGCAGCGCGCCCTGACCGAGGCGGAACGTGTGCGGCTGCCCGATCCCCCGCAGCTGTTGCCGCGTTACCCCCACCAGCTCTCCGGGGGTCAGTTGCAACGCGTGGCGATCGCGATGGCGCTCGCGTGCCGCCCGCGGCTGCTGATCGCGGACGAGCCTACGACCGCGCTCGATGTGACGATCCAGGCCGAGATCCTGCGGCTGCTGCACACGCTCGTCAACGAGGACGGGATGTCGCTGGTGTTCATCACGCACGACCTGGCGGTGCTCTCGCAGATCGCCACGTACGGAATCGTGCTCGAGCATGGGCGCGTCGTCGAATCGGCGCCCGTCCGCGAGCTCCTCACGGCACCGCGCTCACCCGTCACTCAGGGGCTGCTGCGCGATGCCACCGCGACGCTCTGGCGCTCGGCGGATCAACTCGAGGCGGAATCCCACGACGCGGAGGATGCGACATGAACCGCGACATGCTGCTCACCGGGCGCGGCCTGACCCGGCGCCACGCCCTCCCTCGCCGCACCCTGTTCGACCCGCGGCGCATGACGACCGCACTCGAGGACGCCGACATCGATGTGCGCGCGGGTGAGTCCGTCGGCATCATCGGCGAGTCGGGGTCGGGTAAGTCCACCCTCGTGCGCCTGCTGCTCGCGCTCGACACCCCCACCTCCGGCTCCGTGTCGTTCGAGGGTCAGGACGTGGATGCCACGGCGTCCGCCCGCGAACTGCACTGGTTGCGGCGGGGCACCGGCATCGTGTTCCAGGATCCGTACTCCTCGCTCGATCCGCGCATGAGCGTCGGCCGGATCGTCGGCGAGCCGCTGTGGGCCCTCGGCATCGAGGGCGACCGCCGCGCGCGGGTACGCGAGGTGCTCGATCTCGTCGGTCTCGACCCCGCGATGGCCGAGCGCTTCCCGCACGAATTCTCGGGGGGTCAGCGCCAGCGCATCGCACTCGCCCGTGCGATCGTGCACCGGCCGCGCCTGCTCGTGGGCGACGAGCCGCTCTCCGCGCTCGACGTCACGGTGCGCGCGCAGATCTTGGCGCTGCTGAAGAAGCTGCGCGACGAGCAGGGCATGGCCCTGCTGCTGGTCTCCCACGACATCGGTGTCGTCCAGAACGTCTGCGACACGGTCATTGTCATGAAGGATGGGCGCGTCGTGGAAGAGGGCCCGACCGAACGTGTGCTGCTCGAGCCGCAGGTCGCCTACACCCGGCGCCTGCTGGACTCGATCCCCACCATTGCGCCCGGCACCTGAGGTTCCTCCACCGATCGAGAACGTGCAGATCGAGCTGCGTCGCTGAGCTCGGAGTAGCGTGAGCACGTGATCTGGAGCGTCGGCAGTACCGTGCTGGGCGCGGCCATCATCGTGTACGGGCTGGTGGACATCTTCCTCACGCTGTTGCACCCGCACGCGCGCGGACGGATGACCCGAGGCATCGTCTCCGGGGTCTGGCACCTGACATCCGGGCTGGGCCCGCGGGCTCGTGCGGCATCCGGTCCGCTCGCAACCCTCGCCGTCGTTCTCGCGTGGGCGATCGCGCAGACCCTCGGCTGGGCCTTCGTCTACCTTCCGCACATCCCGCAAGGCTTCCTGTACAACGAGGGAATCGATCCGGACCGCTACGTCGACTTCTTCGAGGCCGTGTACATCTCGCTCGTAGCCCTCTCGACCGTCGGGTTCGGAGAGGTCATTCCGACCGAGCCGATCATCCGGATCCTCACCCCCGTGCAGGCGGTGATGGGATTCGCTCTCCTGACTGCTTCGGCGACCTGGCTGCTGCAGCTGTTCCCGACGCTCGGACGCCGGCGTTCAATCGCGCTGTCCCTGACGATTCTCGGCAGAGCGGGATACCCGGAGCGCCTGCGCGAGATGGATCCGGCGTCCGCCGCAACGGTCGTGCTCGGCGTCGCTCAGCAGATCGCAGAGGTGCGCGTCGACCTCAGCCAGAGTCCCGAGTCGTACTATTTCCGCGAAGGAGAGGCACCGACGTCGCTGGGGCGCGCGCTTCCGGTCGCCGTCACCCTCGCCCGTGAGGCGCGCGCGTCGTCGAGCATCGATCTGGTCACGGCGGGCACGATGCTGGACGATGCGCTCGAAGATCTCGGCGCGTGTCTGCGCGACAACTTCGGCGCGCACGGAGAGTCCCGCGCGGACTTCATCGACTCGTTCGCGCGCGACCACGCGTGATGTCACGTCGGCTGCCGCGAGACGAAAACGCCCTCCACGAGCGAGCGCACGTCAGCGGCGGAACAGGCCACGCTTGTTCTTCTTCTTCGGCGACAGCGACTTCTGCAGGTAGACCGTGCCGAGCCAGCGGCCGAACTTGAAACCCACCCGCCCCATCCGCCCGACCTCGGTGAAACCCAGCTTCTCGTGCAGGGCGATCGAGGCATCCGCTCCCTTGTCGCTGATGACAGCGACGATCTCGCGAATGCCCTTCTCTTCGCACGCCTCGATCAGCGCTTCGAGCAGGGCGCGACCGAGGCCCTTACCCGCGGCCGCATGACCGAGGTAGATCGAGTTCTCGACCGTGTAGCGGAAGGCGGACTTGCCTGCCCAGGGCTGCACGAGTGCGTAGCCGAGGATCTGTCCGCTCGGTGACTCCGCGACCAGGAACGGCAGCTCCAGCTTGGCCAGATGATCGAACTTGTCCCGCCACTGACGAAGGGTCCAGCGCTTCTCATCGAACGTCACGACCGAGTTGGTGACGTAGTAGTTGTAGATCTCGCGGATGTCCGGGATATCCGCTGCGCTCACCGGACGGATCTCGTACGAAAACGGCCGCTCGGGCTCGGGCACCCTGCGCAGGTGACGAGGAGGACGCCGCTTCTGCTTGTCGTATTCCTCCTCCAGCATGCCGCCAGCCTACGCGGGCAGACGCCAGTCGACCGCGGTCGCTCCGGCCTTTTCGAGCATCTGATTGGCGAGCGAGAATGGCTTCGATCCGAAGAATCCGCGCGAAGCGGACAACGGCGACGGATGCGGCGACTCGATGATCGGCGTGGCACCGAGCAGCGGGCGCAGGTTGGCGGCATCCCTCCCCCACAAGATCGCGACGAGCGGCCGATCGCGCGCGGCAAGCGTGCGGATCGCAAGTTCCGTGACCTTCTCCCACCCCCACCCCCGATGAGACCCGGATGCCCCGGGCGCAACGGTCAGTACGCGGTTCAGCAGCATGATGCCCTGGTCGGCCCAGGCCGACAGGTCACCGTGCGGCGCCGGTGGGATGCCGAGATCGCTGTCGAGTTCTTTGTAGATGTTCGCGAGGCTCCGCGGGAGAGGGCGGACATCCCGCTCCACCGCGAAGGAGAGACCGATCGGATGCCCCGGTGTCGGATACGGGTCTTGCCCGACGATCAGCACCTTGACGTCGTCGAGGGGGCGCTGGAACGCCCGCAACACACGGTCGCCCGCGGGCAGATAGCCCCGCCCGGCCGCGACCTCCGCACGCAGCCTCTCGCCGAGCGCGGCGATGTCCGCAGCGACGGGTTCGAGCGCGTCGGCCCAGCCCGCGTCGATCAGGCCGTCGTCGGCGAGTTGCGCGAGCGAGCGAGCCATGGGATCAGGAGGCATCCTCTTCGATGACCGAGCCCTTCCACGACCAGGGGAAGTCGATCCACAACGCCGTCTCGCGCCAGGAGTAGTCCGGCATCGCGATCGAACCGGGCTTGATGTAGATCGTCGCCGAACGTACGTCCGCTCCGCGCTCACTCAGCAGGCGCACGGCGAGCGCGAGAGTCCGACCGCTGTCGGCCACATCGTCGACGAGCAACACGCGACGCCCGCCGAGGTACTCCATGTCGAGCTCGGGGCGCAGGAGTTCGGGGGCATCCAGGACCGTGCCGATGCCGGTGTAGAACTCCACGTTCAGGGCACCGCAGTTCTTCGCACCGAGGGCGTACGCCATCGCACCGCCGGGCAACAGACCCCCTCGCGCGATGGCGACGACGACTTCGGGCACGAAACCATCGGCCACGATCGTCCGGGCAAGATCCCGGCACGCCTCGCCGAAACCGTCCCAGGTCAGATGCTCGCGCTCTCCCGTGTATTCACCCATGCGGGGCGACTCCTTCCCGGCTCATGCCGCCGTCGTGCTTCTCGGTTCCGGCTCGCGCCGCCGCAGGAATCACTCGTAATCCGTGCGAACCCGCAGGGGCCCGCGGGCCAGAAGGTATTGGGCGGACTGCGCCACGGGGCGCATCGTCACCAGATCCAGGTTGACGTGAGCCGGAGCATTCATCGCGTAGACGATGACATCGGCGACATCGGAGGCGACGAGGGGTGCTTCGACACCGTCGTACACGCGGTCCGCCGCCGTCGAGTCGCCACCCAACCGGTTGAGGGTGAACTCGGGCGTGTGCACCATGCCCGGTGCCACCTCGACCACGCGGATCGGCTCGCCGTTGAGTTCGAGGCGCAGGGCGTGCACGAGCATCGCCTCAGCCGCCTTCGCGGCGTTGTAGCCGGCGCCGCCCGGGTAGGCGACCTGCGCGGCCGTCGACGTCACGAAAACGGCATCGGCATGGCCGTCTACCGCCGCCGCCGCGCGCACGAGGGGAAGAACCGCGGCAACAAGCCGCTGCGTGGCGAGGACATTGACCTCGTACATCCATGTCCAATCGGACGGATCGCCATCCTCGACGCGCTGCGTACCTCGAGCGCCACCGGCGATCTGCACCAACGCGTGCACCGGCCCTGTGCCCGCGAGCCAGCCGGCGAACGCATCGACGTCGGCCTGGTTCGTCAGGTCGGCGGCGAACACCTCGGCGCCGGTCTCGTGCGCGAGCTCTGCCAGACGTTCGGCGCGACGAGCCACACCGACCACATCCCAACCGGCTTCACGGAGGGCCACCGCGGTCGCCCAACCGATTCCCGAACTCGCACCGGTCACAACCGCACGCCTCTTCGTCACGGACCCACGCTAGTCCGCCCCGGCGGAGTGAACGAACTCGGCGGCCTCGGCCGGGGGACGCAGAGTATTACGTAACATTTCCCGACCGTTGTCGAGGCATCCGTCGATCCGTAGCCTCGCTACTGACGCGACACCCGCCGCGCCCCGCGAACCACAGGAGTATCCACCATGTCCGCACCGGAGAACTGGCGCTTCGAAACCAAGCAGGTCCACTCGGGCGCGCAGCCCGACCCGACCACCAAGGCACGCGCGACGCCGATCTACCAGACGACCTCGTACGTCTTCGACAACACCGAGCACGCCGCGAACCTCTTCTCGCTGGCCGAGTTCGGCAACATCTACACCCGCATCATGAACCCGACGCAGGATGTCGTCGAGCAGCGCCTCGCCGCGCTCGAGGGCGGCACCGGAGCCCTCCTCGTCGCGAGCGGGCAGGCCGCCGAGACCTACGCGGTGCTCAACATCGCGCAGGCCGGTGACCACATCGTCTCGTCCTCGTCGATCTACGGCGGAACGTACAACCTGTTCAAGTACACCCTCGCCAAGCTCGGCATCGAGACGACGTTCGTCGAGAACCAGGACGACGCCGACGAGTGGCGCGCGGCCGTCCGCCCCAACACGAAGCTGTTCTTCGGCGAGACGATCGGCAACCCGAAGATCAACATCCTCGACATCGCGAAGGTCGCGGGCGTCGCCCACGAAAGCGGCGTGCCGTTGATCGTCGACAACACGATCGCGACCCCGTACCTCATCCGCCCGCTCGAGCACGGCGCCGACATCGTCGTCCACTCGGCGACCAAGTTCCTCGGCGGTCACGGCACGGTCATCGGAGGCGTCATCGTCGACGGCGGCAAGTTCGCCTGGTCGAAGAACGTCGAGAAGTTCCCCGGCCTGACCGAGCCCGACCCGTCGTACCACGGCGCCAGCTACACCACCGCGGTCGGCGACGCGCTCGCCTACGTCATCAAGGCCCGTGTCACGCTTCTGCGCGACCTCGGCGCCTCGATCGCGCCGCAGAGCGCCTGGCTGCTCATCCAAGGCATCGAGACCCTGTCGCTGCGCATCGAACGCCACGTGCAGAACGCACAGGAAATCGCCGAGTGGCTCGAAGACCACGAGGACGTCGCGTCGGTCAACTACTCGGGCCTGCCGTCCTCGCCCTGGTACGCCGCAGCGAACACCTATGCCCCGAAGGGCGTCGGCGCGGTGCTGTCGTTCGAGCTCAAGGGCGGTGTCGAGGCGGGTCGCGAGTTCGTGAACTCGCTCGAGCTGTTCAGCCACCTCGCCAACATCGGCGACGTGCGCTCGCTCGTCATCCACCCGGCGTCGACAACGCACTCGCAGCTGACGCCCGAGCAGCAGCTCACCTCGGGTGTCACGCCCGGGCTCGTGCGCCTGTCGGTCGGCATCGAGAACATCGACGACCTCAAGGCCGACCTCGAGCAGGCGCTCGCGGCGGCCCGTAAGGTCTCGGAGGCCGCGCGCGCCTGACGCGTCGCCCTGAGTGGGGCAGGTTCGGTGCAGTGGGGCAGGTTTCGCCGTGCCCCACAGCACCGAACCTGCCCCACTTCTCCTGCGCTGTTGCCGCTCCCCCGCGCGAGGGTGGTCTCGCCCGCAACGTTTCGGCCCGGCCACCGGCGGGGCCACGCGCCGAACGGACGCAACACGCCGCTTCGTCGCGACTCGTGCGGCGCGTTGCGTCCGTTCGAGTGCGCGTGAGACACAGCGCGGCTGACTGGATCGACGTAACGTGTCGGCCCGGCCACTGCCGGGCACGCCAGAATGGACGGATGGACTGGCAGAGCTCTGAGGACACCTACCCGGCGATGCCGGTGACGGAGGCCGACGCGCGCATGCTGCTGGGCCGCCCCCCGGCTACCGGAGCCTGGCGCGACGGGGACGCTGTCGGCGACCGACGTTTCGCCGCGTTCGGACCGTTCCGAACGGAGGGCGGCGCGGAACTCCCGAGCTTCCGCCTCGCGTTCGAGACGTGGGGCGCGCTGAACGCCGCGCGCGACAACGCCGTCCTGATCCTGCACGCCCTGACGGGCGACAGCCACGTCCGAGGTCCCGCGGGTCCGGGGCATCCCACCGACGGGTGGTGGTCCGACATCGTCGGCCCCGGAGCCGCAATCGACACCGACCGCTGGTTCGTCGTCGCACCCAACATGCTGGGCGGATGCCAGGGGTCGACCGGCCCCGCGAGCATCGCGCCCGACGGCTACGAGTGGGCCTCGCGCTTCCCGTATGTCACGATCCGCGACCAGGTCGCAGCCCAGGCGCAACTCGCCGACGAGCTCGGCATCGAAGTGTGGGCGGGCGTCGTCGGAGGCTCGATGGGTGGAATGCACGCCCTCGAGTGGGCCGCAGGATTTCCGAGCCGTGTCGCCCGCGCGGCGATCATTGCGGCTCCGCCGATCAACACCGCCGATCAGATCGCGCTCAACTCGGTGCAGCTCGACGCGATCGCCATCGACCCGCGATTCCAGCGCGGCGAGTATTACGACGCGGGCGACGGGGACGGCCCGCATCGCGGACTTGCCCTTGCCCGACGCATGGCGCTGCTGAACTACCGCAGCCCCACCGAGCTCAACCAGCGCTTCCAGCGGTCGTGGCAGTCGGGAGTGAGCCCCCTCGGTCACGGCGGACGCTTCGCGGTCGAGTCCTATCTCGACTTCCATGGCAACCGCTTCACCCGCCGCTTCGACGCGAACAGCTACGTCCGTCTTGTCGAGGCGATGAACTCCCACGACGTCGGACGCGATCGCGGCGGCGTCGAACAGGCCCTGGCACAGGTCACCGCACGAACGCTCGTGCTCGGAATCGACAGCGATCGTCTGTTCCCCGTTGAAGGACAGGAGCGGATCGCCCGAGCCATCCCGAACACGCTCGACGGCAACTCCCCCAGCGTCATCACGAGCGACTACGGGCACGACGGGTTCCTCATCGAGACACACGTCGTCGGTGCTCACCTGCGGCGCCTGCTCGAGGAGTAACCCCGCCCGCTGCGCGACTACCTCAGCTGAGCGAAACCCTCCGCGGAACGCGTCTTGCCGACCACGAGGATCGTGTCGCCCTCGCGCAGCACGGTCTGATTGTCCGCGTTATCCCACACGTCGTCGTGCTGGAAGGCAGCGATTGTCACGCCGTGGGATTTTCGGATGCCGGTCGAGCCGAGCGGAACATCCTGGATCGATGCCGGTACGGGAGCCTTGACCATCGCATAGCCCGGCGCGATCTCGATGAAGTCGAGGGCCGCTCCGCGAACGAGGTGCGCCACCCGTCGGCCCATGTCCTTCTCCGGATAGATCACCTTGTGCACCCCGAGCTGCTCCAGGATCAACCCGTGTTCGTCGTTGACGGCCTTGGCCCAGATCACCGGGATGTCCATGTTGAGCAGCACGGAACAGGTCAGGATGGATGCCGAGATGTTCCCGCCGATCGACACGACGACGCGGTCGAACTCGTCGATCGCGAGCTGGTGCAGCACCTCGCGCTTGGTGGAGTCGGCGCGCACGACCTGCGTGAGCTCGCCGTTGAGGGACTGGACGATGTCTTCGTCGAGATCGATGCCGAGCACCTCGGTGCCGGAGGCCATGAGCTCGAGCGCGAGCGAACGTCCGAATCTGCCGAGGCCGATCACGGCGACCGAGTCCGCCTCGGCGATGCGCCGCGATCTTTCGCTGGCGCCGAACTGCGGGAACTTAGCCAATGGCCGGCCTTTCTTTCGGAAGTTCGTACAGGATCCGTCGCTCGCGGAGCGCAAGGGCCGAGCCGAGGGTGAGCGGGCCGATGCGTCCGAGGAACATCAGGATGACCAGGACGATCTGCGCGCTCTCGGGTAGGGACGCGGTGATGCCCGTCGACATCCCGACCGTAGCGAACGCCGAAACCGTCTCGAACAGGGATTTGTCGAGGTTCTCGCCGCTCAAGAACATGATGAGTGCGGTGCCCGCGATCACCGCGGCGACGGCCAACAGGACGACCGTGATCGCCTGACGGTGCACCGCGCGGGAGAGGCGCTTGCCGAAGATGTTGACCGCACCCTCACCGCGCAGCTCGGTCACGAGGATGAAGAACAGTACGGCGAAGGTCGTCACCTTGATGCCGCCCGCGGTTCCCGCGGGGCCGCCACCGATGAACATCAGGACGTCCATGCCCAGCCAGGTTTCGTCGTGCATGGCACCCACGTCGACCGAGTTGAAGCCTGCTGTTCTGGTCTGCACCGACTGGAAGAATCCGGCGAGAATGCGCGACCAGGGATCGAGTCCCCCGAGGGTCGCGGGATTGCTCCATTCGATCGCGGTGATGTAGACCGTTCCCGCCACGAGCAGCACGGCCGTGGCGGCCACGACGAGGTTGGTGTTCATCGACCAATGCAGCGGGCGACGGAACTCGCGACGGAGCTGCATGATCACAGGAAAACCGAGGCCGCCCAGGATGATCGCGGCACAGATCGGCAGGCAGATGAACGGATCGCTCACGAAGCCCATCAGGCTGTCGCTGTAGAGCGCGAATCCTGCGTTGTTGAAGGCCGACACCGCGTGGAACAGGGCGAACCAGGCGGCTTCCCCGACCGTGTAGCCGTAGCCGAGCAGGAACCGCAGGAAGAGCAGGACGAACGCTCCGGCCTCGATGATCACCGAGATCAGGACGATGCGGCGGACGAGCCCGCGTACGTCGTCGAGCCCCAGCGTCTTCGCCTCGGCCGCGGTGTTCAGCCGCGACCGCACGGACATCTTGCGGGCCAGCACGACGCCGATCAGGGCCGCGAAGATCATGATGCCCAGGCCGCCGAGTTGGATCAGTACCAGGATGACGACCTGCCCGAAGCCCGTCCAGAAAACCGGGGTATCGACGACGATGAGCCCGGTGACACACACGGCGCTCGTTGCCGTGAAGAGCGCCTCGACGAAGCTCGCCCCACCCGGCCCGACCTTGGCGATCGGGAGCATCAGGAGCGCTGTTCCGACCGCGATCGCCGCGGCGAACCCGAGGGCGACAGCCTGCGCGGGCTGAAGGTGATGGCGCACCGCGCGCATCTGACGGCCCCGCGCCGCCTGCCGACCGCGTGCTGCGGCCGCTGCCGCGGCCGCGGCCGGCGTTCTCTTCCTCACCGCAGAACTGTATCTCCCGCCGCAACCTCGACACGCCTTCGGGCCCCACGCGCCGCGGATCGGGTCTCGAGCGCGAATGCGACAACGGCGATACCCACACCGAGTGCCGCGAGTGCCGCACCCACCCACGACGGCATGACGAAGCCCCACCCGAGCGCGATGACGACACCGCCGAGTGCCGCACCGAGACTGTTGCCGATGTTGAGGGCAGAGTGATTGAGGGCCGCGGCGATCGCCTGGTTGTCGCCCGCGACATCCATGAGTCGTGTCTGAATCGCCGGGCTCGTCACAGCTGACGCGACGCCGATGAGGAAGATGAAGACGATGAGCGGCACGATGTATGCCGCGGTCGCTGCCAGCAGCGCCTGGACCACCACGAGCACGGCGAGACCCCCGATGAGCGTTGCACGAAGGTTCTTGTCGGCCAGCACCCCGCCGAGGAGGTTGCCGACGGTCATCCCGATCCCCATCACCACGAGCACGATCGGTACGACCCACAGCGGGCTTCCCGAGATCTCGGTGACCAGGGGCGAGATGTAGCTGTAGACCGCGAAGAAGCCACCGAATCCGATCGCGCCGATGGCGAGCGTCAGCCACACCTGGCCGATTCGGAAAACAGCTAGTTCGGCCCGGAAGGTGCGTCCCGCATCCCCCGCGTGAGCGGGCACGAACACCCAGACCATCACGGTGCCGGCCGCGAAGATCGCGGCAACGACGAGGAAAGCGAGCCGCCACCCGCTCGCCTGCCCGAGGAACGTGCCGACCGGCACGCCCACGACGTTGGCGACCGTCAGGCCCATCAGGACGATGGCGACGCCCTTCGCGCGCTTGCCGGGTCCGAGCACGTCGGCGGCGATGAGAGCACCCATCCCGAAGAATGCGCCGTGCGGCAGACCTGCGGCGAAGCGAGATAGGGCGACGAGCTCGAACGTCGGCGCGATGACGGTGAGCACCGTGAACAGGGTGAGTGCGGCGGCCAGAGCCACGATCACGCGGTTGCGCGGAAAGCGGGCGACCAGTCCCGAGATCGTGGGTGCCCCGACGACGACGCCGAGCGCATAGAGCGAGATCAGCCAGCCCGCCTGCGCGATGGCGTCGTCCGGCGAGATCGCCCATACGCTCGGCAGCAGGTCGCGAGCGATCTCGGGCAGCAGGCCCATGATGACGAACTCGGTCATGCCGATGCCGAAGCTGCCGACCGCGAGCGAGATCAGGGCCCAGGTCGCTACACGTCGGGTGGGGACGCGGGAGAGGCCGATATCGGAAGACGCTGCGGATGTCACCGAGCGATCCTATCCCGCCTTTCGAAACGATTCGAAAGCCCCGTCACTCCGTGGAAGCCACCCCTTTCGCGAGCGCACGCACGCGGTTATTCCGCGCGTTGTGCTCCAATTCCACGAGACCGAGCGTCTCGAGCAATGGCGGGAGGTACATACCGAAGCGACCGCGGTACCCCTTCCGCTGCCCGTACCAACCACCGACGGGATTGTCCCTCGACCTTCCCCACGCTTCGACCGTGTCGGCCGCCGGCTCCTTACCCTCGCCGGTTGCGCCGAGTGTGACCCAGTCGCCCCGCCTTACGAGCTCGGCATGAAGGTCCTCGATCGCTCGTCCCAGATAGGTCAGCTTTGTCGTCCCGACCTGACACACCAGCAGCGGCGGTTCGGACGTATCGTCGCGGTACATCGTGTAGGCGGACGTCAGCGGTGCAGTCTTCAGCACCCAGGGGTCGGCCGCGGTACCCGACGCCGGCCCCGACCCGGACTGTTCAGCCATGACGGGACTCCCTTCGTCTGCGCGACGGAGCACGACGCGCACTCCGAGTATCCGCTGCGCGCGATCCCCATTCAAGACCGTCATCGCACCGACCGTCACGACGCCGGTCACGACGCCCGACCATTGCCCGCTACCCGTCGTTCTCAGACAGCGCACGCTCCAGCCGCTCGACCTTGCCGTCGATCTCGCCGGAGTAGCCGGGGCGGATGTCGGCCTTCAGCACGAGGGAAACGCGCGATCCGAACGGCATCACGGCCTCGGTCGCCCGGCGCACGACATCGAAGACTTCGTCCCACTCCCCCTCGATCTCGGTGAACATCGAGCTGGTGCGATGTGGCAGCCCGGACTCGCGAACGACGCGCACCGCGGCGGCGACCGCGTCGTGAACCGAGCCGTCCGCAGCGCCGCCGGAGTCCGACGGGCGCCGGGCGGTTCCACTGGGGGTGCCACTGGGGGCTACCGAGAAGGCGATGAGCATGATTCTCCCGAGGTTCAGCGAGCGGACACGAAACGGCGAAGTTCGCGCTTACGCGCGCTGACCATCGCAGCGGAGCGGGTCGGCACCCGAACGAGCGCCGTGACGGTGATGACGAGCAGGACGATCGTGAGGGTGTTGCGGGCGGTGAGAAGAGCGACCGGAACGGGCTGCGTGTTCAGAATCCCGCCGTAGACGATCGGGTAGACGACCTGCGTGAGGGCGGCGCTGACCAGCGACAACGCGGCAACCGTGCTCGCGCGCGTCCGATCCAACACGATCCAGAGGACGAGCGGTGCGATCAGCCACGTCTGGAACTGGGGCGAGCCGACCTTGTTGAAAACGATCAGCACGAGCACCAAGGCGAGCGAAAGGGGCGGCAGCAGGCGCACGTATGATGCGCCATGCCACGCCTTGTATGCGCCCAGCCCGGCGACGCCCGCCACCGCCGCCGCCAGTAGCGGCGTCATCACGGCGATCACGATGTCGACGTGAGGACCCGTCACCTGGAAGGTCAGGATGTCGTTGTCGTAGAAGGCGAACGATCCGGGAATCTCCGCTACGGCTTGCCAGAGGTAGAAGGTGCTCACGGGCGCCTCGAGCTGTAGGCCCCGTCCGGTCTGCTCTCCGATGAAGTCGAATGCGTGGGCCCATCCGCCGAGCACGATGACCCCACCGAGCACGAGGGCGGTGACGAGGGCGGCGGAGGCGATCACCGTCAGCCGGCGACGAAGGACGACGACGCTCGCGGCGATGAGCGCGGCCGGCCAGATCTTGATCCACGTCCCGACCGCGAGCAGGACAGTTGCCACGGCCGGCCGGCCCGCGAGCCACAGCAGCCCGGCAACGGCCAACGGCACGGTGACGGCATCGATCCGGTACATCCCGATCGGCCCGAGCAGCAGCGCATACGCCAGCCAGAACCAGGCGGCGGAGACGCGGGCGCGCGAGCGGGCGCGACCGATGAGCAGGGCGAAGGCGACCGCGTTCAGTGCCGTCACGAGAATCGACCACGCGATGATGTAGCCGCCGAGCCACGCCAGCGCACGCGCGAGGATCATGGGCACGAGCGCGAGTTGCGGGTACACGAACGGAGTCGTGATGCCGACGATCTCACGCCCATCGACGGCGGCGTCGGCCCACGGTTCGTACACCAGATAGACGTCGCCCATCGGGTAGTTCGGCAGGACCCAGCCGAGAACCGCGACGCTCAGATGAACGACGGCGAAGGCGACCCACAAGACAGTGCGGTGCTTCATCCACTCCCGCCACAGGCCACCCGACACCCGCTCATCCTAAGCGCGCGACCGCTGCGCCGAGTCTGAGGTCGCCAGCCCCGCGCTTCAGGTCGACAACAGCGCCCAGACGGCCGGGATCGCCTCGGCGACCTCCAGAGCGACGAGGGGATGTCCCGCCGCGGCTCCCCCGCGGCGATCGGGCTGGTCGGTTGCGCCATCGAGCGGCGCCATGCCCGAGGCAAGACGTCCCGCGGCGCCGTGCAGCCACGCCGCGGAGGCGGCAAGCGGCCCGAGCATCTCCGGGTCGGCGATCACCGCCGAGCTGCGCGCCGCGACGAGCGCACCCACGACACCGGCCAGCACGTCGCCCGTACCCGCGGTCGACAGCCAGGGCGCCCCGGATTCGACCAGCCCCAGCCATCCGCCCGGCGTCGCGACCCACGTCCGCGCACCCTTCAGCAACACGGTTGCGCCCGTCTCGACCGCGGTCTCGCGAGCGGCGGATGCGTCATCCGGCCATTCCCGTGAGAGCCCGAGCTCTTCCCGCAGGCGGGCGAGTTCTCCCCGATGCGGGGTCAGCACGCGCGGCGCCGTCGCACCCGCGAAGCCGAGTGCCCCCGCGTCGACGACGACGGGTTCCGCACCGTCCAGGATGTCGGCGAACCCCGCTTCCGCGTCACCGTGCGCGTCACCGTCCGCGTCACCGTCGGCGTCGCCAGCAGGCATTCCCGAGCCGATCACCCATGCCTGAACCCGTCCCGTCCCACGCACGGTCTCGGGTCTGCGCGCCAAGACCAGGGATGCCGCGGCGTCCGGCCCGACGTAGCGCACCATCCCGGCGCCCGCACGCCATGCAGCCTCGATGCCGAGCACCGCCGCACCCGGGTACCGGGCCGAGCCCGTTCGCATTCCGACGACGCCCCGGGAATACTTGTCGTCGTCGCCCGTTGGCCTCTGCAGGTGCGCGGCCGTCTCGGCTGCAGACCACGGCGACGGATGCGACATCCCCACACGTTACCGCCGAGGCGACATTTCCCGAGGAGCCCTTTTGACCCTGCTGTTCCAGCCCATGACCATCCGCGCCACCGAGATCGCCAACCGGCTGTGGGTCGCGCCCATGTGCATGTACAGCGCGGAGGCGGGCGTTCCGAACGACTGGCACCACGTGCATCTTTCCCAGTTCGCGTCCGGCGGTGCCGGCCTGGTCGTCGCCGAGGCGACCGCCGTCGTCGCCGAAGGCCGCATCTCGCCGCGCGACACGGGTATCTGGACAGACGAGCAGCGGGATGCCTGGGCCCCCATCGTCGCGTCGATCCACGCCCGCGGCGCCGCGGCGGGAATTCAGCTCGCCCACGCGGGCCGCAAGGCATCGACCTGGTGGCCCTTCGCCGGACGCGGGCACGGCAGTGTGGGTCTCGACGAGGGCGGCTGGACCACCTTCGCTCCCTCGGCCATCGCGTACCGGGGGTACGCCGAACCCCGCGAACTGGATGCGGCGGGCATCGAAGCCGTCGTCGACGGGTTCGTCTCGGCGGCGCGACGTTCGATCGAGGCAGGGTTCGACATCCTCGAGATTCACGCGGCGCACGGCTACCTCCTGCACGAGTTCCTCTCGCCGCTCAGCAACCACCGCACCGACGAGTACGGCGGCAGCCTCGAGAACCGAGCCCGCCTGTTGCTTCGCATCGTCGCCGCCGTGCGTGCCGAGGTCGGCGACGCGGTGCCGCTGTTCGTGCGGTTCTCGGGCACGGATGCGGCCGAAGGCGGTTGGAACGTCGAAGAGACCGCGAAGGTTTCCGTGTGGGCCGCCGAGGCGGGAGCCGACCTGTTCGACATCTCGAGCGGCGGATTGGTCGCGCACCAGCAGATCGTCACGGGCCCCGGCTACCAGGTTCCTCTCGCCGCGCACGTCCGTCGCGAAACCGGATTGCTCGTAAGTGCGGTCGGATCGATCACCGAGGGTTCGCAGGCGGAAGAGATCCTGCAGCAGGGCGATGCCGACGCGATTTTCGCCGCGCGCGAGTGGCTTCGCGACCCTCACTTCGGACTGCGCGCCGCCGTCGAAATGGGCGAGAGCGTCGACCTCTGGCCGGCACAGTACGCCCGGGCAGCGCTCGTTCCCGCGCACTCGGCCTGACCCCGGGTCAGGCCGATGGGCCAGCCGAACAGAGTTCAGCTCAGGTCGTCGACGAACCCGCGTAGCTCACGGGCGAACAGCTCCGGCTGCTCCCACGGCCCGAAGTGACCGCCGCGCGGCATCTGTGTCCACCGGCGAACGTCGAAATAGCGCTCGGCGTAAACGCGCGGCGCCGGGTGGATGTCCCTCGGGAAGATCGCGAATCCGGCGGGAACGGGTGCGGACCCTGTCGTGCCCGGCGGGTACAGCGCCGAATCGCGGTAATACCGTGCTGCCGACCCCGCGGTGGACGTCACCCAGTACAACGTGATGTCGTCGAGAAGCTCGTCCGGCGTGAACACACGGAACACGTCACCGCCGTTGTCGCTCCAGGCTCGGAACTTCTCGAGGTACCACGCCGCGAGACCGATCGGCGAGTCGGTGAGGGCGTACGCGATCGTCTGCGGCTTCGTGCGCTGCAAGAGTGCGTAAGCACCTTCGGTCTGACTCCACTCGGTCATCGAGGCGGCCCAGGCCGTCTCGTCGTCATCGAGGGATGCCGGATCGAGTGTGTAGCGGTGCCAGAACGGCACATCGCCGAGATGGACTCCGATCACCCGATCTGCATGACGGTGCGCGATCGTCTCCGCGATCGTGCTGCCCACGTCGCCGCCGTGCACGACGAAGCGCTCGAACCCGAGCTCCGACATCGTGGCGGCCAGCAGGTCCGCGACACGCGCGGCGCCCGAGCCCGGCTCCGTCGGTCGTTCGGAGAATCCGAAGCCGGGGATGCTCGGCACGACGATGTCGAATCGATCGGCGAGCAGTGGCAACGCCTTCTCGAATCGGAGGAACGAATCGGGCCATCCGTGAACGAGCAGGAGCGGGGTCGTCCCCTGCGTTCCCGCACGGACCGCGTGAACGGCGGGGCTTCCGATGCGCACGTGTTCGAGCTCGTTCAGGCGCGCCTCGGTCGCGCGCCAGTCGTAGCCGTTCGTCCACCGATCGACGAGCGTGCGCAGGGTCGCGGGGTCTGTGCCCCACGACCAGTCGTCCTCGGCGACCGAATCGGGCCACCGGGTCCGTGCCAGACGATCCTCGAGGTCGTCGAGGACGGTCTGCGGGATGTCGATGCGAAACGCGGTCATGCCGCCACGCTAGACCCCGCCAGCGTCCCCGGCTCAAACGGGGGAAACCACGCGCGGACGACGGAGCTCAGCGTCGGCGCGTGGCGTCCTGCACCTCTCCGACGAGTTCTTCGATGATGTCCTCGAGGAAGAGCACACCCGTGGTCTCGCCGCTCTGGTCACGCACGCGCGCCAGGTGACGACCCGTGCGACGCATGGTCGCGAGCGCGTCCTCGAGGTCCGTCGTCTCCTGCACCGGAACCATGTGGTGGATGCGCTTGGCGGGCACGGGCTTGTCGAGCCGCTCGTCCGGGACATCCGCTGCCCGCAGCACGTCCTTCAGGTGCACATATCCGACCGGCTCGCCCGCGGCATCCACGATCACGTAGCGCGAGAAACCGTGGACGGCGACGGCTCGCTCGATCTGCGCCGGCGTCGTCGTCTCGGGCAGGGTCACGAGCTGGTCCAAGCGCACCGCGATGTCGCGGGCCTTCTTGTCGGTGAACTCCACAGCCGCGGCGAGCGCGCCCGAAGAGTCATCGAGCACGCCCTCGCTGGTCGACTGGGTCACGATCGTGGCCACCTCGTCGAGCGTGAAGGTCGACGCGGCCTCGTTCTTCGGCTCGACGCGGAACAGGCGCAGCACAGCGTTCGCGATCCAGTTGAGGGTTGCGATGACCGGGTGGAAGACCTTGGACACCCAGACGAGCGGTGTGGCGAGGATGAGCACGGCACGGTCCGGGATCGAGAACGCGAGGTTCTTCGGGATCATCTCGCCGAACACCACATGCAGATACGACACGATCAGCAGCGCCACGACGAACGCGACGACGTCGACGACGGCTTCGGACAGCCCGGTCAACCCGAACGGCACCGCGAGCAGATGGTGGATCGCCGGTTCCGAGACGTTCAGGATCAGCAGCGAACAGATCGTGATGCCGAGCTGCGACGTCGCGAGCATCAGCGTCGCGTGCTCCATCGCGTATAGCGCGGTCTTCGCGGCGCGGGAACCCTTCTCGGCGAGGGGTTCGATCTGCGAGCGTCGGGCCGAGATCACGGCGAACTCGGCGCCGACGAAGAATGCGTTGAACGCCAGGAGGACGACCAACCAGACGATTCCGGCCCAATCGCTCACGACGCACCCCCGTTCTTCGTCCCGCGGCCCCGCAGGATGCGTTCGGCTCCCGTCATCTGCGACGGCTCGCTATCGAGACCATCGGCGTCGCTCGGGTGAGGTGTGTAGCGGATGCGGTCGACGCGGCGTCCATCCATCCGCTGCACGCTGAGCACCCCGCCGTCGGTTTCGACCGTGTCGCCCGGTGTGGGGATGCGCTCGAGGCGGCTCATGATGAATCCCCCGATCGTGTCGTAGACCTCTCCCTCGGGGACGCGGATGCCCGTGCGGTCCTGGAGCTCGTCCGGTCGCCAGTTGCCGGGGAACGTGACCGAGTCCTTGCCGCGGACAAGTCCGGCGCGGCTGCGGTCGTGCTCGTCCGATACCTCGCCGACGATCTCTTCGACAAGATCCTCGAGGGTCACGACACCGGCCGTTCCGCCGTACTCGTCGACGACGATCGCGAGCTGGTAACCACGGGCACGAAGCTCGGCGATCAGAACGTCGAGATGCACGGTTTCGGGGACACGCAGGGGTTCCGTCGCGAGCGCAGCGGCCGGGACATCCGCTCGCTTCTCGCGCGGCACGCTGACGGCCGCCTTCAAATGTACGACACCCACGATGTCGTCGAGCGAGTCGCCGATGACGGGGAAGCGGCTGTGGCCGGTGCGACGCGCGAGTTGGATGACGTCGTCGGCGGAGTCGTCACGCGCAACGAAGTGCATGCTCGGGCGAGGGGTCATGACGTCGTCGGCCGTGAGCCGAGCGAACAGGAGGGTCCGGTTCAGGAGCGAAGCGGTGTCCTGCTCGAGCAGACCCGCACTCGCGGAGCGGCGAACGAGGGACGAGAGCTCCTCGGCCGTGCGTGCGCCCGACAGCTCTTCCTTGGGCTCGATGCCGATGGCACGCAGAACCCCATTGGCCGAGCCGTTCAACAGCACGATCGCCGGGCGGAACACCATGGTGAACGCCACCTGGAACGGCAGCACCAGCTTTGCGGTCTGCCTCGGCAGGGCGAGGGCGAAGTTCTTGGGCACGAGCTCGCCGAGGATCATCGAGAAGATCGTCGCGACCGAGATGGCGACGATGACCGCGATCGGCGAGACCACCGCTTCGGGAAGCCCCCATCCCGTCAGCACGGGGCGCAACAGGCTCGAAAGCGCGGGCTCCATGGTGTAACCCGTGAGAAGCGTCGTGAGCGTGATGCCCAGCTGCGCGCTCGAGAGGTGGGTCGATGTGATCTTCAGCGCGCCGATGGTGAGCGAAAGTCGGGATTCACCGCGCTCGCGCCGCGCCTCGAGGTCGGCACGATCCAGATTGACGAGGGCGAACTCGCTGGCCACGAACAGGCCAGTGCCCACGATGAGCAGCAGCCCCACTCCCAGCATGACCAATTCGTACGTCACGCGTCGACCCTCGCGGAATCGATCGGGGGGTGGGGCGAGCGTCTACAACTGGGGGGGTCGTCCATCGTGGGGTCGAGTTTACCCGAGGTCCGCGGACCAGCGACCGCCGAACCCACACCTCGCGCCACCCGCGATACCGAGTGCACGGCTTCGCTTCGAGTGCACGACGTGCGTGCGGGTCTCAGCGCGTGCACTCGCGGCGAGGTCGTGCACTCGCGACGGCGTCGCGCCTCACCAGCTGACCGGAAGCGCCTTGCCCTCTTCGTAGCCCGCGGCGGACTGCAGACCGACGAGGGCCCGGTCGTGGAACTCCGCGACCGTCGCCGCGCCCGCGTAGGTGAAGGAGGACCGAACGCCCGACGTGATCATGTCGAGCAGGTCCTCGAGGCCCGGGCGGAGCGGATCGAGGTAGATCTTCGACGACGAGATGCCCTCCGCGAACAGCTCCTTGCGCGCCAGCTCGTACGGGTCGAGGCGTCCGAAGCGGTCGTGCACGGCCTTGGTCGAGGCCATCCCCCACGATTCCTTGAACACGCGCCCGTTCGCGTCCGCGAGCAGCTCACCCGGCGCCTCGATCGTGCCGGCGAACCACGAGCCGATCATGACGGATGCCGCACCTGCCGCCAATGCGAGCGCAACGTCGCGCGGGTAACGCACGCCGCCATCCGCCCACACGTGCGCGCCCATGATCCGCGCCGCTTCGGCGGTCTCCAGCACGGCCGAGAACTGCGGACGCCCGACTGCCGTCATCATGCGGGTCGTGCACATCGCGCCCGGTCCCACCCCGACCTTCAGGATGGAGGCGCCCGCGGTCACGAGATCGTGCACTCCCTCGGCCGTGACCACGTTGCCGGCCGCGATGGGGATGTCGAGACCGAGCTCGGCAACCGTTCGGAGCGCCGTGAGCATCCCGTCCTGGTGTCCGTGCGCGGTGTCCACCACGAGCACGTCGACTCCCGCCGCCGCCAGAGCCTTCGCCTTGGCCGCGACGTCGCCGTTGATGCCCACCGCCGCCGCGACGGCCAGGCGTCCCGCTGCGTCGACAGCGGGCCGATAAAGCGTGGAGCGCAGCGCGCTCCGGCGGCTCAGCGTGCCGACCAGGCGCCCGTGCCGCATGACGCAGACCACGTCGACGCCGGCCGCGACGATCGTGTCGAAAGCCGCACGGGGATCCTCGATGTCCTCGGCTTCGAGCGAGGGCGTGTCGCCCCGCGCGAGATCTCCGAGCCGAGCATCCGGCAGGGCCGTGGCGAGCCGCGACGCGGGAACGATGCCCCGGATCTCCGCTGCCGACACGTTCTCGCCACCGTCGGCGACCACGATCCCGTGGCCGGGCGTCGCGGGCAGGATGCGCAGCGCGGCCGCGACGGTCGCTTCCGGCGGCAGCACGAGCGCCGTGTCCCACAGCACGGGTTGGCGCTTGACCCAGCGGATCGCGGAGTCCAACTCCTGCAGCGGCAGATCCTGGGGCAGCACGCCCAGACCGCCTCGGCGCGCGAGCGTCGCGGCGAGGCGGGCACCGGTCACCGAGTTCATGTTCGACGAGACGATCGGGATCGTCGCCGGGGTGCCGTCGTGCGGCGCAAGGTCCACCTGTAGGCGACTGGTGACCGCCGAGTGCCGCGGCACCAGGAAGACATCCGAATAGGTCAGATCCACCATCGGCCGCTCACCCGAGAATTCCATAGCTCTACGCTAGCCACTCCATCTCACCGAGTGGCTCGTGCGGCGGCCTGTTCCGCGACGGGCGGAACGGATCTGGGATAGCCTAGATGTTCGTGCGCGTGGGCCACGAAGATGCTCTGCGCGGCTACCTTCATCGAAGAAAGAGGGCGATCCAGCGTGTCGAGCCAGGTGACAGGCGTCGGGACTTCGAACGAGGGAGAGTTCGGGGCCAACGAATGGCTCGTCGACGAGCTCTACGAGCAGTTCAAGGTCGATAAGAACTCCGTAGACAAGGCGTGGTGGCCGACTCTGGAGGCGTATCACCCGGTCGATGTCGACGACGCATCGGATGCCTCCTCCGCTTCCGCGGCGCCGAGCACCGCCCCGTCGGCATCGAGCGCCGCTCCGCAGAACTCGTCCGCAGAGCCGGCCAAGCCCGCTGTGGCCGAGCCGAAAAGCGAGCCGCGACCCGTCACGGCGCCGATACCCGTCATCGGCGCACAACCGGTGGCACGCACGACGACGCGCCCCGCATCGCCGCCCCCGATCCCGGCGCAGGCGCCCGAGAAGCCCAAGGCCGCGCCGGCCCCGGAGCCGCTCGAAGAAGACACGATCACGCCGCTCCGCGGCATGCCGAAGGCCCTCGCCGCGAACATGGACGAGTCGCTGACCGTCCCCACGGCCACCAGCGTCCGCACGATCCCGGCCAAGCTGATGATCGACAACCGCATCGTCATCAACAACCACATGTCCCGCACCCGCGGCGGCAAGGTCAGCTTCACGCACCTCATCGGCTGGGCCATCATCCAGGCGCTGAAGGACTTCCCGAGCCAGAACGTCTTCTACGCCGAGATCGACGGCAAGCCCTCGGTCGTGGCACCCGCCCACATCAACCTGGGCATCGCGATCGACATCCCCAAGCCCGACGGAACCCGCGCCCTGCTCGTTCCGAGCATCAAACGCGCCGAGTCGATGACGTTCGGCGAATACCTCACCGCGTACGAAGAGATCGTCTCGCGGGCCCGCGGCAACAAGCTCACGGCCGCCGACTTCCAGGGCACGACGATCTCGCTCACCAACCCGGGCGGTATCGGCACTGTCCACTCGGTCCCCCGCCTGATGCGCGGCCAGGGCTGCATCGTGGGCGCCGGCGCGCTGGAGTACCCGGCGGAGTTCCAGGGCGCGAGCGAGAAGACGCTCAACGAGCTCGCGATCGGCAAGACGATCACGCTCACGAGCACCTACGACCACCGCGTCATCCAGGGCGCCGGTTCCGGCGAGTTCCTGAAGAAGGTGCACGAGCGCCTGATCGGCCAGCACCACTTCTACGAGGACATCTTCGCCGCGCTCCGCATCCCCTACGCGCCCATCCACTGGGCCGCCGACATCAACGTCGACATCGCCGAGCGGATCGACAAGCAGGCCCGCGTGCAGGAGCTCATCAACTCGTTCCGCGTCCGCGGGCACCTGATGGCCGACATCGACCCCCTGCAGTACGAGCAGCGCACGCACCCCGACCTCGAGATCGAAGAACACGGCCTGACGTTCTGGGACCTCGACCGCGAATTCGTGACCGGTGGTTTCGGTGGCAGGCGGATGGCGAAGCTGCGCGACATCCTCGGCGTGCTGCGTGACTCCTACTGCCGCACGATCGGCCTGGAGTACATGCACATCCAGGACCCGGGCCAGCGCCGCTGGTTCCAGCAGAAGGTCGAGATCAAGTACACCAAGCCGACCCACGACGAGCAGCTGCGCATCCTCAGCAAGCTCAACGAGGCCGAAGCTTTCGAGACCTTCCTGCAGACCAAGTACGTCGGGCAGAAGCGCTTCAGCCTCGAGGGCGGCGAGTCCCTCATCCCGCTGCTCGATGAGATCCTGCAGGGCGCCGCGGGCGCCGGGCTCGACGGGGCGGCGATCGGCATGGCCCACCGCGGCCGCCTGAACGTGCTGACCAACATCGCGGGCAAGACCTACGGCCAGGTCTTCCGCGAGTTCGAGGGAAGCGTCGCACTCGGCAACAAGCGCGGCTCGGGCGATGTGAAGTACCACCTCGGCACCGAGGGAACCTTCGTCGACGACCACGGCGTCGAGCTGCCGATCTACCTGGCCGCCAACCCGTCGCACCTCGAGACCGTCGACGGCGTGCTCGAGGGCATCGTCCGCGCCAAGCAGGACCGCAAGGCCATCGGGACGTTCTCGTGGCTGCCGATCCTCGTCCACGGCGACGCGGCCTTCGCGGGCCAGGGCGTCGTGGTCGAGACGCTGCAGATGTCGCAGCTGCGCGGGTACCGCACGGGCGGCACGATCCACGTGGTCGTCAATAACCAGGTCGGTTTCACCACGCTCCCGCAGGACGGACGCTCGTCGGTGTATGCCACGGATGTCGCGAAGACCATCCAGGCACCGATCTTCCACGTCAACGGCGATGACCCGGAGGCCGTGACGCGCGTCGCGCAGCTGGCGTTCGAGTATCGCGAAGAGTTCCACCGCGACGTCGTGATCGACCTCGTCTGCTACCGCCGACGCGGTCACAACGAGGGCGATGACCCCTCGATGACGCAGCCGCTCATGACGAACCTCATCGAGGCCAAGCGTTCGGTACGCCGCCTGTACACCGAGTCCCTCGTCGGTCGCGGTGACATCACCGAGGAAGAGTACGAAGAGGCCAAGCGCGACTTCCAGGATCGCCTCGAGATCGCCTTCGCCGAGACGCACGCCGCCGAGACCGGTTCGCACGCGGTCATCACGGATGCCGACGCCGAGGTCGAGGAATTGACCTGGGGCGACATCGAGACGACCGGGGTCGGAACCGACGTCGTGCACCTGATCGGCGATGCGTTCGTGAACAAGCCCGAGGGCTTCACGGTGCACACGAAGCTGCAGCAGCTGCTCGACAAGCGCTACGACATGAGCCGCAACGGCACGATCGACTGGGGCTTCTCCGAGTTGCTCGCCTTCGGTTCGCTGCTGCTCGAGGGCACGAACGTGCGCCTCGCCGGGCAGGACTCGCGCCGTGGCACGTTCGTCCAGCGCCATTCGGTGCTGCACGACCGGGCCAACGGCCAGGAGTGGATCCCGTTGACGAACCTGAGCGATCGCCAGGGGCGCTTCTGGGTGTACGACTCGTACCTCAGCGAATACGCCACGATGGGCTTCGAGTACGGCTACTCGGTCGAGCGCCCCGACGCGCTCGTGCTGTGGGAGGGTCAGTTCGGCGACTTCGCCAACGGCGCCCAGTCCGTGATCGACGAATTCATCACGTCGGCCGATCAGAAGTGGGGCCAGCAGTCGAGTGTCGTGCTGCTGCTGCCGCACGGCTACGAGGGTGCGGGCCCCGACCACTCGTCGGCCCGCATCGAGCGGTTCCTGCAGATGTGTGCGCAGGACAACATGACGGTCTCGCGCCCGTCGACTCCGGCGTCGTACTTCCACCTGCTGCGCCGTCAGGCCTATGCGCGTCCGCGCCGACCGCTCATTGTCTTCACCCCGAAGGCCATGCTGCGGCTGCGTGGCGCGACGAGCCCGGTCGAGGCCTTCACGAGCGGCCGCTTCGAACCGGTGCTCGACGATGACCGCGGCATCGACAAGTCCCAGGTCAAGAAGGTCCTGCTTCATTCCGGCAAGACCCACTGGGACCTGCGCGGCGAGCTCGACAAGAACCCGGACCCCTCGGTCGCCCTGGTGCGCCTGGAGCAGTTCTACCCGGCGCCGGTCGATGAGCTGAACGCCGTCATCGCCGGATACCCGGGTGCCGAGCTGGTGTGGGTGCAGGATGAGCCCGAAAACCAGGGCGCGTGGCCGTTCATCGCGCTCGAGGTCGTCAAGCACCTGAAGGGCCGCACGATGAGCGTCGTTTCGCGCAGCGCCGCGGCCTCGCCCGCGACGGGCTCGCCGAAGGTCCACGCGATCGAGCACGCCGAGCTGATGAAGAAGGCCCTCGCGCCTCTCGCCTGACGTTTCGCCTCGCTCAACGACCGTGATCGTCCTCAGTCGTTGAGCGAGGCTCGCAGGTTCGAGACGAAACGTCCCGACCCGCGCGTCAGTACCAGATGCCGAGCGTCGGCGCGGTGTCGCCGGCGAAGGCCCGGTCCAGTTCACGCAACGCGGCGTCCTCACCCGTCAGCTGACCGGCGGCACGCAACGTCACCGCGCGCACTCCCCCGAGGTAGAGCGCTGCAAGCGATGCGACGGGCATCGATACCTGTGGCGTCGCGTCGGTGGGCGTGACCCGGGCCGCGCCGTCCGCCCCGACCTCGAGCATCCATGTCCCTTCGGCGAAGCCGAGCGGATCGCTCACCGCGATGACATGGGTTCCCGCGGCGGCGTACCCGCGCGCCGTTAGAGCCCCGGGGACGTCGAGAATCCGCAACCACTCGTGATCATGAACGGCGACGTGAGCACCGCGCCGATCGGCGAGCAGCCACGGGAGCGGCTCATCGACCGACCGCAGCGGCGCGCGCACGCGCGACACGAGATCGTGGCGCAGGACGAAACCCCAGAGTGCGCGGTACGCCTCGTCGCCATCGCCCACGAGGTAGGTGATGTCGAGCGTGTGCCGGGCCATGTCGGCCGGGTCCTCGGACAGGCGATAGACCAGGGCGCCGCGTACGACGCCCGCCGTGTCGGCGTAGCGCACGACGCGGGTGCGGCCGGGTTCTTTGGAGCCGCCCGCGATCATCGCGAACTGGCGCCATCGGCCCGTCCAACCATCCACATCACCCGGTCGCGTGACGCGAACGCGCTCGTGCACGTCTTCCAGCAGCGCCACCGCCTCTTCGCGGCGGACGTAGTCGAACGACCCGGGCACGTCGCCGCCCCGCCATCCGGCCCGGCGTGTGTCGATGTCCCACGTGGTCGCCTCGACAGCGGGCGCGAAACCGAAGCGGCCGTAGATCGTCGCCTCGGAGACGGTCAACCCCGCGACGGCCATCCCTGCGTCGCGGGCGGTGCGCAGCTCGCCCTCAAGCATCGCGCGCGCGATGCCGCGACGGCGTCGGGTGGGCGACACTGTCACGCCACTGATCGCCCAGAACGGCGTCACCCGGTCGCCGGGAACGGAGAGCTCACCGACCCACGAGTTCACCGTCGCAACGGGAACCTGCGGGTCGAGCCCGGCCTCGTCGTAGACGCCGATGCGGCGACGGTAGCCGATCGACTCGCCGAACTCCCGCGCTTCGTCATCCGTCGGCTCTTCGCCGAGGAATCCACGGGCCTCTGCGGTCGAATACGCGCGCAGCGCTTCGGGATCTCCCGGGTCGACCAAGCGGTACATCAGTCCACGCTGAGCGAGCGCAGCTGCGGACGTTTCGTCAAGGGAAAGGGTGCGGGCGTCAGTCGTTGCCATCCTTCGAGGCTACTCGTCGCCACCGGACCCCTCGAGCCGTCACGAAACGCTCGATGATTCGTGCAGATCGAGCCGTTCGTGACAGGTCGACGCCGGATGCTAGTGGTGCGCCGCCTGGACCGTGCGCAGCTTCGCAAGCACCTGATCGCGCAGGTCCTCGGGCGCGCTCTCGCGGCAGGCCCGCGCCAGAACATCGGTCAGGGTCTTGGCGACAAGAGCCTCATCGCGACATCCGGGGCAGTTCTCCAGATGCTCGCGGATGTCGGCGTGCTGCGTCTTGCACACTTCGTTTCGCAGGTACTCCTCGAGGTCTCGCCTCGCCTGGTCACAACCGCAATCGGTCATTTCTTCGCTCCCGGACCGGCGGAGACGATGCCCCGCTCTTGTGCGTATTCGGCCAGCATTTCGCGAAGCAATCGCCTTCCGCGGTGAAGGCGGCTCATGACTGTGCCGATCGGTGTCTTCATGATGTCGGCGATCTCCTGGTAGGCGAAGCCCTCGACATCCGCGAGGTACACCGCCAACCGGAAGTCCTCCGGGATAGCCTGCAGGGCGTCTTTTACGACGGATGCGGGCATGTGATCGATCGCTTCGGCCTCGGCGGAACGGTTGGTCGACGCGGTCGTCGACTCCGCTCCCCCGAGCTGCCAGTCCTCCAGGTCGTCGATCGTGCCCTGGTACGGCTCGCGCTGCTTCTTGCGATACGTATTAATGTAGGTGTTGGTGAGGATGCGGTACAGCCACGCCTTCAGGTTCGTGCCCTGGTGGAACGTGGCCCACGAGGCGAAAGCCTTGACGAACGTCTCTTGTACCAGGTCCGCAGCATCGGCCGGATTGCGCGTCATCCGCATGGCCGCGCCGTACAGCTGGTCCATGAACGGAAGCGCCTGGTCCTCGAACTGGGCGCGGGCGATCTGCGCCGGCGCGACGTCGACCTCTTCTTCGGGCTGCTCGTCCATCACCTCCCAGTCTAGGCGCGCGAGAACAACCGCCGAAGGCGTGCGTTCCATCGTCTGAATCATCGTGTCCTCTCGGGGCTCGATAGAGTAGAACCCGATGACACCGCACGGCTATTCCCCTCGCGCCGACGAGACATCTTCTGATGCTCCCCAGCCCCCTGCCTGGCGAGCGCCCGTGGCCGGTTCTCCGCTCGATGCCCGTCTGGCGATTCCTGGCTCAAAGTCGCTGACGAGTCGCGAATTGGTCCTGGCCGCGCTGGCCGACGGACCGAGTCGGATCCTCTCTCCTTTGCATTCGCAGGACTCCGAGCGGATGGTCGGGGCGCTGCGGGCCCTCGGCGCACAGATCGAGCCGGCGCCGGGCGAAGGCCCATTCGGCCACGACTGGATCATCACTCCCCCCGCCCCGTTCGCCGGGAACAGCGAGATCGACTGCGGCCAGGCGGGAACGGTGATGCGCTTCGTGGCTCCCCTCGCCGGGTTCGCGCACGGAGACGTCCGGTTGACGGCGCATGAGACGGCCCTTCACCGCCCGATGGGCGAGCTGATCCGCGCTCTCCGGGACATCGGGCTCGACATCGACGACGGCGGTCACTGGTCCCTCCCCTTCGTCGTGCGCGGGCACGGTCACGTGCGCGGCGGCGAGGTGCAGATGGATGCATCCCGTTCGAGCCAGTTCGTGTCGGGTCTGCTGCTCGCGGCTCCGCGGTTCGATGTCGGGCTGCACCTCGTCCACACGGGCGAGCGGTTGCCGAGTCTCCCCCATATCGAGATGACGATCGAGGCGCTCGCACACCGCGGCATCCACGTCGAGCGTCCCGCGCCGAACGAATGGATCGTGGCCCCCGGAGCGGTCCGGGCCAAAGACATCACGATCGAGCCGGACCTCTCGAACGCGGCGCCCTTTCTTGCGGCCGCGATGGTCGCGGGCGGTTCTGTCACGATCGAGGGTTGGCCGGCCCACTCCACGCAACCGGGAGCCCTTCTCGGCGACCTGCTGCACCGCGCCGGGGCGCGCGTCGCCCGCCGCGGCGGTGCATTCACCGTGACCCGCACGGCTCCGCTCCGCGGTTTCGATGTCGATCTGTCCGCCGCGGGAGAACTCGCTCCGACGATCGTGGGACTCGCGGCTCTCGCCGAGGGCCCCTCGACCATCACGGGCATCGGACACATCCGTCTGCACGAAACCGACCGGATCCGTGCTCTCGTCGACGGACTGAACGAGCTCGGCGGTGAGGCGAGCGAGTTGCCCGACGGCATCCGCGTCGTGCCGCGTCCGCTCCACGGCGGCCTGTGGAGATCTCACCATGACCACCGGATGGCGACGACAGGCGCCGTGCTCGGCCTGAGCGTTCCCGGCATCGAGGTCGACGACCTCAGCGTGACCGCCAAGACCCTGCCGCAGTTCGAGCAGCTGTGGAACAGCATGCTGGCCGGCTCGTCCGCGAAGCCCGGCGCGACCGAGTAGACGATGCGCAGACGATGAGCGGCTCGGATCCGAACTGGTGGGATTACGACGACGCCGAGACGGACGAGGCGGACGAGCTCGACGAGTCCGACATCCGGATGCGCCCGAATCCCAAGGCGAATCGGCCGCGCAGCAAGCGACGCCCCGCACACGCCGACGCCGAGATCGGCCGCGTGATCGGCGTGGACCGCGGCCGCTACTCGGTTCTGATGGACGAAGACGCCCCGGACGAACACGAGGTGTCCGCCGTGCGTGCTCGTGAGCTGCGCAAGCAGCCGATCGTGACAGGCGACCGGGCTCGGGTCGTCGGCGACACGTCCGGTGACGAGGGGACGCTCGGCCGCATCGTCGGCATCGAGGAGCGGACGACCCTGCTGCGCCGGTCGGCGGATGACACCGACCAGGTCGAGCGCATCATCGTCGCGAACGCCGATCAGATGCTGATCGTGGTCGCGGCGGCGGATCCCGAACCGCGCACGCGCCTCGTCGATCGCTACCTGGTGGCGGCCTTCGACGCGGGCGTCCGCCCCATGCTCGTTGTGACGAAGACCGACCTCGCCGATCCCGCAGAATTCCTCAGTCACTTCGAGGGTCTCGACGTGGAGGTCTTCACGAGCGCGCAAGGCGAGGTGCCGATCGAGCGCATCGGGGCGCAACTCGTCGGGCACTCGACGGTCTTCGTCGGGCATTCGGGCGTCGGCAAGTCCACGTTGATCAACGCCCTCGTGCCGAGCGCGGGGCGCGCCACGGGGCATGTCAACGAGGTCACGGGCCGCGGTCGGCACACGTCGTCATCCACCGTGTCGCTGCGGTACGTCGGCGACAGCGGACGCGGATGGGTCATCGACACCCCGGGAGTCCGCTCCTTCGGCCTCGGCCACGTCGACCCGGCCAACATCCTGCGCTCGTTCACCGACCTGGACGAGATCGCGAAGGACTGCCCCCGCGGGTGCACGCACCTGCCGGATGCGCCGGACTGCGCGATCGCGGATGCTGTTGCCGAAGGACGGCTGGGGCCCAACGGCGCCGCACGGTTCGACTCGCTGCAGCGCCTGCTGATGACCTTCGGAAAGGTGGCGGGGCGCGAGCGGCACCCTACGCTGGACGAATGAGCACTGTACGCCTCGAGCCCGGTACACCCGCCCCCGACTTCACCCTGCCCGATCAGGACGGATCCCCCGTCTCGCTCGCCTCGCTCCGCGGCAAGCGGGTCGTGTTGTTCTTCTACCCGAAGGCCATGACGCCCGGCTGCACAACCGAGGCCTGCGACTTCCGCGACAGCCTCGCCCCTCTGCAAGCGGCGGGCTACGTCGTCCTCGGCATCTCGCGCGACGACCCGGCGACGCTTCGCGAGTTCCGCGAGCGCGACGGACTGACCTACGACCTGCTGAGTGACCCCGATCACTCGGCCCACGACGCTTACGGCGCCTGGGGCGAGAAGCAGAACTACGGAAAGACGATCGAGGGCGTCATCCGCTCGACCTTCATCCTGGACGAGGACGGAAAAGTCGACCAGGCCCTCTACAACGTCAAGGCCACGGGACACGTCGCCCGCATCCGCAAGCTCGTCGGCATCGACGCCTAAGGACTACGACTCGGCGGGAGGCGCGTCGCGTCGGCCTGCCGCTCGTGCGACCGCGATCACCAGGATCAGTGTGATCACCGCGGGCACGGCGAGGGCCAACGCGACGAGCGGATGCGCGTATGCACCGGTCGCGGCACCGAGCGCCACCGCGAGAATCAACAGCTGTGCGACGATCGCGCCTGAGCGACCCCATCCGTGGCCTCGAAGGATCGCGATCGCGAAGGCGAACAGCGCGACCGCGGCAATAACGGTCATCAGGATGAGCGCCCACGCGGTGCCGAGATCCGTCGTCTCCCCCGCGATCAGGGATGGCATCATCCACCCCGCGAGCGCGGCGACGGCGATGCCTTCCAACCCGACCAGGACGGCGGCGGCCCACGTTGTGGCATTCGCTTCGATCGGCTGCGGAGTCGTGGCTTCCGGTTCCATTCCTCTACCTCACCCCGCTTTATGCGCCCGGTATTTTGTGACGAATCACCAAGCCACCGGGCTGATGCTCAGCATCCTGCACAGAATTCACGCACTCGACCCTTGATCGGACCGAAGCCGTGTGGGACGATAGTGAAAGCCATGTGCTCCCACAGCGCCGTGGGGCGAGCATTCTGCTCGCACCTACCAGGGTACCGGACCCGAAACCGATCTCTGAGCACTCGCTCACACCCCACCACGCAACAAGGAGCATCTGCATGGACTGGCGCGACAAGGCCGCATGCCTCACGGTCGATCCCGAACTGTTTTTCCCGGTCGGCAACACCGGGCCGGCGGTCGACCAGATCGAGAAGGCGAAGGCCGTTTGCGCCCGCTGCACCGTGACCGAGATCTGTCTGCAGTACGCCCTCGAGTCCGGTCAGGACTCCGGTGTCTGGGGCGGCCTCTCCGAAGACGAGCGCCGCGCCCTCAAGCGTCGCGCCGCGCGCGCCCGCCGCGCCTCGTAAACCCCGTCAGGCCCGCGGCCTGTCGATCCACCGCAGCGGAATATCGATGGTGACTTCCGTTCCGCTGCCCATGATCGTGTGCCAGTCGATCGTTCCTCCCAGCTCACCCTGGATCAGGGTGCGAACGATCTGTGTGCCGAGCCCGCGCCCCACTTGACCCTCGGCCAGGCCGACGCCGGTGTCTCTCACACTGACCTTGAGCCGCGACGACGAGCGCTTCGCCTCGATCTCGACCTTGCCCTCGCGACCGGCAAGTCCGTGCTCGACGGCGTTGGTGACGAGTTCGGTGAGGGCGAGCGCGAGGGGCGTGGCATAGGCGCTCGGCAGCTTGCCGAACGTCCCGGTCGAGCGTGTCTGTGCGCGCGTTCCCGCACCCGCGGCCACCTCGGCGACGAGCTTGAGCACCCGGTCGAACACCTCGTCGAAGTCGACGGTCTGCGTCAGGCCCTCCGAGAGCGTGTCGTGCACGACGGCGATCGCCGAGACACGACGCATCGCCTGGGTGAGGGCCTCGCGCGCTTCCTCCGAGTGGGTGCGGCGGGACTGGATGCGCAAGAGGGACGCCACCGTCTGCAGGTTGTTCTTCACCCGGTGATGGATCTCACGGATCGTCGCGTCCTTGGTGATGAGTTCCTGCTCCTGGTGGCGCAGTTCGGTGACATCGCGGCAGAGGACGATCGCGCCCGAACGCTCCCCGTTCTCGCGGAGAGGGATCGCGCGGAGCGACACCGTCACGCCGCGCGCCTCGATGTCCGCGCGCCATGGTGCACGACCGGTCACGACGAGCGGGAGGGATTCGTCGATCGTCTCCTTCGCGGGGAGGACACGGGTCGTCACCTCGCTCAACGACTCGCCCTCGAGCTCGTCGTCGAACCCGAGACGTCCCCATGCGGAGAGCGCATTGGGGCTGGCGAAAGTCGTGGTGCCGTCGACATCCAGACGGATGAGTCCGTCGGATGCGCGCGGTGCACCGCGCCGAGGCCCGGTCGGGGCCGAGAGGTCGGGGAAGTCGCCGCGCGCGATCATGCCGAACAGGTCGTCGGCGCAATCGTTGAAGGTGATCTGCTGTCGACTGGGCGTGCGGGCTTCGCCGAGGTTCGTGTGACGTGTGAGGACCCCCAGGACCACCGGCGGGTATCCGTCGCGGAGCGGGCCGCGGACGATCGGCACCGCCCGGACCCGGGTGGGCGTCTCTTCGAACCAGTCGGGCGAGGCCGAGTCGATGATGCGGACACCCTGCGCCGCATCCTGCACCTGGGTTCGCCACTGCGGCCGCACCCGGTCACCGACGATGTCGCGGTAGAAGAGCGTCGCCGCTCCTGACGGACGGGTATGAGCCACGGCGATGAAGGAGTCGTCGCTCGTCGGCACCCAGAACACGATGTCGGCGAAGGCGAGGTCCGCGAGCAGCTGTCCATCACCCGCGAGGCGATGCAGCCACTCGATGTCATCGGCGCTCGAACGGCCCTGGGCGGAGACGAGTTCACTGAGGGTCGGCACCGATCCAGCCTATGCCGTGAGCCGGTTCTGCCGTCCCTCCTCCCCTCCGTGGGATACGCGCCGGAACACCGACGCCCGCCGGGCGGGCCGTCCGTGGTTGCCACCGCCGACAGCCGCGCCGTGCGCCGCGGTGTTGCGATGATCGCCCCCCAGAACCGGCAACAACGTGTCGCCCGTGAACCGGCGTATCGCACCCACCAGGGCCGAACGAGGCGCTACGGCCACGATCGGCTGTGCCTGCAGTACGGCGGCGTCCGCCGCGCGCTGGTCCTCCGGCAGGAATGCCACCTCGCGTATGCCCGCGAACCGATCGAGTGTCCGCCGGATCTGACCACGGGCGTCGATCCCCAGCCCGCCCGGCCGCAGCCGGTTGGCGACGACGAGCACCGGGGTCGACCCGGCGATGGCGCGCACCTCGGCGTATCCCCGGACGAACCGCGCGATGCCGACGGGGTCGGCTGTGCAGACCGCGACGATCACATCAGCGGAGCGCAGAGCCGAGATCGTCGCGGCGTTGCGGCGCGGACCCTCGACATCACTCATCAGTTCTTCGTCCTGTTCCACCGGCGCCGCGACATCGACGATCGTGTACGGCGCCCAACGTCGCGCGGCCTCGAGCGCTATCGTGACGCGGTCCGCCGCCAGTTCCGGCCAACGGCCCCGGCGGTTGATCCCGCACAGCACGTCGACGCCGGCTCCCGCCACCCGTACCGGCGTGCTGATGCGGACGAGTTCGCGCTCATCGAGCGTGCCGAGGCCCGCCTGACGACAGGCCGACGGAAACCCGGGACCCTCGTCCGCGAGGCCCAGGGCCAACGCGAGCGACGGCGCGTGCGAGTCTGCATCTATCAGCGCGGTGCCCGCTCCGCCCCGGGCGAGTTCGAAGGCGAGCATGCTCGCCACCGTCGAGCGGCCCGGCGCACCCTCCGGACCCCACACCACCACGACGTGTCCCGCCGCCGCATCCGGGACGAGGTCATCCTCCCGCGCCATGCCCCGAACGGCGGCCGCGATGTCTTCCACCCGCGGCGCGACGAGGGACGCGGTCAGTCCGAATGCCGCAGCAACCCGCTCACCGTCCGCGTCGCCCGTGAGCGTCACGATCCGAATCCCCCGCCGATCGCACACCGACACCAGGTGCGAGCCGAGCGTCCGACGGTCAGCCGTCAGCACGAGGACGTCGACTTCCTCGAACACCTCGAGCGCGCTCACGAGGTTCGCGTCCTCGAGCACGACGGGATCGATCGCCGCTTCGATGCGAACTCCCGCTCGCTCGAGTTCCGTCGCCAGTCGCTCACCCCGCTGCCCCGCGACGGCCAGCAGCACACGCGGGCTCACGCGCCACCCGCCGCCGGCACGATCGACAGAGCCGCCGACGCCGCGACCGCCTGAAGCACGGCCGCGACATCCGACCGCGGCACGACGAGTTCGAGCGCCGAGCCACGGGCCCCCAGCAGGCTGTCGGCCTCTTCGACCGCCGCCACCGTTGCGTCCGCTACGAGGATGGCGGGTGTGCCGAACACGCCCTGTTCCAGAACCGGCGACGCCCAGAGTTCAACGACACTTCCCGCGACAACGTCCGACGGCACCGCCGTCGTCGTCTGGACCACGACCGTCGTCACCCGCGCCCGCACGCCGTCCTCGAGCGCACTCACGGGCACCAACTCGCCTTCGGCGACGGTACGCGTCGCGATCGAACCGGGGATCAGAGCATCCGGACTCATGTAGACGCCCTCGGCAGCCCCGAGTGATGCTTCGACGACCCGCAGATCGTCGGCCGTCACCTCGTCCCCCGGCACGAATGTGCGCGCCGCCGCGAAAACGGGAACCGTCTGCCGCGCGGCGGTCACCGTGGCCCACACGCCGGCGACCGAGGCGACGATGAGCCCCAGTCCGACGAAGAATCGCACGTCGTTCCAGAATGCGCGCGGGCGCCGCGGCGGGCTGTCGAGAGCAGTCATGTCGATCCCCCATGATGTGGCTGCGTAAGCCGTGGTCTGCGGTTCTGCGTTCGGGCGCTGGACGCCGTTCCGCGGTGCGCACCATCGTCGCGCATCGCGCTCACGGGCCCCTTCGGTTATCCACAGGACCCCGCGCCCGGCGCCCCGTCGAGGGGTCCATAATGGGGTCATGTCCGAGAGCTCCCCCAGCCCTCGCTACCTGGCTCCGTCGCAGGTGGCTGAGCTGTTGAGCATCTCCGTCGACGAGGTCATGGATCTCGTCCACGAAGGTCGCCTTCGCGGAGCGCGTCTCGGCTCTCCCGCCAAGTGGCGTATCGAAGAGCAGAGCCTGCGCAGCTACATCGACGATCAGGTCGAAGAGGCCCGCCAGATGCATCTGTGGCAGCAGTCGCAAGCGGCGAGCTTCCCCGAAGTCTGGGGTTCGGGGAACGCGACCCGACCCGAATAAAGCGCGTTCCGACCCGCTCACGACAATGCCGGTGTCTCCTCACAACAATGCCGGTGTCTCCTCACAACAATGCCGGTGTCTCGCCCCGTTCGAGCGAGAGCCAGGCGATGGCGTCGAAGGGTACGAGCCGGAACGCCCGCACCTCTCCCGTTCGACGAACGGCACCCGCGTCGTGCACGGCGAGATCGAGATGATCCAGACCCACGCGGTCGATGGTCCCGAACTCCGCTCCGCCCCACAGCCAGTGCACCCGAACCGGCACACGACGTCGCGCGAGGTCGCGCAGCACGAACCCGAGCGTCAGCCGCTCCGCGAGACCCGCATTCGCGGGCGGCGCGTCCGGACGGGCGGCGCGCATGAGCGCAACCTCGGATGTCGTCAGCGATGCGATCGCGCCCGTGCGCACCAGCGCGAGCCCGCCCGAGGGCATGTCAAGACGGAGCGCCGCGAAGTCCGTACCGACGGCGTCGACCGTGCCGCGCAGAACGGAGCTGTCGGTGAGCGCAAGGGAGACCGTCTCCTTCACACCGGTGCCGGCGAAAGCGACCAAGCGGTCATGCAGACGAACGCGCGAGAGCCGGAGGCGCTCGCCCTCGCTGTCGAGCGCGGCGCGCTCGCTTTCCCACTCCGCGGCGAGCTGCCCCTCGAGGTCCTCGAATAGCCGCTCCCAGCGCACAACAGGACCATAGGTGAAAAGTTTCGGATTGATCACGAGTTATCCACAGAGGGCAAATACCCAGCTTGGGCTGGACTTTGCTGTGGTCTACTGCAATCTCAGCCCGGTCAGCGAGAGATGGGGGTCTCCATGAGCACACCAGCCGGCAGTGCCCGACAAGGCATGGCGCAAGAAGCCGTGGCCCGAGAAGCCGTGGCCCGAGAAGCCGTGGCCCGAGAAACCATAGCCCGAGAAGCCATGGCTTCGCGTCGTGTGCGATCGGTGGATGCGGACGAATTCTTCTCACCGCAGCGCACCTCCTCTTCGGCTCTTCCCGATCCCGAGCCGCTGATCACCAACCTCGCTCGCGGTGTCATGGAAGTCTTCGCCGGCGTGCGGGAAGTCGACCAGCTCGCGCGGTGGTTCGCCGAGGATGCGTACCGGCGGCTCCTCACGCGCAGCAACCTCGCGACTCGTGCGCGCAACGCGCGCGGGGTGCGTGCGACCCGGCCGGTCTTCGACATCCTGAGCGTCCGACACATGTCCCCCGCGGATGGCGTCGTCGAATCCGTCGTCATCCTCGCGGGACCTCACCGCACGCGGGCCATCGCCCTGCGGCTCGAGGGTACAGACGGGCGCTGGCGCGCGACATCCCTGGCGCTGCTGTAGTCGACGGCGCGCCTTAGTCCGCCGACGAGTCGATCAGGTCGAGGAGTTTCTTCAGCTCGTCCTCGATCTCGGTGTGGTCGTACTGGCCTGCGCGGGATTCGCCCGAGATGACGCCCGAACGATGCACGCGGCGGAAGTCTCCGTAGGGGAAGCTGTAGGCCTGCTTCGTTTCGGGGTTCGCGCTTTTGTCGACGCCGAGGTGCCAGTGGGAGAACGCGGTCCAGCCCTCTCGCTCGATGAACGCATTCTCGTCATCCGCGGTCGGCGCCGCCTCCGACCAGTCGTCGCGTTCGTCCCGAACGACCTTGCCCTCGCGCACGAGCGAACGAGCCTGCCGAAGCGCCGGTTGGTTCAATTCGATAGCCATGCCCTGCACGCTAGGACGGGCATCATCCGGCGCACAGGACCTTGACGAATCCGTTCTTCGTGCTAGACCTACTGGCGGTACGAGGACAGGAAGTTGCCCAGGCGCTCGATGGCGTCCGCGAGGATCCGCGATTCGGGCAGGGTCACGACGCGCAGGTGGTCGGGCGTCGGCCAGTTGAAGCCCGTGCCCTGCACGAGTAGGACACGCTCGGCCACCAGGAAGTCGTACACGAACTTCGCGTCGTCGCGGATCTCGTGGACCTCGGGATCGAGTCGCGGGAAGGCGTACAGCGCACCCCGGGGCCGCACGCACGATACTCCGGGGATGGACTCCAGTCCCTCCCACGCGACATCCCGCTGCTCGTGCAACCTGCCCGAAGGAGCGATGAGCGCGTCGATGGACTGCACGCCCGACAACGCCGCCTGCACCGCATGCTGCGCGGGCACATTCGGGCACAGGCGGGTCGAGGCGAGCAGGTTGATCCCCTCGAGAAATCCCGCGGCGTGCGCCTTCGGTCCGGTGATGACCATCCAACCCGAACGGTAGCCCGCGACACGGTAGGTCTTGGACAGGCCGTTGAAGGTCAGGCAGAGCAGGTCGGGTGCGATCGACGCCATCGTGATGTGCTTCGCGTCATCGAAAAGGATTCGATCGTAGATCTCATCCGCCAGCAGCAACAGCGAATGCTCGCGGGCGATCTCGGCGATGCCCTCCAGAACCTCGCGGGTATACACAGCGCCCGTGGGATTGTTCGGGTTGATCACGACGATCGCCTTCGTCTGCGGCGTGATCTTCGAGCGGATGTCTTCGAGGTCCGGCTGCCACTCCGCGTTCTCATCGCAGAGATAGTGGACGGGCGTACCTCCCGACAGGCTCGTCATCGCCGTCCAGAGCGGGTAGTCGGGCGCCGGGATCAGCACCTCGTCGCCCTCGTCGAGCAGCGCCTGCATCGTCATGGTGATGAGTTCGGAGACCCCGTTGCCGAGGAAGACGTCATCGGGATCGATCCGGGGGAACCCCGGCTCCTCTTCGTAACGGTAGACGACCGCCTGGCGGGCGGACAGGATGCCTCGGCTCTCGCTGTACCCGTGCGCGGTCGGCATGGCCGCGATCATGTCGCGGACGATCTGGTACGGAGCCTCGAAACCGAACGTCGCCGGATTGCCGGTGTTGAGCTTCAGGACCGTCTGCCCCTCGGCCTCGAGCCGGGCGGCCTCGACGAGCGCGTTGCCGCGGATCTCGTAGAGGACGTTCTTCAGCTTCGAGGACTGATCAAGGGGGCGGAGGGTGCTCATCGGCTCAGGATATCCCCGCGCCGAGCGTGCCACCGGCCACCTCGTGGCCTGGTCGGGTCATCTCCACGCACACGCGAACGGTCGCGACTCGCCGTGTGCTGCGAAGCAACACGGCGCGTCGCGACCGTTGGAGAGCTACTTGCGCTTCGACGCCGCGCGGCGGTCGGCGCGGTTGACCGCTGCCGGCGCCGAACCCGCGGCCGGAGCATCCGTCCGCTGTCCGAACGCACCACGCGCGGCGGGTGCCGCCTCCGGCTCCGGACGCGCACCCTGAGCGACTCGCTGCGCCGTCTCGCGCTGCAGCTTCGCCGTCGCGGCCTGCTGAACCTGGCCGCGCTCGTTGCGGACCTCGACCTCGCCCGCGTCGTTCGGGGCGGAGTATTCGAGCTTCTGCTCGGGCGGTGCGTCGAGTCCCTTGGCCGCGACCTCGGCGTGAGCCTCGGGGCCCTCGCCCGCGCTGCGGACCTCGACCTCGAGGTTGTACAGGTACCCGACGGTTTCTTCCTTGATCTGCCCCATCATCGCCTGGAACATCTGGAAGCCCTCGCGCTGGTACTCGATCAGCGGATCGCGCTGGGCCATCGCCCGCAGGCCGATGCCGTCCTTCAGGTAGTCCATCTCGTACAGGTGGTCGCGCCAGCGGCGGTCGAGCACCTGAAGCACGACACGACGCTCGAGCTCGCGCATCGCCTCCGTGCCGAGCTTGTCCTCGCGGTTCTGGTACGCGATGAGGGCGTCTGAGAGCATCTCGCGCTTGAGGACCTCGGGCGTGATCCGCCCCTTCGTGCCGGCCTCGGCGACGACCTCGTCGATCGTGACACCGACCGGGTACAGGGTCTTCAGCTCGGTCCACAGGGCGTCGAAGTCCCAGCCCTCGCTGTGTCCGCTGCCCGTGTGCTCGTCGATGACCGCGGCGATCGCGTCCTCGATGAAGTGCCGGACGCGACCGGCGATGTCGTCGCCCTCGAGGATGTGCCGGCGGTCGGCGTAGATCGCCTCGCGCTGACGGTTCAGGACGTCGTCGTACTTCAGGACGTTCTTGCGGGTCTCGGCGTTGCGGGACTCGACCTGCGACTGAGCGCTCTTGATCGCGCGGCTCACCATCGACGACTCGATCGCGACGTCGTCCGGGAAGTTCGCGCGGCTGAGGATGGCCTCGGCTGCACCGGACTGGAAGAGACGCATGAGGTCATCCGTCAGAGACAGGTAGAACCGGCTCTCGCCCGGGTCGCCCTGGCGGCCGGAGCGTCCGCGCAGCTGGTTGTCGATGCGCCGGGACTCATGGCGCTCCGTGCCGAGCACGTAGAGTCCCCCGACGCTCACGACCTTCTCGGCCTCGTCATTGACCCGGGCACGGACGGCGTCGTACACGCCCTCCCACTCCGCCTCGTACTCGTCGGGGGTTTCGACCGGGTCGAGGCCCTTGGCCTTCATCTCCTGCACCGCGAGGAACTCGGCGTTTCCACCCAGCATGATGTCGGTGCCGCGGCCGGCCATGTTCGTGGCGACCGTGACGGCGCCCGGGAGCCCGGCGCGCGCCACGATTTCGGCCTCGCGCGCGTGATTCTTGGCGTTCAGAACCTCGTGCTTGATGCCCTTCTTGGCCAGCAGGCGTGAGAGGTACTCGCTCTTCTCGACGCTGACGGTGCCGACCAGCACAGGCTGACCCGTCTCGTTACGCCGCGCGATGTCCTCGACGACCTGGGCGAACTTCGCCTGCTCGTTCTTGTAGACGAGATCGGACTGGTCCTTGCGAACCATCGGCTTGTTCGTGGGAATGGGGACGACGCCGAGCTTGTAGGTCGACATGAACTCGGCCGCCTCGGTCTCGGCCGTACCCGTCATCCCTGCGAGCTTGTTGTAGAGACGGAAGTAATTCTGCAGCGTGACGGTCGCGAGGGTCTGGTTCTCGGCCTTGACCGGCACGCCCTCCTTCGCCTCGATCGCCTGGTGGATGCCCTCGTTGTAGCGACGGCCGGCGAGGATGCGTCCCGTGTGCTCGTCGACGATCATGACCTCGTCGTTGATCACGACGTAGTCGGTGTCGCGCTTGAACAGCGCCAGAGCCTTGATCGAGTTGTTCAGGAACGAGATGAGCGGAGTGTTGGCCGACTCGTACAGGTTGTCGATGCCGAGGTAGTCCTCGACCTTCTCGATACCGGGCTCGAGCACACCGATGGTGCGCTTCTTCTCGTCGACTTCGTAGTCGACATCCACCTCGAGGGTGCGCGCGATCTTCGCGAACTCCGTGAACCACCGGTTGGCCTCGCCCGAGGAAGGGCCCGAGATGATGAGCGGCGTGCGTGCCTCGTCGATGAGGATCGAGTCGACCTCGTCGACGACCGCGAAGAAGTGGCCGCGCTGCACGAGGTCTTCCTGTCGCCAGGCCATGTTGTCGCGGAGGTAATCGAAACCGAACTCGTTGTTCGTGCCGTATGTGATGTCGCACAGGTACTGCTCACGGCGCTGCGCCGGAGTCTGACCGGACACGATCACCCCTGTGGTCATCCCGAGCGCGCGGAAGACACGGCCCATGAGCTCGGACTGGTACGTCGCGAGGAAGTCGTTGACCGTGACGACGTGGACGCCCTCACCCGCGATCGCGTTGAGGTACGCCGGAAGGGTCGCGACGAGGGTCTTTCCCTCCCCGGTGCGCATCTCGGCGATGTTCCCGAGATGCAGGGCGGCGCCGCCCATCAGTTGAACGTCGTACGGACGCTGGCCGAGCGTGCGCTTCGCCGCCTCGCGGACGGCGGCGAACGCCTCGGGCAGCAGTTGATCGAGCGTTTCGCCCGCCGCGTAACGCGCGCGCAGCTCAGCGGTCTCGCCGCGGAGCTCATCGTCGCTCAGCTGCGAGTAGTCCTCCTCAAGGGCGTTGACGGCCTTGACGACCTGCTGCAGGCGCTTGAGGATGCGACCCTCTCCGGCGCGGAGCAGTTTCTCGAGGGGGTTTGCCACGGCAGGATCTCCATCCGATCGGATGCCGCGCGGATCGGTACCCGCACGACCGGCATACGGTCTCATGTTACCGGTCCGTGACCTGGAATCCCCTGGGTGGCCGCTCACCTCGATTCCGCGGTGTCAAGGGGGCACACCTCGCAACACGCCCGACACATTTGCTGACTTACACTGCGGAGAGGGGCTTGCATCGCCGGATTCGGCGATCGCCCCGACGACGATGCAGGAAGCGATCGACCGCGGCGAGGACGCCCGCGGATCGCATGACGAAGAAACAGGTGATCGATGACGCGACGTGTCGTTTCAGAACAGGGGACCGCCCCGGTGCGACGGACAAACACGGGGCGGAGCGCCCTCGCCGGCCAGGCCCGCACCGGCAAATCCTCTCGCACGCACGACGCCGCGTCCGATGAGCCCACCGCGGGCTGGGCGCCGGTTCTGGAACGAGACGACGTGGTGCTCGTGGGCGGTGTTCCCCACCTGGTGGCGGAGGTCACACCGCAACAGGCAGAGATCGACGATCTGCTCCGGCTCGCCGCCCTCCTCGAGGCCGCAGACGTCGAACCCATCCTCCTGCGCCGCGCCAGCGGACGGCCGGCATTGGCCGTCGACGCCGGGGCACGCAAGCGGGCGATCGCGGCGCTCCGGGCGGATGCCGCATCCGAGCCGTGGATCGTCGGTCGCGCGGGTCGTGCTCGCGTCTTCGGTGCGGGATCGAACAACCCGTTCGGTCGCGACGAGAGCGCGACCGTCTATCGCCCCCGGGTCAGCCCGAGCGGCACCCTGCGCCTCGGCGCCAGTCACGGCATCCGTCTGGAATTCTGGCGCGGGGATGGCAACGTCGTCACCGCACCGCACGCGAACGCCCTCACGCGCCGCGTGATCGCCACGGACGACCTGACCTTCACGAGCATCGACCTGCATGGACGGCAGTGGCGGACGCTCGACGGCATGTTCTCGCCCGGCCCCTCGGAGTTCACCCACGATGTCGACATCGTCTTCTCGTGGGTCGACGGCTCCTCGAGCGATTTCCAGCGCGAGCGCGCACGACGGATGAGTCGTTATGTCGTCGGGGATGGTGACGAGCACTCGGCTCGCTTCCGTCACGTCGACGAGATCCGTTACGCCCTGCGTTCCGTGAACCAGTACGCACCGTGGATCCGGCGCATCTTCATCGCGACGGACAGCCCGGCGCCGTGGTGGCTGACCGAGCACCCCAAGGTCACGATCGTCCGCAGCGAGGAGTTCTTCGCCGACCCGGCTTCGCTGCCGACCCATAACTCGCACGCGGTCGAGGCGCAGCTGCACCGCATCGAGGGTCTCGCCGAGCACTTCCTCTACGCCAACGACGATATGTTCTTCGGGCGTCCGGTGCGCCCCGAGCTGTTCTTCACGGCGGCCGGGATCTCACGCTTCGTCGAGTCGAATGTGCGCATCGGGATCGGTGCGACCGATCCTCAGCGCAGTGGCCACGACAACGCCGCCCGCATCAACCGCGCCCTGCTCGAAGAGCGTTTCGGTCGCGTCATCGCGCGAGACCTCGAGCACTGCGCCGCGCCGCTGCGCCGCAGCGTCATGTACGAACTCGAAGAGGCCTTTCCCGAGGACTTCGCTCGGACGGCCGCCGCGACGTTCCGATCGGCGACCGACATCTCGGTCACGAATTCGCTATACCACTACTACGCGCTCATGACGGGGCGTGCCGTGACGACGCGCGAGCCGCGAACCCGCTACATCCAGACGACGCTGCAGCCCGGCATCCGTCAGATGGAGCGGCTGCTCGCGCGGCGCGATGTCGACATGTTCTGCCTGAACGACGGCAGCCGTCCCGAGGTGCCCGAGGCGTTGAGGGAGCGTGTCTTGCGGGACACGCTCGAGGGTTACTTCCCGATTCGGGCGCCGTGGGAAGTCACGGCAGCGGGAGAGTCGGTCAGCGGACGATCGGAAGAGGCGTCGTCGGCGGTTGGTTCGTAACGACCCGTCCCGAGTCGTGGAGTCGCTCGGCACGGAGGGCGCGCGTCGCGGAGTCGGGGATGACGATGCCTGCCGCGGCGATCCGTCGGGCGCTCTCGGCCGGATCGACGTAGCCGAGGGCGACGGTGTCTCCGACCGAGACGACCGAGTGCACGACGGTCTCGTCGAAGACATGCACCAGGTTGTAGGCCTGCGCGGCATCCTGGGGGCGCGTGCCGCCGACCATCACGCCGAGATCCTGTGTGTAGCACGTGGCGGATGCGACCGAGACGGGGATGCCCGCGAACGTCGCGGCCGTGGAGTAGTGCAGGTGCCCGGCAAGGATCGTGCGCACGTCGCTCCCCCGCAAGACCGACGCGAGTCGTGACTGGTCACGCAGTTCGACCGTGACGGCGAGGTCGAGGACGCTCGGCACGGGCGGGTGATGCATGGCGAGGATCGTGCCGTGGGCAGCCGGGATCGCGAGTTCGACCTCGAGCCACTCGAGCTGGGCGTCCGTGATCTCGCCGTGGTGGTGACCGGGGACCGAGGTGTCGAGGGCGATGACCCGCAGCCCGTCGATGTCGTACACGGCGTCGACGGGGGCCGAGGCATCCGCCGCGTCGTCGGAGAGCAGGCCCGCGCGGAACGAGGCACGGTCGTCGTGGTTACCCATGACCCAGATCACCGGGGCGCCCAGGCGCTCGGCCCACGGGTCGACTATGGCGCGGAGCGTCTCGTACGCCTCGGGCTCGCCGTGGTCGGCGAGGTCTCCCGTGAAGATGATCGCGTCCGGCTTCGTGCCGGATTCGGCGATCTGCGCGAGCGCGCGAGCCAGGCGGGCGGAAGCGTCGATCGAACCGTACAGGGGGTCATCCCCCGCCCTCAGGTGCGTGTCGCTGAGGTGCAGCAGTTGATGACTCGGACGGGCGTACTCGGCGATGCGCACGCCGTTTGCGGTGATCACCTTCAAAATGTTACCGGGATGTTTCGAATAGCTGGGTGCGAAACGGTGAACGACGTCTGTTCGTGACGTGGATTCCGGATGAATCGGATGCCGTCACGGCGGTTCAGGACCGGCGGACGATCCCACCGCGTGCGAAGCTCGCCGTCACTCCCGGGCTGAACAGCACCGAATCCGGCGGACGATCGCTGACATCGGGCAGGCCCGCCGCCGCGCACAATTCGTCGTACAACCCGGTGACGCGTGCGGGCTGAAGAATCCAGGGCTCGTGCGTGTTCGGCAGCCAGTGGGTTCGACCGAACCGGCTTTGATAGAGCCCCCATCTCGCCGTCAGAAATCGCGACAGCTCGTCATCGACGGTCGTTGAGCTGTCCGCCTCGACCGCAAGCCTGAACCGAGCACCCGAGGCGGACGGAACGGCGACGCGGCGCGACGCATACTCCCAGCCGTCTGTAGTTGGGCGTTGAGCCGTGCGCGCCCACACGTACGGCAGCGAGAACATCGCCCGCGCCGCCAGCACCGCGGGCAGGCTCGAGGCTTCGAGCGAGCGGAAGATCACCCCGCGGCGCCCGTCGCGGTCGACGCCGTACAGACGGACATTGACCTCGGTGAAGGAGCCCCACCGATGCAGCGGGGGAAGAGGGCCGATGCGCGCGTCGCCGAGCTCGAACGCGATCAGCCCGACCCAGGACGAACCGCCCTCGACGTCCGGAGCGATGCCCGACGGCAGGAGCGGGGCGACGACCGCGGGATCGACGCGCCAGTGGACGAAGGCGACGTTCCGCCACTCCTGAGCGGCGACGATGCGGCCGGAGAGCGGGGGCGCGACGCGAGAGTCGTTCATGTCGACCTCCCGGATAACCCTGCCCGATATTCATATACTCGGTTATGTATACCGAGAATGCCGTTCGTCTGGAGATGTGATGTCGGTCCGACAAAGCCTGCTGGCGATCCTCGATCAGGGCCCATGCTACGGCTACCAGCTGCGGACCGAATTCGATCGGCGGACGGGCTCGAGCTGGCCGGTCAACGTCGGCCAGATCTACACGACACTGGATCGGCTCGAGCGTGATGGCCTCGTTGCGCAGGGCGATACCGACGAGCACGGTCACGTCTACTACGAGATCACCGACGCGGGACGCACCGCGGTGCGAGAGTGGCTCCGCTCCCCCGTCACGCGTGTGCGGGGCACCCGCGACGAACTGCCCCTGAAGCTCGCGCTCGCGGCGACGCTTCCGGGCGTCGATGTGGCCGCGATCGTCGAGGCGCAGCGACGCTCATCGCTCGCGGGACTGGCGATGCTGCGAGATGCGCGGCGCGCGGACGACGCGAGGACGACCCGCGGCGAGGAACTCGCGCGCCAACTCGTGATCGATGCCCAGGTCTTCCAGGCGGAAGCGGAGGTGCTCTGGCTCGACCACCTCGAGGACCGACTCGCGCAGCACCCTCCGGCAGAGACGGCGCTCCCCCTTGTCGCCGACCGTCCGCGACGAGGACGCCCGCCACGCACGGTCGCGCCCACGGCTGTGTCGAGCGTTCTCGCAGGGCGCACTCCGATCGCCTGAATCACGCCAGGGGCGGGGGCGAACCCGGCTTAGGATCGGAACATGGCCGGATTCTGGGGCAAACGCAAGCGCGAAGAGCAGTCCGCATTGGATGCGCAGGATGCCGAGCTCGCCCGGCGGGCGGGACGTGCGCTGGTCGAGGCGGACGAGCGGATCCGCGTCACCGCCGATGAACTGGACTTCGCCAATGCGGAACTCGGTGAAGGTGCGACCAAGGATCTGCGTGACGCGCTCGACGCCGTCCGCCACCACCTCGCCGAGGCTTTCCACCTCAATCAGCTGAACCACGACGAGATCCCGGACACCCCGCAGGAACTCCGCGAGCGAAACGCCCGCATCGCCCAGCTCTGCGAGTGGGCCGAGAACCTGCTCGATGAGAAGACGCAGACCCTGGCCGAGAAGATCGCCAAGGTGCGCCGAGCGCCACAGATCCTCGCTCAGGTCCGCTCCGACGCGGATCGCCTGCGCGAGCGCCTGCCCCAGGCGCGTACGACGGTCGCACGTCTCGCGGATCGGTACGCGCCCTCCGCCCTCCAGCAGATCGACAGGGCACCCGACGAGGCGGAACAGCTGCTGTCGTTCGCCCTGCACAGCGCGGACATCTCGGAACGCCGGCGCGAAGCATCCCGCCGCGAAGAGGCCATGCTCGCGCTCGAGACCGCAACCGAGGCCGTCCGTCGTGCCGGGACGCTCCTCGATGGCATCGACGACTTCGAGATCGAGGCGCTGCGCGCCGAATCGACGCTCGCGGATGTCATCGCCGATTCGCGCGGCGACGTGATCGCGGCACGGGATGCTCCGGCCACACCCCAGGTGACGGCCGCGCTCACCGCCCTGCAGTCCGCCCTCTCGGCGCTTCCCCCGGCCAGCGAGAAGGCCGACCCCTTTGCTCAGCTCTCGCATCTGCGCGAGGCGAACACGGCACTGGATGTCGCGGTCGACAAGGCACGCGAGCGCGCTGCGAAGCCACTGCCGACTCCCGCCCAGATCCGGCATGCCACCGATGACGCCGACCGTCAGATCGCCGTCGCTCGCAATGTGATCGCCGGCCACCGCGGGTGGATCGGTGCCGACGCTCGGACGCGTCTCGCCGAAGCCGAACGCACGCGCGCCGACATGGCCGCGCTTCCCGGTGACGACGACTCCCTCGAAGAGGCCTTCCAGCTCGCGCGACGCGCGGCCCACCTCGCGAGCGAGGCACTCCAGCTCGCTCAGCGCGACATCGACTCGTCACGCCCCCCGCAGGACGACGGCTGGGGTGGCGGCGGACGACGCGGCGGCCAGGGCGGCGACGGCATGGGGGGCCTGTTCGGCGGCCTCGTCATCGGTAGCCTGCTCGGCGGAATGTTCGACTGAACCGATCGGCTGGCCGGATCAGCCATCCGCTCGCACGAACGGACGCGACACGCCGTGTGGCCAGAAGCCTGACGGCCTGTCGCGTCCGTTCGATGAGTGACGCGTGCCCGGATGCTACGAGGCGAGCGCCTCCGCCGGCGGCGCCGACTGCGTGCCGAGCGAGATCACGCCGTAGTCCCAGCCCTTGCGGCGATAGACGACGCTGGGCTTGTCTGTGCGGACGTCGATGAACAGGAAGAAGTCGTGCCCGACGAGCTCCATCCGATCTACGGCCTCCTCCACCGCCATCCATTCGGCGTCGAAGCTCTTCACGCGAATGACGACGGGCGTGTAGTCGGGTTCTTCCTCGTTTCCCGTGACGATCGGGATCTCGCCCGTCGCGACGGCGTGGATCATGTCGGCGGATGCCGGCTGCACATCGATACCGGTGATCTCGCCGCTGCCCTTCTCGAAGTGCGCGCCGTGAGGGTGCTTCCGTGCGTCGACGCGCTTGCCCTTGGCCCGACGCAGTTGCTCGCACATCTTGTCGACCGCGAGATCGAGGGCGGCGAACTTGTCCGCGTCGGTGGCCTCTGCCCGGACGATCGGGCCCTTGCCGATCAGGGTCATCTCAACCGTGTCGTCCTCCACACGACCGCCCTTATACGAGCGGTGCGTGACCTTCACCTCGAGCCGCTGCGCTCGAGGGACGAGGTGTTCGATGCGGGTCGCTTTCTCCTCGACCACTGATCGGAAGCGATCCGTGACACTGACTCCTACGCCGACGATGCCTGTTTCCATCTCTGACCTCCTTGCTCGGGACGATCCGCCCGTACAAGAGCGGATCGTGCGCTCGCCTTGGTCCCTCCCACGCTAGCCCTGCGGGCCCAGGGTGTCACCTGCGAGTTTCGGATGCATCAACCGTGCGTCCCCGGAGCGGCGTCGCCGCGATCGTGGCGGCGCCCACGACGACGGCGCCCGCGGCTCGCAGGGCCCGGGCCGCCTCGATGAGGGTCGCGCCCGTGGTCACGACGTCGTCGACGATGGCGACGCGGAGTCCGGCCGCAGGCAATCCGCCCGCAGCGTGTGCGTACATCCCTCCGCGGAGGTTCTCGAGACGCTCGATCCGGCCGAGCCCGCGCTGGTCAGCCGCCGTACGCTGCATCCTGAGCAGTCGAAGCGGTCTGACTCCGGCGCGACGCGTCACGAGATCGACGACCCGGAATCCGCGGGCGCGCAGGCTCTTCGTGCTGGACGGGACCGGCACCGCGACGAGCGAGGCGGGTGCGGCGCCGGTCGAGCGGGCGAGTTCCCGCAGGGCCGACGCCAGGGCCGGTGCGAGGTGCCGTGCAAGCCGCGGGCGGGCATCGCGTTTCACCGCTCGGAGGACGGATGCTGCCGGGCCCGCGAATGGCATGCCCGCCCAGACCTCGAGATCGTCGCCGGGGATCACGATGCGCGCGGGGCCCGGTTCCAGCGCCGGGAGGCACGCGGCACAGATCAGAGCGCCGGGCTCGAGGCATCCGGCGCAGCGTTCGGGAAGCACGATCGCCGTGGCGTCCGCGACGGCGCGACACCCCAGCCACCATGCCTCCGAGATGGTCGAGCCCATCCGTCCAGCGTGGGTGCGGCAGCGGTGGGCCGCCGACGCGACGTCGGGATCCGCACAGAAGCGGGCCCACCGAGCGGTTGTGGAGGATCAGTTCGCGCCGAGTTGCGACGCCAGCACCAGCACGTCGTCCGCCGCGCGCTGCCACGTGGTGCCGCGGCGCACGTACAGGGCGGCCTCCGCGGTGAGCAGCCGAGACGACGAGGCGGTCGGCCCCGCCGCGAGCGACACGGCCGAACCCGTCGGACCGTTGCCCGAAGTGCTCATGCCGCCGACCAGCTGCTCGGTCACGATCATGCCGTCGGTGCCCTCCGACAGGATCCCCAAGGTCCGGTCGTCGAGCCAGGCGATGTCTGCTCCGACCCCGTCCAGGCGGAGCATGCGTTCCGGCGTGCCCAGCGCAATCGGCACGCCGTCGGGATTGCGCTCGATACCCGCCACCGACACCCAGTCGCGGCCGGCGTCGGTCACGATAGCGGCGATCCGCGTACCGTCGCGGGAGACCTGCATCGCGGCGATCTGCGTCGCACCCGGCCAGGCATTCGCGATCGGAAGTCCTTCACCCGCGGCCGTCGAAACGACCAGGGCGGAGGGTTGCGACTCGGGAACGGACCAGATCCCATCGTTCGGATCGAGCGCCGGATCGATGAGGCCGGCCCGATCGTCGGCCGTCGAGACCTCGTTGCCCTCGACTCTCGCGACGCCCCCGGCAGTGAGGAGGACGGCGGCAACCCGGCCGCCGCGTCCCACCGCGATCGAGTCGGCGTCGAGCTCTGAGATTCGCGCGCTCAGCCCGGGCAGTGTCGTCAGCTCGTCTTCGCCCAGGAATCCGAAGTCCTCGGCGGTCCGGACGAGCGGGCGCGCATCGACCGCTGTACTGAGCGTCTGTGCGGGTTCCACCGCCAGCTCGGTACCGTCCACGAGCAGTTCGACGCCCGCTACACCGGTGCCCTGCAGACTCGCCTGCAGTTGGCGCAGCAGCCGACCGAGCGTGATCGGATCGGCCTCGAGCGCTGCGGCGCCCAGCTCTACCTGCGCTATGCCCTGCACCACGGGCACGGCGGATCTCTCCAGCACCACGCCCTCGGGAACGGCTGAGACCACCGCGCCGCTCAACCACGGACTCGGGGCACCGCCGATGATCGCCTGGGTGATGCGCGTGGCCACGTTCTGCCGAGTGGGGAACCAGCGCACATCAGGTACGAGGAACTCCCACTCGGGGTCGAAGAACATCACGCCGTATGCGCTGAACACCACGCGGAAGTCCTGCTCGTTCAGAACGATTCCATCCGGCGCCGCGCTGATCCGCCACTCGCCGTCCTGCTGCTGCTCCAGCTCGTAGTCGAGGGTCGCCGAGCCCGCGTCTGTGGCATGGAACGCTCCCGTCTCATCCACATCTCCGGTCTGAGCGAGGGTCATCTGCACCGTGTCGCCGTCCAACGCAAGGATGCTGCGTGATCCCGGGCGGTCGATCGTGACCCCTGTTTCCGGGCGCCAGGTACCGCTGAGGTCGGGTGCGAGGAAGAGGCTCGCGATCTCCCAATTGCCGGCGGGGCTCGTGGCCGCCGCGACGAATCCTTCGACGATCTGCTCGGGGGTCGCTCCCGGCTGCGGTCGGTTGGGGAGGAACGAGAAATCGGGGACGTCCGGCGCCTCGCCGAGCGCGAGCCCGGGGTTGACGGAACCCGTTGACGGCAGACCCGCGCACCCCGCCAGGACCAGCATCAGCGCGGCCAGCGCCGCAACCATCCGCGCCCTCATGACACTCCCCCGGATCGTGCGGCGTCCGTCGACGAATCGGTCGTCATCTCCGCGGACAGCGCGGCCACGTCGCCCAGGACGCCGATCGGCTGCGTCAGGCCCAGGGCATCCAGTGCGTCGGTCTCGGCATCGGGCTCGGTGCGCAGCGGCGGTGCCTCGATCGTCCCGCCGGGCTGCCTGGGCAACGTCAGCACGAAATTCGAGCCCCCGCCCGGCTCGCTCCAGACCGCGAGCGTGCCACCGTGCAGGCGCGCGTCCCCGAGGGCGATCGACAGCCCGAGGCCCGTGCCGCCGATCGAGCGCTTGCGGGAGGGATCCGCCCGCCAGAAGCGATCGAAGACCCGCTCGGCATCCGCCGGCTTCATGCCCATACCGAAGTCGCGGACGCCGATCGCGACGGCGGTGGAGTTGCTGTCGACGTTGACCACGATCGGCCGCCCCTCACCGTGTTCGATCGCGTTGCCGAGCAGGTTGCGGACGATGCGACGAACGCGACGGGCATCCATGTCGACCGGGGAATATCCGCCAGGTGCCACCAGCCGCACGTCGGAGCCGTGCTTCTCAGCCAGCTGAGCCATCTCGGCGATGATGTCCTCGGCCAGATGCGCCAGGCTCGTCGCCTCCCACTCGAGTTGAACCGATCCCGCGTCGTACCGGCTGATCTCGAGCAGGTCACCGAGCATCGTCTCGAACCGTTGCACCTGCGCGTGCAGCAGCTCGGCCGCGCGGGACGCCGCAGGATCGAAGGTCTCGCGACGATCGTTCAAGATGTCCGCGGCCAGTCGAATCGTCGTCAACGGGGTGCGCAGCTCGTGCGAGACATCCGAAACGAACCGCTGCTGCACCAGCGAGAGGTCGGCGAGCTCGAGAATCTGGGCCTGGATGCTGTCGGCCATCGCATTGAACGACCGGCCGAGCGTTGCCAGCTCGTCCTCGCCGCGGACAGGGAGACGCACCTGCAACTCGCCTGCGGCCAGTCGTTCACTCGTCTCGGCGGCCTCGGCGATCGGCGTGGCCACCGCGCGCAGCACGAACCACGAGATCCCCCCGATCAGAACGATGAGCGTGATCCCGACGATCCACAGTGTGCTCTGGACGAAACCGAGGGTTTGGGAAGCAGCAGAGAGGTCATATGCGAGGTACAGCTCGTACGCGCCGACCTCGGGGACGAGGAGCTGCTGACCGACGACGATTCCCGGAACCGTTCCCGAGGCATCCTCGAGCAATACCGACTGCCACCACTGCGACGTCGGCTGCGCCTGCACGCGCTCGCGGAGACCCTCCGACACGATCTCTTCTTCGAAGCCGCCCGCCGTGAAATCCTGCGGAGCGATCGACGACGGAGCCGAGTCGACGCGGAACACCGCGATCCGGTCGCTCGAGGATTGGCGGGCGATGTCGTCGCCCACGCCGCGCATCAGGTTTTGCAGGCGAACGCGGTCGCCCTGGACGTTGGCAGCATCCAACGTCGCCTGCGCCGCGACGGTGGCACGGCGCGAGTCGTCGAGCACCTCGTTGCGGCGCGACTGGAACAGATCGTTCTGAATCGCCAGCGCCATCCAGACGCACGCGATCAGGATCGCCAGAGCCGTCAACGCGAGGGTGATCAGAACGGTACGGAAGCGGAGCGAGCGACGCCACAGACGCGAGGTGCCCTCGACCCAGGTCGACGGATGCCGCCACGTGAACGACACGAATGTCCGCGTGGCCTGCGGTACCGTTCCCGGCGCCGCCGTGGCCGTCGCTGCCGTGTTCGTCGCTTCGGACGCGGTCGATGACGGCGTCACGGGAACCTCAGACGACAGCGCCGGCGCGGTAGCCCACGCCGCGCACCGTGGTGACGATCTTGGGGTTGTCGGCATCGAGCTCGACCTTGGCGCGCAGACGCTGCACGTGGACGTTCACCAGGCGGGTGTCGGCCTTGTAGTGGTAGCCCCAGACCTGCTCGAGAAGCATCTCGCGCGAGAACACCTGGTGCGGCTTCGCGGCGAGCGCGACGAGCAGTTCGAATTCGAGCGGAGTGAGGGCGATGATCTCACCGGCACGGCGCACCTCGTGGGCCGCGACATCGATCGTGAGGTCGCCGATGCGCAGCGGCGCTCCCGTGCTCTCCGGCGTCGGCCGCAGGCGCGTCCGAATGCGCGCCACGAGCTCTTTGGGGTTGAACGGCTTGACGATGTAGTCGTCGGCGCCCGACTCGAGCCCCTTCACGACATCGGCGGTGTCGGTGCGCGCGGTCAGCATGATGATCGGCACACCGGACTCGGCACGAACGAGCGTGCACACCTCGATCCCGTCCATGCCGGGAAGCATCAGATCGAGCAGGACGAGGTCGGGACGCTCCGAGCGGAACGCGTCGAGCGCCTCGGAACCGTCGGAGCAGAACACGGGGTCGAAGCCTTCTGTGCGCAAGACGATCCCGATCATCTCGGCGAGGGCGGTGTCATCGTCGACGACCAGGATGCGTGAACTCATGAAACGGGGTTTCGTCCTTCTGCGACGGAGTGTCGTGCGCGGCTCGAGCGCGGCGGGTACCCACAGAGTAGTCGACAGTGCCCGAACGTGGACTGCGCACCGCCTGCACGCCCGCCGATACGTCGCCGGGAGCGTGTGACACGATGGAGGAGCCACCACCGGCGCCGGGTCCGACATCCGCGCCGCCGAGCGCCTACGGAGGACTCAGATGAGCGCCCAGCACGCGTGGACGCCCGCGCCACGGCCCGGGATCATCCCGCTGCATCCGCTCGGGTTCGGCACGATCCTCGGGCGGTCCTTCGCGGCCCTCCGGCACAACCCGGCGGTGTTGTTCGGATTCGCGCTCGGGGTGCAGGCGATCGCCTTCATCATCCTGCTCGTCGGTGTCGGCGGTATCGGATGGCTCACCTTCTCGCGCCTGGATACGCTGCGTGAGGGCACGGAGGAGTTCGACGCGGTCCTCGCGGGTTCGGCCCTGATCACCGGTCTTGCCGCGTTCGTCCTCGGCCTGCTCGCGACAGCGCTACAGGTGATCGTTCAAGCCGTCGTCGTCGGCGAGGTGTCGCACGCCGTCGTCGCCGAGAAATTGCGGCTTGCGACCCTCTGGCGTCAGGTGCGCCCGAGCCTCGGCCGTCTTCTCGCATACGCCGCTCTGCTCCTCGTCGCGATCGCCGTTCTCCTGACGATTGTCACGGCGGCGATCATCGCCATCGGCGTCGCCGTCCATCCGGCCGTCGCGATCGCGCTGACCGTGCTCGTGATCCTGGGCGCGATTCCCCTGGCGCTCTGGCTCAACACCAAGCTGCTGCTCGTGCCGAGCATCCTGATCCTCGAGCGCACGACGATCCGTGCGGCCGTCGCCCGATCGTGGGTGCTCGTGCGGGGCCGGTTCTGGGTCGCCCTCGGCGTGATCGTCATCATCTCTCTGCTGTTCGGCACGATCTCGCAGTTCGTCAGCCTGCCCCTGTCGTTCCTCAGCTCCGGACTCACGACGATCTTCGCGCCGACGGGCGAGCCCAACGCCGGGGCTGTCATCGCGATCGTCGTCACGGTCGTCCTCACCTACGTGATCACCCTCGCCATCCAGGCCGTGGGACTCGTCGTGCAGTCCACGGCGAGCGTGCTCATCTACATCGACTGCCGGATGCGGCGCGAGGGCCTCGACATCGAGTTGCTGCGCTACGTCGAGCGACGCGATGCCGGGGACGACCCGCTGCCCGATCCGTGGCGCCCGCAGGCGGGTGGACCGCCCGCTGCTCCCCCTGCTGCGCCCGCGTGGGGACCGCCGCCTTACGGAGCCGCGCAGCCGTATCCCGCCCAGCCTCCCTACGCCGCGCCCCAGCAGCCCCAGCCCGAGCCCCAGCCCGCACCGCCCGCGCCCCGCGATGCCCGCACATGGGCACCGCCGATGGCGGACGACGGGGAATCCGACCCGCAGTCGCCGTCGTGAGAGCGCGGGATCTCCCTCTCATTCCCGACGGAGCCGAGGGGCGGGAGTGGGCCGAACGAGAACTCGCCGATCCTCGCTATGCCGCGGCCGAGCCGACGCCGCTCGACCGATTGGCCCAGGCCATCGGCGAATTCCTCGAATCGCTGTTCGGCACGGCTGCCCCGGCGGGCCTCGGCCCCGCCGTGCTCGTCGGTCTCGCACTCCTCGCGATCGCCCTCATCGTCGTCGCCTTCGTGATCTGGGGCCGACCCCGGCTCTCGCGGCAGACGTCGGTGACAGCCCCCCTGTTCGGGGAGGACGACGCCCGCTCGAGCACGGATCTGCGCCGCGAAGCATCGGCGCGTGCCGCAGCCGGGGATTGGGATGCGGCGATCGTATTGCGCTACCGCGCCCTCGCCCGCTCGAGCATCGACCGGGGCATCGTGGCCGCGCGGCCGGGCGCGACGGCGCAGTCGTTCGCCCGCTCGGCGGCGCGGGCTTTCCCGGAGCTCGGCGGCGAGCTGGCCGATGCGGCATCCGTCTTCGACGATGTGCGGTACCTGCGGCGCCCCGGGTCGCCGGACGACTACGAACGGGTGGCGGCGACCGATGGCGCGGTCGAAGCCGCCCGTCCACGACGTGACGAGCACGCGGTCGTCACGACCGGACGGCGCCGATGATGCCGGATACGCGCACCACCCACCCGGCACTCGGGGGCACAGCGACGGAGCAGCGGCTGCCCGACGTTCCTCCGGCTGCCCGGCGGCGCCGTGCTCTCACCTGGACCGTGATCGCCGCGTTCCTGATCCTCGTCGGGATCGTCGCGGCTCTGCTGTCCGGAATCGGAACGTGGAACGAGCGAGACCGACTCGACCCCGAAAGCGTCGGCCCCGGCGGCACCGCCGCGCTCGTGGCCATCCTGCGCGAGCGGGGCGTCGACGTCACGGTCACGCGTGACCGTGACGAGACGATGCGCGCCCTTGCTGCGGCGCCTGCCACCCTGGTCATGGCGGACTCGCCGATCCTCGGGGACGACGCCCTGCGGGCGATCTTCGACGCGGCGACCGACGTCGTCCTGATCGATCCTCGAACGCGCGGCGTGGAGATGCTCTTTCCCGGAGCAACCGCCAGCGGCTTCGCGCCCGCAGAGACCGTCGAGCCGGATTGTCAAACGGATGCCGCGGTCCGTGCCGGCTCCGTGGTGCCCGGCCGGCTGCTCGAGCCGGGGACATCCGATGCCGCCGCGTGTTACCCGGTGGGTGACGGATTCGGTCTGCTCACGAGCGCGGACGGGGAAGGTCGCACCGCGGCATTCGACGGTCTCGACCTGATCACCAACGAAAACCTGGCCGCGGACGGGAACGCCGCGCTCGCCCTCACCCTGATGGGGCGGCTGCCGAACCTCGTCTGGTACGTGCCCGCCCTCACCGACAGCGACGTCGCGACCGAACCCACCCTGGGCGAATTGACCCCTGGATGGGTCACCCCCGCGATCGTCCTGCTGGGTGCGACTGCGGTGGCCGCCGCGCTCTGGCGCGGGCGCCGCTTCGGTCCGCTCGTCCTCGAACGCCTGCCCGTAACGGCACGGGCGAGTGAAACGATGGAGGGTCGCGGTCGCCTCTACGAGTCCGGAAGGGACGCCCTGCACGCCGCGGACTCCCTGCGACTCGGCACGCTGGAGCGCCTGCGGCGCGCCCTCGCGCTGCCGCCCGCGGCGAGCGCAACCGATATCGCCGACGCATCCGCCCGCCTCGCGGCTCTCCCCCATCAGGACGCCAGACGCCTGCTGATCGAGGACGAACCGCGCGGCGAGCGCGAGCTGATCGCGCTGAGCGACGGATTGCGGGCACTCGAAGCAGCCGTCGCCCGCGGGATTCGAGGCGAGGGCGGAACCCGACCGGAGCAGACGGACGGATGACCATGGATGAGGGAGAACGGATGAGCGACGACGCCCTGCGGGAGTCGATGAACCGCGTACGCGAAGAGGTGGGCAAGGCGGTGGTCGGTCAGGACGGAGCCGTCACGGGCCTGCTGATCGCCCTGCTCGCACGCGGCCACGTGCTGCTCGAGGGGGTTCCCGGTGTCGCCAAGACGCTGCTCGTGCGCTCGTTCAGTCGCGCGCTCGGGCTCGAGACGACCCGCATCCAGTTCACGCCCGACCTGATGCCGGGCGATGTCTCGGGGTCGCTGGTCTACGACGCCCGCGCGGGTGAGTTCGAATTCCGCGAGGGCCCGGTGTTCACGCACGTGTTGCTCGCCGACGAGATCAACCGCACACCCCCGAAGACCCAGTCGGCGTTGCTCGAGGCGATGGAAGAACGCCAGGTTTCGGCCGACGGCGTGACGCGCCCCCTGCCCGACCCGTTCCTGGTCGCGGCGACGCAGAACCCCGTCGAGCACGACGGTACCTACACGCTCCCCGAGGCGCAGCTGGACCGTTTCCTGCTGAAGCTCGTGATCGAAGCGCCCAGCCGCGACGCCGAGGTGTCCGTTCTGCGTCGCCACGCCGCGGGATTCTCGCCGCGTGACCTCGAGGCCGCGGGGGTCGCGCCCGCGGTGACGATCGCCGATGTGCACGCCGCTCAGCGGGCTGCGGCCGCCGTCGCCGCGACCGACGAGATGCTCGCATACGTCGTCGACCTCGCCCGCGCCACCCGGTCGAGCCCGTCCGTCGAGCTCGGTGCGAGCCCGCGCGCATCCACGGCCCTCCTCGCGGCGGCGAAGGCCTGGGCGTGGCTCGGCGGCTACCCCGCGATCACACCCGACCACGTGCAGACGATGCTCGTTCCCGTGTGGCGGCACCGCGTGCGGTTGCGGACCGAGGCCGAGATCGAGGGGGTGACGGCCGACGCGATCCTCCGCCAGGTCGTGCAGCAGACCCCCGTGCCGCTCTAGGGGTCGCCGTGTTCGTCACCGGACGCCTCGCGGTTCTCGTCGGCCTCGGCGTCGTGCCCGTCATCCTGCTCTCGCTCGCCGCGAGCGCCGGCAGCGCGGATACCGTCGCGTGGGCGGGGGTTACCGGCTGGCTCCTGCTGTGCACCGTCGCGGCGATCGCGGATGCGTCGGCCGCCGCCGACCCGCGCGCCATTCGCGTCGAGCGCGACATGCCGGGTCGCGCGCGTCTCGGCGTTCCGGTGCGGGCGTCGATCATGGTTGCGGCCACGGGACGACGGCGCCTGCGCGGTCTCCTGCGCGACGGCTGGGAGCCGACGGCGGGCGCGGAACCCTCGCGTCACCGCCTCGACATCCCGCCGGGTGAGAGCCGCATCCTGCCGGTGACGTTCATCCCGAGACGGCGAGGCGAGCGGCGCACAGCGTTCGTCGTGGTCCGCACCCTCGGCCCCCTGGGACTTGCCGGACGTCAGGGCGTCACCCCCGCGCCGGCGTCGCTGCGGATCCTGCCCCCCTTCCACGCGAGCCGGCACCTGCCCTCGCGGTTCGCACGCCTGCGTGAGCTCGACGGGAGCACGAGCGTTCAGGTGCGCGGCCAGGGCACCGAGTTCGATTCACTGCGTGAATACGTCCGCGGCGACGACGTACGCTCCATCGACTGGCGCGCAACCGCGCGGGCGCGCACGACCATGCTGCGCACGTGGCGGCCCGAACGCGACCGCCACGTCGTCATCGTGATCGACACGGGGCGCACTTCTGCCGCCCGCGTGGGCGATGGCACGAGGTTGGATGCCGCGATGGAATCCGCTCTGCTGCTGGCCGCCCTCGCCGACCGGGCGGGCGACCACGTGCACCTGCTCATGTTCGACCGGGTCGTACGCGCCCGGGTGAGTGGTGTGCGCGGCGCCCGACTCCTGCCGGCGCTCGTCGACGCCATGGCGGGTGTCGAGCCGCAACTCATCGATACGGACTGGGATGCGGCACTCGCCCAGGCCTCCCGGTTGACGTCGCATGCGTCGCTCGTCGTTCTGCTGACCGCGCTCGACGCAGCCAGCGCGAGCCGGTCCCTGCTGGCCCGCCTCCCGGCGGTCGCGGCGCGGGGCCGCGTGCTGATCGGCGCCGTCACGGATGTGATGATCGAGCAGACCGCGGCGAAGCGTGAACGGAGCGATGACCTGTGGCTCGCCGCGGCGGCCGAACGCACTCTGCTCGACACGCGGCGCCTCAGCGACGGCTTGACGCGACTGGGGGCCGAGGCGATCCTGCGCGGACCGGACGAACTGCCCCCGCAGATCGCGGACCGCTACCTCGCCTTGAAGGCGGCCGGCCGGCTCTAGGCATCCGGCGGTCCGTTCGACGCGGTGACGTTTGTTGCGCGGCTCTCGCGCCAGGCGAACGCACGCCGCTACGCTCGGCACGAGAAGAGAGGAGTCCGCCATGTCGGAACCCGAAAAGACCCCCTCCACCGCCACAAAACTCGCCGCAGAAGCGCTCGGAACGTTCCTGCTCGTCTTCGGATCGATCGGGACGGCCCTGTTCGCCGCCAACTTCGGAATCAGCGACAACGGAACGCCCCTCGGCGTCGGCTTCCTCGGCGTCTCGCTCGCCTTCGGCCTGACCCTCATGGCGGGCATCTACGCCTGGGGCCCGATCTCGGGCGGTCACTTCAACCCGGCCGTGACCCTGGGACTCGCCGCGTCCGGTCGGTTCGAGTGGAAGAACGCACCGGGATACATCATCGCTCAGCTCGTCGGCGGTGCCGTCGGCACGACGCTGATCGTCCTGATCGGCCTGTTCGGGCCGGACGGATGGTTGCAGCTCGCCCAGGACGGGGGCTTCGCCAGCAACGGCTTCGCCGACAACTCACCGGGTGGCTTCGGAATCGGCGCGGCCATCATCGCGGAGGTGCTCTTCACGGCGATCTTCGTGATGGTCATCCTCGGGGTCACTCACGCGTCACGCGGCACGGGCCCGGCCCTCGCCGGTCTCTCGATCGGCCTCACGCTCACTTTCATCCACCTCGCGTCGATTCCCATCGACAACACCTCGGTCAACCCGGCCCGCTCGATCGCCACCGCGATCTACGGCGGCGGCGACGCGCTCGCCCAGCTGTGGGTCTTCATCGTGTTCCCGCTCGTCGGTGGTCTGATCGCCGGGTTCGCTCACCGGACGCTCTTCGAGCCCAAGCCCGCATTCCCGGCGCAGGCGGAGGCCCGCACGCGGTAGCGATCAGCGCCCACGCGCACGAAAGCGGCCCGCCCCGGAAGGGACGGGCCGCTTTCTTTTCGGCGCTGATCAGACGAGGCTGATCAGACGAGGCTGATCAGCGGAGGTCGAAGCGATCGAGCTCGGTGACCTTGCCCCACGCGGCGACGAAGTCGCGGACGAACTTCTCGTGCGCGTCGTCCGAGGCATACACCTCGGCCAGGGCGCGCAGCTCGGAGTTCGAGCCGAACAGCAGGTCGACGCGGGTGCCGCGGCCGAAGACCTCGTCCGTTCCGTCGATGCGACCTTCGAACGCGTGCGAGCCCGGGTCGAGCGGCTTCCACGTCGTGCCGAGGTCCAGGAGGTTGGCGAAGAAGTCGTTCGTGAGAACGCCGGGACGCTCCGTGAAAACGCCGTAGGCCGAGTCGTCCCAGTTCGCGCCGAGGACGCGAAGTCCACCGACGAGCACGGTCATCTCGGGCGCGGTCAGCGTCAACAGGTTCGCGCGGTCGATCAGGTGGTACTCGGCCGGCATCGGCGCGAGAGGGCCCTGATAGTTACGGAATCCGTCGGCACTCGGCTCGAGATATCCGAACGACAGCTCGTCGGTCTGCTCCTGCGTCGCGTCGGTGCGCCCCGGGTGGAACGGTACCTCGGCGTCGACTCCCGCATCCTGCGCCGCCTTCTCGACACCCGCGTTGCCCGCGAGCACGATCAGGTCCGCAAGCGAGACCTTCTTGCCGTCCGTGCGGCCGTCGTTGAAGGACGCCTGGACGCCCTCGAGCACGCCGAGCACACGTGCCAGCTGCTCGGGCTTGTTGACCGCCCAGTCCTTCTGCGGCGCGAGGCGGATGCGCGCGCCGTTCACGCCACCGCGCTTATCGCTGCCACGGAACGTGGATGCCGCGGCCCACGTCGTCGCGACGAGTTCGGCGACCGTGAGGCCGGACGCCACGATCTGCTGCTTGAGCGCCGTGGCGTCCGCCGCGTCGATGAGAACGTGGTCGACCGCGGGCACCGGGTCCTGCCAGATGAGCTCCTCGCTCGGCACCTCGGGTCCGAGGTAGCGGGCGATCGGGCCCATGTCGCGGTGCGTGAGCTTGAACCATGCACGCGCGAACGCGTCGGCGAAGGCCTCCGGGTCTTCGAGGAAGCGGCGCGAGATCGGCTCGTAGTCCGGGTCCATGCGCAGGGCCAGGTCGCTCGTGAGCATGCGCGGCTCGCGGCGCTTCGCCGGGTCGTGGGCCAGGGGCACCATGTCGGCTCCCCCGCCGTTGACCGGGCGCCACTGGTGTCCACCACCGGGGCTCTTCATGAGCTCCCAGTCGTAGGCGAACAGGATGTGGAAGAACTCGTTGTCCCAGCGCGTCGGGTGATAGGTCCACGTGACCTCGAGGCCCGACGTGATGGTGTCGTCGCCCTTACCGGTGCCGAAGTTGTTCTTCCAGCCGAGGCCCTGGTTCTCCAGGCCCGCGGCCTCCGGGTTGGCCTCGACGTTGGTGTCGGGGGCCGCGCCGTGCGTCTTGCCGAAGGTGTGGCCACCGGCGATCAGCGCGATGGTCTCTTCGTCGTTCATTCCCATGCGGCCGAAGGTCTCGCGGATGTCGCGGGCCGACGCCAGCGGGTCCGGGTTGCCGTTGGGGCCCTCGGGGTTGACGTAGATCAGGCCCATCTGCACCGCGGCGAGGGGCTTCTCGAGTTCCCGATCGCCCTCGTAGCGCTCGTCGGCGAGCCAGGTCGTCTCGGGGCCCCAGTACACGTCGTCGTCCGGCTCCCACACGTCGGGGCGGCCGCCGCCGAAACCGAAGGTGTCGAAGCCCATGGTCTCGAGTGCGACATTGCCGGTGAGGATCATCAGGTCGCCCCACGACAGGCTCTGGCCGTACTTCTTCTTCACGGGCCAGAGCAGTCGCCGCGCCTTGTCGAGGCTGACGTTGTCGGGCCAGCTGTTGAGGGGTGCGAAGCGCTGCTGGCCGGTGCCACCGCCGCCGCGACCGTCGGTCGCGCGGTAGGTGCCCGCCGAGTGCCAGGCCATCCGGATCATGAGCGGGCCGTAGTTGCCGAAGTCCGCGGGCCACCAGGGCTGGCTCTTCGTGAGCGTCTCCGCGATGTCGGCCTTGACCGCGTCGAGGTCGAGCGCGAGGAACGCCGCCCGGTAGTCGAATCCCGCGTCGAGCGGGTCGCGGGCCGGCTGGTTCTTCGCGAGGATCTTGAGGTTCAGCTGGTTCGGCCACCACACGCGGTTGGCCGAACCCGTCGTCGGGTGGGGCTGTGCCGTTGACTGGCCGTGGATGACGGGGCAGCTGCCATCGTCCGGGTTCGGGCTCGGACGCGTCTCGCCGTCCTCGCGCTCGTCTACGGGCGTGTCGATGTCGGTGACGGACTGGTCCGTACCGGTGGGATCGTTGCCGATTCCGGTGGTGGTCTCGTCGCTATCGCTCATGGTCTTCCTTCCTCGGGGTTCGTATCGGGGTTCGTCGTCGGGTTCAGGGGTTCACGGATGCCGCGGCGATGGCGGCGCTCGAGCAGTCGGGGCACGTGCCCCAGTACGTCACCTCGGCGGCGTGAACCGCGAAGCCGTGTGTATCGGAGGGCGTCAGGCAGGGCGCTTCGCCGACGGTACAGTCGACGTCGGCAATCGCTCCGCACTCCGTGCAGATGACGTGGTGGTGGTTGTCGTCGACGCGCAGCTCGAACAGCCCGGGCCGCCCGGCGGGCTCGATGCGCCTCACCAGCCCCGCGTCCTCGAAGTCGCCGAGGGCGTTGTAGACCGACTGCAAGCTCGTCTGCGGCACCGACAGGGCGACGATCTGGAAAACGGCGTCCGCGCTCGCGTGTGGACTGACCTGCAGAGCCTCCACGACGGCTCTCCGCGGTTCCGTCACCCGGAGGCCGGCACGCCGGATGAGCTCGGCGGCTTCCATCCCGTGAGGGAGGAGGGCGGTTGAACTCATCCCCCGAGTCTAGCGTCCAGTTTTGATTCACTCAAAACAAGCGGCCGTGAAAATCCGATGAACGAATGCCGCTCATCCGGAGACGAGGATCGGTGCGCCTGTTTCGGATTCGGACAGGTCGCCGGTCTCGCCGGCCCGCGCCGCCCGCCCCCCGACGAACAGCATGTAGAAGACGAACGCGCCCAGCGCCAGAGCGCCGATGCCGATCTTCACGACCCACGGCCACGGCTGCGCCGTCACGAAGCCCTCGATGATCCCCGACACCAGAAGAGCCAACAACAGCCCGATCGCCACGGTGGCGAGCGACCTGCCGGCGGACGCGAGCGCCTCCAGGCGGGTCCGCGGCCCAGGCGCGATCCAGGCCCAGAAGATGTGGAGCCCGGCGGCTCCGGCGACGAAGATGCACGTCAACTCGAGCAGACCGTGCGGAAGGATGAACAGCACGAAGACATCGCCGCGCTCGAAGGCGAACATCACGGCCGCCGCCGTTCCCACGCCAACCGCGTTCTGGATCAGCACCATGACGGGCCAGAACCCGGTGATCCCGAACAGGACGCACTGCGCGGCGATCCACGCGTTGTTCGTCCAGACTGTGCCCGCGAACACCGCCGCGGGATTCTCGGAGTAGTAGCTCGTGAACTCTTCCTCCGCGTAGTACTGCAGCCCCGCCCGGTCTCCGAGAGCCGCAACGAGGGCGGGATCGCCTGCCACCCACGCGGCGACGATCGCGACGATCGCGACGAAGAGGGCGGCGATCACGAGTGTCGTCCAGCGCACCCGGTACAGGGCCGCCGGAAGTTGCAGGGTGAAGAAGCGCGGCAGCGCTCGCAAGGGGTTCGCACTCGCCCGCGTCAGGCGCAGCCGCGCGGCCGCGAGCAGGGTCGAGACGACATCACCCTGGGGTGCGCGCCCCGCGGTCGATTTGATCTCGGCGAGATCGGCCGAAGCGGATTGGTAGCGCGCGACCAACTCGTCGGCTTCGGCGCCCGTCAAGCGGCGGCGCGCCGAGAGCACGCCGAGCCGTTCCCATTCGGCAGCCCGTGCGGCCGCCAGCGCGTCGAGGTCCACGCGCCTAAACTACCCGCATGACGCCTCGCCCCTCCCCCGAGGTCACCCACCGGGCCACCCATCTGGCCGAGGACGAAGTGCTCACCGGTGAGGCGGTCGCCCTCGACGTCCAGCCGACCGGCGTGTTGCTGCGGGCCGTCGGCGCGGTGATCGACATCCTGTTGGCGACCGTGCTGATGGTCGGCGCAGTGCTGGTGATCACGGGCCCTCTCGCGCCGCTGCTGCCCGCGGGCGCCCAGCAGATGACGGTGATCGTCACGCTCGTCCTCGTGCTCGTCGTGCTTCCGACCGCCGTCGAGGCCACGACGCGCGGGCGGAGCCTCGGCCGTCTGGCTGTGGGAACACGCATCGTGCGATCGGATGGCGGGGCGTCGGGATTCCGTCAGGCCCTGATCCGAGCCCTCGTGGGCGTGCTGGAGATCTACTTCACCCTCGGCGTGGTGGCGGTGCTCGCCGGCGCCTTCACCCCGCGATCGCAACGCCTGGGTGATCTGCTCGCGGGAACGTACTCGCAGAGAACCCGCGTGGCTCCCCTGCCGTCTCCGCTCCCACCGGTTCCCCCGATGCTCGAACAATGGGCATCGGTCGTGGACGTTGCACGCCTCCCGGACCGCCTCTCGCGGCGGCTCGCACAGTTTCTCGTTCAGGCCCCCCGGCTCGCGCCCGCGGCGCGTCACCGCATCGCGGAAGAACTGCGCGATGAGGTTTCCGCTTTCGTCTACCCGATGCCGAACACCGACCCCCTCACGGCGCTCCTCGGCATCGCGGCGGCGCGGCGCGACCGGGAGCTGCGCGCCCTGACCGCGCACGGTGAGCGGAGGGTCGAGCTCGCGCCGATCCTGGAGCGCGTTCCCCCCGGCTTTCCCCGGCGCTGAGGCGCCGCCGCTGAACCCGTCCCGATGACGGCCGACAGCGCAGCGAGCCTGTCGACGGGAGCACCCACGAACACGTACGACAGCAGCATCCCCGTCGTTGCGCGAGCGCGGCGAGACGAAACGTCCTCCATCACGGACGCTCCCACGGGGTGACGTCATTTCCTCTCGCCCCTTCCGGACCTCGCTCAATGACCGGAAGCGTCAGTGACCGGGGGTTCCCTCAGAACGGGGGCGGATCCGTGTTCGGGGTGAAGTGGATCGCCGGGGGTGGCCTGTCGATGTAGACGTGACCACCGGGTGAGGTCCATTCCAGAACTCCGCCGCCGAGTTGGCGGACGGTCCACGCCGTTTCGCCCTTGAGAATGTGGTGTCGTTTGCAGAGGCAGGCGAGGTTGCAGACGACGGTTTCACCACCCAGCGCGTAGTCGAGGGTGTGGTCCCGATCACACCGATGTGCGGGTTGCCGGCATCCCGGGAACCGGCAGTGCTGATCCCGCGCCCGGAGGAACCGTTTCATATCCGCCGAGGGCGTGTACCGGTCGACCGCGAGCACGCACCCGGTGATGGGATCGGCGAGAACTCGGTCCCAACCGGTCGCGTGTCCGGCGAGCTGGCGGGCGGTGGCGGGGTCGATCGGACAGCGGCCAACCAGCTCGGCTGGTTCATCGGTCACGCCGGCCAACGCGAGAGCCGGGACGGTGACGTTCACGATCCCGCGAATCGCGCCCAATCCGCCGAAACCATCCGAGAACCCGGCACCCGTTTCCACGGAAGGCGTCGTGGTGAGCATCATGTCCGCCACCAGGTCTGCACGGATCTGGTCGAGGGTGCGGGTGTCGGTCGGGTCGGCATCCTTGATCGCCCGGGCTTGCTGCGTGATGCGATCGTGCATCGCATGAGCCAACACCGCGGGTTGGGTGGAAATGAACTCCGCCATCCCGTCGCCGATATCCCGCACGCACGCACCCCGCGATGCGCGTGCTTCCTTGTGGCGCTCCGCGAGCGGACGCGGCTGCAGCGACTCCGCGAGCCGCGCGAGCGATGCTCCGAGTCGCCCGGGCGTTGTCCCCTCGGCACGAAGCAGTGCTTCAGCCTCGAACTCCGCCCGCGCGTCGGGGTCGGTGAGGGGGAGTCCGTGTTCCATGATCACCGCGACATGGCCGCGAGCGATCCGTCCCTCTTCCCACGCGTTGAACGTCGCGGGAAAGGACTCCGCCAATACAGCGGCGTCGTTCATGCGGCGTTGCACGGTCCGGTCGGACATGTTCGCCGCAGCGGCCATCTCCGCCGCCAAAGAACGGAACGGCAACTCAGCTTCGCGTGAGGAGGGGGAGGCGAGTTCCGCGACCCGGTGCATCCCCTCCGCAGCCGCCTCCGCAAAGATGCGAGCCAAAGCGGCCTGCCCCTGCTCGGCTACACGCACCGCCTCAGCGCAGCGGACCGCGAAGTCCCGAGCCTTGGCATCAACCCCACAAGAAATCGAATGCATGTTCGAAACTTTACGGACGACCACCGACATCCGAACCCCGAAAATGGCCCGAAATCGCGCGGAATGAAGGCGAGATGATGAGAGTTTTCACATATAGAACGGGCACGGGATTTTCGACGAATCCTGACGCGGACTTCGCCCGCGCTCAGGCGCGGAGTGTCTCGTGACGCACGACGACCCAGCCCTTCGGAACCGACATCCGCTCCGTGTGGATGGAGCAGAGGTCGTGCGCGTGCGGATCGTCGGCAGCTCCCAGGGGTCCCAGAGCAGCCATCTGGTCGCCGTAGTCGTAGGTCAGCGTCGAGATGGCCTCGCGGGCGCAGCCCACTTTCGAGCAGAGTCTTCCATGCATCGACGTCAGCGTAGTCGCGCTATGGACCACCCCGGCCGCGGCGCGCGGTGCCCGGCCACAGAGCACCCCCATGCGCGGTCCGGATGACGGGGCCCGAGCCCTGCGGATGCGCGCCCGGGCATCGGCCTAAGATCGAGGCATGATCGCTCGGCGAGGAAAGTCTGCGCGCGGGGGCGATCCCGGCCCACGCCCGGATCGCCATGGGCGGCACGGCCGTCAGGGCCGGAGCCCGGTCGTCCGCCCGCCGATCGGACCGCTCGACACCCGGTTCGAGCGCTTCGATATCGCGGTCGGCGCGGCATCCGATTTTCTCCGTTCCGCGTGGCCCGAACTGCGCGACGTCGAATTCCATATCGGACACATGCCCACCGAGCCGCACGAAGAGGGAATCCCGCGCTGGCACATCGATCGCGAAGCACGGCGAATCGTGCTCTTCCGCATCCCCATCGAGCGCCTGGTACGAACCCACCGGGACGATGAGCTCCACCGCCGCATGATGATCGAGGGCAACGTCTTCCGGGCCGCCGCCGAGTATCTCGATCGCGATCCGTGGGACCTGGGTCCCGAGCGCTTCCGCTACTTCTGACGGGCCCGGCCGATGCGTCGCGTCATCCGGCGTCCACTCAGGGGACGATGACGACCGCGGCCGATGCCTGCGCGGACGCGGCCACGGGATAGCCCGCCAAAGCGGCCGCGCCGGCGTAGCCGATGGATGCGAAGACGGTTCCGGATGCTTCGATTCGCCACACACCGGGGGTGATGTCCATCGTCTGCGAAACACCCGCCGGAAGCGTCAGCTGAAGAGGTGCGCCGCCGCTCAGGGGGGTCAGCGTGACCTGCACGGACTCGGCATCGGCCGCAACGCGGAGGGAGGGCGACGTGTCCGCGGGCGCCTGTGCGACCGCGACGTGCGAGGGTTCGTCCAGTGCCGGGGAGGCAGGGATCCACGCATTGTCACGGACACCGTCCGCGGCAGTCGAACTCCAACCCGCAGCGACCACGGGCGATGAAGCCTCGACCTCGACGGTGTATGTGCCGGCCGTGAGGCCGGGCAGATCGATCTCGAGCGGCACGCCCGCGCTCAGGGGAACATCGACCGGCGTGTTGGCGGGCTGGGTGGCGCCCACGGCGTACACACGGATCGTCGCCGTGACGTCCTGGGTCGGAGCGAGCACCCGCACCGAAGCGGTGGCGACGTTGCTCGCGGCCCCATCGCCGGGTGTCGGCGTGACCAGACCGACGATGACCTGGCGCTCGGCGGGCACCGAGGTGGGCCCGGTGACATCGAGCCCGACGGGCACGAGCGTCTGCGTGCGACTCGACTGAAGGCTCGCGACGACGGCAGCGCCCTGCGCCTGCACCCGGACAACGGGCGCGAGCTCACCGAGAGCGAGACCGGCGAGGGGCAGCACGACCTGCGAGCCCGCCGCGACGACGATGTCCCGCCCGCCCGGAGGGGTGAGCGCCCCGCTCGAGGCGTAGACCGTGAGCTGCACCGTCGCCGGCACGTCCCCGGGGTTCGCGAGGGCCACGAGGTCCGCGGATCCCGTCGTCGTCGCGCCCCCGACGAGCCACGACTCGAACTGCGGTGCGGTGCACGCGGCGGCCGCGAATCCGAGCAGGTCCTCGTCCCCCACGGAAGCGGATTGGGCTCCGGCGACGACCGCGGGCACGTCACCGGAGGGGTCGAGCCGCAGCACGCGCGGCCCATCGCCCACGGGAGCGCTCAGCACGTCCTCCCGCGGGGTCCCGTCCGGCGAGCCGGACACGACGGACGCGTCACCGGCGACCGAGACATCGCCCGCCGCTCCGACCGTCCTGCCGGTGGCGAGCAGCGGACCCGGGCACACCGCCACCGTCTGCGACGGTGTGGGCGTATCGACGATACGAAGCGCGTCCCGCGCGATGCCGGGCACATTGGCTCCGACCGCCGCGATGACGATGGCGACGATCAGGACCGCGAGCAACGCCCCGATGAGCACCCGCGTTCCCGTCGTCAACGCTCGCAGCCAGCCCGTCGCCCTCATGCTCGGTCCTCCCCGTTCGAGTCCCGCGCCGAGTCGTCGGTCAACGCTTCGTCCGGCTCGGCTCGGTCGGTCTGCCGCTCGCCCTCCCGCTCGACCTGCTCCCGCTCGACCTGCTCCCGCTCGACCTGCACCCGCTCGACCTGCTCCCGCTCGACCTGCTCCCGCTCGACCTGCTCCGGCCCGACCTGCTCCGGCCCGACCTGCACCCGCTCGACCTGCGCGGGCTCTATCCGCTCGGCCCCGACGGTCTCGGTCGCACGCCGCGCGCGCACCGAGTCACGCGTGGTCTTCGGGCCGGTGCGCGGCGCACCCGCCGGGCGCCCGGACCGGCGGTCCGTGACTCCCACCAGACGCGAACGGGATCGGGCGGCACGACGCGACGCGGCGGTCGGGAATGCGAGCAGCAGGGCGATGAGGACGATGATCGCCTGCCCGCCGGCGATCGTGCGCTGAATGGCGGCGTCCGTGCGGCTGAGCGGCTCACGCGGCGCGATGAAGATGTCGTCCGTGACCCGCCAGAGCTTGCCCCGCACGGTGTCGCCGACGGATTCCAGTCCGGCGCGTGCGTCCAGGGAAGCGACCGCCTGAAGCGATAGGGCATCGGATGCCTCCGTGCCCGCACCCTCCCCCAGCAGAACGAAACCGATACCCTCGGCGGCGAGTTCGCCTGCCGCATCGACCACACTCGGCGACACTAGCTCGGCGGACAGCGCGGCGAGGTCTTCTGCCGACGCCGTGGGCTCCGTCGCGGTGCTCAGCTGAGTCGTCTGACCGCCGAGTGTCTCACTCGCGCCCCAGACCACGCGTGCCGAGACCGCTCCATCGGCGAGGGGGGTGAGAACGAGCGTGCCGAGATCGGGATCGTCCCGACCGACCGCGGCCACGAATGCCGGCAGAGTGGACGAGCGACCGTTCTGCAGCGCGGCACGATCCTGGATCGTCGCGGAGAGTGCGGGAAACGACAGCATCACGACGCCGGCGACGGCGATGACGACCGCCCAGGGCCGAAGGGCCCCGACCGGTCGCGCGAGCGGAGTGTCCGCCGTGACGACCGCCGCACCCGCGACGCCGAGCCAGGCAAGGCTCAGGGCGCTTCCCGGCCAGAGCGCCACAGGCGTACCCGCCGCGAACTGCACCACGAAACCCGCGGCGAAGAAGGCTGATCCGAGCCCCAGCACCGCGACACCGACCAAGGTCCCGCCGACGGGCCAGCGCGGAGTGCTGAGCGACAACAGGGCGAGCACGGCCAGTGGCACCAGGGGAAGCGCGAGCCACCAGACGGCACCGACGTCGCCAGCGCCATCGGTGCCGGTCACACTCAGCCAAGCCGTCCAGCCGGCGACATCGGGTGTCGGGAATCCACTGGCCAGCAGAGCCCGACCGGCGACATCCGCCGCAGCCTGAGGCGCCGCCCACACCAACCCCGGGTCGGCGAAGATGCCCCAGAGGTCGCCGTTACGGATGCCCCGGAACCAGATCAGCGGGGCGAAGATCGCCAGCGCCGGTACGGGCAGCCAGGCGACACGCGCCGCGCCTCGTCCCGCTGTCACGAGTGCGGCGAGCCAGAGCACGACGAATGCGGGGGCGAGCGAGGGCGCACAGGCGACGACGGCGGCCAGCAGCAAAGAAGCCACACCCGCGGAGCCCCATGATCGACGCGTCATGGCGCCCGCGTAGAAGAGCCAGGGAAGAAGGAGGTGGACCAGTACGGCGGCGGGACGGCCCTGCATCAGGGCGGTCAGGAAGGTCGGCGCGAGGGCCCACAGAACAGCGGCCGCGATGCGCAGGCCGGAACGTTCGGTCAGCCGCGTCGCGGCGAACCATCCGCCGAGCGCCGCCAGGGGGAGCGCCAGGATCCAGAGGACGACGAGGGCCATCGACGGGTTCCACGGGGTGAGACTGCCCAGGATCGCAACGACCGCCGCGAAGGGGTCTGCGGGTCCGACGACGTTCAGGCCCAACTCACGTCGGCCGTATGCGGCATCACCCCAGAGCCCCTGGAGGGTCGACGAGAGGGGAAGCAGCCCCCCACCCTCCACGCTGGTCCAAGCGAGCAGCGGGAAGAAGGCGATCGCCCCGACCGCGAGGGCTGCGAGCACCGTCCAGGCGCCGCCGCCGGTGAAGAACCTGAGTTCCGTGCGGACATCGGCTTCGGTGGCCATGTCATCCGGATCATCGAAGCGCCGCACCAGTTCCGATCGCGTCACACGCAGCGGCGCGAGTTGCGACCACGGCACGCGGATGCCGGTGGCCCGTGCCGCCGCTCGAATCCGTCCCCGCGCCCGCGCCACGGCGCCCACGCGAGCCCAGGCCAGGGCGCTCGCGCGCCACTCGCCGATGACCGAGCCCGGCGACTTGCGGATGAGGTGCAGGATCGTCCGTGCGGCCGCGAGCGGCGGGATGCTCAGCCAGATCAACGGGACGAGTCCGGGCAGAGCGTAGACAAGGCGGCGATGCAGTTGCGCCGTCCGCGCCATGAATTCTCGTTGGCGGGTGCGGCGGCCGTCGCGGGGCGCAGGCAAGCCCGCGACGCCGTCACCCGCGACCGAGACGCGCGCCGCCGGCACGAGAGCGATCCGACCGCCGATGAAGCGACTCCGGACGCCGAGATCGAGACCTTCGTCCGCCCCCTCCAGGCCGGGGTCGATTCCACCGAGCAGGTCCCAGACGGCGCGGCGCACCAGCAGACCACGCACGTCCGCACCGAGCGCGTCCTCGGCCCCATCGTGCTGACCCTGGTCGAGCCGGCCGTCCACGAGGCCGACGCTGCGCCCGTAACGGGTCATCGATACACCGAGCGAGACGATCGCGTCCGGGGCGTCCCATGCGACGAGCTTCGGCGCCGCCGCGGCAACCGACGGCTGGACTTCGAGCGATCCCGCCAGCAGGCGAAGGGCGTCGGCATCGGGAGCCGTGTCCTGGGCAAGCAGCCAGACGGCGTCGGCATCGCCGAGGCGCGCGCTCGCCATCCGGACGGCGCCGGCGTATCCGGTGTTGCGCGGCGCCTCGATGACGGCTTCCGCCCCGGCCGATGTCGCCAGTTCAGTCAGGCGAGCGGGAACACGACCGCAGACGACCAAAGTCAGCGCATCCGGGCGCCGGGCGCCCGCTCCCACCGACTCGAGGGTCCGTTCGAGGTGCCGAAGCGCCTGGTCGTCCGCGCCATCGACGCGCACGACCAGAAGAGCATGAACACGGGCTGGCATGACTCCGTCAGCCTAGGCGCGCTCTGCCGCACCCAGCGGGTGAACGCGCCGCGCGCGTCAGACCGCCCGGCGCTTCAGCTTGCGGCGCTCGCGCTCGGAGAGCCCTCCCCAGATGCCGAAGCGCTCGTCGTTCGCCAGTGCGTAGTCGAGGCACTGCCCCCGCACCTCGCATGTCGTGCAGACGCGCTTGGCGTCCCGCGTGGATCCGCCCTTCTCCGGGAAGAAGGCCTCCGGATCCGTTTGCGAGCACAGCGCATCGGTTTGCCACGACAAGGGATCTTCGTCCTCGACAGGCCGTCGAACTCCCGGAACCCCCAAATTAACCGGGTCGACGAACCAGTTGTCGGGAACGCCGGAACGATATTCCGTACCCGCCATTTCGTCTCCCACCTCTTAGTCCCCCCACACACGCAATCGCGTAGGACTAATTACACCGTTGTCATTCGCTCCAGGTCAAGCGCGGCATCGTAAACCCTCAATCCGGAGATGAAGCTTCACGACGCGCCGGTCCGGGCGTGTCGGCAGTCGGCAGCCTCGGGGCTCACGCGGGGGCGAACCGGCCAGGGCGAGCCAGAAAAACCTCGCCGACGCCCGTGATTCGTACGCGGCCTTCATCGGGAGTGATCAAGCAGGCCTCCCCCGGAGCCAGGGTGACGGCGCCGGCGGATCCGACGATCGTGGACGTTCCGTTCGTCGCCAATGCGATCGCGGCGCCGAGAAGTTCGACGGATGTCTCGCCCTCCGTTCCTTCGGGGCGTCGGACTCGCACGAGTGCGAAGTCCGATACGGGCGGCGCGAAGATCTCGACCCCGGGCGCCACGGCCTCCGGAGCGAGCAGCGCGACGCGGCCGGGACGCGTGTCCAGCACGCTCAGCAGCTCGGGAACATCGACATGCTTCGGTGTCAGCCCGCCACGGAGCACATTGTCGCTCGCGGCCATGATCTCGACCCCGAGGCCGCGCAGATAGGCGTGCGGCACTCCCGCCGGCACGAACAGCGCCTCGCCCTCGGCCAGCACGATGCGATTCATCAGCAGCGCGACAACGACGCCCGGATCGCCCGGATACGCCTTCTCCACCCGTCGGATCGCGGCGAAATCGTCCGCGAACCGCGAGCGGCCCGGCGAACACACTGCCGCGATCAGCGCTGCGGCTCCCGCGACCTCGCCCGCCAGCGACGCACGGACGAAAGAAGCGATCGCTGAGCGTGCGTCATCGTGACGGAGCCCTCGACGCAACCGGGCGACATCCGGATCGTCGACGCCCATGTCATCCAGGAGTTCGACGATCTCGTCCGCGGGCCGGAACCCGGCGAGCGCTTCGAAGTCCCCGTCGATGGCGACGATCACCTCGGGCTTGTGGTTGGCGTCCCGATAGTTGCGGTGCGGGGCATCCCGAGGCACAGAGGACGCCTCTTCTCGGTCGTAGCCCACGCGCGCCTGATCCAGGGTGGGGTGCGCTTGGATCGAGAGCGGCGAGTCCGCGGCCAGCAGCTTGAGGAGGAACGGAAGGGGACCGGTGATGCCCCGGGCCTCGCCCTCGTCCGCGATCCATGCGTCGAGGGTCCGTCCCGTGCCGTCTTCGACGGTCGCGGGAGCGCCGGGGTGATCGCCGAACCACAGCTCCGCCTCCGGCATCGTGGACGGCGGACGTCCCTGAAGGCGCGATATCGCATCGCGAGAGCCCCAGTCATAGCTGCGCGGGACATTCGAGAGCGACACGAGCATGCGAACAGCCTAAATCGACTGCTGCGATCCTCCGTCCCTGCTTCGGCGTCGCGCGAGGAGTTGCCGTCAGGGCGGCGACGCCCCGCGCCCCGGCCGGGCCACGTGATGCGGGTACCCTGATTGCACCATGGCCGTCCACACGCGACACCCCGTTGGCGCCCCTCCCGCGGCGCCCATCCGCGAATCCACGGGGCACCTGCTGTTGCGCGCCTACACGATCTTCGTCCTGTTCACCGCGCTCGCGACGACGTTCTGGTTCAACCTGCTCGGCGCCGTCGGACTCGTGGTTCTCGTCTGCGCCTCGACGCTCGCCAGTGGCGTCTTGTGGGCCGTGCTCCGTCCCGTGATCGCGTGGCGCCAGCTGCCGTGGCTGCCGCTCGCCTACGTCGCCTGGGCTGCAGCCTCGGTGATCTGGTCGACGTGGCGCGATGCGACCGTGCTCACCTGGGTACTGCTCGCCGCGACGACCGTCCAGGGCCTCTTCGTCGCGAGCGTGCTGACGTGGCGTGAGCTCGTGCGCGCGATCGCCTCCGCTCTGAAGTGGGTCATGGCTCTGTCGATCCTGTTCGAGCTGTGGGTCTCGCTCATCGTGCAGCATCCGATCCTGCCGAACTTCCTGCTCTGGGACGGCGACATCGTCACGGAACTGGACTGGTCGCGCAACAACCTTTTCGACGGCGGGCGCATCCAGGGCATCGTCGGCAACGCCCATCTGCTCGCGACCGCCGCCCTGCTCGCGATCATCGTCTTCGCGATCCGCATAGCTTCGGGGGCGCCGCGTCGGGCACTCCTGTACGGATGGATCGTCCTGTCGGCGTTCCTCCTCTGGCGCTCGGGCTCCGCAAGCGTGTGGCTCGCGGTCGTCGCGGTGGCGGTCGTTCTCGGGACGGCGCTCCTCATGCGGACGACCCGCAGACCGGGCGAGCGCACCAAGTTCTACATCGCGTACGCCGCCATCGGCCTGGGTGGGGCCCTCGCGGCCTGGTTCGGGCGTGATGCGATCCTGGAGCTGCTCGGCCGGGGAGGCGACCTCACGGGCCGCACGGGCATCTGGGAGGACGTGTGGGCCCGGGTGGTCGAGCATCCCGTACTGGGTTGGGGGTTCTCCACCCCGTGGCTGCCGTGGGTACCCGAGATCGACGGATGGATCGTGGTGAACGATCTGACCGTGTTCCACGCGCACAACATGTGGCTCGACGCCCTCTTCCAGGTCGGCGCCATCGGCCTGGGTCTGCTCGTGCTGACCTATGTGGCCCTGATCTGGCGGGCGTGGTTCTTCGCGATCGACCGCCCCCGGTGGGACCTGACGGCCGACCGGCCCTACCAGGCGCTCACCCTGCTGCCGACGCTCGTCATGACCGTGCTGCTGGTCCAGGGCCTCGCAGAATCCCGCCCCCTCTCCGAGTGGGGCTGGCTGTTCGTCGTCATGCTGTCGCACAAGATCGGGCAGTCGCCGCTCGTGGGCGAGGGCCCGGCGGAGCGCAGACTCGCGATGGAGCGCGGCGAGCAGGTCGAGCGGACGGCGCGGTGACGAACCCCGCGCGGATGCCGCGGCATCCGTTGCTCGAGTGGACCTGGGACGCGCTCGATTCCGCGGCTTTCGCGCGAGCGTTCACCCTCGCGGTGTTCGGGACGGTGGCTCTGTCGTTCGCCATCCAGCGGACCGCCGGAGTCGTGACCTACTCCACGATCATCGCGGGACTGTGCGCCGTGGGCGTGGCGGTACTCGTGCGCCGTCGGCACGAGGTGATGATCGTGCGGCTGGTGCCCACGACCCTCGTACTGTTCTTCGTGTGGCTTGCGGCCACGGCCGTGTGGAGCACGGAACCACCCCGAACGCTGATCGGATGGCTCGTTCTCTCAGGACCCGCGTTCCTGGCCATCGTCATCGGACACGTCCGCGACACCCTTCAGACGGTGCGAGCCCTCGGCGACACGCTGCGCACTCTCCTCGCCATATCGCTCGCGCTCGAGATCCTCTCGGGCATCCTTCTGGACCTGCCGATCAGGTTCCTGGGGATCCAGGGCAACATCGTTCTGGGCGGTCCCATCCAGGGCATCTTCGGCACACGCAACATGCTCGGCTTCGTCGCCGTGATAGCGCTCATCACGTTCGTCATCGAGTGGCGTACCCGGTCCATCCCCCGCGGTCTCGCGATCTTCTCACTCGTCCTCGGGGGGTTGCTCGCGCTGCTCTCCGCATCCCCGACCGTCTTCGTCCTCGCGCTCGCGGTCGCCGTCGCCACGGGCGCGCTGGCGCTCGTGCGGCACGCGCCGCCCGAGCAACGACGAACCCTGCAGATCTCACTCCTGTCGCTCGTCGTCGTCGGCGGTGTGTTCGCATACTTCTTCCGTCGCGCGATCATCGCGATCCTGAATGCGGGATCCGACTTCGCCACGAGAGCCGAACTGTGGGACACGATCCTGAACATCTACGTGCGATATCGGCCGATCCAGGGTTGGGGGTGGGTCGGAGCCTGGCCGGTTGAGGAGTTCCCCTACACCTCGATCAACATCATCACGGACGAGGCGCACGCGACTGCCCTCAACGCGTATCTCGACGTGCTCTTGCAGACCGGATGGGTGGGCCTCCTGCTCTTCGCCGGGATGTGCGCCCTCGCCCTCGTCCGCTCGTCGCTCGTCGCGAGCAAGCGGCGCTCCGTGCTCTACGCCTGGACTCCCCTCATTCTGATCACGCTGCTCGTCGACTCGATGTTCGAGAGCTTCACCCTCGGCGGATTCGGGTGGCTCCTGCTCGTGGTGTGCGTCGTTCGCGCCGGGCTCAGCCGGTCGTGGCGGGAGGGCATCCGGCCCGCGAGCCCGCCGCCACCGCTCCCCCTCAGTGGGGAACGGTAGACCCGGGTTCACGGGCACCGAAAAGGGGAAGCTGCCGGGCCGGTAGGATGGAGGCGTCATGCCACAGAGCCCAGAAGCGACGGAATCTTCGTCGACCGAAACCGCATTCGATCCGGCATCGGCGACCATCGCGATCGTGACGTACAACCGCTCGGCGCTCTTGGCGAAGCTGCTCGCCTCGATCGTGCGGATGGATCCTCACCCGGGACACGTCGTCGTCATCGACAACGCATCCGTCGATGACACCGCCGAGGTCGTGGAATCCTTCCGCGAACAGATCCCCGCGACGATCGTCTACCGGCGCCTCGAGACGAACACCGGCGGTTCCGGTGGCTTCAGCGAGGGCATGCGCGTTGCGTACGAGCTCGGCTCGACGTGGATGTGGCTGATGGACGACGATGTCGAGGTCCTGCCCGACGGCCTCGCCCGGATGGGCGTGTGGGCTCCGCGGTTCAAGAGCATCCAGGGTCGGCGCTACGACTACGACGGCAGCGAGTTCTACTGGCAGTACCGCCTGTCGATCCCCCTCGGCATCCCCATCCCGTTCGCTCCGGCGGGATTCGACGAGGCGCGCTATCGCGAGATGAACTCCGGATGCTTCGAGGGCATGTTCATCCACCGCGACATCGTGCGGAAGGTCGGCCTGCCCGACCCGCGGTTCTTCATCTACTGGGATGACTCGGTGTACGGATGGCTCGCGTCACGCCATACGACCGCGGTCATCGTCGACGAGTTCGTCCTGCGGCGCACTCGAGAGATCCGGCAGTGGGACATGGGTGTTCGCCACTTGAACGCGTCGAGCAACGCGTACCGCTACTACATCATGCGAAACCGCGGGCACATGCGGCACTACTTCCGGACCCAGGGTGCGCTTCGTCCCGTCCGCTTCGCGATGGGAACGTTCCTGACCTTCGCGAAAGAGCTGATCCGTCTGGTCTTCGTGGAGCGCACGGTCCGCGGTACGAGCAACCTGTGGCGGGGACTCCGAGACGGGCGCAAGATCGCACGCGACAAGACGTGGCAGCCCATGCCACCGCTGGCCGCGCAACCGTGATCAGCCTCGTCGAATCGAACTCTCGGCCGGTGTGTCGGCCGCAACCGAACGCCGCGAGTCAGCCCGCGACGTAGTAACCGGCGATGTCCGCCAGCAGGTGTACGGAGCCAGGCGAATTGTTCGTCACCCTGATCCTGCCGTCAGAGCCCAGCTTCACCGTGGCCAGGTTCGCGATCGTCTGCCCCCCGGTGAAGTTCACATTCGACGCCGTCGGTTGATCGACGCCCGACGGATACACCGTGAGGAATCCACCCGTCGACGCCCCGGCAACAGTCACGTTCACCACCACCGCAGTCACACCGGACACGGGAACACCAGCACGGCCCGTCACCTGCACATCAACAGATCCGAACCCCGCCACCGCTGCCCGAAGCGCCCCGTTCCCCGTCCGAGTATCCAAAATACGAGACGGCGACACACTCACGAAACCACCCGCCGCCTCCGGCGCGCCAGCGACGTCGTCGCCCGCGACGTAGTAACCGGCGATGTCCGCCAGCAGGTGCACGGAGCCAGGCGAATTGTTCGTCACCCTGATCCTGCCGTCAGAGCCCAGCTTCACCGTGGCCAGGTTCGCGATCGTCTGCCCCCCGGTGAAGTTCACATTCGACGCCGTCGGTTGATCGACGCCCG
>NZ_JBIITF010000027.1:0-15098 GCF_044340635.1 Microbacterium sp.
GCGCGGTCGCGCGAGGGCGTCCCCCGCCCCACCCGCGGGGGCTGCAACGACTCCAGCGCTCAGGGCGATGCGGCCGATCACGATTCCCGCTCCTCGACGTTCGGGATGGGCAAGGTCGTCGCGACGGCGGTGTCGTTTCCGACGAGGTGGCTCTCGGCGCGTTCGAGCAGGGTGCGTTCGGTTCGGCTGGTGTCGAAGGTGACTCGGGGGTCGATCATCGCGTCGCGGATTTCGACGATCTCTCGGTGCAGTCGCCCTTCGGGGTCTTCCGTGCTGGCGGCGAGCGGGTCTGCTTGGCTCAGGCCGGGCCGCACCTGTGTCGCTCGGTTCCAGAGTGACTCCAGCTGTGCCGCGAGGGCGGCTGTGCGCTTGTCGCGCAGGTAGTGCTGGGCGCGCCGGACGGCGGGTTGCGCGGCGAACCCGGCGCAGAGGAATAGGAACGTCAGGAGCGAGAGCGGCCCGTAGGCGGGCTGAACGGCATGCAGGAGGCCGAGTCGGCCGGTGACGTGGGCGATGTCCATGACGATCACAGCGAGGCAGAGGGCGACGCCGAAAGCTGACCCGAGCGTCAGCAGCGCTGCGGGCAGGCGCTGGACACCGGCGCTGTGCCGGTATCGCCGGGCGGCGAGGGTTAGCATCGCGGCGATGACGATGCCGCCATAGACGAAGGTGATGATCGAGTAGGCAGCCGTCGCGGGTTGAGCGCCGAGGTCGCTCATGAACTGCGTGGTCGTACGGCCGCGGTCGATGAACACGAACGTCACGGCGATCGCGGAGAGCGAGATCACGAGCACGGGTGCGCTCACGGCGACGCGGACGAGCGTGGGCCTGTACTCGCCGGACTTCATGACGCCCCGTCCGAGGAAGAACAGTCCGGTCATCAGCAGCGCGTCCGCGAGCAGTGTTGCGAGGTTCGTTCCGCCGACGAGCGGATCGACGGCCGTGTAGATTCCATCGACGTTCAGCGTCATCGCGATGGCGATGGTGAGTGCGGCGTAGGTGATGCTTCGGTCGGTGCGTTTGCGGCGGAAGATGAGCAGGCTCGCCACGAGCGCCCACATGAGCGTCGCGACGAGCGTCTGGATCATCCGAATATCTCCGAGAAGGCCGATTCGGCGAACACCGATCCTCGGATGCCGGCGGCGAGCTGGTCGGCAAGGGACTCGGCGGCGATCTCGGTTTCGCTGTCGAGGTCTTGCCGCCGGAGCAGGCGTCCGCGTGTGCGGGGCGGGATGTTGGGCAGCAGCATGTCCACGGCTGGGCAGTCCGCTCCGTCGCAGTGGCCGAGGATCATGTGCGCGAACTCGTGCAGGACGAACTGTTGGCGGTGCAGTGTCGAGTCGGTGCGGGCGTGGAGCACGAGGTCGTCCGTATCAGTGGCCAGCCAGAGCGCGCAGAGGCCGTCGTGCGTGTCGAGGTCGGCGAGCTCGATGACGCGGAGCCTGCGGTGCCGCTGGTCCTGGACCGAGCGGAGGAGGTCGTCGAAGGTGAAGGTATTGCCGAGCTGAAGGCCCGCGACGGCCGCCGATACGGCCTGTTCTATGTTCACGGTTCGCCCCTCTCAGTGGGGAGCAGCGACCGGTATCGGCTTCGCCCTGCGCGACACCTGTCAGTGCTCAGGCGTTGGTGCCATTTCCTCATCCAGGAACTTGGTGATGGCGTGGAGTGCTTTCGGCGAGATGTCGCCGAGGGTGCGGCCAGCATAGGACTTCACCTTCGCGGCACGCATGGACCGAACCAGGTCGAGCTGCGCTGAGACCTTCTCGGGCGTGGCGGCACCGTCCTCGCCGAGCAGGAACGCCGCGTCCACGTCGAAGAACGCGGCGAGCCCCTCGAAGACTGCGGGGTCTTGGACGTAGCGGTGGCCGTTGACCATGTACGTCCAGCGCGACCGCGAAAGGTTGGTGCCTCGCTCTTGGAGGTAGCCGGCGATCTGCGAGTAGGTCGGCTCCGTGCCGGACTCGGCCACAGCGACATCCATCAGGAGCCGCAGACGTTTGGCGAGGTCTTCGGCCGCAGCCTGGCTCTCGTCTTCGGTCATGGTGGCTGACCCCCTTCCCTTCGCGACGGGCAAGGCATCGATGTGGGCCACCCGGAGGGTGGTTGTGCATGCTCAACCGTACTTGTTGAGCATGCACAAATCAAGGGTTGCGCATGCTCAACGGTCGGTGTTAGAACAGGACTCCGGGACACTTTGAGCATGCTCAATACCGGTGCCCCGGTCTCGGCTCGGGCGGCCTCAAGGAGGTGAACGATGTCCAGCTCACAGTCCGGACACGGGTGTTCGCGCCTACCTGCCAGGTGTACCGCCGCGCGCCACCGCGCCGCGGCCCACCGAAAAGGAGACCGGAGCATGGCATCGAACGAGGACGCCCGCGCGGCGCGAGAGGCGAAGCTCGACGAGCTGCACGAGAAGCTGACCGGCGCGGTCGAGTCGCTGGTCTCCGGTGACGACTGGCGGCAGGCGCTGGCCTTCGCAGCACGGTTCAGGTCGCGGTCATTCAACAACACGATGCTGATCTGGGTGCAGCACGAGGCCGCGTTCGAGGCAGGCCGCGTGCCCGAACCCTTCCCCACCCTCGTCGCCGGATACCGGCAGTGGCAGGGGCTGGGACGGCAGGTGATGAAAGGGCAGCCGGGCTACATGATCTTCGCGCCCGTGACGGGCCGGTTCGCCACCGCGACTCCTGCCGATGCGAGTTCGTGGCGGCGGCTCGGCCCACGGGAGAAGCCGAAGGCCGGCGAAGTGGTGCGCTCGCGAATGGTCGGAGCGCGACCGGCCTACGTGTGGGATGCGTCCCAGACCGACGGCGAACCGCTGCCGGTCCCGCCCGCTCCGGCGCTGCTGGAAGGTGAAGCTCCGTCGGGGCTGTGGGAAGGGCTGGCGGGGCAGGTTCGCGGCGCGGGGTTCGAGGTGCTGCGGGTGCCGCACGAGGGGATGATCTCCGGCGCGAACGGCATGACCGACTACGAGGCGCGCACGGTCGCGGTGCGGGAGAACATGGACCCTGCCGCGCAGGTCAAGACGCTCGCGCACGAGCTGGCGCATGTGCTGATGCACGATCCCGACGATGAGGAGGCGCGGCAGCATCGCGGCATCCGCGAGGTCGAGGCCGAGTCCGTGGCTCTGATGGTCGGTGCGGCGCACGGCATGGACACTGCCGGGTACACGATCCCGTACGTCTCGACCTGGGCCGTCCGCGTGGACGGCCAAGAGCCCGTCCAGGTGGTGCAGGCCACCGGCGAGCGGGTGCGGAAGACCGCGCTGGCGATCCTCGACCAGCTCGACACGCTCCAGGTCGGCGACGGCACCCCGCCCGGCCTCGACCGCGACAACGCCAGTCCGCGCACCTCCCGCACGTCTGCGCCTGCGGTGGAGACCGATCGTCCGCGTGCTGCGCAGGTGCCAGCTCTGGCAGGGCGGGGGCTGTGATGCCCGAAGCATTCGATGTCCTGGCGGCGCTCATTCGCGTGGATCGCTCGCCAAGCCTGGCGTTCGCGGCTCGGAGCCTCGCGGCGGCTGGCGTGCCCGTGTTTCCGTGCGTCGTCGAGGGGAAGCGTCCGCTGACCCGTCGTGGGTTCCTCGATGCGAGCAGCGACCCGGAACAGGTCGCGGCCTGGTGGTCGCGCACACCGAACGCGAACATCAGCATCCCGACCGGCGCTGCATCGGGCGTTGTCGTCGTCGATGTCGATGTCCATGGCCCCCACGATGGCCGCGCGGCATTCGAGCGCGCCTCCGAGGCGGGGCTCGTCGATGGAGCGGGTCTGTTGGTGCGCACACCCACCGGTGGCGCGCACGTGTACTTCCCGGCGACACCGGGCCGGGAGCAGCGGTCGTGGCAGGCAGCCACTGCGGGTGTCGATTTCCGGGGCGACGGCGGCTACATCATCGCTTCGCCTTCCCGGCGAATCATCGACGGCAACGTCCGCCGCTACGAGGTCGCCGACATCGCCGCGCACTCGGTCGGCCCGGTGGACGCGACCCGCCTGCGGGACTTCCTCGACCCGCGCCCCGTCGCCTCAACGCGCGCCGAGGGCACTTCGATGGCCGTGGATGGGACGCGGCTGGCGGCGTGGGTCGCCGGGCGGGGTGAGGGCGAGCGGAACCGGGGCCTGTTCTGGGCCGCCTGCCGCCTCGCCGAGAACGGCGTCTCGCCCGCCGACGCGCTCGATGCCCTGGGTGCTGCGGCACAGTCCGCGGGTCTGGGCGATCGCGAGATCACTACGACCGTGCGCTCTGCCTACCGAGCCACCCAGCCCGTATCCGAGGCCACGTCAGACCACCGGGCCCAAGGCGCGGGCCGGTGGTTCGAACGCTCGGGAGGCCCACCTTCCGCAGCCTTGGGGAGGGCGGGGCTGTGAGGCGTGAATCGGACGGGCGGCGCTGGGCCGCGATGACCGCGGTCGCGGGGACGGTGTTCATCGCCGCCGGGGCGTTCTGGCTGTCGTTCACCTCGTTGGCCGATCTCGCCGCTCGCTCGGGGATCGGTGCGGGGCAGGCGTGGGCGTGGCCGCTGATCGTGGACGGCATCATCGTCGTCGCCACGGTCGCCGTCGTCGCTCTCGCCGGGCAGCGCTCTGCCTGGTATCCGTGGGCGCTGCTGGTCGGCGGCGCGATCGTGTCGGTGACGGCGAACGCCATTCACGCCGTCGTCGCCGCAGATGCTGACGTGCCCAGGATGCTCGCGGCCTCGGTCGCCGCGGTGCCGCCCGTCGTGCTGCTGGCCATTACGCACCTGACCGTGATCCTCACCCGCGCCACCGACCCCGCCACCGAACCTACCGCCGCCGCGTCGTTCTCGACGGCTGCTGCGGAGTCGATGCCTGCGCTGCCGTCCGCCGAAACCGAACCGACCCGTCACGACGAGGGCGTGGCGGATCGGCGGGCGCTGGGGCAGGAGCTGCGGGAGGCGGGCTGGTCGAACAAGCGGATCGCCCGCGAACTCGATGTGCATCCCTCGACCGTAGGCCGCTGGTTCGCCGTCGCACACCTGACTGACACAAATGACACCGCCGACGAGCGGGAGGAGACGACCCCATGAACACCAGCGACAACGCGCAGCACACCGACTCGGTAAGGCCCGATCCGGCGAGGCTGGTCCTCGAGGAGCCGCGGGAGCGCCCCGAGCCAGTCGAACCGGCGAGCACGCCGGAGGCGGTGCAGGCCGCGCAGGTCGCCCGCGACGACAAGCAGCACGCGATCGTTCGCGGGCGCGGCGTGGAGTGGGTACGCCCCACCGACCTGATCGCCCGGCACTCCGCGCACGCGGCCGGGCGTGGTCTCGACTTCCAAGCCGAGCTCGCACGCCGCACCCGCACCCCGCTCGGTGCAGGCGTTCGTCGTCTCGGGGACCGCGCCCGGCGGTTGCCGCCGATCTCAGCGTTCGGGCGCAGCAGCACACCGGCGTCGCAGGTTTCCCGCTCCGGGGTCTCGATGAGTTGACGGTGGTGACGGGTCATGGCTGCGACAGCATCGGCTACAGGACGCACTCGTGGGAGCGAGTGCGCACCTGCCTGCCAGGAGGTGCCGACACCATGACCACACCAACCCGCACCAGCAGCAACACCGAGCCGACGGCCTTCGGGGCTGAGGACTTCACCACCGGCGAGGGCCTGCGCGCCCTGCTCAATCGCCTCGCCGAGGGCGGCGAGGATGCCTGGGTTCACGACCCGGTAGCCCGCGACCTGATGGAGTTCGCCGCCGACAAGTACCGCGCTCTCGCGAGGAAGCACAAGCTCGACACCTGGGAAGCGGTCACGGCGGCGTTCGACGCGATGCAGTACCGCTCGACCCGCGAGGCCAACGATCCGTGGGCGATCATCACCCACGCCGTGCGGATCACCTGCGTCTACGAGGAACGCGCCCAAGGTCTGCTCTGCTCGGTGCACCAGGCCCGCCGCGCGCACGTCTCGGCGTTCCACGACCCCGAACGGTTCTCCGAACGCGACACCGCGCTGGCCGACTACCATCCCGCGTTCCACACCACCGACCTGCGTCCCAGCGACCTCGAAACCGAGCCGCGCGACAGTCTCGGGTCGGCGCAGGCGTGCATGTCCGCTGGATCGGCGGCCGAGGACGCCATCGCGATGCTGTGCCTGCTCGACTGGCCGACCGACACCGCTCGGGCCGCCGTCGAGCACGTCTGCGGTGCGTTGATGAAGGCGGGCACCCGCCAGTCCGCCTACGAGGCGCTGCGCCGCGACCGGCACGCGCGGGCTCTGCTCGACCTGCCGCGTCGCTCCTGGGCCGCGCTGCTGAAAGCACTGCTCGGGAACCCGCACCCGGCCTACGTGGCCACCAGCAGCGGTCGCGGCATCCTGCTCCGGCTGCTGCTGGGCGAGACGCTCGACCTGCTGCTCCGCGACGATGATCTGATCCTCGCGCTCGCTCTGGCCGCGCCGAGTGGTGGAGGCGGTGAGGCGTCGTGACCGAGCCGCAGATCGGCAGCATCCAGCTCGACCGCACGGTCGAGTCGATCCTCGTCGGCACACGGCACCGCGCCGACCTCGGCGACATCGACACACTGGCCGCCTCCATCGACCGCGACGGCCTGCTGCAACCTCTCACGATCACCATCGACGGCGTGCTGGTGTGCGGGGCACGACGTCTGGCCGCGATCAAGAAGCTCGGCTGGCGCACCGTCAACGTGTGGGTTCGCAGTGGCCTGTCCGACCGACTCGGACAGCTCCTCGCCGAGCAGGACGACAACATGCTCCACAAGCCCTACACCCAACTCGAAGCCGCCGGCCTCTACCGCGAGATCAAGCAGGTCATGGCCGAAGACGCCGCCCGCCGAAAGTCCGCCACCCAGTTCAGCAGCGAGAACCAGCCGGGAAACGACGGTGGTGCAAACTTTGCACCACCGTCGAGCGGGCCGCTCGGGAAGGCGCGGGAGCAAGCGGCGGCGATGATTCCCGGCGGTGCATCGCACACGACGCTGGAGAAGATCGGCTACCTCGAAGACATCGCCCACAACCCCGCTCAGCCAGAGGCGTTGCGCACCGAGGCTGCCGCCGGGCTGGAACGGATCGAGGCCGGCGACCCGGTGCATCCGATCTACCAAGCGATCCGCGACGCCGACACCACCGCGCGGGAGCGACGCGAGGCCGAGCTGCACGCCCGCGCCGAAGCAGCCGTAGCCCAGGCGAAGTCGATCAAGAAGGGCAAGCGCATCCCACCCCGCCCGCTGCCGCTCGTCACCGGCGACGGCCAGCCCGTCCGCTACCCGCTGCGCGCGTTCGTGCAGACCTGGGGCGAGCTGGCTGACTGGTGGACCCACTACGACGCCGGCACCCTCGCCGCCGAGCTGACCAACGAGCAGTTCGAGAACTTCCTCACCACCACCGACGGCACCGTTCGGTTCGCCGACGCACTCCGCGTCGCCCGCGAAGGCACGGCGGAACGGCCACGACTCCGAGCCCTCTGACCGCGGGCGTGGGTGCCGGGTGCGCACCTGCTCGGCATGAGCCCTGCACCCACCAATCCCCGGAACCGCCGCCGACTCGTCGCCCTCATCGCCGCCGGCGTCGTCCTGCTGCTCCTGACCGGTGTCGGCGTCTACGGACTCCTCACCGGCCCCCGCAACAGCACCACCCCCGATCCTGACTCGGAGCCTGGCCCGGTCACCACGGCACCGCCAACCGTGGCACCGAGCACGCCTCTACCGCCGCGAGTTCCAGCGGTTCCCCGTTCTGCCGACCCCGAGACTTTCGCTCAGGGCGTCGCGTCAACGCTGTTCGCCTGGGACACCGCTTCGGGGCTGTGGCCGCTGGACTTCACCTCGACGATCCTCGCGGTTGGCGACCCCAGCGGGGACGAACAAGCAGGGCTGGCCTCCGACGTGGCCGCGTACCTGCCGACCCGAGACGCCTGGATCGAGCTGCGGCAGTACGCCACCCGTCAGCACCTCACCATCAACACCACGTACGTCCCCGACGCTTGGTCCGAGGCGGTAGCGCAGGCCCAGCCAGGGCAGCTCGCGGCCGGAACGTCGGCCGTCACGATCGAGGGAACCCGCCATCGCGCCGGGGTCTGGAACGGCCAACCGGTCATCAGCGAGCATCCGGTCGCGTTCACCTTGTTCATCGTCTGCGCACCGGCCTACCCGACGTGCCATCTGCTGCGGCTGTCGCAGCTCGACAACCCGCTGCGCTGAAGGGCTGGCGTCGTGTTCCGCAAGGCCGCCATCGCAGCCCTGGCACTGCTGTTCTTCGCACCCGCCGCAGCACTCCTCGGGATCGGGGTGCTGATGAATCCCGCCGCTGCCTACTGCGCCACTCCAGCCGGGAGCGTGAACCTCGGCCCGATCCCGGACTCGCTCACCGTGACCACCGCGAACGGCGAAACCTTCACGCTGAATCGTCAGCAGCTCACGCACGCGGCCACGATCATCTCCGTCGGAAACGGCATCACCGACGTGGGCAGGCCCGGAATCAAGATCGCGCTGATGGCCGCGCTCACCGAGTCCACGCTGCGGATGCTCACCAACACCGGCACGTACCCCGAGTCGGCGACCTACCCGAACGACGGCAACGGCGGCGACCACGACTCCCTCGGCCTGTTCCAGATGCGCCCCCAATCCGGGTGGGGCACTGTCGCCGAGCTCATGGACCCGAACTACCAGGCGCGAGCGTTCTTCGGCGGGCCGACCGGACCGAACTACCCCTCGCCACGCGGACTGCTCGACATCCCCGGCTGGCAACAGATGGACCCCGGCGAAGCCGCCCAAGCCGTCGAGGTGTCCGCCTACCCCGACCGCTACCGCAACTACGCGCCCGTCGCCGACAGCATCCTCACCGCCCTCACCACAGGCGGCAGTGCTGCTCTTGGTGTCGGCGGCCCGGCGGTGTCGTCGTCGCGGGTGGTGTTCCCGCTGCCCGAGGGCACCTGGGTGCTGACCTCGCCGTTCGGGATGCGGGTGCACCCGATCACGGGCGAGCGGAAGATGCACACCGGCACCGACTTCGCCGCGCCCGACGGCACCCCGATCCTCGCCGCCGCGGACGGCACCGTCACGGTCGCGGAGTTCTCCGGCGGGTACGGCGGCCTCATCGTCATCGAGCACACCATCGACGGCAAGACCGTCGCGACCGCCTACGCGCACATGTGGCAGAGCGGCATCCACGTCCGTCCCGGCGACCGGGTGAGTGCCGGGCAGCACATCGGCGATGTCGGCTCCTCGGGCATGAGCACTGGCGCACATCTGCACTTCGAGGTCCGGCCCGGCGGCACGAACAGCGAGGCCATCGACGCCGCCGCCTGGCTCAACCAGCACGGGGCCGCGAACCTGCCGACGGCGACCAGCGGATCACCCGCCGCCTGCAACAACGCCACCGCGGGCACGCCGACCGGTGTCGATGGAGACCCCGACCGGCTCGTCGACGATCCCACCAGCTCGGGCAAGATCACCGCCCGCATGCTCCACCTCTACCAGCAGACCCTCGCCGCGTTCCCCGACACCGGCTGGGGCTGCTACTCACCGCGCCCCGGCACCAAGTCCGAGCATCCCCTCGGCAGGGCGTGCGACATCACCTTCGGCAACCGCATCGGCCAGCGACCCACCCCGGTACAACTCGACGCCGGCTGGAAGGTCACCAACTGGATGAAGGACAACGCCGACGTGCTCGGCGTCGAGTACCTGATCTGGCAAGGCCAAATCTGGTCGGTCGCCCGCGACGCCCAGGGCTGGCGACCCTACAACGGCGGCGGCATGCACGACCCCGCCTCCATCACCGGAGGCCACTACGACCACCTCCACGTCACAGTCAAGGTTGGGTGAACGGAAATGGGTGTCTTCCCCGACTTCAACGGGCTCGGCGGCATCGGCGACCTGCGCGCCGTGGTCGGAGCGCTCCTGGCGTTCGTCCTCATCGTCGCCGTCCTTATGTTGATCGTGTCGGCCATCGTGTGGGCCATCGCGACCGCCCACGGCAACTACGCGACCGCCAGCAAGGGCCGCATCGGTGTCCTCGTCTCCGTCGGTGCCGCCGTCCTCGCCGGAGGCGGCGTCGCCTGGATGAACTGGCTACTCAACCTCGGCCAACAACTCTGACGCCGAACGCCTCCGAACCTGTCAACGCCCACGTCCTCGCCGACGTGGGCGTTGTCGTCTCCGCTGCCGAGGGGTCGCGGGTGCACCTGTCGCGTGTACCCCGTCTGCGAGTTCGTGGGCGGGCCGCCCGTCGCCAAGGAGACCTACCGTGTTCGATCTGCTCGCCAACGTCATGTCCGCGCCGCCGCTGCTGGTGCCGATGGACATCAACATCGACCCCAACACCAACGGCCTGCCGGGGATCAACCAGCTGCGCACCATCGTCGGCGCGGTGATGACCATCGGCCTCATCCTGTCCGTTCTCGCGCTGATCGTGTCCGCGATCGTGTGGGGCTTCGGCGCGAACTCCTCCAACCCGCACCTCGCCTCGCGCGGGAAGATCGGCGTCCTCGTCTCCTGCGGCGCGGCGGTGATCTGCGGCGCGAGCGTGACGCTCATCAACTTCTTCTGGAACGTCGGCCAGTCCGTCTGACCCGCCCGTCGTCGTCGAGAGTGCTGGTGTTCGTGATGGGCGTGTGCGACGTTCCCGTGATCTCCTCGGTCTGCGATGCCGTCGGCGAAGGAGCCGCCTCGCTGGTCGCGGCCCCGTTCGACTGGCTCGCCCAGGCGATGGGTGCCGCCGCAGGGTGGCTGTTCGAGGCCGTCTGGTCGGTCTTCGACACCACGACCCTGGTGGATGTCACCAAGCCCGGCTACATCGCCGTCTACAACCTGCTGTTCGGCATCGCGGTATTCGTGATGCTGATCTTCTTCTGCCTCCAACTCATCACCGGCCTGATCCGCCGCGACCCCACCGCACTCACCCGCGCCGCCCTCGGCCTGGCCAAGTCCGTCCTCGGATCGTTCGTGGTCATCACGCTCACCGCGCTGCTGTTGGAGGTCGTCGATCAGCTATGCATCGGGATCGTGCAGGCCGCCGGAGAGACCACTGAGTCGATGGGCGACAAGATCGCCCTCCTCGCCGGAGGGCTGGTCGGGATCAACATCGCCGCTCCCGGCGTCGGTGCGATCATCACGATCTTCATGGCCGGCCTCGCGATCACCGCCGCCGCGATCGTGTGGCTGTCCCTCCTCGTCAGGAAAGCGCTCCTGCTGGTCGCGGTCGTGTTCGCGCCGCTCGCGTTCAGCGGTGCCTCGTGGGATGCCTCGCGGGGGTGGATCGGGAAGTGGGCGATGTTCGTCGTCGCGCTGATCTGCTCCAAGCTCGTGCTCGTCGTGATGTTCCTCGTTGCGATCACCCAGGTCTCCGCACCGATCGACGCCGACCTCGCCTCGATCAGCGACCCCATCGCGGGGATCGTGCTGATGGCGATGGCCGCGTTCGCCCCGTACCTGACGTACAAGTTCATCGCGTTCGTCGGGTTCGACATGTACCACGCGATCGGCTCCGAGCAGGACGCCAAGAGCGCCCTCAACCGCCCGATCCCCGTCCCGACCAAGCCACAAGGCGGCGGCGACCCGAAGAAGGTGCTCGACGGAACCAACAGCGGCGGCGGGAACACGGGTGGAGGAAGCAGCGCACCAGCACCGCCGAAGGCCCCAGCGCCGGCACCCGCCGCGAGCGGCGGAGGGGCCGCCGGCAGTGGAGCCGCGGCAAGCGGAGGCAGTGCAGCCGCGGCCGGTCCCGTGGCAGCCGGGGTGGTGGTTGGGGCGAGCGTCGCCAAGGGTGCCGCAACCGCCGGCCCGAAGGCCGGAACCGCGCTGGGAGCCCAGGGCGAGCACGCCGCCGACGCAGCAGCGCAGACACCGCCACCGTCCGCCGTATCGCCTGCGGCACCGCCGTCGAGCCCGGCACCACGACCGCCGAGCAGCGACCCGTCACCGCCGTCGAAGCAGCCCCCGCCGCCCGCGCCACGCCCACCGAAGGAGTAGACGATGAGCAGCACGAACCACGACCGGCCCCCCGCGGGCGAACTCGTGCCGGTGAAGTTCTCCCGCCTCACTCGTCGCGGTGTCCTCCTCGGCCTGTCGCTGACCCAGCTCATCACGCTCGCCATCGGCGGAGCCACGCTCATCGGCGCGTTCTACGCCGGCGGCGGGATGCTGCTCGCCTACACCGCCCCCATCTGGGTACTCGCCGCGGCGTTGACCTGGATACCCATCGCAGGTCGGCCAATCGTGGAGTGGCTGCCCATCGCCTGCTGGTGGCTGTGGCGCACCACCGGCGGGCAACTGCTGTACCGACGCAGGATCGTCGTCCCGCGTCCCGTTGGAACCCTCGCACTGCCCGGCGACATGGCGCGACTGCGCGAGTACACCGACCCCGATACCGGAGCCGGGATGATCCACGACCCCCACGCCGCAACCCTGACCGTGGTGTGCGAGGTCACCCATCCCGCGTTCGTGCTCCTCGATCCAGGCGAGCAGGAACGCCGCGTCAGCTCCTGGGGCCGCGTGCTGGCAACCGTCTGCCGTTCCGGGCGAATCGCGACGCTGCAAGTCCTCGAACGCACCCTCCCAGACTCAGGCACCGGACTCGCCGAATGGTGGGCCACCCACGGCACGGCTGACGGATCATGGGCGGCCGACACCTACGCCGAACTCATCGACCGGGCCGGACCCGCCGGTGAACGCCACGCGACCACGCTCTCGCTGTCACTGGACATGAAGACCAGTGCCCGTCAGATCAGGACCGCGGGCGGCGGGATACGCGGTGCTGCCGCCGTGCTGCGGCAAGAGATGAACACGATCGTCGCCGCGCTCCGTTCCGCCGACCTCTCGCCCTCGGGATGGCTGACACCAGGGCAGATCGCGGTGATGCTGCGTTCCGCCTACGACCCGGCCATCGCTGCCACCCTGGAACGGCACGGCACGCTCGGCCAGTCCCTCGCGACCGCGGGGCCGGTTGCGGTCACCGAGACCTGGGGCAAGCTGCGCACCGACTCCGCCCACCATGCGGTGCTCTGGGTCAGCGAGTGGCCGCGGTCGCTGGTGTATCCGGGGTTCCTGTCGCCGGTGCTGCTGTCCACCGGCATCCAACGGTCGTTCTCGCTGATCTGCACCCCAATGCGATCCGATGCCGCCGCACGCGACATCCGCAAGAAGAAGGTCGAGCACATCTCCGACCAGGCCCAGCGCGCCAAGATCGGCCAGATCGAGGACGCCTCGCAGACCGCCGAGTACCACGACGTTCTCCAGCAAGAAGCCGACCTCACCGCCGGACACGGCATCCTCCGCTACACCGGCCTCATCGCCGTCTCAGCCCCAACCGTCGAAGAACTCGACGCCGCCGTCGCCGCCATCGAGCAGGCCGCGATCCAAGCGTCGTGTGAGACCCGGCTCCTCGTCGGCCAGCAAGCCGCCGCGTTCACCACCGCCGCGCTTCCGCTCTGCCGACGGGTGTAAGCCCTCCCGACACGGCGTGACCCGACCTTGTTCCGGCCGAGGATCAGGCTCGCGCGTCGATAAACCGAAGCATCGAAACAGGAACCGGCGCGTCTGGAGTTCGGGGCAGATCAACAACGGGAAGCGCCAGTGATACCTCTGCGAGGTCATCGACCCCGAGTTCTAGCCAGTCAGTGCAGTCGGCGTGCGGCAAAGCGCTCACCAACTGGCGATCCGCAAGCAGCAAGCTGAACGGAGGGAAGTGAATCACGGCAGAGATTGTCGGTGTGGTCGCGGCCGTCCATTCATCATCCCTTCCACCATCCCGCGATAGCTTTACGGCCAAGCCCTCGTGTGCTCCCTCAAGGACCGCCGCCGCCCCGTCAGGCGCGATCGCCGCCAAGAATCGGATGCCCTCGGGCGCTGGGGCTGCGACTCCATGCCGCACGGCCCAGACCAGGTCAGGGTGTGAATCGATGAGCTTCGGAGTCAGCGCTGTCATGCCTGCGAGCGCGGAGCGGATGAATCGACCCGGGCGAACCTCGCTGAGCTTTCCTTCAATGTGAGTCCGCTCGCCCTTCCACTGGGAGTGGAGCAGGTTGCCCGCGAAGGTGTAGGCCCACCGAATGTACTCGTCATCCCAAGGGGATGTGGCCGCCCGGCAGGTTTCGCAATGCGCGTACAGGCTGGCGCCACCGAGGCGTGGCCGCCCGTGGGCAAGTCGGCTGCCTGCTGTCGTGCCACCCCAAGAGAAGCTCCCATTGTTGAATGCAGCTCTCGGTGGCACGTGTGCCTTGGTGAGTCTTGCCAGGGCCCCGCACAGCGCGCACTTGCCGCTCTTTGCCCGCCCACCCGTCGGCCGGAAGCCTTCCTGCTCACTCATGCCTACACTCGCGCAATCTCTAGGACTCGATGGCGGAGTCTGCTGTGGCAAGTCCTTCAATCGCTGTCGCGGCCGAAACTGCGTGGGGCGTTCTTTCGGAAAGAGCCGCCGCCAGGCTGTCGATGTCCTCGTGCTCCGCGGAGTCGGGGAACATCCAATGCAGATCGCGCTCCTCTGTGGCCACGTCGATAGTGGGTCGGACGCCCGCTCCGCGGTGCGAGCGACCGCGTACATTCCGCACGTCATCCAAGGAGTAGATCGGGCCGAGTTCGCCTCGTTTTAGGAGTTTCCCTGGGTTGGCGGTAACGATCCGTCGGTCAGTCACCGCTACGAACGTGCTCGACGCGAACTTCTCAACGATGGCACTGGCTCTTCCTGGCGCGAGCGCGTCCCAAGTCGCATCAACCCTTCTGGCGAGAATGGCCGGCACGACTCCAGCGAAGTTGTGAGTTCCCATTTCGTATGGGAAGGCCACGCTGCGAAGCGTCTCGCCATCCTCAAGGAACCACCGAAGGATATGCAGATACGGATCGAGTTCAAGCCCTTCGGGTGCGCATACCGCCGCTGGTACTGCTGGCATCTCGACTGCTGGCTGGAGCATGTTGGCCAAAGGGTCGATCGCTTCGAGGAGCTGCCTGCAAGTGAGTTGAGAAGCCTTTGCGTCCTTTCGCTTCTTCGTGAGAGGCACGGTAGCGCGGCCGGGAAGTTCGGCGATGATCCGCAACTCACGCACGAGTGACTCGGTCAGCGATCGGATTTCGGCTAGCGACTCGTCGATCTCGACGGGAGTGTTACGGGCGATCCGGTCGAAGAGCTGCGCTTCGCTCTCGTCGTTG
>NZ_JBIITF010000030.1:0-8469 GCF_044340635.1 Microbacterium sp.
CGGACAGCCTGGTACTCCGCGTGGGTCTTGAGCGAGCTAAGAAGCGCGTACGTATCGAAGACGATCGCTTCGGCGTTGGATTCGAGGTATTGGCGGCGAGCACGACCGTCGAGCTTCCCGAGTTCCTGGACATGGCCTGCCACGTTCTTGCGGTATAACTTCAACTGCTTGCGGATGTTGGGGCCGCTGGGAGCAATGGGCTCCCAGACAGAGTCCGTGATGGCGTCGAGTTCGCGGGTCTCCTTGACTGCCTCATCTACGGACTCCGCCAGCCCTTCAAGCTCTGCCCATTGCTCGTTCCGGATGGCCTTGAGCGTCTGCGTCGTGAGCTGAATGTTGGAGCGGACGAGGCCCGAAATCTCACCGAGCTGCATCTGGAGCGCGATCATGGCGACAGCCGGGCCGATGGCTGCGATCGCCGTGGCGGCCGTCATCGACGCGGGGATGAAGCGTGCCTGCGCGACCAGTTCACCGTTCTTGAAGATCGCTCCGAGCTTCGCGCCGTCCTTCGCGGCCATCTGACCACCGCTCTTCAACAGAGACAGCGTCGCATCGTTGACGCGGAAGAGGCCTTGCGCGCTCGACACAGCCTCCGCGACGTTCCCGACGATCGTGCCTGCGTTGCCGAAGGAACCGAGAGCGGTGGAGAGCTGAGCGCGGTCGAAGGACGGCACCATGTCAAGGCTGATGAGTTCAAGACCGTCGGGGACTTCGCCGAATACGACTGCGACGCCTGGCGTCACCTCGACGAGGGTCGTGAACGCTGCGAGTTCAAGTGCGTCGGACCTGATCTGACCATCTTCCGAGGTCTGCCTGCCAACGGCATCGTCGCTACCGGATTCGTCGCGCGGGTCGTCCATGTGGGCTCTCCTTCTCGCCGGTGACTGCCTCGTGCCTCCCTCCGACGCCTCCATCAAGTATGTCAGCCACCTCCGACAGCGCCTGGGGTCATCGCAGCACACCTCCCCATCACACGACTCGCGAGGAGGCCGACCATGCCCACGTTCTTCGATTCGACTGCCGATGCCGCTGAGGCATCCGAGGCGCTGCGAGGCTTGGCCCACGCGAGCCGGGGTTTCGATCAGCCCGCCGAGATGTATGGGGTGATCGGTGATCTGTCCTCGGGGATGCGCTCGCTGCGGCAGGTCCTCGACCAGATCGCCGACGTTCATGAGCGCAAGGCCGCGCACGCCTTCAACGACGCTGGCAACCACGAAGCAGGAGCGCGAGACGCGCTTGCTGCTGCGCAAGAGCTACACCAGGCCGCGAATCTCGTCGACCGGGCCTACGACCGGCTCGCGGAAGGGTTCATCGCCGCCGGGCGGATCGCCTGGCACCCCGAGCCGACTGTCGAGGAGGCCGCGCCGTCGCGGTGGGTCAGCGTGGTCTTCCTCCAAGGCGAGGAGGCCGACCGGCCGTTGCGCATCCTCGGCAAGCTGGGACATGTCGATGCGGTGGACTACCTCGCACAGCGGGACTATGGCGACGAAACCACACAGGCCGCGCTGGAGAACGGGTACGTCTACGACGAGCCCGGCGAGGGCACCAACGACCAGGTGGCGATCTCCGGCGACTACGCGCTGGTCGTCAACCCGCACATCGGGTACGTCTCCCTGCTGCGCCGCTACACCGAACCCGACACCGAGGCACAGGAAGCGGCACAGACCGGGCCACCCCCGATGCGGGACGGCCCGGAGCTGCTGGTGTCCTACTCATCGCCGGACGCTCCGAAGCGGACCGACCTTCCGGCCCCGAAGTCGGATGGGTCGTGGTTCGAGCCGGCGAAGATCGCTGCGGTGAAGCAGGCCCGGGGGCTGGGGCTGTGACCCAGGATCGGGAACGGCTGCACACCGCCGTTCTGGTGGCACCGTCGAAGGAACGGCGGAAGCTCCGCAAGCAGCGCCGCCGCGCAGAGGCCCGGCTCCACGCCGAGCAGCGCAAGGCCGCACTCGCCGCAGCCAGGGTCAAGGCCGAGCAGGAGCGGGCTGAGCGGCGCGCCACGATCTACCTCCCGAAGGCCGGCGAGACAGGTGCCGCGCGGTTGCGGACGCCAGGTCGGTTCCATCTGACGCGCCATCAGGACACCTCGGCGACCTTGGCGGGTGCGTATCCGTTCGTCGCCGAGGGTGGCCTCGGTGCCGATGGTGTGTTCGTGGGGCAGGACCTGTACTCGGGCGGGAGCTTCGTCTACGACCCGTGGGTGCTGTACGCGCGCGGCATCATCACCGCACCGAACGTGGTGCTGGCCGGGATCGTCGGCTCTGGGAAGTCGAGCCTCGCCAAGTCCCTCTACACGCGGTCGTTGCCGTTCGGTCGGCGCGTGTACGTTCCCGGCGATCCGAAGGGCGAGCACACCGCGGTCGCCAACGCCGTCGGCGGACGCGCGATCGTGCTCGGCCACGGACTCAACACCCGCCTGAACCCGCTCGACGAGGGCCACCGACCCGACGGGCTGTCGGATGAGCAGTGGACCAACACGGTCGCGGCGCGGCGTCGTGACCTGATCGGTGCGCTCGCCGAGACCGTGCTCGCCCGCGGGCTATCGCCGTTGGAGCACACCGCGATCGACATCGCCCTGACCCAGACCGTGCGTGAGAACGATGTGCCGATCCTGCCGATGGTCGTCGAACGCATCCTTGCCCCCAGCGCGGATGCCGACGGTCGGCTGGTCGAGGACGGCCGTCTGGTCGGTCACGCGCTGCGCCGTCTCGTGGCCGGTGACCTGGCGGGACTGTTCGACGGGCCGTCCACGGTCAAGTTCGATCCGTCGTTGCCAATGATCTCCCTCGACCTGTCACGGGTCACGGAGAACTCGACGCTCATCTCGGTGTTGATGACGTGCTCGTCGGCGTGGATGGAGTCCGCGCTGCTCGACCCGAACGGTGGGCAGCGGTGGGTGATCTACGACGAAGCCTGGCGGCTCATGTCCCACCCGGCGCTGCTGCGGCGGATGGACGCACACTGGCGACTCGCCAGGCACTACGGGATCGCGAACATGCTGATCTTCCACAAGCTCACCGACCTCGACAACGTAGGCGACCAAGGCTCAGCCATGCGATCACTGGCAAACTCACTGCTCGCGAACGCCGAGACGCGGATCGTGTACCGGCAGGAGTCCGACCAGCTCGGCCCGACCGCGACCGCGCTCGGCCTGACCGGCACCGAGCAGCAGCTCTTGCCGAACCTCGGCGTCGGCCAAGGCCTGTGGCGGATCAAGGCCAGGAGCTTCGTCACGCAGCATCAGCTGCACCCGGCCGAGCTCGCCTTGTTCGACACCAGCAGCCGCGCGGCGGGAGGCCACCGATGAACCTCACCAGCCCACGCCGATCCACCCCGAACGACGACGAGAACCCTGCTCAGGTTGAACTGCCGCACGTCCTCGTCACCGTCGCCACCGACGGAACCCTCACCGCAACCATCGACGGAACACCATTCCCCGCACCCGGCGAGACCGCGTGGACGCGGACGACTTTCGGGCCGCTCATGGATGCCATCACCAAGGACCGAACCGTCGCGGTCCGGGTGGAGGTGCGCGAGTGCGACGGGAGCGTCTTCACCGACATCATCCGCCCCCGCGCACCCCGACGCGCCGTGGCGTTGCCGGAGAAGCCGGTGCCGGAGACGCGGCGGAGTCGTCACGCACGCCGGGAGCCGCGCTTGATGGAGGTCACCGCCGACGGGTTCGTCCCCGGTGAGGATGTCGCCGCCGCTGTGATCGTCTCCCACACCGACGCCACCGGAACCGGCGACGCCCGCGCGCTCATCGACCTAGACACCCTCCCCGACACCGCTGGGCAGGAAGTCATCCTGCTCGGGCGCATCTCGGGCACGTTCGCAGTGCGGCGGCTGACATGAACCAGCGACAAACAGGGGGCATGGGCGACGAACTCACCAACGCCGCCCTCATCGGGCTGATTGGCATGTTCGGCATCGCGCTCGTGCTGCGCGCAGCCGGCAGCATCACCGCGTTCCTCACCGGCCTGCCACAGCCGGACGCCGGCCCGGCCGCGGGCCTCGGAGTGCTGTTCAACCCCGCCGACCCCGCGACCGCACTCGGTGCCGACGGGCTCAACCCGATCCTCTACTGGCTCATCAGCACGGTCATGCTCGGCGGGCTCGCCGCCGGGACCGTCTGGGTCTGGATCATGCTGCGCCACCACACCAGGAAGACTGAGACCGACCCACACCGCCTCGCCGGGACCGCCACCAGCCAGGAAGTGAAGACGGCCGCATCGGCGAAGGCACTGCTGCACCGCGCTGACACCTTGCGGCCGTCGCTGGAATCCCCAACACCGGAGGATGTCGGCTACCTCCTCGGAGCCAGTCGCGGCACGAAGGTATGGGCATCGGTCGAGGACTCGATCCTGCTGATCGGCCCGCCCCGCTCCGGCAAAGGCCTCCATGTCGTCATCAACGCGATCCTCGACGCACCCGGCGCGGTCGTCACCACCAGCACCCGGCCCGACAACCTCACCGCCACCCTCCGCGCCCGCCGCCGTCGCGGCGGCCCGGTCGCGGTGTTCGACCCGCAACGCCTGGCCGAGGGCATCCCTGCCGGGCTGCGCTGGTCACCGGTACGCGGCTGCCACGACCCACTGACCGCGATGATCCGCGCCAACGGCCTCGCCGCCGCTACCGGCCTCTCCGCTGGTGGGGTGGAGTCCGGAGGCTTCTGGGAGGGCAAGACCCGCACCGCGCTTCAGAGCTTGCTGCACGCCGCAGCCCTCGACGGCAGACCACCCGCCGAACTGTTTAGATGGACCCTCGACCCCTCGGCTGCCTCCGAAGCGGTCGCGATCCTCAACTCCCACCCGAACGCGGCGATGGGCTGGGACGACTCCCTGGCCGCGATGATCGACGCCGACCCCAAGACCCGCGACAGCATCTGGCAAGGCGTCTCCCTCGCCCTCGCCGCGCTTGCCGACCCTCGCGTGCTCGACGCGGTGTCACCTGAGCCGGACGAGCAGTTCGACCCCGAGACCTTCCTCACCGAGCACGGCACCCTCTATCTGCTCGCCACCGGGGCAGGTGCGGGTGCCTCCGCGTCGCTGGTTGCGGCGTTCGTCGAAGACCTCATCGAGACAGCGCGCAGGCTCGCCGCCCGCTCGCCCGGAGCCAGGCTTGATCCGCCGCTGCTGCTCGCGCTCGACGAGATCGGGAACCTCGCGCCATTGCCGTCGCTCCCGACGCTCATGGCCGAAGGTGGCGGCACCGGGATTACCACCATGCCCGTGTTGCAGTCTCTTGCCCAGGCCCGCGACCGGTGGAGCGAGCACCAGGCCGGCGCGATCTGGGACGCCAGCATCGTCAAGATCATCCTCGGCGGCGCCTCCAACAGCCGCGACCTCCAAGACCTTTCCACCCTCATCGGCGAACGCGACGAGTACACCGACTCGGTGACTCTCGGGGACGGCGGTACCCGCTCCAACCAACGCTCCATCCGCCGCGTGCCGATCCTGCCGCCAGACCGCATCCGCACGCTGCCGTTCGGCACCGGCATCACCATGCTCCGCTCCGCACCACCCATCGTCACCGACCTACGCGCCTGGCCCTCCCGGCAGGATGCCGCGCAGCTCCGCAGCGATCGCGCGGAGCTCGAAGCTCTCCTGCGCAGCCCCGCATCCTGACGACTCTGGGTGCCGGGGCGTACCTGCCTGACACAGCGACCACGTGCAGCTGGTCGCCCGAGTTCAGGAGGACGCCATCATGGCCATTCATACCCAGGAGTCACTGTCAGGCTTCATCGCCTCGGAGCCGTTGCTCACCGAGACGGCCAAGGGCGACGCGAGGTTCTTCGCCCGCATTGGCAAGGAGCACTTCCGCCGCGAGGAAGACGGCTCGTTCACCCAGACCGAGACGACCTACCACCACCTGGTGATGTTCGGACGGTCGGCCGAGCATGCACACGCGAACTTCGCCCAGGGCGACAACTTCGTGGCCGAGGGCTACACGCGCCCGGTCAACTACGAGCGCAATGGCCAGGCGATCGAGGGCGAAGAGTTCATCGCCAAGAAGATCGGCCACGACGCCGCGCGAACCCGCTACGAGGTAGACCGCACCCCGCGCAACTCGGCCGGACGAGACGCAGCCGCCTACGAGCCGCCCCAGCGAACGAACGCTGTGGCACAGGCCGCGCCGGTCAGCATGTGAGTTCGGGAGCCAGACCATGACGAACGATCAGAACCAAGAACCCGCAGCACCCGATGTCCCCGTCGGACCGTCCGAGGTGGATGAGCCTGACGTGTTCGACGGGCCGCCCCGCGTCACCAACGCCGACATGCCCGAGCCGCCACACCCGGTGAACTGGAACCTGCTCACCGCTCACGAGCTGGAGCAGGAATGGCTCGCGCTGAACCGGTGGGTGGACTGGCTGCGCCGCACCTACGGACTTCAGGTCTCGGTGATTCCGCCGTTCTGGCATCACCATCCGGAGATGGTCTGGGAGCTGTCGGCGTTGCACCTGCACTGGCTGGCTGCCTACGACCCCGAGCAGAACGCGTCCGCACCCCTCGGTTGGCATCGCGACTTCGCAGACGCGCGAGAACGCCTCCGCTACTGGGTCACCGCCTGCAGTACGCGCGGGGACCGCGACCGTCCCACCCGGCAGGCCGCCTGGCCCGGCGAAGAGCCCGCCCCCGCGATCCAGGAGGTGAAGTTCGACGACAGGGACGAAGAGTTCGTGGACTTCGTGATCACCCAGGTCCGCAAGCGGCAGGAAGCCGAAGACGAGTTCTACGCCAGTCTCGCCGACGACGAGGGTCCGTAGACCGATGAGCCGCTATGCCAAGAAGACCGACCGTCGCCCCTACGAGGAGCGGTCGTTCTCCGTCCGGGCCGTGCATCGCGACCGCGCCGACCTGCACAAGCTCGCCGAAGTTCTCATCCGGCTGACGTTGCAGGAGACAGGCGAGAGCCGAGCCGCCCGCGAAGCGGCCCGGGTGCCCGACACCTACCGGGCGGCCCCCGATGACCTGGCCACCTCAGAGGCCGCCCGGTAGAATGAACCTCGCAAGCCTCGCAACGCGGGGCGTTGTGGCCCAAACCTCGTCATCTGGCGGGCAACACGCACCGAGACCATCGGGTCTCGCCCTACAGCCTTCACCGGCTGCTCTCACGATCAACGCCCCTCCCACCGCAGTGGGAGCGCGAGGGTCGAACCGCGTGAGAGTGAGCCACCGATGACCACCATTGCCGACGATCCGGCAGCCAGCCTCATCGACCCGCCCCGGACCGCTGCCGTCGCAGTGTCGTACCTGCGGGTCTCAACCCGTGAGCAGGCAGAGAAGGGCGGCACCGACGAAGGCTTCTCGATCCCCGCCCAACGCGAAGCGACCAGGCGCAAGGCCGAACAGCTCGGCGCCGGCATCGTCGAGGAGTTCGTTGACGCGGGAGCCTCAGCCAAGTCCTCCGACCGGCCCGAGCTCATGCGGATGATCCAGTACGTCAAGGCCAACAAGGTCGCGTACTGCATCGTTCACAAGGTCGACCGGCTCGCCAGGAACCGAGCCGACGATGTGAGCATCCACCTCGCACTCCAACAGTGCGGGGTCATGCTCGTATCCGCGTCGGAGAACATCGACGAGACGCCCTCCGGGATGCTGCTGCACGGCATCATGTCCACGATCGCCGAGTTCTACTCCCGCAACCTCGCCACCGAAGTCACCAAGGGCATGACGCAGAAAGCCATCGGCGGCGGTACAAACGGACGAGCGCCCATCGGGTATCTGAACGTCCGCAAGCGCGACGAGATGGGCCGCGAGCTTCGCACCATCGAACTCGACCCCGAGCGCGCGCCCATGATCGAGTGGGCCTTCAAGGCATACGCCTCCGGGAACTGGAGCGTCAGCCAGCTCCACGACGAACTCACCTCGCGCGGACTGCGCAGCCTGCCCACGCCGAAGAGGCCGGCGAAGCCCTTGGCCGTGTCCACCATCCATCGCCTCCTGACCAACCCGTACTACAAGGGCGATGTCATCTACCGAGGCACCCGCTACAAGGGCAACCACCCGGCTCTCGTGCCTGCCGAGGTCTGGTACCAGGTCCAGTCCGTGCTCACCGCGCACCAGTGCGCCGTCGAGGCAACCCAAGTCCACGGCCACTACCTCAAAGGCACCATCCACTGCGGCCAATGCGGATCACGGCTCATCGTCTCCAACGCGAAGAACCGCCACGGCAACGTCTACTGCTACTTCGTGTGCTCCGGGCGGCACTCCAAGCGCACCGACTGCACGCGCCAGGCGATGCTCATCGAGGACGTCGAGAAACTCGTCGAGGACTACTACACGCGCGTCCAGATCACGCCGGCCCAGCAAGACGCACTCGCGGGGATGCTCCACCACGAGTTGGGACTGCTGCACGAATAGGTGACAGGTTGTAGTCACGCCGCCAGTGCGGCGGTCGTGTTCATGATGGTCTCGAACTCGATGGGCGTCAAACGGCCCAGGCGGAGTTGGCGCCTCCGGCGGTGGT
>NZ_JBIITF010000024.1:0-23448 GCF_044340635.1 Microbacterium sp.
GCGGATGTCGGGAACGGGTGGCGACAACGTGCGCCTGTGGTCGGCGGAGGCTGGGATTGCTTCGGCTCGTCCCTCGCTGACGCTGGTCTTCACCCCGGTCTCCGGTCCCACAGACCCCGAACCCACACCGGATACGGTGGCGCCGTCGGTGCCGGGTGGTGTTGCGGCTTCCGCTTCGGCTGCTTCGGTGGCGCTGTCGTGGTCGGCTTCGACGGATAACGTCGGGGTTTCGGGTTACTCGGTGTTCCGGGGCGCGTCGGCTGGCTTCGTGGCGGATGCTGCGAGCAAGGTCGCCGATGTCACGGGCACGAGTTACACGGATGCCGGGTTGGCTGCGGGCACGTACTTCTACCGTGTGGTTGCGGTGGATGCTGCGGGTAACGCGAGTGCTGCGTCCGACGCGGTTCAGTCGACGATTGCGGAGCCTGCGGGTGAGCCGGTTGAGGTGGTTGTTCCGATCACCGAGGATTCGATGACGGCGCAGTCTGTTCCGAACCGTTTGTACGGCACGACGAACCAGTTGTCGTCGCGGTTGACGTCGGGTCCGTTGGAGTCGTTCCTGCGGTTGGCGTTGCCGGAGGCTCCGGCGGGGACGGTGCTGACGGAGGCTGTTCTCTCCGTCTCGACGTCCACGGATGCGTCGGGTGCGTCGGCTGATGCTCACGAGTTCGACCTGGTGTCGGGTTCATGGGATGAGGACACGATCACGTGGAACAACCGTCCGACGACGTCGGTCTCGGATGTGTTGGGCACGCTGACGGGTGCGACGGCTTTGAACACCGCGTATTCGGTGTCGTTGGATGCGGCTGGGCTTTCTGCCGGGCTGGGCTCTTCGGTGACGTTGCGGATGTCGGGAACGGGTGGCGACAACGTGCGCCTGTGGTCGGCGGAGGCTGGGATTGCTTCGGCTCGTCCCTCGCTGACGCTGGTCTTCACCCCGGTCTCCGGTCCCACAGACCCCGAACCCACAGACCCCGAGCCCCAGCCCGAGCCGGACCCGGCACCGGACACCGCGGCACCTTCGACGCCGGGCGGCGTGGGCGCGGCAGCGGCTGGCGAGACCGACATCGCGATCTCGTGGGCGGCGTCGACGGACGACGTCGGAGTGACGGGTTACTCGGTGTTCCGAGGCGCGACGGCTGACTTCGTGGCGGATGCTGCGAGCAAGGTCGCCGATGTCACCGGCCTGAGCTACACAGATGCCGGGTTGGTCGGGGGTACGTACTTCTACCGTGTGATCGCGGTGGATGCTGCGGGTAACGCCAGCTCCGCGTCCGAGGCCGCTCAGGTGACGATTCCTGAGCCCGACCCGGGGACGGACCCCGAGCCCGACCCCGGGACGGGCCCCGGTCCGGAGCCGGACCCCGAGCCCGAGCCCGAGCCGGAGGTCGGTGAGACGCTCGTGACGATCGCCCCTGTCGCAGACACGATGGTCGCCTCGAACAACGCGAACGGCATCTACGGTGCGACGAACCAGCTGTCCTCTCGCGGCATCAACGGCACGCTCGAGTCGTTCCTCGACTTCGAGCTGCCCGCGGCGCCGGCCGGCATGACGCTCACGGGTGTGGCGCTCACTGTCTGGACCTCCACGGATGTCACGGCCACGTCTGCGGACAACCACGACATCGTTCTGATGCAGGGACCGTGGGATGAAGCGACCATGACCTGGAACAACCGCATCTCGACCGTCCTGTCCGAGCCGATCGGCCAGTTCGGTCCGATGCCGGCACTGAACACGGAGTACTCGACCGCGCTCAGCGCGGCCGGTCTGTCCTCCCTCCAGGGACAGAAAGTCACCTTGCGTATCGCCAGCACGGGCGCCGACAACATGAGGATCTGGTCGAAGGACGTCTCGAACGCGACGTTCCGACCGGCGCTGGTGCTCACGTACACCGCGGGGTGAGCTGGCCAGGTTGACGTAGAACGAACGGGGGTCTCCGGGTGGAGACCCCCGTTCGTTTCGTTGCGGGTACTGCTGTCGACGTAAACGCCGACCGACGCGGCGCGATACGGCGCCACACGGCTGATCGACCGGCTGTTTGACGCGGCGCGATCCGTTCCAGCCCGGGCATTCATTGACGACGAGCGGGCAACGCCACACGCGCTCCGCTGGATGGCGGTATGCGCGCGTCCGCTTGATCGATGACGCACCGATTCACACCGAAGAATCGGTGCGTCAGCAGCCTGCAGCGTCGACGGCCGCGCGAGCGTGGCACGCGACGTGTACCCGGGACGCGGCGCCGAGCTCTCGGGCCCGCAACCATCATCGACGGGTTCGAGGTACCGGGCACTGCGGGGCGTCTCCCGGCGACGACAGGAACGCCTCGCGCGACGAACTCGGACATGACAGTGTCTCGGGCGCATCCGCCCTCGAGCACGTCATGTCCTCGCCCGAGTCTGGGGCGAGGAAGACGCACGCCTCACGCGAAACTCCCTCGCGCGAGCAGTGTGTCTGCTCGTGCGAGGGAGTTCGCGGTACTCCTCTGCCCTTATGCGGCGTATGCCACCGGCGACGCGCTGGAGGTCTCGCGGGTGATCGTCTCCATCGGGTGAGCGAACTGCTTCTTCGATGCTGCGATGAGCACAGCCTCGAACGACTCGATCGCGGCGCTTTCCGACAGCACGCGCTCGCGGTACTTGCGACCTGATCGACCGAGGGCGCGAGCCCCCTCTGGATCTGCGGCGAGGTCCTCGATGGCGTGGACCAGCGCGAGCGGGTTGTCTGCTGGGACGCAGGGTCCGGCTCCCGCCGCCACCATCTCGTCGTGTGTGGTGCTGCGCGGATCCACAGCTGCCACAACGGGAAGACCCGTGGCGAAGTATGTCGTGAGCTTGCTCGGAACGGACATCTCGGTCAAGCCCGGTCGTTCGTTGACGAGCAGGACATCGGCCGATGCCAGGACCGCCTGAAAGTCATCCTCGCCGACCGGATCGATGAACTGCAGACGGGAGTTGCCGCCCATCGCCTCCAGAGCGGCTCGCTGATTGCCGTCGCCCAACAGGACGAACCGCACCTTCGAGCCGCTGGATTCAGCGATGCGCGAAGCAAGCACGACATGCTCGAGGCCCTGTTTCGCCCCCATGTTTCCGGCGTGCAGGACGACGATGTCGTCCGAGGCCCAGCCGAGATCGCGGCGGATCGACGGGTCGCGGCGGTTCTTCAGCACGGGAAGGCGAGACCAGTTGCGTACGACATCGACGGGACGCGAAACACCCAGGTCCTCCATGAGCATGCGCCGGAACCTGTCGTGGATGACCACGACCCGCTCGGAAGCCTGTGCGAGCCCGCGCTCCAGACGCGCGACCAACTTCGCCCCGGCATGAGAGCCGGTCTCTTCCACTCCCAGTGTGTAGATGTCCTGCACCCAGGTGACGACCGGAACCCCCAGAAGGTGTGCCTTCACCGCGGCGATCCGCGAACCCAGCATCGCAGGGCTGACGAGGACGACGACGTCAGGTCGGCCCCAGTGCGACATCACCGTGCGCATGCCGAATGTCACTTCGTGAAGCGCCCGGGTCAAAGAATTGTGACGCTTCGGCACGAAGTGGCGCACCCGGTGAAGACGGACACCTCTCACGGTCGCCCGCGCCGGAAGGGTGCGGTGCTCCTCCGGGATGCGCCACCACGGGTAATGCGGGAATCCCGTGATGACGTCCACGCCCCAGCCGCGCCGTGCGAGCCCTTCAGCCATGCCCGTCGTGTAGGGACCGATGCCGGTTGGCTCGGGTGCGTAGTTGATGCCGATGAAAAGGGCCGACTGGCCACGAGGACTGGGTGCGTACATCAGTAGGCTCCGGTGGGGCTCAGGACGACCTTGACGGTGCGCCACATGATGATCAGGTCGTTGGTGAGCGACCAGTTCTCCACATATCGCAAGTCGAGCTTCACGCTCTCTTCCCAGGAGAGGTCGCTGCGGCCACTCACTTGCCAGAGACCGGTGATTCCCGGCTTGATGTAGAGGCGGCGGTATACCCGCCCGTCGTATGCGGTGACCTCACTGGGCAGAGGCGGCCGTGGGCCGACGATGCTCATGTCGCCCACCAGGACGTTCCAGAACTGTGGGAGTTCGTCGAGGGAGAACTTCCGAAGAATCCGTCCGACGCGCGTGACGCGGGGATCCGACTTGATCTTGAAAAGTGGCCCGGATCCTTCGTTCGCGTCGAGCAGTGCGGCGAGCTCCTGCTCTGCCGTCGTCGTCATCGACCGGAACTTGACCATTCGGAAGGCTCGGCCGTCACGACCGATGCGCCGCTGTTGGAAGAAGACGGGACCCCGTGAGTCGAGCTTGATGGCCAGCGCGATGAACGGCGTGAGGACACCGACGAACAGGAGTGCCAGGAGCGCCACGGCCATGTCGAAGCCGCGCTTGACCAGGTGGGGTCCGCCCTCGAAGACCGGGATCCGGACGTGGATGAGAGGCAGGCCCTCGACCGGTCGGAGCGAGATCCGTGGACCGGCGACGTCCGCGAGTCGGCTCGACAGGATGAGTTCGGCCGCGGTTCCTTCCAGCTGCCAGCTCAGGCGCTTGATGAACTCGGGGTCATCGCTGGGGGTGCTTGCCACGATTATCGTGTCGGCGTTCATGTCCCGCGCGATTCGGGCTACCGCACCGATGGTGCTGACGACGCCGTAACTTCGTCGCCCGACGAGAACGTCCTCAGACGAGTCGTCGTCGACGGCAGTTCCCACGACGATGTATCCGAGCTGTCCGTCGCTCTCGAGGCGAGAGATGACGTAGCGGACATCGTCGCGGGCGCCGATCACGATGGCGCGGGACGCGTAGTGGCCCAGGCGCCGCTTGGCGAGCAGCCACTGCCGCCAAGACCAGCGGCCCACGAGAAGAAGAAGGAGGCCGATCGGCAACGCGATGATCAGCTGCACGCGCAAGCCCTGCCATTGGAAGACGACGAACGCGATTGCAAGCAGCCCGAAGGCGAGTCCCGTTGCATGCGCGACGCGCTTGTACTCGGTCGGGCCCGAGCCCATGATGCCGGCGTCACGCGAATGCATGATCGCCAGGACGATGAGCCAGGTCAGGGCGGTGAGTACGGGAACGCGCACGAATTGCGCGATGTCTGTTTCAGCGCCGCTCAGGCCACTGGACGCGAACGCACCCCCGAGAGCGCTCGCAGCCACCGCCGTGAGGACGATGCCGAGGTCCGTTGCGCGGATCCGACGCAGGTAGCGACGCTCCCAGAGCCGTCGGTTCTCCAGCCCCGGCTGCATTCGCGGGGCTGCGCTGGTGTGGGCGCGTTCCGCGAGAGCGACTCTCCGCCCCTCGCCGAACGTGATCGTACTCGTTGGTAGGACGGGCGTACGCACGCCCTCGATGGCGGTCATCGATCGCCAGCGGTATTCCGCTCGCGATCCCACGCGTCCCCAAGTACCATGACTCCCCCAGCCGTTACACGACAGCGTGCTTCCCGGCACACGATCGTTTCCCCAAAGCACATGCACCGACCCCAAATCGATGCGCCCCTGTGGCCCCAGCCGACAGAGAGTGCCCAAGCAGACTACCGCGTCAAGGTGTCCAATCTCAAGACAAATGGCGACAACTCAGGACACAGCGTGTGAATCGGTTCGGTGGCGGCGCGCAGCGCGGGGTTCCAGAGCGAGCGCAGAACCACGCGCCCCCGCTGTTCCGGGCCCAGGAGGTGTGTCCCGCCAGCAAGCGATGCCGAACGATCGCCGTTTCGCTTTGCGTCGTCCGGTGCGGGATGCTAGCCATGTGCCGCAGCGCTCTCCCTCTGTCGGCGTCCTTCCCGAGGAGACCCGATGACGGACTACGTGCTCACTGCAGGCTCGATCATCACCATGGACTCGAAGAGGCCCCGCGCCGAAGCCATCGCGGTGTCGGGGGAGCGCATCGTCGCGGTCGGGTCTCGCGAGGAATGTCAGACGGCTCTGCCCGGCGCCGGCGTGCGCGACTCGGGCGTCGCCGTCCTGATGCCCGGCTTCATCGATTCGCACTCGCACCCCGTGCTCAGCGGCATGGCCACGATGCCGCCCGGGTACTACATCGCCCCGTGGGTCGCGCCGACCTGGGATGCGGTGCTCGAGATCTTCCAGAAGGCGATCAACGAGACCCCCGCGGGCACGGCGCTGTCGTTCTTCGGTTACGACGGGCTCCTCCAGAACCACGAGGCTCCGACGGCCGCATCCCTCGAAGCGATCTTCGGTGACCGCCTCGTGCTGGTCTTCGGCAACTCGGGTCACACCGCGTACGTGTCCTCCGCCGTGCTGCGCGCACTGGGTTGGATCGACAACCCGCCGGCGGATCCTCCCGGTGGCAGCTACGGGCGGCTGCCCGACGGGAGTCTGGATGGCTCGGCCACCGAGGTCCCGGCATGCCTGGCCCTGGCGCATCCGGTGCTCGCGGCCCTGCCGGGTAAGCCGTTGCAAGGCGCTGTCGAGTACTACGCCTACATGGCGCGCGCGGGCATCACGTCGACCTCCGAGCACACCTATCAAACGAGCCTCAAGCCCGCGTACGAGGCTCTCGCGGCCCTGCCGAGCTCGCCGCTGCGGGTCGCTTTGTACCACATGTCCACCGAGGCCGACTGTGGCGAACCCTTCGTCTCGGACGTCCCCACGACGATGCTGCATAAGCGCGGAATCAAACTCTGGGCGGATGGTTCCCCCTGGGTCGGCAACGTCGCAATGTCCGAGCCATACCTCGACACGCCCGCCACGCGAGCGGCCGGGATCGCCGCGGGTGTGGCCGGCGAGAAGATGATGAACTACCCGCGCGAACGCCTCGACGCGTTGCTCGACGAGCACGCACCCGAGGGGTGGCAGATGGCGTTCCACGTGAACGGCGACATCGGCCTCGACATCGTGCTCGACGCTTTCGGCCGCGCGCTCGACAGACACGACCTCCTCGGCACCGATCATCGGTGGCGTGTCGAGCACGTCGGAGGTGCCCGCGGCGAGCAGTTCCGACGCGCGGCGAGCCTCGGCGTCGTCGCGTCGATGGGCCCGTTCCAGTACTACTACTGGGGCGATCTGCTCGACGGACAACTGTTCGCAACCGAGACGGGCGCCGGATGGCAGCGCTTCCGCGACGCTTTCGACGCGGGGGTGCATCCGTCCTTCCACAACGACGGCAGCGTCTCGCCGCCGACGCCCCTGCTCAACGTGCAGACGGCGGTCACGCGTCGCACGAGCTCGGGAACTGTGCACGGGCCGGATCAAGCCGCGACGTTGTGGGAGGCGCTCTGCGCGCAGACGATCAACGCCGCTTACGCGCTCGGGACGGACAGCGATGTCGGCTCGATCGAGCCCGGCAAACTTGCCGACTTCGTCGAACTCTCCGCCGACCCCTACGTCGTCGCGCCGGAGCGGATCGGCGAGATTCGCGTGCACGGCACGTGGCTCGGCGGGCAGCGCATCGATGTGACGGAGTTCGTCGAGGCGTCCGGCCAGGTGGATCACGCGTCGTTCGCGAAGCTGCGCGCGATGGGTCCGCCGGCCTGTTGTCATCACACTCCGCACGTCGCGAACGTCTGAATAAGAGGAGCGCAGGATGTCTCGGATGCTGGCCTATATCGCCGATCGCATGCTGACCCCGAGCGGCGCGTGGGGCGACGAGCTGATCGAATCCTTCGCAGACCTCGCACGGCTGCACGCGGACGGGTGGGGGACCGCTTGGGTCGGTTCGTCCGGCGAGCTCGCGGGAGTGGGCGGCGTCCAGGCCTTCGCGCCGACCGATCTCGACGGTTCCGAGGCCAGCAACGTACGGGTGCTGTACCTGCGGTTCGCCAGTAAGGGGTCGCCCGCCCGCCCCGAGAACACGCAACCCTTCGTGCGAGACGGACTCGCGTTCCAGCACAACGGGTTGCTCGCGCCTCGCGACCGTGCGTTGGATCTGCTGGCGCCCGCCGATGTCGCAGAGCTCGTCGGCACGACCGACAGTGAGGTCTACTTCGCAGTGGTGCGGCGGCACCTCCGCACTGCAGGCCCGGCCGAAACGGGGCGCCTGGCAGCGATCGCTGCGGCTGTGAACGAGGTGCGGGCTGTGTTCCCCGACGCGTGCCTCAACGCCTTCGTGCTCGACGCCTCCGGACTCTACGTCGTGCACTCGGTGGGCCGCGCTGCCACGCCGGCGCCCGCCTTCGCGCAGCGCGGCTTCACGACCGATGCCCTGCCGCCGGGGCACGGTGCCGACTACAACACGTTGCGCGTTGTGCGCGGCGCATCCGGAGCGTTCGTCGTCGCGACGACGGGGGTCGATGAGGCTGGCTGGGACGTCCTTCCGGCTGACACGGTCTCGAAGATCGATGCTGCGGGAATCCGATCTGTTCCGATCGAACCCGGCATCGCGGGAGCCGGGATACGCTCGGTCTCGATGACTCCTTCCGAGGACGTAGACCCGATGCTCGACGCGGTGGCGACACTCGTGGTGCAGGTGGCGGTCAACAAGGTCGACGCGCTCGCGGTGATCTCACTCGCGGTCGACAGCGCGGTTCTGGCCGCGGGTTCGGCGCGGCCTCGCGTCGAGCTCGACGGGGGAGCGTGGGCCGAGGTCGACATCCCGAAGTTCGGTGAGCCGCCGCCCCTCGCGATCGACGTGCGTTCGCCGCTCGGGCTCGACCACGCGCAGTTGTCGGCGCTCGGGCTCGCCGCCGCGCTGGAGCACGAAGCGGGCTGGAGCGTCTATCCGGACTTTCCCGTTGCCGCGCCGTGAGCCCATCCCACGGGCCCCGAGCCTGTTGAAGGGAAGAGCGGATCGCCGTGTCATAGCCTCGAGCATGTGGCGCGCCGAGGGATCTACATCGAGATTCCGGGACCACCCGCTTCACATACACCCGCAGCATCCCGTTCCATACGGTGCACGGTGTCGGCGTGAGCCTGGGTGAGCGCTCAAGACCGGATGGCTCGAGGACCTCGGCTCTGAGGTTCTCGACGACCGACCCATAACTCAAACCGCTTCGGCACGAGCGTCGGACCTGAGCGGAGGGGCTACGGTCAAGCCGTGCCCTCCGCGATTGCACTCACCGTCGTCCTTGTCGCCCTTTCGGTCTTCCAGCTGGCCCTCGCTGTCGGCGGGCGATCGACGTATTCCCCGATCTGTTCTCCGAGGTCGCGATGTGGGTGATCTTCGGATATCTCGTGCTGGGAATCATCCTGAACGCGATCTCTCGAAGCAAGCCGGAGCGGTACACGATGGTGCCCGTTGTGATCGTCCTCGCGGCGCTGTCGCTGCTCATCGCGCTGGGCTGATCGGCTCTAGATCAGCCGACGCGCCCGCGGATCGGGTCGAGCACCGCCTCGGCCGCCCACGCGGCGGCGTCGGCGATGTCGCGTCGGTTCATCCCGAGCTCGCGGCGGAGGGTCACCCACGTCGCAGCGGAGTCGATGTGCGAGAGGGCTGCGACGATCGCACGACGATCCGTGTCGTCCAGAGCAGGCACCTCGGCGCCGAGAAGCTGCTCGAGTCGATCTCGGCGCGGTGTCGGCGCCGCACCGCTCACCCCCCGCATCGTCGTTTCGGCGACGACGTGGGCGAGCTCTGGGCGCTGGTCGTATGCTTCCATCGCCTCGCGGATCGACAGCGGGGTGTCGAAGACGGAGGGGGATTCCTCTCGCGTGAAAATGCTCCTCTCGATCCACGCGGCGGTCGCCAGCAGCAGGTCGACACGGGTCGCATAGTTGCGGAAGACGGTGCGCTCGCCGACTCCGGCCCGACGGGCGATGAGCCGGAACGACACATCGTCGGTGCCGAGCTCTTCGATGAGTTCCGCATACGCGGACAGGATCGCCTCTTGCGTACGGTTCAGCTCTGCTTCCGCGACGGCATCATCCGGTGGCGAGGATGTCATCTCGCGTCCTCGGGCACCGACGCCGGCATCAGTTGGCTGCCCTCGTCACGGACGGGAGCCGACCGAGGGCCTGCCCGACCATGCGGTCGAAGACGTCTGCGGTCTCGGGTGCGCCCATGTCGAAGCCTGTGCGCATGCGCGCCCAGAACTGCGCGGACGAGAAATATCGGAGGGTTGCCGCGGCCCGGCGCAGGTCGCGCACGTCGAGGGTCGGATAGCTCGTCTGCAGCATCGCTTCGATGGTGCGGGTGAGGAAAGTAGGTTCGGAATCGCCGGTCGGAGAGATCGAGGCGGCCCGGGCACAGACGAAAGCGAATGCCGGCGACGCGTCGAAGCGGACGAATCTCTCGCGCACCGCCGACTGGAACTGCGGGATCGTCACGAACGCCGGCAGGGGGAACTCCGTCTCTTCTATCCACTGCGCAAGGCTCTCGAGAAGATGCGAGCGCGTCGGGAACTGACGGTAGATCGTCCGCTCGGAAACGCCGACGGCATCGCCCAAGGCTCGATACGAGATGTCGTCGAAGGTGTGTTCGCGAAGGGACGCGGCAGCGCTCGCGAGGATGGCGGTCGGTGTGTCCACCGTCTCCGCCATCACTGTCCTCTTCCCCGATCGGAGCGGTGCCTCGTGCCTCCGACGGCCCCGGTGGGGACCTTCGATCGCGCCGGCGCCGGCTCCGGGGGCAGAACGTAGCGGTCGGAGTCATCCAGTGTCAGTGCGAGAGACGAGACGTACTGCGTTTCCCCGTGGGGACCGCGTTCCGCCGAGGCCAGCATATCCGGGCGCTCGAATGTGTAGCCAGTGACATGGCAGCGCAGTCGCTCCCCGGACGGATTGCCGTCGGCGTCGAGGATCGGGGAGGCGATGCCATCGGTCTGTCGGCGCAGGTAGAAGCGCCCACGCGTAGAGATCGCCATGATCGGCGTCGTGACCACTGCGACCCCGATCGCGATCAGTACGGAGTACGAACGCATGTCCTCGCCGAACACACCGCCGAACGCCGCCAACGACAGCAGCGATGCCAACCCCACGGATACGAGTCCGACCGGGTTCCAGTCGAACAGCATGCCGCGGCGGAACTCCGGGTACTTCGGCGAGAGACGAAGGATGTGTTTGTTGATCACGATGTCGGCCGCGATCGTCACGAGCCAGGCCATGACGACGTTCGCGTAGAGGCTCAGCACGAACGAGATCAGGCTGAAGACATCCATCCACATCAGCGCCAGTGCGATGGCGAGGTTGAAGTACATGAAGACCGACCGCCCGGGGTAGGTCTTGGTGAGGCGGGTATAGACGTTCGACCACGCGAGTGAGCCGGAGTAGGCGTTGGTGACGTTGATCTTGACCTGCGCGATCACGACCAGAATCAGGGCCAGCCCGATCGCGAGCCACTCGGGCATGATCGACGCGTAGAGTCCGACGAACTGCCGCACCGGCTCGGTCGCTCGCAGTCCCAGGTCCGGGTCGATCCGCGTGAACAGGTAGACGGCGAGAAACACCCCGACGACCTGCTTGATGCCGCTGAAGAGCACCCAGCCCGGTCCCGCGAACAGCAGGGACGTCCACCACGCACGGTAGTTGACGCGCGTGCGCGGCGGCATCGCCCGGATGTAGTCGATCTGCTCGGCGAGCTGCGGCGTCAGGGCGAAGCACACCGCCGCGCTCGAGACGATCGCCCCGAAGCGCAACTCGCCGTCGGAATTGCCGGTGAACGAGACGAACGCGCTGACGGCCTCGGGATCCGAAACGATCACCCACAGCAGGGGGAGTAGCGCCAGCGCGAGCCAGAGGGGCGTCGTCCAGAACTGCAGTCGCTCGAGCGCCCGCATCCCGTAGATGACGATCGGGATGACGACGACGGTCGAGATGAGGTAGCCGATGGGCAGGGGGATGCCGGTGGCGACCTGCAGGCCCTGCGCCATGATCGCGCCCTCGAGCGCGAAGAAGATGCACGTGAATACGGCGAAGATGACGGTCGTGATCGACGAACCGTAGTACCCGAACCCGGACCCGCGGGCGATCAGGTCGAGATCGAGGTTGTAGCGTGCGGCGTAATAGGCGATCGGGACGCCCACGATGAAGATCGTCACGGAGGCGAGCAGGATGCCGAGCACGGCGTTGTTGGTGCCGTGCTCGATGCCGATGCTCGCGCCGATCGAGAAGTCCGCGAGGAAGGCGATCGACCCGAGCGCGGTGATACCCACGGCACCGGCGCGCCAACGGCGGAACGTGCGGGGCACGTAACGGAAGGCGTAGTCCTCGAGGCTGTCCTCGGCCGCCGCTCGCGCGTTGTCTGCCCTGGTCACCGTTGCAACCTCCTGCGCCTCACGCGTGCGCCCATTGTGGCCGCCCGGTGTTACGGGCACATTGCGGGTTCGTCAGATCGCCATGGCCGCCCGCACGCCCTCGGCTGCCGATGCTCCACCGTCGCCCGTGCTGGACACGAACCCGCTGGCGAGCACGAGGTATTTGTCCGCGGCTTCCAGGGCGAACCCGATGTGCTGTTCGACGAGCAGAACGGACAGTCCCTCGCTCGCGAGCTGCATCACCGTGTGCTCGATCTCGGCGACGATCGTCGGCTGGATGCCCTCGGTGGGTTCGTCGAGGATCAGCATCTTCGGTTCGGTGATGAGCGCGCGGGCGATAGCGAGTTGCTGACGCTGCCCGCCGGAGAGCAGCCCGGCCTTGCGGGTCGCGAACTTCTCCAGTGCGGGGAAGCGGGCGAGCTGCTGCTCGATGAGCGCTTTGCCGCGCTTGCGGCCGTCGGCGACGAGTTGCAGGTTCTCCATCGTCGTCAGCTGCGTGAACGACTGCTGGCCCTGCGGCACGTAGGCCATCCCGCGAGCGATGCGCTTGTTGGGTGCGAGGGACGTGATGTCGGCTCCGTCGAAGATCACCTTGCCGCTACGCGGCTTGATGAGGCCGATCGCGACGCGCAGCAGCGTCGATTTGCCCGCGCCGTTGTGGCCCAGGACTGCGACCGTCTTTGCGCTCGGCAAGGTCACGCCGTGCAGCACGAGCGTCCGGCCGTAGCCGGCCTGGATGTCGTTCATCTCGAGCATGTCAGGCGTCCTTTCCGTTGGGCGCGGTGTCCGTCATCGGGTTCGACCCGTCGGCCACGGCCATCATCCCGGTCGTCGTTGGGGCCGCCGCGGTGCCGAGATAGACCTCCTGCACCTGGGGGTCGGCCTGCACCTGTGCGACGCTGCCCTCCGAGAGCACCTTGCCCTGGTGCAGCACCGTGACGCGCGACGCATACCGACGCATGAAGTCCATGTCGTGTTCGACGACGAGCACCGTTCGGCGCTCCGCAATGCGCTGCAGCAGCTCGCCCGTGGCCGTCCGCTCGTCCTGGCTCATACCGGCGACGGGCTCGTCCAGAAGCAGCGCGCGGGGATCCTGAACCAGCATCATCCCGATCTCCAGCCACTGCTTCTGGCCGTGGGACAGGATGCCGGCGGGCGTCTCGCGCTCGGCGGTGAGGCCCGTCTCTTCCAACGCCATCTCGATCGCGGGATCGATGCCTCGGCGAGCCCGAAGGAGCGACCACGACGAGCGGTGCAGGCCGGCAGCGATGTCGAGGTTCTGCAGGACCGTCAGCTGCTCGAAAACGCTGGCCGTCTGGAAGGTGCGTCCGACGCCGAGCTTCACGATCTTGTTCACGGCCTTGCCGAGCAGTTCTTGGCCGCCGAGCGTGACGGATCCGGTGCCCTTGGACAGGCCCGTGATCGCGTCGATGCACGTCGTCTTGCCGGCACCGTTCGGCCCGATGAGAAAACGCACCTCGCCGGGGTGGGCATCGAACGAGACGCCGCCGACCGCGACGAATCCGTCGAACTCGACGCGCAGGTCGGTGACGACGAGCGAACCATCCGTGTCGGTCATTTCTTCACCTCATCGAGGACGGGCGCCGCTGCAGGGGGTTCGGTGGATTCGGCGGGTGCTGCGCGCGGCCGCCACAGCGCACTCTTCGCCTTGCCCACGAGAGAGGACAGCCCCATCGGCAGGAAGAGGGTCACGAGGATGAACACGAGGCCCAGGATGTAGATCCAGCCGCTCGGCCAGCTCGAGCCGAGGCTGGACTGCCCCCAACCGATCGCCATCGCGCCGAGGGCGGGACCGAACAGCGAGGCTCGACCCCCGAGCGCGACGCCGGCGATCATCAGGATCGACGCGGAAGCACCGATCTCCGCCGGGGTGATGATGCCGACGATGGGAACGAACATCGCGCCGGCGATGCTCGCCATGACAGCGGCGACCACATAGGCGACCAATTTGATGTTGGCGGGGTCGTAGCCGAGGAATCGCACGCGCTCCTCGGCATCCCGCGTGGCGATCAGCAGTTCGCCGAAGCGGCTGCGGTTCAGCTGCCACACCGCCAGCAGACACACGATCAGCAGAGCCGCGGCGATCATGAAGACCATCACCTTGTTGGCGTCGTCGTCGAGGACGAAGCCGAAGAAATACGTGAAGTCACTCAGCCCGGTGTCTCCTCCCGTCTCGCGGATCGTCGAGCTGATCAGGACGGCCAGGGCAACGGCGAGAGCCTGGGACAGGATCGCGAAGTACGCCCCCTTGATGCGCCGTTTGAACAACGCGTAGCCGAGGATGCCGGCCACGATCACCGGGAGCAGGACGATGGCGAGCAGCGTGAACAGGTCGCTGCGGAACGGCTCCCAGAAGGCGGGAAGAGGCGCAGACGGGTCGTAGAGGATCATGAAGACGGGGAGGCTGTCGGGGCCCGCGCTCTCGAGAGTGAGGTGCATCGCCATCGCGTAGGCGCCGAGACCGAAGAACACGCCTTGACCCAGCACCAGCATTCCGCCCCGGCCCCAGGCGAGACCTATGCCTACGGCTGCGATCGCCCAGCAGCAGTACTTCCCGAGGTTGTTGATCCAATGCATCGAGAGCACGGCGGGTGCGACGACCAGCAACAGGACGGCGAACACCCCGATCCCGATGAGGGGGAGCCACGGTTTGATCTTGGTCATGTCAGCCCCCGGGTGCGGACCGTGAACAGGCCCTGCGGTCGGAATTGCAGGAAGACGACGAGCAGGACGAAGGCGAGCACTTGCGCCATGCTGCCGGTCGTCCAGTCGGCGAAATAGGACAGGGCGATTCCGAACGCCAGTGCGGCGATCACGGTGCCCTTGATCTGGCCGATGCCCCCGGCCACGACGACGAGGAAGGCCGGGATGATGTACTGCGTTCCCATCTGAGAGTTCGTGCCGCCGATGAGTGAGGCGGCGACCCCTGCGACGCCGGCGAGGCCCGAGCCGACGAAGAAGGTGAGGCGGTCTATGGCGCGGGTGTGGATGCCGCTGGTCTCGGCGAGGTCGCGGTTCTGCACCGTTGCCCGGATCCGACGCCCGAAGGCCGAGTACTTCAGCCACGCGGCGAGAGCCGCAAGACACAGCGCGGCGAGCAGGATCGTGAACACCTGACGGAGCGGCCATCCGTAGCCGAACACGTTGATCTGCCCATCGAGCCAGTCGGGGCTTTCGACGGGGACCCCCTGTGCGGGGAAGACCTGCAGCGCGATCTGCTGGAGGATCAAGCTCACGCCGACGGTGACGAGGAGGGTGTCGAGTGGGCGCCGGTACATCCACTGGATGATGCCGATCTCCAGCAGGAGCCCGAGCAGCCCCGCACCGATGAAGGCGAGGGGGAGGGCCACCACGATCGAGAGGTTGATCGAGGTCACGGCCAGCTGGGTCAGGTAGGCGATGAAGGCGCCCGCCATGATGAATTCGCCGTGCGCCATGTTGATCACCCCCATCTGACCGAAGGTCAGGGTGAGCCCGAGCGCTGCGAGCAGCAGCAGCGCACCGAGCGCGGCGCCGTTCAGGAGCGGCGGTATGAGTGCATCCACGTGCTGTCGCTCTCTCTGTGTGGGGGACGTTCGGGAGAAATTCTGGAACGTGGGGTCCCGTACCGGCGGCACGGGACCCCACGTTCCGTGGCGGGTCAGCCCGCGGCGGCTACGAGAGCATCGCGGACGTCGGCCGGGAACCAGTCGTAGCCCTCGAGGAAGGGGTCCGGCGCGATGGGACCGTCCGAAGACCAGACGATGTCGAACTGGTTCTCGGCGTTGATCTTTCCGATGTGGCCTTCCTTGGAGATGTGGTGGTTGTCGCCGTCGAGGGTGACCGTGCCCTCCGGGGCGTCGAAGCTGATGCCTCCTGCCGCAGCCGCGGCGTTCACGTCGTCGACCTCGAACGAACCGGCAGCCTCGACGAGGGCCTTGTAGAGGTACATCGAGATGTACGCGGCCTCCATCGGGTCGGAGGTCACTCCGCTGCTGCCCGGGTATGCCTTCCAGTCCTCGATGAACGTCGCGTTCGCGGGCGATTCGATCGACTGGAAGTAGTTCCAGGATGCGTAGTTGCCCGTGACCTCGTGGCCCATCGACGGGGCCTCTTCTTCGGCGATCGACACCGAGATGATCGGCGTCGTCTCCGGCGTGAGTCCGGCGTCGTAGTAGGCCTTCACGAAGCCGACGTTCGAGGAGCCGTTGATCGTGTTGAAGATGAAGTCGGGGTCGGCCGCGACGATCTTCGACACCTGGGTCGTCCAGTCGTCCTTGTCGAGGGGAACGTACTCCTCGCCGACGATCTCGATGCCGAGCTCGGCCGCGTAGAGCTTGATGATCGCGTTCGCTGTGCGCGGGAAGACATAGTCGGAGCCCGCGAGGAACAGCGTCTCGACACCCTGCGAGGCCAGGTAGTCCATTGCCGGCAGGATCTGCTGGTTCGTGGTCGCACCGGTGTAGTAGATGTTCGGCGAAGCCTCGAGGCCCTCGTACTGAACGGGGTAGAAGAACAGTCCGTTGTGCTCTTCGACGACCGGCTTGACGGCCTTGCGCGAGGACGAGGTCCAGCCGCCGAAGATCGCGGCGACACAGTCCTGCGTGAGAAGCTTCTCGGTCTTCTCAGCGAAGGTCGGCCAGTCGGTGGCGCCGTCCTCCTGGACGTACTCGATCTGCTTGCCGAGGATGCCGCCGTCGGCGTTGATCTCGTCGGCGGCCATGTGCAGCACGTTCGAGACCGTCTTCTCGGAGATCGCCATGCCGCCGGTCAGCGAGTTGAGGAAGCCGAGCTTGATCGTGTCGCCGGATGTGTCGATGCAGCTCTCCGATGCGACGACCGATTCGTCCGGATCGGCGGAGTCGCTTGCGCGAGCCCCGCAGCCGGCGAGCACGAGGGCTGCCACCGCCGCGAAGGCGGGTGCGACGAGCAACCTGCGCGCTCGTCGAGTCCGTGTCATTGTCATGTGGATCTCCGTTTCTGTGTGGTGCAAGGTGCGTTCTCGGTAGGGGTGGTTCGCTCTGCGGGCACGCCGAATGACGCCGTCGCGCCGTCACGATTCCGGAGCACGCCGAAGAGAGGCGTGCCGGGGTGGCGGTGCGGGCTGATCGGTGAATCAGGGCGTGGAGCAGGGGTGGACCGGTGGAGCGTACGTTTCGATGCCGTTGGTGCCGGGCGTCGCGTACCGGTTAGATCGGCGCCAGGTGATCGCCGACTGCTACGGTGAGTGTCAGCATGGGCCCGTGACATTACTCTGACATTTCTCGATTGTTCCGATCTTGTTAATCGTCCCGAGGGAGACGCGCGTAGATCGCTGTAAATACGGGGCTATGTGGGCATGTGTGCGTGGGAGGGAACTTGGCGGGACGTCATCGAGGGGGACCCTGTGGCACACTTCTGACATCGCCCGAAGATGGAGGGATGCGATGCACTTCACGCCTGCAGAGACGGAGAAACTCTTGCTCGCGGTCGCGGCGATCGTCGCCCGAGACCGCCTCGAACGGGGAGTGCTCCTCAACCATCCCGAGACCGTCGCCCTGCTGTCGAGCTGGGTCATCGAGGGAGCTCGGGATGGTCGCGGTGTCGCCGAGTTGATGCAGGCCGGTCGGAGCGTCTTGAGGCGCGATCAGGTCATGCCGGGCGTTCCCGAGATGCTCGCAGACGTCCAGGTCGAAGCGACGTTTCCCGACGGACGCAAGCTCGTCACCATTCATCACCCCATCGACTAGTCGCTCGGCGCGAAGGAGATCATCGTGGCATCCGCTTCATCCGACGGCCCCGGCGCCTTTCGGATCCGCCCGGGTCGCATCGAGCTCAACGCCGATCGCGGCGCGCACGAGCGCATCCGGCTCGTCTTCGTCAACACCGGCGACCGCCCGATACAGATCGGCTCGCACCTGCACCTTCCCGACGCGAATGCCGGATTGGAGTTCGACCGGGTGCGTGCCCGCGGATTCCGCCTGGACATTCCGGCCGGCACCTCACAGCGATTCGAGCCCGGTGCATCGCGCGAGCTCGACGCCGTGACGCTGCGGGGACTGCGGCGAGTGCCGGGGATTCAGCTCAAGAGCGAGGGTGAGGAGATGCTCGATGGTCTGGATTGACCGGGCGCGATATGCCGCCATCTACGGACCCACCGTCGGGGATGAGGTTCGCCTCGGCGACACCGACCTCTGGATTCAGATCGAGCGGGACCTGACCGTCGGTGGTGAGGAAGCGGTCTTCGGTGGCGGCAAGTCGATTCGCGAGTCGATGGCGCAGGCCACGACGACCCGGGCGGAGGGGGCCCTCGACACCGTCATCACGAACGCCATCATCCTCGACTGGTGGGGGATCGTCCGCGCCGACATCGGCATCCGCGACGGCCGGATCGTCGGCATCGGTCACGCCGGCAACCCCGACATCAGCGACGGCATCGACATGATCATCGGGCCCTCGACCGATGTGATCGCCGGGGAGGGGCGCATCGTCACCGCCGGTGCGATCGACTCGCACGTGCACCTGCTCTCGCCCTCGCAGATCCACGAGGCGCTCGCAACCGGGATCACCACGATCGTGGGTGGTGGGACGGGCCCGTCGGAGGGGTCGAAGGCCACGACGGTCACCCCCGGCGCATGGCACCTGCAGGCGATGCACCGCGCCCTGGACCCCCTGCCCGTGAACGTGCTGCTGCTCGGCAAGGGCAACACGGTCTCGGCGGCGGCGCTGAAGGAGCAGGCGCTCGGGGGCGCGGCCGGTTACAAGGTGCACGAGGACTGGGGCTCGACGCCCGCCGCGATCGACGCCTCGCTGCGGGCGGCGGATGACTGGGGTCTGCAGGTTGCGCTCCATTCCGACTCCCTCAACGAGGCCGGGTTCGTCGAGTCGACGATCGCGGCGATGGGCGGGCGCTCCATCCACGCCTTCCACGTCGAGGGCGCCGGTGGGGGCCACGCCCCCGACATCCTGTCGATCGCCGGTCTGCCGAACGTGATCCCGGGCTCGACGAACCCGACGCTGCCGCACACCGTCAACACGGTCGCGGAGCACCTGGACATGCTGATGGTCTGCCACCACCTGAACCCCGCGGTTCCGGAGGATCTGGCCTTCGCCGAGTCGCGCATCCGTGCCACCACGATCGCCGCAGAGGACATCCTGCACGACATGGGGGCGCTCTCGATCACCTCCTCCGACGCACAGGCGATGGGACGTATCGGCGAGGTGATCACGCGGACGTGGCAGGTGGCGCACGTGATGAAACACCGTCGCGGACCTCTCGGCGGGGGGATGCCGGCGGACAACGAGCGTGCGCGGCGCTACATCGCGAAGTACACGGTCAACCCGGCGGTGGCGCACGGTATCGCGTACGACGTGGGTTCGATCGAGGTGGGCAAGATGGCCGACCTCGTCGTGTGGGAGCCGAAGTTCTTCGGCGTGCGCCCCGCCGTCGTGGTCAAGGGCGGCTCGATCGCCTGGGCCGCGCTGGGCGACCCGAACGCCTCGATCCCGACGCCGCAACCGGTGATGATGCGGCCGTCCTTCGGCGACACGATCGGCGCCGACCTCTCGGTGACCTACGTCGCGCCGGCGGCGCTCGAGGCGGGTCTCGCCGACACGTTGGGACTGCGCCGCCGACTCGCCGCGGTTCAGCCGACCCGGCACGTCGGCAAGGCGGACATGAAGAACAACGACCTGCTGCCCGAGATCCGCATCCAACCCGACACGTTCGAGATCGCGATCGACGGCGAGCGTGTCGAGCCCGCGCCCGCGGCATCCCTCCCGCTCGCACAGCTGTACAACATGTTCTGACGCGATGACCCGATGATCCCCGCGACGCAGACCATCACCCTGCTCTTGGCCGACGCCCGCCTGCCATCCGGCGGCCATGCCTTCTCTTCAGGGCTCGAGCCTGCCCTGCAGGGTGGACTCGCGCCGCGCCAGGTGGCGGCTTTCCTGCGCGCACGAGCCCGGACCACGACCCTGGTCGACGCGGCGGTCGCGGTCGCGGCGCGTCACATCGCGCGGGCGGATGCCCCGTCCTTCGACACCCTCGAACGCGCGTGGGCCGCCCGGACCCCGAGTCCCGCCGCGCGGCACGCGTCCCGCGAGCTCGGTCGCGGGTTCCTGCGGTTGGCTCGCGGGCTCTGGCCGGAGTCGGCGTCGATCGCCGCGGTCGCGAGCGTGGCGCCCGGTTCGGCGGTGCCCCGACCGATCGTGCTCGGAGTGGTCGCGGCGCACGTCGACGTGGACGCCGAGACGCTCGTGCGCCTCGCGGTCTACGACGACATGGCGTGCGCCGTCGCCGCCCTGCTGAAGCTCGAACCCGGAGACCCGGTCGACGGCGCGCGGCTCGTGCTCGACGCGTGCGAGTCCGTCGACCCTCTCGTCCCGCACCTCGCGATGATCACCTCGCCCGACGCGATCCCCGCGTCGAGCGCTCCCCAATCCGAGGCGTGGACACAAGCCCACGCCGCCAGCAACAGGAGGCTCTTCCGTGCCTGATTCCCCCGCATCCGACCGCGCGCTCCGGCTCGGCGTCGCCGGCCCCGTCGGCACCGGCAAGTCGTCGCTCATCGCGACGGTCTGTCGCGCGCTCGCCGACGATCTGCGCCTCGGCGTGATCACGAACGACATCTACACGGACGAGGACGCCCGCTTTCTGCGGTCCGCGGGGGTGCTCGATCCCGAACGCATCCGCGCGGTCGAGACGGGCGCCTGCCCGCACACCGCCATCCGCGACGACATCACCACCAACCTGCTCGCCGCGGAAGACCTCGAGCGGGACTTCGCGCCGCTCGATGTCGTGCTCATCGAGTCGGGCGGCGACAACCTGACCGCGACGTTCTCGCCCGCGCTCGTGGACGCACAGATCTTCGTGCTCGACGTCGCCGGTGGTGGCGACGTCGCGCGCAAGGGGGGCCCCGGGATCGGCCGTGCGGACCTGCTCGTGGTCAACAAGACGGACCTCGCGCCGTACGTCGGGGTCGATGTGCCGCGCATGGTGGCGGATGCTTCGGATGCGCGGGAGGGACGCGCGGTCCTCGCGCTCTCGCGGCACGATCCGGCGTCCGTGGCCGCGCTCCGCGCCTGGGTGCTGAGCATGCTGGCGGATCACCGAGCCGGAACGCACGTCCCGCAGGACCCGGGACCGATGGCGCCGCACTTCCACGCCGACGAGGAGCATCCCGAGGGCGGATTCGTACACGCGCACGAGCACGCGTACGAGCACGAGCACGCGGGCGCCGGGACGCACACGCACGAGTGATCCCCACACGCATCGCCGTCCGCCAGGGCGACCCGAGGGCCCGGGTCGACCTGGCCGTCGGCGCGCTCGCACCGCGGCTGGTCGCACGCGACGACTCCCGCGCGCACGTCGCGCTCGCCGCGGCGGGCATGATCCTCCTCGGCGGCGACCACGTGCACGTCGAGGTCGTCGTCGGGGCGGGCTGCCTGCTCGAGCTCGAAGACGTCGGCGGAACCATCGCCTATCGCGCGGACGGACGGCCTTCGGCCTGGACCATGTCGATGCGGGTCGAGGAGGGGGCGACGCTCTTGTGGCGCGGACTCCCGTTCGTGGTGACGGATGGCGCCGACGTCGAGCGCCGCACGACGCTCGACCTTGCGACGGGGGCGACCGCCGTCATCCGCGAGACCCTCGTCCTCGGGCGGCACGGCGAGAGCGGTGGGCGATTGCGCTCGGCTTTCACGGCGCGGGATGCCGAAGGTCCGCTGCTGGCCGAGCAGCTCGACCTCGACGGGCTCGCTCCCGAACCCGGTGTGCTGGGCGAGCACAGGGTGCTCGACGCGGTGATCGCGCTGGGATTCCGGCCGTCGACGACGGCGGACGACCTCGTGCTGGAGCATCCGGGTGCGATCGCGCGTCACCTGGGCGCCGAGACGCACACGTCGCGGCTCGACCGGGTGTGGGACGGATGGGCCGAGCGGGCGCGACAGAGAACGGCACGGCACGTTGACGAACCAGCGAACGAAGCCGCCGTCGGAGGGAACTGAAGTGACGTCTCTGTCTGAATCCGGCACGCGGACGGCGCCGCTGCGCGGCACGATCGCGGTCATCGCGCTGATCGGGCTGCTGCACGTGCTCGGCTGGGGTGTCCTCCTCCTGGTCGTTATCCCGGCCGACATCCCGCTCGGTGGTGGGGGTGGCGCACTCGTGACTCTGGGGGTCGGGCTCACGGCCTATGCGCTCGGAGTGCGGCACGCTTTCGACGCCGACCACATCGCAGCGATCGACAACACGACCCGGCGGCTCGCCGAACGGGGGCGCCCGGCGACGACAGTCGGCTTCTGGTTCTCGCTCGGGCACTCCACGATCGTGGTGGTCCTGTGCATCCTGTTGACCCTCGGGATCACGGCGATCGGCTCGTCGCTGGCAGACGACTCCTCCGCGCTGCGCACCTGGACGGGGATCATCGGCCCCACGGTCTCCGGAGTCTTCCTCCTCGCGATCGCCGCGATCAACATCGCGTCGCTGCGCCGTCGCGATCAGGTGGGCCACCAGGCGGGCCACCAGGCGCTGGGTGGGCCGGTACTCCGCTTGCTCGGACCTTTCGAGAAAGCGGTCGATCGTCCGTCGCGCATGTACGTCGTCGGGCTGCTGTTCGGTCTCGGGTTCGACACCGCGACAGAGATCGGGCTGCTTGCTCTCGCCGGCGCCGCCACCCTCGTTGCCGTGCCGTGGTGGGCGGCGCTCACTCTGCCGGTGCTGTTCGCTGCCGGAATGAGTGCTTTCGACACGACGCAGGGTGCAGTCATGCGCCGCGCCTACACTCTGCAGCCCGGCCGTCGCCATATCGGTGCGGCGTACGCGTTCGCGATGACCGGACTCTCGGTCGTCGCCGCGGTGCTGATCGCGATCGTCCAGCTGGCGGGCGTCCTCGTCCACAACCTCGGGCTCGGCGGCCCACTCCCCTGGCTAGCATCGTTCGGCATCGACGACCTCGGGTTCATCTTGACCGGCGTGCTCGTGACGATGTGGGTCGTGGTCCTGGTCCTCGCGCGCCGACCGCGGGTGAGCGAGAGCTGAGCCGAGCGCCGAAGCGCAGCGCGTCTCGCCTCGCTGCGCTCGCTCAACGTCCGGCGGGAAATGAAGAAACCCCCGTGCGTAGAAGCCACACGAGGGTTTCAGTGGCTCCGACGGGCGTCGATCCCGTGACCTCACGATTTTCAGTTGTATGCACCGGGTTATCGGGTGTCGGGACTGCTGCACGAATAGGTGACATCTGATCTGGCTTGCCCTCGAGGGTGGCCTGGAAGGATGTTGCTGTGCCCAAGCCCTACCCGACCGAGTTCCGTGATGACGTCGTGCGCGTCGCGCGGAAC
>NZ_JBIITF010000021.1:0-46903 GCF_044340635.1 Microbacterium sp.
CCGTAGGAGTCTGGGCCGTGTCTCAGTCCCAGTGTGGCCGGTCACCCTCTCAGGCCGGCTACCCGTCGACGCCTTGGTGAGCCATTACCTCACCAACTAGCTGATAGGCCGCGAGCTCATCCCTGACCGAAGTTCTTTCCAGCTTCTGAAGATGCCTTCGAAGCTCGTATCCGGTATTAGCAGCTGTTTCCAACTGTTATCCCAGAGTCAGGGGCAGATTGCTCACGTGTTACTCACCCGTTCGCCACTGATCCGGAGAGCAAGCTCTCCTTCACCGTTCGACTTGCATGTGTTAAGCACGCCGCCAGCGTTCATCCTGAGCCAGGATCAAACTCTCCGTGAAAGAATTTTGCTGCGACAAGACCGGAATGGGTCGAGCCGAGCGAGTTTGATCTGACGATCGGATGTCATTACTGACATATCCGTTTAATCTCAAAAGAATCTCATCGATCAGCTAAGCTGACCGCGAGGTTTTTTGGCATTTGACAAGTGCACGCTGTTGAGTTCTCAAGGATCGGATGCTCCTGCGCCGTGTCTCTCGACCGTCCCGCAGGGCAACTTCTCTATCTTACATCCTCTGTCCGAGCTGTCAAATCGACGTTCTCGGCTCTTCGCGACCCGGACATGATGTCCGACGTCACTCCGACTAGAGGAGGTGCCCGCCGCATTCAAGAATGCTTTCGGGGCAACTTCTCTATCTTACCCAGTAAGTCCGAGATGTCAAATCGACATGCTCAGTTCTTCGTGACCCGAACTTCACGTTCGTGGGCACTCCGATCAGAGGAGTTCCCCATCGTAAACCCGAAGGTTCAAGCACTCAAGAGTGCTTGTTTTGATGGGGTGTTCTTCGCTTGAGGAGGGGAAGCTTTCGGGGCCTCACCGCGCTCCTTTGGGGCGAACAGGTATTACTTTACGTTCGGTTTCGTCGGAGCAGCAAATTGCGGTGCGCCCCGGGCGTGTCGCGCATGTTTCCGGCGTTTTTCCGGCGCCGTCCCCAGCACTGTGACCGTGGCCGCCCGCGGGGCTACGATCGCGACCATGATCGATCCGGTCGAATCCGATGTCGCCACAGATAGCTTGCCAGCGCCCGTTCCTCTCCCCTCATCCCTGGCCGTGGGCACGCTCGCATGGGACAGCGTTGCCGCGGCATCCTCCGCGGCAGCCCGGCTGGCCTCCGCACGGGCGCAGCCCCTCGACCCCGTGCGCGTTGCCGTGGCGTACTCGAGCGAGCGGCACATCCGCTTCGACGGCGAAGCGTCCTCCCCCTGGGCGCCGCTCTCCGGCTTCTTCCGCGCATCCGACGGATGGGTGCGCACCCACGGCAACTACCCGCACCATTCCCACGCGCTCCGGGCGGCCCTGGGACTGGGCGAGGACGCGGACCGGGATGCCGTGGTTCGAACACTGGCTGCGATGCCGGCGGGCGTGGCAACGCAGGCAATCACCGCCCGGGGCGGCATCTGTGTCGGCGTGATGCACGAGAACCCGGGCGTTGACGCGGCTCTCGCCGAGGATCCCCTTGTGCGGGTCGACCGTCTCGGCCCCTCCCCCGTTCGCCCGCGCACATGGGGGCCGACGTGGGCGCCTTTGCACGGCATCCGAGTCCTGGATCTGACGCGCGTGATCGCGGGGCCCGTCGCGACCCGCACTCTGGCGCTCCTCGGCGCCGACGTTCTGCGCATTGACCCTCCCCACATCCCGGAGCTGCCGATGCAGCACGCGGACACGGGTCACGGAAAGCGGTCTGCGCTCCTGGATCTCCGCCAGCCGAGTCAGCTCGACGTCTTCGACCGCCTTCTCGCCGACGCGGACGTGATCGTGCTCGGTTATCGCCCCGCCGGTCTGGCGCACCTGGGGCTCGAACCCGCCGCACTGGCCGCCCGCCATCCCGGAATCATCGTCGCGCGTCTGTCGGCATGGGGGTTTGACCCGTCCGCCGGCGGACGTCGCGGATTCGACAGCATCGTGCAGGCCGCGAGCGGCATCGCCTGGATCGAATCACGCGAGGACGGCATCCCCGGCGCGCTCCCCGCACAGGCGCTGGACCACAGCGCCGGTTACCTGCTTGCCGCCGAGATCATGACCCTTCTCGAGCGGCAATCGGTCGAGGGCGGCTCGTGGCTCGCCGAGACATCCCTCCGTCGACTGGCCGCCGAGCTCCTCCGAATGCCCCGAACGGCCCAGCCGAGCACCGCCGAGCCATTCGACCCGGCCCCGCATCTGCAGACGTTCGACTTCGACGGCGGGATCCTCACCACCGCGCGCCCCGCGATCGCGTACGAGGGCGGCCCGGTTGCCTTCGCTCCGCCGCGCCCGTGGGGCGCGGACGCCCCCGCCTGGCTCTAGACGACGCGCCCGCGAACGGACGCAACATGCCGTTCCATGTCGTTGTGGAACGGCATGTTGCGTCCGCTCGGTGCAGATCGGTGCAGATCGGTGCAGATCGAAGTCGAAGGAGGGGGAAAATTCGCTCGAAGGTGGTTTCAGGGGCGCCGGGGGATGCGGGCCCGGCGCATCAGCTGCAACACGATCGCCAACACCAGGGTGAGCCCGCCCCAGATCCCGACGGTCGGTGGCAGCACCAGGTAGGCGAGATGCTCGACGCCGAAACCCGGCTCGAGCGGCCCGAACATCGCCAGACCACCGACCCACGCGATCACCAGGAACGCGGGCAACGACAACCACCACACCACACGCACGAGACCCGGGGCGCGGTCCGATACCGGTTCGGCGCGACGGCGAGCCAGCCACCCCAGCGCCCACACCCCGATGATCAGCAATCCGATCGCGGAGGAGCCGTACTGCAGCCACTTGTAGCCGGGGAGCGGGCCCCAGTCCTCGGCGAGGAGCGGGAAGGCGCGCAGCCCCCACCGGTCGAGGTGTGTGAAAACGTCCCACGCGATGTGACTCGCGACCCCGAGCGCGAGCGACAGAACCAGCAGCAGGATGCTTGCGAGCGAGATCCTGCCCGGAGCGGCGTCGGGCCGATGCAGCGCGAACGTCTCGCGCGCTGACTCGCGAGCCCCGGCATCCCATCCGTCCGGAAGCCGCTCGGCAAGGACACGCGGAACCAGGTCGCGGGCCGCCGGTCGCAGGACGCAGCGCCACACGAGCAACAGACCGAGCGCAACGAGGACAGTGACCGGGAGCCACGACCACGTGTGCGTGGCCGAGTAACGCAGCCCAAATCCGCGCAAGAAGATCGGCAGGTCGGGCGTCATGGCACCGACCGCGATCGCCGCGGGCACCAGCGGGGTGCGCACGAACGGCAGCGCGACGACCGCGTGACTCGGGGTGAACGGCATACGGCGGCGCTCAGCTCTCGAATCGGGTCATCGGACGAAAACGCCCGCCAGGGTCTTCTTTCCGCGCCGCAGGACCGAGACCCCGCCGGGTAGCGCGCCCGAAACGACGACGGATTCGTCGGCCACCCGCTCACCGTCGAGGCTCACGCCACCCTGTGCGATCGCGCGCCGCGCCTCCGACAGGCTCGACACGAGCCCCGTGTCCACCAGCGCGCGGACGATGTCGGTGCCCGCCGGCAGCTCGGCGTGCGGGAGTTCTCGCAACGCCGACTCGAGCGTCGACGCGTCGAGTGCGGTCAGGTCGCCGCCCTGGAAGAGGGCCTCGGATGCCGCGATCACAGCGGCCGCCGCATCCGTCCCATGTACGAGCGCGGTGACCTCGAGAGCCAAACGCTTCTGCGCCTCGCGGCGGAACGGCTCGGATTCGACGAGCTTCTCGTACCGCTCGATCTCGTCGCGACCGAGGAACGTGAAGATCTTCAGGCGCGCGATCACATCGGCATCGAGCGTGTTGAGCCAGAACTGGTAGAACGCGTACGGGCTGCACATCTCGGCATCGAGCCAGATCGCGTTGCCCTCGCTTTTGCCGAACTTCGTGCCGTCGCTGTTCGTGATGAGCGGCGTGCCGAGCGCGTGCACCGATGTTCCCTCGACGCGATGGATCAGGTCCACACCGCTCGTGAGGTTGCCCCACTGGTCGCTGCCGCCGGTCTGCAGAACGCATCCGTACGCGCGGTAGAGCTCGAGGTAGTCCAGCCCCTGCAGGATCTGGTAGCTGAACTCGGTGTAGCTGATACCCGCGTCGGAATTGAGCCGGGCACTCACCGCATCCTTCTTGATCATCGTTCCGACGCGGTAATGCTTACCGATCTCGCGCAAGAAGTCGATCGCGGTGAGCGGCGCCGTCCAGTCGAGGTTGTTGACCATCCGGGCGGCGTTCTTGCCGTCGAAGCTCAGGAATCGCTCGACCTGAGCGCGCAGTCGATCCACCCAGTCGGCGACGGTCTCACGGGTGTTCAACGTCCGTTCGGCCGTCGGCCGCGGATCGCCGATCAGACCGGTCGACCCACCGACAAGGCCGAGCGGACGGTGGCCCGCGAGCTGTAGCCGACGCATCGTGAGCAGCTGAACAAGGTTGCCGAGATGGAGGCTCGGCGCTGTCGGGTCGAACCCGCAGTAGTAGACGATCGGATCGCCTCCGAGCATCTCGCGGAGCGTCTCGGCATCGGTCGAGACGTGCACGAGTCCGCGCCAGACGAGATCATCCCAGACGTTGTCGAAGGCGGGATCCCGCACGGGAGCAGTGGCGTTCAGAGCTGCGGATGGCACGGGTTCGAGAGTATCAGCGGCAGTCACATCGCCACGGAGCCGAGCGCCCCTTCAGCGTCGGCGCCCCATGCCAGACTTGCGACGTGGAATCCCGCGCCGACGTCCTCATCGCGACGATCGTCGTGATCTTCCTCTTCGCCGCACTCTCTGCGGCGCTGGCTCTGGTGGCAGTAGCCCTGCACCGACCGACAACTGTGCCGCTCACGGTCGCGGGCGGGCTCGTCGTGCTGTGCTTCCTCGTCGTCTCGGTACTGCCGTACAACGTTCCGTTGCTCCTCGGGGCCGCGCTCGCCTTCCTCGGCGTCGCGCTGTCGGTCCTGGGCGGCAATCCATTCTCTCGGTGGGCACTGGCCGCCGCCGACGGAGGACGCACGAAGGAGGGCACCCGGGGCGGCATCCTCGTCGAGCTCATGGCGGAGCGTGCGCAGCCGCGCGAAGAAGAGATCCTTCGCGGGGGAACCGCGATCGGCTACCTCGAGCGGGCTGCGGTCGCTCTGGGCATCCTCGCGGGATTCCCCGCCGTCATCGCGATCATCGTCGCACTCAAGGGCATCGGGCGGTTCACCGAGCTCGCGACCCCCGCCGCGCGGGAGAGGTTCATCGTCGGCACCCTCGCGAGCCTGCTGTGGGCGAGCACGGTGGCTGGCATGCTGTGGCTCGCCATCTGGTGACGTTCAGTCCCGTGAACCGGTGAGGGCGCGCAGCCCTTCAATGAGCGCTCCACCGTCCGCGGTCGCGAGGGCTTGTGAGACGGCTGACTGAACGACGCCCTCGGCCCGCGCGATCTCTTTCTGGGTGTCCCCGAGCCATCGTCGATAAAGAATCCGACGTGTTCGCGGGCTCAGCTGTGCAACGGCGCGATCGCGTGCGAGGAGCCCGCTGTTCGCGACCCGGACGAGCTCATGCATCTCGAGCGGCGCGGTCTCCGCCGTGGCCACGAGGGTCCGCGCGGACGGCGCGGCGCGCCGGGCGAGCTGCTCGACCCGGTCGATTGCCGTCCGCGCAGCCCACCACGCCTCTCCTTCTGACAGTGCGCCCCGCACGGACGGGATGTCTTCGATCGTGCCGAGCCCGATTCCGAAGCGGAGCTCGATCCCCTCGGGGAGCGCGAGCTGGAGGAGCATCGTCGTCACGAGCGCCGCGGGGAGGTCGGGATACACACCCTGCAGTTCGTCGCCGACCGTCGGAAGAAGGGGACGCTCCGATGCCGGCGCCGCTTCTGCCACCGTCACGAGTGTCTCTTCGAGAGTCCGCTGCGCCGAAGCTCGATCCGGGAGCCCGCGCGAGGCAACGATGTCGGCAATCAGTGCTGCGACCATGTGATCAGTATGCCACTGATATCTCGAATATATCGACTCTCAGCTGATATCGGACAAAATATCAGTACATCACTGTTCCATCGGAATGCTTCGTGCCGCCGACTGGGCGCGCGCGACGAGCTCGGCACGTTGCTCGGCAACCCGAACAGGCGCCGTACCGCCGACGCCCGAGCGACTCGCGACGGAACCCTCGATCGTGAGTACCTCACGCACTTCGGGCGTCAACAGGGGTGACACGCGCGCAAAGAGCTCGTCGGAGGCCTCCTCCAGGCCGATGCCCTGCTGCTCACACGCACGCACGAGCGCACCCGAGATCTCGTGCGCGTCTCGGAACGGCACGCGCCGGCGCACGAGCCAGTCGGCCACGTCGGTCGCGAGGGAGAAACCCTCGGGGGCGAGCTGAGACATCCGCTCGGTATCGAACCGCAGGGTCGCGATCATGCCCGCGACGGCGGGCAGCAGCACCTCGAGCGTGACGACGGCGTCGAAGACGGGCTCTTTGTCTTCCTGCAGGTCGCGATTGTACGCCAGCGGCAGCCCTTTGAAGGTCGCGAGCAGCCCGGTGAGATCACCGATCAGGCGCCCCGCCTTGCCGCGCGTCAGCTCGGCGATATCGGGATTCTTCTTCTGCGGCATGATGCTCGAACCCGTTGAATACGCATCGTCGAGCGTCACGAATCCGAACTCGCGCGTGTTCCAGAGGATGATCTCTTCCGCGAAACGGGACAGGTCGATGCCGATCATCGCGGCGATGAACGAGAACTCCGCCACCACATCCCGTGCCGCGGTGCCATCGAGCGAGTTCTCGGACGGACGGTCGAGGCCGAGCTCCCGGGCGACGAGCGCGGGGTCAAGACCCAGGCTCGACCCCGCGAGCGCTCCCCCGCCATACGGCGAGACCGCGGCCCGCGCGCGCCAGTCGCGCAGACGCTCGAGGTCGCGCACGAGCGGCCAGGCGTGTGCCTGCAGGTGGTGGGCGAGCAGGATCGGCTGGGCGTGCTGCAGATGAGTCCGACCCGGCATGATCGCGGAGCCCGCGGCATCCGCCTGCGACACGAGGGCATCGATGACGCGCAGGATATCTCGGGCGATGACCGTCGCATGGTCGAGCAGATACATCCGCACGAGCGTCGCGATCTGGTCGTTGCGGCTCCGCCCGGCACGCAACCGGCCGCCGAGCTCGGCGCCGGCCCGCTCGATCAGCCCGCGCTCGAGGGCGCCGTGCACATCCTCATCGGATTCTGCCGCGGCGAAGTCGCCCGAGGCAACGTCCGCGGCCAGCGCGTCGAGCGCCGCGTGCATGGCCGTGAGCTCATCGGCTTCGAGATACCCGGCAGCGGCGAGTGCCGTGGCGTGGGCCTTCGAGCCGGCGATGTCGTAGGGCGCGAGCACCCAGTCGAAATGGGTCGAGCGGCTCAGCGCGGCAAGCTCCGGCGACGGACCGCCCGCGAATCGTGCGCCCCAGAGGGCTCCTTCGTTCGTGCCCTGCGCCTTGTCGTTACTCACGGCTCCACCCTATCGACGGCCTGCCCGGCGCCCCGCCCGCGGCGCCCCGCCAGCCGAGAGACACGATCGAGCGCCCACTCGAGCGGTCCGCGGCCGACCAGAAGTGCCCAGAGCGTGCAGAGGACGATCGTCCAGACGACGAACGGGACGAAGGGATCGGTTTCGCGGAACGCCTCGAGCGTCGACTCTCCGGGTTCCGGTGCCGGCTGCAGAACCCACCATGCGATGATCTGACCCACGTATGCGGTGAGCGGCATCGATCCGACCGCGCGCAGGGGCAGGGCGAGCCATCCGATCGGGCTGAGCCACGCACCCTCCCGCCAGGGGCGGGTCAGCAGCAGGCAGAGACCGAGCACCGCGAGGGCGAAGCCTCCCGATCCGAACACCTCGAGCAACCCGTCGGAGTGGGCGTCGGCGGTCCATACGAGCGCGAGATACGTGTCGGGCACGGCGGGGAACGCGACGGCGAGCGTGTAGGCGAGTATCGCCAAGCCCGCTCCCACGAACACGAGAGCGGCCTGGGTACCGAGCGAGCGCAGATCCAGGCGTCCGACGCCCAGTCCCGCCACGATGAACGCGATCCATACGGTGAACGGATAGTTCAGCCCGAGCAGCAGCCCGATCTCCGCCCCGATCTGCGAGTCCCAGAACGGCAGCTGCACGATGAGCGCCTGCATCCAGGGCATCACGAGCCCGAGCACGGCGGCGAGCGCGAACAGGAACGCCGGGCGAGCACGCAACAGTGGCAGCGCCAACAGGAACAGGATCGCGTAGGCCGGAAGGATGACGTAGACCGGAACCTGCGTGAGGATCAGCAGGACGCCGATCACCCAGATGCACAGCGCCCGGAGGGCGAGACGAGCGGATGCCCGCTCGCGCGCCGCGCCGCTCACCGGGATCCGGCCGCCGGTGATGAGCGCGATCGAGACGCCCGCGATCGTCGCGAACAGGATCGAAGAACGGCCGTTCGCGACATCCGTCCATGTAGACACATCCGTGCTATCGAACGGGTCGATCCACAACAGGTGTGCTGCGAACATGCCGATCACGGCGAGACCGCGTGCGAGATCGAGCCCGGCGACGCGACGCGGACCGTTCAGGCGACGCCAGTTGTCGGCGAGCCGCGGGCGTTTCGACTCGCTGCGCGGCTCCTGAGCTCGTCGAAGGGCACTCAACGGACGGGGCCGTTCAGGCCTGCTGCAGCAGCCACACCAGCAGCGCCTTCTGGGCGTGCAGCCTGTTTTCGGCCTCGTCCCACACGACGGACTGCGGCCCGTCGATGACCTCGGCGTCGACCTCGTAACCGCGGTCGGCGGGCAGGCAGTGGATGAAGATCGCGTCCGGCTTCGCGAGCGCCATCGTGTCCGCGGTCACCTTGTAGGCGCCGAGGTCGCGGAGGCGTGCGATCTTCTCCTCTTCCTTACCCATCGACACCCAGGTGTCGGTGACGATGATGTCGGCACCCGCCGCCGCCTCGAGCGGATCCGTGTGGATCTCGACGGATCCTCCGGTTGTCGCGGCGATGCGCTCAGCGGCGACGACGACGTCCTCGCGCGGCGAGTAGTCCTCGGGCGATGCCACCCGTACGTGCATCCCGGCCGTCGCACATGCCAGGACGTAGGAGTGAGCCATGTTGCTCATGCCATCGCCGAAGAATGTCAGCGTCAGCCCCTTCAGGTCACCCTTGTGCTCCCGGATCGTCAGCAGGTCGGCGAGCAGCTGGCACGGGTGGAAATCGTCCGACAGGGCGTTGACAACCGGCACCCGGGTATCCAGGGCCATCTGCTCCAGCCCGGCCTGCGCGTAGGTGCGCCAGACGATCGCGGCCACCTGACGCTCGAGCACGCGCGCCGTGTCGGCCGGTGTCTCTTTGCCGCCGAGCTGGCTGTTCGCGGTGGAGATGATGAGCGGCGTGCCCCCGAGATCGGCGATGCCGACGGCGAACGAGACGCGCGTGCGGGTCGAGGACTTGTCGAAGATCACCGCGACGGTCTGGGGACCGGCGAGTGGCTTCTGAGCCCAGCGATCCTTCTTCAACTCGATCGCGAGGTCGAGGATCTCGGCCTGTTCGGCAGCGGTGATGTCGTCGTCGCGCAGGAAGTGGCGGGTCATGCGGGAACCTCCGTGGGTTCGGGCGTGGGTGTGGATTCGGATGTCTCGATCAGAAGCGCGTCCGCGACGGTCGAGAGGGATGCGGCGAAGAGTTCGAAGAACTCCGCCACCTCGGCATCGCCGATCAGCAGGGGCGGCGCAAGGCGGATGGTCTCGTCGTTCGCGGCGTTGATGATCAGGCCGTGCTCTTGCGCGGCCGCGACGACCGCCTTCGCGATCGGATGCGTCAACGCGATGCCGATCAGCAGGCCCTGGCCGCGCGTCCCCGCCACGAGCGGCGAGCCGAGCGCCGCGATCCCCTCGCGCAGCTGGGCACCGCGCGCCTGCGCGTTCTCGACCAGTCCGGCTCGTTCGATCTCACCGAGCACGGCGCCGGCGACTGCCGTGCCGAGGGCGTTGCCGCCGAAGGTCGAGCCGTGCGTGCCCGGGTAGAACAGGTCGCTCGCCGCACCGTACGTGATGAGCGCCCCGATGGGGAAGCCGCCGCCGATGCCCTTGGCGACCGTGATGGCGTCAGGCGTGATGTCCTCGTGCTGGAAGCCGAACCAGCGCCCGGTGCGTCCCGCACCCGTCTGGATCTCGTCGATGATCAGCAGCGCCCCATGCTTCTCGGTCAGTTCGCGAGCGGCGCGCAGGTAGCCCTCGGGCAGTTCGACGACGCCGGCCTCACCCTGGATGGGTTCCACGACCAGGGCAGCGACATCACCCGCGGCGAAGGCATCCGTCAGCGCTTCAATCGTCGCGGGGAGGTGGTCGACACCCGGCACCATGGGCAGGAAGTCGGCCTGCATCGCGGGCTTGCCGGTCATGGCGAGCGTGCCCATCGTGCGACCGTGGAAGGCGTTCTCGAGCGTGAGGATGCGCGTCAGACCCGTTTTCTTGCCGTGCAGACGCGCGAGCTTGAACGCCGCCTCGTTGGCCTCCGCTCCGGAGTTTCCGAAGTACACGCGCCCCGTATCGCCCGTGCCGGCGAGCCGCTTGAGCCGAGCCGCGAGCGCGAGCTGCGGCGGCGTCGCGAAGTAGTTGGAGACGTGCGTGAGGGTCGACGCCTGCTGTGTGATCGCGTCGACGAACACCGGATGCGCGTGGCCGAGCGAATTCACGGCGATGCCCGCGAGGAAGTCGAGGTAGCGGCGACCGGAGTCATCCCACAGAGCACAGCCCTCGCCGCGGACGAACAGCGCGAGCCGATCGCCGAAGCTGCGAACCAGGTCCTTGCCCGCGTCATCCTGCCAACTCATCCCGCCACCACCTCTGTTCCGATTCCCTTGTGTGTGAAGACCTCGACCAGCACCGAGTGCGGCACACGACCGTCGATGATCGCCGCGGTGTCGACGCCGCCCTCGACCGCATCGAGGCAGGCTTGCATCTTCGGGATCATGCCCGATTCGAGCCTCGGCATCAGCTCTCGCAGACGCGACGAGGTGAGGTGCGAGACGAGCGAATCGCGGTTCGGCCAGTTCGCATAAAGACCCGGGACGTCCGTCAGAACGATCAGCTTGGTCGCGCCGAGCGCCACCGCGAGGGCGGATGCCGCGGCATCCGCGTTCACGTTGAGCGATTGGCCGGGGCGATCGAGATCCGGGGCGATGCTCGAGACGACGGGGATCCTGCCCGCCTCGAGGTGATCGTGGATGGCGGTCGGATCCACCTCGACGACATCGCCGACGTTGCCGAGGTCGTGCTCGACGCCCTCGATGGTCACACCGCGGCGACGCCCGCCGAAGAGCCCGGCGTCCTCGCCGCTCAGCCCACTCGCGAACGGTCCATGCGCGTTGATGCGTCCGACGAGCTGCGGATTGATCTGGCCCGTCAGCACCATCCGCACGACCGAGATCGCGTCGGTATTCGTGACGCGGTAGCCGCCCTTGAACTCGCTCGGGATCGCGAGGCGGTCGAGCATCGCCGAGATCTGCGGGCCCCCGCCGTGCACGACGACCGGCTTCACGCCGACGAAGCGGAGGTACGCGATGTCTTCCGCGAAGCTCTCCTGCAACTCCTCCGAGATCATGGCGTTGCCGCCGTACTTGATCACGATGATCTGATCGCGGAAGCGCTTCAGCCACGGCAGCGACTCGATCAGCACGCCCGCCTTGGCCGCGGCCTCTTCGGGGCTCGTGTCCTGGATGTCCGTGGGGTCTGTCGTTGCGGTCATGAGCTGTACGCGCTGTTCTCGTGGACGTAATCGTGCGTCAGGTCATTGGTCCAGATCGTCGCGTGCGCGTCTCCGACCTTGAGGTCGATGCCGACGTGGGTCGCCCGGGGCGTGAGGTCGACCTCTTCGCGCGGGCGGTCGGGGCCGCCCTGCGTGCACACGCGCACGCCGTTCATGGTGACGTCGACGTCGTAGGGATCGAACGCGGCATCCGTCGTTCCGATCGCGGCGAGCACGCGACCCCAGTTGGGGTCGTTGCCGAAGATCGCGGCCTTGAACAGGTTGTTGCGGGCGACCGACCGGCCGACCTCCACCGCATCCTCTTCGGATGCGGCACCCGTGACCTCGATCGTGATGTCGTGGCTCGCGCCCTCGGCGTCGCCCTGCAGCTGGGTGGCGAGGTGCGTGCAGGCTTCCCGCAGGGCCGCGGTGAACTCGGCGGGGTCAGGGGTGATTCCCGAAGCCCCGCTCACCATGAGCGTGACCTGGTCGTTGGTCGACATGCAGCCGTCCGAGTCGAGCCGGTCGAAGCTGACCCGGGTTGCGGCACGCAGGTGCGCGTCGGCCTGTGCCGAGGTCAGCACGGCGTCGGTCGTGATGACGACGAGCATGGTCGCAAGTCCCGGCGCGAGCATCCCGGCGCCCTTGGCCATGCCGCCGATCGACCAGCCGTCGCCCTGCACTACCGTGCGCTTGGGACGCGAGTCCGTCGTCATGATGGCGAGGGATGCGTCCTCTCCCCCGTCTGCCGTGAGCGCTGCGATCGCCTTCCCGGTGCCGTCGACGACCTTGGCACGGAAGACCTCGTCGCCCGTGCCGATCAGGCCGGTCGAGCAGATCAGGATGTCGCCCGAGCTGACGTCGAGCAGTTCGCCGGCCTTCTCGGCCGTCTGGTGCGTGGTCTGGAATCCGAAGCTACCCGTGAAGCAGTTGGCGCCGCCCGAGTTGAGGACGATCGCCTCGACGACGCCGTCCTTCACGGCCTGCTCGGACCAGAGGATCGGGTTGGCCTTGGCGCGGTTGCTCGTGAACACGGCCGCGCCGACCTTGAGGGGTCCGCGATTGACGACGACCGCGACATCCGGCTTGCCCGTCGATTTCAGCCCCGCGACGACTCCGGCCGCCTCGAAACCCTGGGGTGCGGTCACGCTCACGGCGCCACTCCGTTCACGGTCAGGCCCGTGGCCTCGAGAAGGCCGAGGGCGATGTTCATCGATTGGATCGCCGCTCCGGCGGTGCCCTTCACGAGATTGTCGAGCGCCGTCACGACGACGACCCGGTTCGCCGCCCGGTCGATCGCGAGGCCCATCAGCGCCGTGTTGGCGCCGAGCACATCGGCCGTGCGCGGGAAGTCGCCATCGGGCAGGAGCTGCACGAAGGTCTCGTCCCCGTACGCCGCTTCCCACGCGCCGCGGATTTGTTCGTCGGTCACGCCGGGGGTGATGGGCGCGGAGGAGGTCGCGAGGATGCCCCGCGCCATCGGCACGATGACGGGGGTGAACGAGATCCGGATCCCCTCATCTGCGTCGGTCACTGAGCCTGTCGAAGTGACCGCCCCGGCCGCCCGCGCGGCGGCGAGCGCCTGCCGGATCTCGGGAATGTGCCGGTGCGTGCCGCCCACCGCATACGGATTCGCCGAGCCGAGGATCTCGCTCGCGAGCAGGTTCGTCTTCAGGCTTTTGCCGGCGCCACTCGGGCCCACGGCCAGCACCGCGACGATGTCGGACGGATCGATCACCCCGGCGGCGACGCCCGGTGCGAGGCTGAGGCTCACGGTCGAGGCGTTGCATCCGGGCGCGGCGATCCGCGACGCCCCGACGAGCCGTTCCCGCTGCTTACCCCCGTCGACGAGCAGCTCGGGCACACCGTAGGTCCAGGCCTCGTTGAAGTCGCCGCCGTAGAAGTGGTCCCATGCCGAAACGGACTCGAGCCGGTGATCGGCGCCGCAATCGATGACGAGCGGAGTCTCGGTGAGGGCCTCGGTGTACTGTCCCGACTGGCCGTGCGGCAGCGCGAGGAACACGATGTCGTGCCCGGCGAGGGTCTCGGGCGTCGTCTCTTGCAGCGTGAGGTGCGCGAGCGAGCGCAGGTGCGGCTGATGCGCGACCAGCGGCTGGCCCGCGTTGGAGTGCGCGGTCACGGTGCGGATCTCGACATCCGGATGCGCGGCCAAGAGGCGCAGCAATTCGCCGCCGGCATAGCCGGAGGCGCCGGAGACGGCGACCTGATAGGGCATGGTTTCAACCTTAGGGTCTGGGACGATGCGACCCCCGCTCGGAGCGGGGCGCGGTGTGACGCGCTGGTTACCGACGGCGACACCCTCCGCTCGACCCGCCGAAGCGGGGAGCGCGGGGTCGCCTAGAGTCGGCGTCCGTCCAGACGTCGGCGCGCACCAGCGGCGCTCACGAAGAGCGTCGAGGCGAAGGTGGCGGCCGAAGGCATGGGCCGACAGTAACGGTCGGTCCGCGGCATCCGCAAATCGGCGGCGCTTTCACAGCTCCCGCCCGCACCCCCACCACGCCGAAACACCCAATGTGCGGCGAGACTCCTCTTGCCACAGGGTGTCTCGCGACAAAACAGGTGTTTCGGCGACGTGTGGCGAAGGATGCCGGGCGCGCGGGTCAGACAGACAGCGCGGCGAGCAGCGCGAGTTCGTCCGCGCGGGTCATGCCCGCAAGCCGTTCACGGTCCAGACCCCGCGCGCGTTCGGCCCAGAGCGCCCGCTTGAGGGTGTTCCGGATGCTCCGGAGCCGGCCCCCCGCCGCGAGGTAGGCCTCATTCGAGCGCGTCATGAATCCGGGCATGCCCGGTGGCAACCACAGCGGAAGGGAACGCGGGCCTGTCCAGGGCTCGACGCCCTGCGCGGTGAGCCAATCCTCGTCGGCCTCGACGAGGGCCCCGGTGTGCCCGGCGGTCTCGCGCGCGAGCGCGAGCATCTCGCCGAGACGGACCGAATCCCCCACCGCATTCGCCGTGCCGTGCCATCCGTCCTCGCCGCACGCGACGATGAAACCGGCGAGGTCGTCGACATCGATCACCTGCGCCATCGCTCCCCGCGCGGTGGGCACCAGCACCGGCTCACCACCGGCGAGAGCGAAGCGCCCCACCCAGTACCCGAAGCGGTCGGTGGGGTCGCCCGGCCCGACGATCAGCCCGGGGCGCACGATCGCCGCTCGCTCCCCGAGGGCGGAGCGCACGGATGCCTCGGCCGCGGCCTTCGCGCGTGAGTAGTCGTACTCGTCCTCGGGCGTACCGGGCGCCGCGGGTTCGCTGAGCGGCGCACTCTCGTCCGTACCGACCTCGACGTTGCTCGCGTAGACCGACACCGACGAGACGTACGTGGCATGCGCCGCACGATCGCCCAGGGCCTCGACGGCCGCAGCGACGTGGTCGGGGATGGACGAGATCTCGACGACCTCGTCCCAGTCGCGGTCCGCCACCTCGGCATAGGCACCGGGATCCGCGCGGTCCGCGACCACCAGTTCTGCACCCGGCGGCGCAGGCCGCGCACCGCGGGCGAGGCAGGTGACGGATGCCCCGGCATCCACCCACCGTCGCGCGATCGCGCCGCTGAGCCATCCGGTGCCGCCGAGAATCAGAACGTCGGTCATCCGTTCATCCCACCAGACGTGCGCCGCCGACGCGACAGGTCCGCGTGCGACGTTGTCGCGGACGGCAAGCCGTGGCGGCGGACAGTATCCCGGATGAATCCGGCTCCGTCCGACGTCCGGGCGCATCATTCCGCGGGTGCCTTACGTACCGCGCCTCCTTCATCCGGAGTACTGTCCGGCGGCCCGCCGTGAAAGCCTCCCGACAGCCCGCGCCCCTAAGCCTTCGACGGAACGACGGATGCGCGTGCCCGCGCGACCGCCACGACAGCGCCGAGGGCCGCAACACCCGCCCAGAGCAGCAGGCCGATCGCCGCCTGCAGCACGGCATGCAACGAGCCCCCGAGGAGAGCCTGCGTCCCCTGCAGCCCGAGGCTGAGCGGCAGCAGCCCCAGCGGCCCCGCGGCGATCGAATCGGCGGGCACCGGCCCGGCGATCCCCGCCGCGACGACCTGCACTCCGAGCGCGACGACCGAGACGACGAGACCCGCCCGGCCGAGCAGGCCGCAGAGCGCCTGGTGGACGAGGGCGAAGCACACCGCCATCACGACCGTGAGCGCGAAGGCGACGGCCATGCGATCGGGCGCGACGCCCAGCACCGCCACGCCGATCCACACCAGGAGTGCTTGGACGACGCCGACCACGACACCGACGAACCCCGCGTGCCCCGCGATGCGGCGGGCGGAGGCGGGGCTGCTGAGCGCGGCGCGCGAGAACGGAGCGACCACGAGCGCGGTCGCCAGCGCACCCAACCACAGCGCGACGGGCACGAGCGCCGCCACAGCCGCCGCGCGGGCGCTCGCAGGTCCGCCGACCGAAGCCGTGTCGACGCCGATGGGGTCGGCGACGACGCCCGCGATCGTCTTCTGTTGATCCGCGGAGTACGCGGGGATGTCCGCCGCGGCCGTGTCGAGCCCCGAGGCGAGAGACCCCGAGCCGGACGCCAGCTCGCCGAGACCCGCGCGCAGCTCACCGGCCCCGACGGCCAACGCACGCGCTCCCTCGGCTGCGTCGGCTTCCGCCTGGGCCAGTTGCCCGAGCCCGTCCGCGACCGGGCCCGCGACGTCGGCGACGAGCCCGGCGCCGATCGCAACCGCTGCCGCGTCGGCGGAGTCCCCCGCCAGGGCGCCGGCGTGCGTCTGCAGTCGCGCGGCGACCCCCGCGGCTTGCGCTCGCAGGGCCGTGACATCGGCGAGGAGATCCCCCGCCGGCCGCGTGGGGTCGAGCGCGATGAGCGCCGCGATCGCGTCGAGCTCGAGCACGCCGACATCCTGCGCGAGAGCGAGCTCTTCCGCGACGAGCGCCTCCGCCGCCAGGGAACCCGCGAGCGCGGCGGTGTTCGCCGATGCCGCCCCGCTGAGCGCACCCAGGTCGCGTGCCCCCTGCGGCAGCGCGCCGAGAATCTGCGCGATCTCACCGATGCCCACCGCCAGGTCGGCGCTCCCCGCCTCGATTCCGCCGGCACCCTCGCCCGCACCCTCGATGCCCGACGTCAGTTCTTTCGCACCGGATGCCGCCTCCCCGAGGGATTCCGACAGTTCCGCGAATGCGCTCAGCGTGCCCGCGACATAACCCGAGGTCAGCTCCGCCGCGACCCCGCGGGGCAGCCCGGCCGCGACCGCTGCGGCGACAGCGCCCTCCACATAGCCGTGGCGCGTGCTGGTCTCCACCTGCAGCTGCGCCGCGGTCGGGGCATCCGAACCGATCGTGGCGACGTTCTGGGAGAAGTCCGCGGGGATCGTCACGATCGCCTGGAAGCTGCCGTCGGTGAGCCCCGCCTGGGCCGTGGTCGGGTCGGTCAGCGTCCACGTCAGCCCGTCCTGACTCGTGAGCAGGTTCTCGGTGAGCAGCTTGCCCGCCGCCACGGGTTCACCTGCCTGCTCGATCGGAGTATCGAGATTGACGATCGCGGCAGACAGCGTCTCTTCGCTGCGCTGCGGCAGCATCGTCAGCAGGATGATCAGCGGGGCGACCACCGCGAGCAGGATGACCGCCGTCGCGCGTCGGCGTGATCCCGCCGGAGCGGGCACGAGACTCCAGAACCTGTTCACGAGCTGCTCCTCTCGAGTGCGCCGGCGGCGGCCCGCACGGAAACGACGCTACGGTCGGTGACCGGGACGAACTCGTCATCGACGGCGAGCACGGCCGTCGCCTGCGCGTCGAGGCGGCCGAGCACGGTCGCGGCGACCCGCGGGGACCGTCCACGCAGGTCGATCACGACAAGCGGCAGACCGGACGACAGCGCCACGGCTACGGCGAGTGCCCACCGGCCGGCGTCGTCGAGCCGCGCGACGAGGGTCTCCGGTCCCGTCTCGACGCCCACGGGCGCACCGACGACATCGATGAGGGCATCGAAGGTGCGCGCCGCGTCATGTGTCCGCTCGCGCAGCTCCCGACGCGCGACGCCGTTCAGCCGCAGCATCCCGCTGAGGTAGTCGCCGACGGACTCGGCGTCCACGGCCGGGGACGACGTCTCGACGTGGGCACTCCGCGCTGCCAGCGCATGTCTCTCGAACGGCAGCAGACGGCCCTGCACGGCCACCGATCCTTCGACGTCGCCGGACCGCCCAGCAAGCACCGCGCACACCCGATCCGCGTTCTCGCCCCGCACCAGCAGCACCGCACGCTCGGGCACGGCGAAGGACACGGGGTCGAGGCCGCCGAACGAGGCATCCTGCGCGTGCAGACCCTCACGGCGCTCGTCGTCACCATCGCGCCAACTGCGCTGCGCGAGCATCCGCTGCACCGCTTCGCCCTCGATGTCGGCATCGGGCAGCACGCGTGCGAGCCCGCGCGGCAGCCACCACGCGCGGTCGCCGAGCAGCGCCATGAGGGCCGGCACCAGGGTCATCCGGACGACGAACGCGTCGATCAGCACACCCACTGCCAGCGCGAGGGCGATCGGCTGAATGATCGCGTTGCCCCCGGGAACGAACGAGAAGAAGACCGAGAACATGATGAGGGCCGCGGCCGTCACCACACGCGCGGAGGCGGAGAACCCCTGAATCACGGATGCCTGGGCATCCCCCGTCGCGACGTAGCGCTCGCGCATCCGCGAGACGAGGAAGACGTGGTAGTCCATCGCCAGGCCGAACAGCACGGCCATCACGAGGATCGGCATGAAGCTGATCACGGGGCCCACCTTCCCGACGCCCAGGAGGTCGGCCGCCCACCCCCACTCGAAAACGGCCGTCGACACGCCGAGCGCGGCACCCACCGTCAGCAGGTAGCCGAACGTCGCGGTCACGGGAACCGCGATCGAGCGGAACATGATCATGAGCAGCAGCAGGCACAGCCCGACGACGACGAGGGCGAACGGCAGGAGCGCCGCCCCCAGCCGGTCGGAGATGTCGATGGCGAGCGCCGTCTGGCCCGTGACCTGGAACCCGAACCCGTGCGCGGACTCGAAGGCCGGGGCCAGGTCGCGCAGCCGCTGCACGAGGTCACCCGTCTCGGCCGAACTGGGCGCACTCGTGGGGGTGATCGTGAGCACCGCGAGGTCGAGCGCCTCGTTGGGGAATGCCTGCGAGGTCGTGGCGACGCCTTCGACCGACGCGAACTCCCCGTCCAGGGCGTCGAGGGCCTGCTCGACGTCGAGCGTGCGGGAGATGTCGGCCGTGATGAGGAGCGGACCGTTGAATCCCGGACCGAACCCCTCGTCCAGCAGGTCGTAGGCGATGCGCGGCGGCGAGCCCGCCGGGTCGTATCCGGCATCCGGAAGCGTCAGACGCATCCCCGCGGCCGGCACGGCCAGAGCCAGAAGCACGACGACGACGATCGCCGCGGTGGCGAGCGGCGCACGCGTCGCGATCCGCGCCCACGCGGGGCCCTGCGTGGGCGCGCTCGATGCGCGAGCCGCCTTCGGTGCCCGCCGCGTCTTGGCCGCGCGCTCAGCGCGCTCGCGCCGGGGCTTGGGGATGAGTCGCCGACCGCACACGGTCAGGAGGGCGGGAAGGAGTGTGATGGCGACCGCCAGCGCGCACAGCACGGCCGCCGCCGCGCCGAGGCCCATGACCGTGAGGAACGGGATTCCGGCGACACCGAGCCCCAGCAGAGCGATCATGACGGTCAGGCCCGCGAACACGACCGCCGTTCCCGCCGTCGCGATCGCCACCGCGACGGACTCGGCGACCGGCATGCCCTGGCGGAGGTTGTCGCGATGTCGGGACGTGATGAGAAGCGCGTAGTCGATGCCCACCGCCAACCCGAGCATCGTGGCGAGCACGGGAGCGGTGGCCTGCACGGGCGCGAAGGCGGCGACGATCGTGATCGAGCTCGTCGCCACGCCGACGCCGATCGCGGCGGTGATGAGCGGCATCCCGGCGGCCAGCAGCGAACCGAAGGTCACGGCCAGCACGACGAACGCCACAGCCATCCCGACCAATTCGGTCCAGTCCACGCCGGATGCGGCAGTCGGCACGATCCCCGAAACCGCCACCCGGAGTCCCGCCTCGGTCAGGGGCGCCGTTGCGTCCTCGACCGCCGTGACCAGGCTGGCCGGAATGGCGTCGGCGGCGTCCGAGAGCTGCACGGCGATGAACGCCATCCGGCCGTCGGACGACACCTGATCGGCCACGCCGGTGCCCGCGGGCGAGGACCCGCTCGCGGACATCGAGTACGGGCATCCGACATTCGTCACGCCCGTGACAACCGCGAGGCTCTCGCAGACCGAGCCGATGGCGTCCGCGTCGTCGGCGATCGAAGATCCCTCGGGGGCGACGAGCACGACCCGCCCGCTCGCGCCGCTCAGCTGCGGAAACCGCTGCTCCAGGGTGTCGAGCGCGGCCTGAGCCTGGGTGCCGGGGATGTCGAACGAGGACTGCAGGTGGTTGCCGAGCGCGGTAGCCGTGGCGCCACCGCCGACGGCCAGAACGAGCCATGCGGCCAGCACCCACCACCGCCTGCGGGCGCAGAACCGACCGATTCGATAGAGAACGGAGGACATCTCCGACGACTCCTCATCCCGGGCTACGCCCGACCCCCCACGACCCCATCGGAACTACTCTGGCAGAACAGCAGGGTGCCGATGAGACACCCCCGCGCGCGGCGGGTCGGGCGCCCTCTCCGAAAACAGGAGATCGTGCGGGAACAGGGTGCTCCGGAGCACATCGTCCTGTCTCGGCCGGATCTCCTGTTCTCGGCGAGCTGCCGACGAGATGATCGAGTGTCGGATGCTCCGGCCAGGCTGGTTGGCATGATCCAGACCGTGGCCGTCGCCGGATACCGCTCGCTCGTCGACTTGGTGTTGCCCCTCGGGCGCCTGACCGTGGTGACGGGGGCCAACGGCACCGGCAAATCGAGCCTGTACCGGGCCCTACGGCTGCTCGCCGCGGGCGCATCCGGCGACGCCATCGGCGCGATCGCCGAGGAAGGCGGGCTGGACTCCGCCCTGTGGGCGGGCCCCGAAACCCCCGCGGGCGCGGGCGCACAGGGAACGGTGCGGCGCGGACCCATCTCGCTCCGGCTGGGCGTGGCGACGGACGACCTGGGCTACCTCGTCGACTACGGACTGCCCCAGACCGAGAAGCTGAACATTTTTGCCCGCGACGCCGAGATCAAGAGGGAGCAGATCTTCGCGGGCACCGTGGCGCGACCGGCCACGACCCTCGTCGACCGCACCCGCGCCGCCGTGCGCGTGCGCCGCGACGGATGGATCGATGCCGATCAGCGCCTCGCGCCCTTCGAAAGCATCCTCACCGATCTCGGCGATGGCGACGCCGCGCCCGAGACGCTTTCGGTGCGGCGTATGCTGCGCGCCTGGCGGTTCTACGACCACTTCCGGACGGACCGGGACGCCCCGGCGCGGCATCCGCGGGTCGGCACACGAACGCAGACGCTTGCGCACGGTGGCGAGAACCTTGCCGCGGTGTGGGCGACGATCCAAGATGCCGGACACGGCGACGCCCTCACGCGCGAGGTGGCTCGTGCGTTTCCCGGCGGGCGTGTGGAGGTCGCGGCATCCGGTGGCCTCTTTCGCCTGCTGATGCATCAACCCGGCCTGTTGCGGCCGCTCGAGACGACCGAGCTGTCGGACGGCACTCTGCGCTACCTGCTGCTGTGTGCCGCGCTGTTGCCCGCGCGGCCCGCTCCCCTGCTCGTGCTGAACGAGCCCGAGTCGAGCCTTCATCCCGAGCTACTCGGCCCCCTCGGGGCACTCATCAACGCCGCGGCGGGCGAGAGCCAGATCATCGTGGTCACCCACGCCGAGCGGCTCGCCACCACCCTCGCGGACGCGGGCGCCGAGGTCGTGCGGCTCGAGTCGACGGGCTACGGCACACGCATCAAGGGCCAGGGCGTGCTCGACGTGCCGGCGTGGCACTGGCCCGCGCGCTGAGCCCTCGCCGACTCCCGCCCTGTCGCGCCGGGCCGCGCCCATGCACACGTGCCCGAGGCATCCGTCCGCCCGCTTTCACCGACGAAACACCCTTTACGCGACGAAACACCCCTCGACACGGGGTGTTTCGTCGCGGGAGGGGTGTTTCGGCGTCAGCCACCCGCCGAGGGTGCGACCGGGCGGGCGCGAAGCCGACCGCGTCGAGTCAGTCGCGGATGCTGGCGCCGAAGCGCTCGGCGGCCACGACGACACCCGCGAGCTTCGCGTCGGACGCCTCCGCCGCGGTCAGCGTGCGGTCCGGGGCGCGGAAGCGCAGCGCGAACGTGAGGCTCTTCGATCCCTCGGGCACACCCGTGCCGCGGTAGTCGTCGACCAGCCGCACCGACTCGAGCAGCTCCCCGGCGCCCTGTGCCAGCGCGGCACGCACCTCCCCGGCGGGCACGTCCGCCGGGACGACGAGCGAGACATCCTGCGTCGCGGCGGGGAAGCCCGACAGCGACGCCGCGACGACACGCGACGACACGAGCGAGAGCAGCAGGTCGAGGTTCAGCTCGGCGACGATCACACGACCGGGAAGATCGGATGCCTCGGCCACCGCCGGCAGCAGCTCGCCCACGTAGCCGACCTCGACACGCGTGTCATCGGGTCCGCCTACCGACAGCACACCGGTCCGGCCCGGGTGCAGCGCCGCGCGAGCACCCTGCGCCACGTCGATCGAGACTCCCGCGGCTGCCGCGACGACGCGCACGGCATCGAGCGCCGCACCGAGGTCGGCCGGCTCGGCCGCACGTCCCGGTTGCTTGGGCGCCAAGTTGCCGGTCAGCAGAACCGCGACGTGCCGGGGCTGGGGCGGGATCGACGCGTTCAGCTCGGCCAGCACGTCGTCGCTCGGACGCTCGGCGAGCGGCGGCACGAACGACGTGCCGTACTCGACCCCGGGCTCGGGCACGAACACGCTGCCCGTCTCGAAGATCGCCAGGTCCGTGAGGCCGCGCGAGAGGTTGCGGTGCGCCGCCTGCAGCAGCGCGGGCACGAGCGAGCGCCGCAGGAACGGCGACTGCCCGTCGAGCGGGTTCGCGAGCTTGATGCTCGGCAGGTGCTCACCCGAAGCCGACCCGTGCAGGTCGTTCAGGGCTTCCGTGGTGAACGGGAACGACGGGGTTTCGACGAAGCCCGCCGCGGCGAGCGCGTTCGCGACACGACGACGGCCCTGCTGAGCCTCGGTCAGCCCGCGGCCCGACGGCGGGGTCGGCAGCACGGACGGGATCTGGTCGTAGCCCTCGATGCGGGCAACCTCTTCGGCGAGCGTCCACTTGTCGGTCAGGTCGGGCCGCCACGACGGCGGGGTCACGTCATAACCGTTCGCGCTGTCGGCGACGGAGCATCCGATCATTTCGAGCGCGCCGCGCACCCGCGCGGGCTCGTAGTCGACCCCGATGACGCCGGATACGAAGCCCGCGGGCAGCGCAATCGCGGTGCGCGCGAACTCGGTGAACAGCGCTCCCCCGACGGGATCGGCCGTCCCACCCGCGAGCTCGACCATCAGGTCGACGACGCGCTGGGCCGCCACGAACGGGATCAGCGGGTCGACGCCGCGCTCGAAGCGACGGGATGCCTCGGACGGCAGCTTGTGCCGACGTGCCGTACGCGCGATCGAGACGGTGTCGAAGATCGCGGCCTCGACCAGGACATTGCGGGTCTCGTCGCTCATCTCGGTCGGCCCGCCACCCATGACGCCCGCCAGACCGATGGGTCCCGAGTCATCCGTGATCAGCAGGTCTTCCGCATCGAGCGTGCGGTCCTTGCCATCGAGCGTCGTGAGGTGCTCGCCCGCGTGCGCACGGCGCACGGTGATGCCGCCCGAGAGCGCATCGAGGTCGTAGCCGTGGATCGGGTTGCCGAGCTCGAGCATCACATAGTTGGTGATGTCGATCAGGATGCCGAGGGACCGGATGCCCGCAAGGGTCAGCCGCGCGATCATCCACGGCGGTGTCGGGGCCGAGGCATCCACCCCGCGCACGACGCGCACGACGAACTCCGAGGCGCCGACGCGGCCGCGGATCGGGGCCTCGTCGGCCACCGCGACGGGGAAGCCCTCGCCCGGCTCCACCTCGTCCGCGGGGCGCAGGCCGGGGTCGCGGAACGCGCCGCCCGTCGAGTGCGAGTACTCGCGCGCCACACCCCGGATCGACAGAGCGTAGCCGCGGTCGGGGGTGACGTTGATCTCGACCGCGACATCGTCGAGCCCGAGCAGAGCGATCGCGTCGGTGCCGACGGGTGCGTCGATGCCGAGTTCGGCGAGCCGCAGGATGCCCGCGTGCTCGTCTCCCAAGCCCAGTTCGCGAGCGGAGGCGATCATGCCGTCCGACACGTGGCCGTACGTCTTGCGCGCCGCGATCGGGAACGGTCCGGGCAGCACGGCACCGGGCAGCGTCACGACGACCTTGTCGCCGGCGAAGAAGTTGCCGGCGCCGCAGACGATTCCTCGAACTGCGCCGCCGCTTGCGGCGGCGTCGGTCCCTGAGCCTGTCGAAGGGCCGTCCGCGGCCGTCGAACCCTCCGGCGCAACCCGAACCTGGCACCAGCGGATCGTCTTGCCGTTCGACTGAGGTTCGGCCTCGAACGAGAGCACCTCGCCGACGACGACGGGACCCGTCACGTCGAAGCGGTGCACGTCCTCTTCCTCGAACCCGACACGCACGAGGGCTTCGAGCACGTCTTCCGGCGAAGCATCCGTCGGCACGTCGACGTACTCACGCAACCACGACAGCGGAACGCGCATCAGACCACCATCCCGAACTGCTCGCTGAAGCGGACATCACCCTCGGCCATGTCGCGCATGTCCTGCACGTCGCTTCTGAACATCAGCGTCCGCTCGATGCCCATCCCGAACGCGAAGCCCGAGTACACCTCGGGGTCGATGCCCGCGGCGCGCAGCACGTTGGGGTTGACCATGCCGCAGCCGCCCCACTCGATCCAGCGCGCGCCGCCCTTGAAGGTCGGGTGCCAGAGGTCGAGCTCGGCCGAGGGCTCGGTGAACGGGAAGTAGTTGGCGCGGAAGCGCGTCTTCGCTTCGGGCCCGAACAGCACGCGCGCGGCGTGGTCGAGCGTGCCCTTGAGGTGCGCCATCGTGATGCCCTTGTCGATCACGAGCCCCTCGAACTGCGTGAAGACCGGCAGGTGCGTGGAGTCGAACTCGTCGGTGCGGTACACCCGCCCCGGGCACAGCACGTAGATCGGGATGTCGCGCTCGAGCATCGAGCGCACCTGCACGGGGCTCGTGTGCGTGCGCATCACGAGGTGGCGGTCGACCGGGTCGACGAAGAACGTGTCCTGCATCTGGCGCGCCGGGTGATCGACGTCGAAGTTGAGCGCATCGAAGTTGAACCACTCGTGCTCGAGCTCGGGACCCTCGGCGATCTCCCACCCCATGCCGACGAAGATGTCGCTGACCTGGTCCTGCAGCAGGGTGAGCGGATGCCTCGCGCCCACGCGCGTGCGGGACGCCACCGCGGTGATGTCGATCCGCTCCGCCTCGAGCCGGGCGGCCGTCTCGGCCTCGACCAGCTCCGCCTCGCGCGCGGCGAGCGTCTGCGCGACACGTCCACGGGCCTGACCCATGAGCTTGCCGAACTCGGCCTTCTGGTCCTTCGGCACATCGCGCATGCGAGCGTTCAGCTGGGCGAGGGGCGAACCCTCCCCCGCATGCGCCGCACGGGCGGCCTTCAGCTCTGCGGTGTTCGTCGCGGCGGCGACGGCTGCGAGCGCCGCCGATGCCGCGGATTCGACCGCCTCGGGCGTGATCTCAGGAGTGTCAGACACGAGAGGCGAGTCTACCGGGGCCGGATGCCCGGGCCTGCCGCTATACGCCCGTGGCGGTCCGCGCGGTTCCCGAAGCCTGCGCCATCAGGATCGCCTGATCCGGATCGGTCGGCTTACCGCCGCCGCTCTTCTTGCCGCGCGTGCCCCCGCTCGCGGTGCGGCGCGACAGCCATCGTGCGAACCAGGAGAGGGTGAGGTTGATCGCGAGGTAAATCGCGAGCGTGACGGCGAAGAGCGAGAACAAGTAGCGATTGCCGTAGAAGCTCGCCAGCTGGTTCATCGTGGTTCGGATCAGCTCGTTGTAGCCCACGATGTAGCCGAGCGAGGTGTCCTTCAGCAGCACCACGAGCTGCGCGACGATGATCGGCAGCATCTGCCGGAACGCCTGCGGAAACTCCACGAGCATCTTCGACTGGAATTCGCGCATACCGACCGAGAGCGCAGCCTCACGTTGGCCCCGCGGCAGCGCGACGAGACCCGCCCGCAACGCCTCGCCGATGAGCGTCCCGTTGTAGAGGACCAGCGCGATGACGACCGCCCAGAAGGCACCCGTCGAGGCCACCAGCAGGATGAACAGCATCATCAGCAGCACGGGCATGCCGCGGAAGAACTCGATGAACACGGCGGTGGGGACGCGTACCCACGCAATGGTCGAACTGCGCATGAGCGAGAGCACGATGCCGAGGACCATCGCGCCCACGGCTGCGACGCCCGCGGCTCGCAGAGTAGCGAGGACGCCCTGACCGATGAAGCCCCAGACGACCGGGTCGGTGAAGATGTCCCAGCGCGTCGGTGCGAACATCCCGGGTACAGTCACGCCGCCGGATTCGCGCGGCAGCGCCAGGATGATTCCGCCCCAGGCCAGGAGCCCGGCGACGACGATCAGGCCGATGACGGACGCGATGCGGGATGTCCGACGCGCACGGGGACCGGGGGCGTCGAAGAGAACGCTCGGAGCACTCATCGGCCCACCACCACTCTCTTCTCGAGTTGGCCGGCGAAGAGGCCCAACGGGACCGTCACGACCAGGTAGAGCGCCGCGGTGATGAGGAGGATCGCAATGACGATGTTTCCGTTCGCGTTGGCCAGCTCGCGCGTGGATGCGAAGAGTTCGGCCACGAAGAATCCGCCCGCCACCGAGGTGTTCTTGGTGAGGGCGATGAAAACATTGATGAGCGGCGGGATCGTCATCCGGAACGCCTGCGGAAGAACGACCAGCGTGACGGTCTGACCGAAGCCCAGACCGATACTGCGTGCCGCTTCGGCCTGGCCGACCGGCACTCCGTTAATTCCCGAGCGCAACGCCTCGGCGACGAAGGGCGATGTGTAGTACGTGAGGGCGAAGATCGCCAGCACCACGTAGGGAAGCCGGACCCCGAGGAACGGCACGATGAAAGCGAAGAAGAAGAAGACGAGGGTCAGCGGGGTGTTGCGCGCGATCTCCGTCCAGACCGCCCCGAAGACCCGCAAGGAACCGACCGGCGAGATGCGCATCGCCGCTATGACGGTGCCGATGACGAGGGCCAGAACGCCGGAGACGGCGAGGAGCAGCAGGGTGACCCGGAAGCCTTCCCAGAACACCGGCATGAGCGAGGCGAGTTGCTCCACGCGATCTCCATTCCTTTCAGGGGGACGGATGCCCCGGGCGCAAAATGCTCGCCGCCCGGGACATCCGATCGATCAGTAGCGGTCGACCGCGGGCGGGTCGACGAACGGCAGAATCGTTCCAGCCGTGGCGTCCCAGGCGTCCTGGTAGCGGCCATCCTCGTAGGCCTCTTCGAGGACGTCGTTGATCCACATGCGGAAGTCGGTGTCATCCAGCGCCAGGCCGATGCCGTACGGCTCGTCCGTGAACGGCTCGCCGACGACCTTGAACTCGCCCTCGTTCTGCGCGGCGAGCCCCGCGAGGATCACGTTGTCCGTGGACACGGCCACGACGGCACCGCTACGGAGCGGCTCGAGGCAGTTCGAGTAGGTGTCGGTGAGCAGCACCTCGGCGCCGAGCGCCTCCAGGTTCGCGGCGGGGGTCGAGCCTGTCACGGAGCAGACGGGCTGCCCGACGAGGTCGTCTTCGCTCTCGATGTCCTCGTTGTCGGCCAGGGTCAGGATCGATTGGCCGGCCATGTAGTAGGGGCCCGCGAACGAGACGACCTCCTTGCGGGTGTCGTTGATCGTGTACGTGGCGATCACGAGGTCGACTTCACCGTTTTCGATGAAGGGCTCGCGGTTTGCAGAAACCGCTTCCTTCCACTCGATGTCCTCTGCGGCGATGCCGAGCTCGGCGGCGATGATCTTGCCGATCTCGACGTCGAATCCTTCCGGCTCGTTCGTCGGCCCCATGAGGCCGAAGAGGGGCTGGTCGAATTTCGTACCGATCGTGATGGTGCCCGCCTCGGCGAGTGCGGCCATCGTCGTGCCCGCTTCGAACGTGGGCGATTCCTCGGGCTCGACCGAGGTCTCGCCGCCGCTGCCGCCCGCGCACGCCGAGAGCGCGAGCGCTCCGACGGCCGCGAGGCCGATGAGGGAAAGTCGTGAACGTTTCATGTCCTACCTGTCCTTTGCTGTGGGGGTCGCGGGGTGGCGACCTGTTGTGTAGGGCCCCGGCCGCGGTGGCGGCCAAGTTTCATGCGTGCGCTCTCAGTGCTCCAGGATCTTGGAGAGGAAGTCCTGCGCACGCTCGCTCTGGGGGTTCGTGAAGAACTTCTCGGGCGTGGCCTCTTCGACGATGGCGCCATCGGCCATGAAGAGCACGCGGTCGGCAGCTTTTCGGGCGAATCCCATCTCGTGCGTCACAACGATCATGGTCATGCCGTCAGCCGCCAAGCCGATCATCACGTCGAGCACTTCGTTGATCATCTCGGGGTCGAGCGCGCTGGTTGGCTCGTCCATCAGGATGACCTTCGGGTTCATGGCCAGCGAGCGCGCGATAGCGACGCGCTGCTGCTGCCCGCCGGAAAGTTGATTCGGCATCTTCGATGCCTGGTTCGCCACACCGACACGATCGAGCAGCTTCATCGCCATCTCGTCGGCCGCCTTCTTCTTCATCCCGCGAACCCTGATGGGCCCGAGCGTGACGTTCTCGAGGACAGTCTTGTGAGCGAAGAGATTGAACGACTGGAACACCATGCCGACGTCCGCTCGGAGCTTCGCCAGGCCTGCGCCTTCCTCCGGCAGCTTCGCGCCGTCGATCGTGATGACACCTGAGTCGATCGTCTCAAGGCGATTGATCGCGCGGCAGAGCGTCGACTTTCCGCTGCCCGAGGGGCCGATCACGACGACGACCTCGCCTCTGTTGACGACGGTCGTGATATCGCGGAGGACATGCAGTTCGCCGTAGTGCTTGTCGACGTGCTCAATGACGACGAGCGGCTCACCCCGCCGTGCGGAGATATTCGACGTCTTCGGCTTTGCGTCGCTCTGGCTGACCATGAAGCTCACCCTACGCACGGGTCAGAAGAACCGACGTGCCGGTGACACGACCTTTACCGGACCGTAACAGGCGGCAACGTGCCTGAGCGCGGATCGGAGGAACGCTGGGCGAACGCACTCTCATAGAGGCATACGCTCGCCGCCGTTGCGAGATTCAGCGATTCCGCGCGGCCGTAAATAGGCAACCGCAGAGCCATATCCGCGAGCCTGAGTGCCGAATCCTCAAGGCCGCGCGCTTCATTCCCGAAGAGCCATGCGGTCGGTTCGGCGAGGAGGCCCCGGTCGCGCGCGGCGAGCAGATCGTCGCCCTTCACATCGGCGGCGATGATCCGCAGGTCCGCACCGCGTGCCAGGTCGAGTGCCTCCGACAGGTCGGTTGTCAGTGCGATCGGAAGGTGGAAGAGAGACCCGGTCGTCGCGCGCACGACCTTGGGGTTGTAGGGATCGACGGTGCGTCCTGTCAGAACGACGGCATCAGCACCCGCGGCGTCCGCAGCTCGAATGATCGTGCCGAGGTTGCCCGGGTCTCGGACCTCTTCGCACACGGCGATCAGGCGCGGGGATGACGCGAAAATCTCGCGGACCGAAACCGGGAACTGACGGGCCACCGCGACGACCCCCTGCGGGGTGACGGTGTCGGCCATCGCGTCGAGGACGGCCTCGGTCGTGTACTCGATCTCGACGGCTGCACCGGAGGCGAGCTCACGCAGTTCTCCATGCCGCTCGATCGCCGTGGGGGTGGCGAAGAACTCGACGATCGCTCCGGGCCGGTACACCAGAGCCTCGCGGACGGCTTGGGGTCCCTCGAGCAGAAACAGCCCGGTCTCGTGACGGGCGCTTCGTTTGGTCAGCTTTGCGACGGCGCGCACGCGCGGCGAGCGCGGGTTCTCGAGCACGTCCACAGTCTAGGGCGAGCAGGTGTAGTGCCCGTGAACCCGGGCAGCGAGGGGAGGAGGGTCGGCCCGAGCGAGAGAAGTTTCGCCCAGTGGCAGCCGTCAGGCGTTCACGATTCAGTCCCGACGCATACGCCACCGGCACTCACCCGCGTGAATCTCGGCTCCAGGCAGCGGGACGCGGCCGGATCTCCTGAATTGTGAACGCTCAGCGCCCGTGAATGCCGAAGGCCCCGCTCTACGAAGAGAGCGGGGCCTTCGAACGAACAGCTGCTTACGCGGACGCCTTCGGCGCCGACGTGTCGGCAGGCAGGGCAGCCTTCGCCGTGGCGACGAGCGACGCGAACGTGGCCGGCTCGTTCACCGCGAGCTCGGCGAGCATACGACGGTCGACCTGAACACCCGCGAGGCCGAGGCCCTGGATGAAACGGTTGTACGTCAGGCCGTTCTGGCGGGACGCGGCGTTGATGCGCTGGATCCACAGGCGACGGAAGTCGCCCTTACGCTTGCGACGGTCACGGTATGCGTAGACCAGGGAGTGGGTGACCTGCTCCTTGGCCTTGCGGTACAGGCGCGAACGCTGTCCGCGGTAACCGGAGGCGCGCTCGAGGATGACGCGACGCTTCTTGTGGGCGTTTACTGCCCGCTTGACTCTAGCCATTTGTCTTGTTTCCTATCCTGATTCGGCGCGCTCAGCGACCGAGAAGCTTCTTGGCGACCTTGGTGTCGGCCTTGGACAGGACCTGGTCCTGGTTCAGGCGACGCGTGCGACGGCTCGACTTGCCCTCGAGGTTGTGGCGCATACCGGCCTGCTGCTTCTTGAGCTTTCCGCTACCGGTGATCTTGAAGCGCTTCTTGGCACCCGAGTGGGTCTTCTGCTTCGGCATCTCGTTTTCCTTTGCTGAGGCCCCGGAGGGCGTCGTGGGTGTGCACCCGCCGAGGCGGGAGTCGTGTGAGGGGTCCTACTCCGCGGCCGTGTCGGCCGTGTCGGACTCGGGCTTGGGCCCGCGAGCCTCGCGTGCGGCCTGCTTGCTCGCGTCGCGCTTGGCGTTCTGCTCGGTCTTGACTTCGGACTTGTTCTTGTGCGGTGCGACCACCATGACCATGTTGCGACCGTCGATCGTCGGGTTCGACTCGACCGTGCCGAACTCGGCGACGTCCTCGGCGAACTTACGCAGAAGTCGAACACCCTGCTCGGGACGCGACTGCTCGCGACCGCGGAAGAGGATCATCGCCTTGACCTTGTCTCCGGTCTTGAGGAAGCCCTCGGCGCGCTTGCGCTTGGTTTCGTAGTCGTGCTCGTCGATCTTCAGACGGAACCGGACCTCTTTCAGGACCGTGTTCGCCTGGTTACGGCGGGCTTCCTTGGCCTTCTGCGCAGCCTCGTACTTGAACTTCCCGTAATCCATGATCTTGACCACGGGCGGCTTCGAGTTGGGGGCCACCTCGACGAGGTCGAGCTCTGCCTCCTGAGCGAGGCGCAGCGCTGCCTCGATGCGGACGACACCGATCTGCTCTCCTGCGGGGCCGACGAGTCGGACCTCGGGCACGCGGATGCGGTCGTTGGTGCGGGGATCGCTGATGCGGAACTCCTCTAGATCTGGGTAACCGCACGACGAAGCCGCACGGGGTGGAAGCACCCGGAGACGAGAGTTTCCGGGTGAAGCGAACGTCGCATTCCACCCGGCGCGGAGTTGATACAGCCCGCCGGCTTTGTGCCCAGACCACTGGATGCCTCGGATCGAGACGAGCCAGCGGAGCACGTGGACCCGGTAGCCTGGCCTATGGCCGGCGCGGGTGGGATGCGAATCCTCTTCGAACCGAGACAAAAGTCCCGGAGCCCGCAGAAGTCTAGCAGAGAGCGACACGTGAGCACGATTCCCCCCGAAGACAATGTCCCGCACAGCATGGAACCGGATGCCGCGACCCAGGCTCGCTGGGAGGAACAGGAGCGTGCCGCCTCGGCCGCAACCCGCGATATCGCGGATGTTCCGGCCGTCGAGATCATCACGACAACCGCGGTCCACCTACTAAGTGCCGCCGCCGTCAAGACCGGGCTCGCCGATGATCCCGCCAACCAGACCGACCTGGACGAGGCTCGCAAGCTCATCAACGCCCTCGCCGGCTTGATCAGCGCGGCCGCGCCCGAAGTCAGCGACATGCACGCCCGGTCGCTCCGCGACGGTCTGCGCTCGGTGCAGTTGGCGTTCCGCGAGGCATCCGTCATCCCCGATCCGATCGGCAAGGGACCCGGCGAGAAGTGGACCGGACCCGTCACCTGAGCGGATCAACCGCGCTCAAGGCGCCGAGCGCTCCAGGCGAACCGTGAGCGAGTCGACGAGCGTCGCGATGCGGTCATCGGCCGCCCACCGCTGAGCCAGGCGAGCGAGCACGGGGTCGAGTTCCTGACGATCGAGCCCCTGCAGCAGACTCAACCGGACGATCGTCTCGGGCCCGCGCAGGCGCGCAGTCGGGTCGCCCGCTTCGAGTGCGATGTCGACGGCCGCCAGCTCGGACGCGATCGATTCGAGGAACGCCTGGCGCACCTCGACGGATTCTGACGACGGCATCCAAGACTCGCCCTGCGCGAGCGCCCAGACGGCGGGCCGACGGATGACGAACTCGGTCTCGGAACCCGGGTCGACCACGATCAGGTCTGTGCCCTCCCCCACGGCGGCCTGAGCCACGCGGAACACGGGCGTTGGGATCGGTCGCGCCGACGCATCCCACGCCTGCAGAGCCGCCACGCTCGAGAACGCTGGCAGCACGGTTCGCCCGTCGGGGGCCGCCACGGTCACGATCGAGAGCTCCTGCGTCTTGTCCACGGTCAGACCGGATGCCGAGACCCCCGTCTCGCCACGTTCCGCGACGAGGGGCACGAGAAGGCGGGCGGCGCGCAAGGAATCGACCACGGCGGCCTGACCGACCTCGCCCGCGCGGAACGCGGCGAGGGCGACGAGGAAGGCTTCCGGCGCCGAACCGTCATCGCCCGCGTGGGGGTTCGGCTGAAATGCGCGCCCCTCCCAGGGAACGCCCGCCGAGTCGGTGCCGTGCTGGTGCGCGGCGCCGTTCGGGTCTTCCGGGTCAGCCGGCTGCGACATCCAACGCCTCGGCCAGCGTGAAGGCGCCAGCGTAGAGGGCCCGACCGACGATCGCGCCCTCGACCCCGAGCGGGACGAGTTCGCGCAGTGCCGCAATGTCATCGAGGCTCGAAACGCCTCCCGAGGCCACGACGGGCTTGGATGTGCGCGACGTCACCTGACGGAGCAAGTCGAGGTTCGGACCCTTGAGGGTGCCGTCCTTCGTGACGTCGGTGACGACGTAGCGGCTGCAGCCGGCCGCTTCGAGACGCTGCAGGACCGTCCAGAGGTCGCCCCCGTCCTCGGTCCAGCCTCGCGCGGCCAGCGTCGTGCCCCGCACATCCAGACCTACGGCGATCGCCTCGCCGTAGCGGGCGATGACATCCGCCGCCCATTCGGGGTTCTCGAGCGCTGCGGTGCCGAGGTTGATGCGACTGGCACCGCTCTCGAGGGCGGCCTCGAGTGAGCGGTCGTCGCGGATGCCCCCGGAGAGCTCGACCCGCACACCCTTGACCTGCTTGATCACCTTGCGGAGAACGGCGGTGTTGTTTCCGCGACCGAATGCCGCATCAAGATCCACGAGGTGGATCCACGTCGCGCCCTGCCGGGCGAAATCAAGGGCCGCGTCGACGGGATCGCCGTGGAAGGTTTCGGTGCCGGCTTCGCCCTGGGTGAGGCGGACGGCCTTGCCCCCGGCGACATCGACGGCGGGAAGGAGGACGAGCTCGGGTGTTGCGGAGAAGTCGTTCATGGATCCTCGTGCGTGGGCGGATGCGCCGGTTTTACACCGGATTCGGCTGCCGCGCGGGGCGGTCCGAAGGCCGGATAGGCACGAAGCCTAGATGTTAGTCGGGGTCAGGCCGTCGATCCAATTCGCGAGCAGTCGGATGCCCGCGGCACCGGACTTCTCGGGGTGGAACTGCGTCGCCGAGAGCGGCCCGTTCTCCACCGCGGCGAGGAACGGTGCACCGTAGTCCGTCCAGGTGAGGTGCGGGTTGGCGAAGGGTCCGTTCGCCTCCAGCTGCCATTCCTGCACGCCGAACGAGTGGACGAAGTAGAAGCGCTCATCCTCGAGACCGGCGAACAACTTCGATCCCGGATCGGGGCGGACCGTGTTCCAGCCCATGTGCGGCAGAACGGGGGCGTCGAGTTCGCGGACGACACCCGGCCACTCCCCCATGCCCTCTGTGTCCACGCCGCGCTCAACACCCAGCTCGAACAGCACCTGCATGCCGACACAGATGCCGAGCACGGGGCGTCCACCCGCGAGACGCCGGTCGATCAGTCGGTCCCCGCCGCTCGCCCGCAGCGCCTCCATGACAGCGCGAAAAGCACCGACGCCGGGCACGAGAAGACCGTCGGCCTCGAGCACGAGCTGAGGGTCCGACGTCAGACGCGCGTCAGCGCCCGCCGCCTGCAGCGCCTTGACGGCCGAGTGGACGTTGCCGGATCCATAGTCGAGGACGGCGACGAGAGGTCGACGCTCTCCGGAATCCGCGTCCGTCACAGTGCACCCTTGGTGCTCGGGATCCCCTCGACGAGGGGATCGAGCGACTTGGCTTGGCGGAAGGCACGGGCGAAGGCCTTGTACTCGGCCTCGGCGATGTGGTGAGGGTCGCGCCCCTCGAGCACGCGAATGTGCACAGTGAGACCACCGTTGAACGCGATCGCCTCGAACGTGTGGCGCACGAGCGACCCGGTGAAGTGGCCACCGATCAGGTGGTGTTCGAACCCGGCGGGCTCACCGGTGTGCACCAGGTACGGACGACCCGAAATGTCGACGACCGCCTGCGCAAGGGCTTCATCAAGCGGTACGAGGGCGTCGCCGTAGCGAGAGATACCGGCCTTGTCGCCGAGCGCCTCGCGGATCGCGATGCCCAGCACGATGGAGACATCCTCGACCGTGTGGTGTGCGTCGATCTGCGTGTCGCCCGTCGCCTTCACGGTCAGGTCGGTGAGCGAGTGCTTCGCGAACGCCGTGAGCATGTGGTCGAAGAACGGAACCGTGGTGTCGATACTCGAGCGACCCGTTCCATCGAGGTTGATTTCGAGGTCGACGGATGACTCACTCGTGCGACGAGTCTTGCTCGCCGTGCGCTCGCTCATGCCTGCGAGTCTATCGACGCGAGTTGGTCGAGGAACGCTGTGGTCTCATCCTCTGTACCAGCCGAGACACGCAGCGTTCCGGGCAGGCCGACGTCGCGCACGAGCACTCCCCGCTCGAACAGCGCGCGCCAGGTCGCGGCGGGATCGTTCACGCCACCGAACAGGATGAAGTTGGTCCACGACTCGTACGGTTCGTATCCGAGCGCGGACAGGGTCGCACCCATGCGGTCACGCTGCGCGACGATGTCGTCGACCATCGCGAGCATGGTGTCGGCGTGGCGCAGCGCGCCGAGCGCGGCCGCTTGCGTGAGCGAGCTCAGGTGATAGGGCAACCGGACGAGGCGGAGGGCGTCGATGAACGCGGGATTCGCCGCAAGATACCCGACGCGCGCACCGGCGAAGGCGAACGCCTTGCTCATCGTGCGCGAGACCGCGAGACGGGGACGATCGTGCAGAAGCGTCAGCGCCGACCGCTGGTCGTGCGGTGCGAACTCCCAATACGCCTCGTCGACGACGACGACGCCGCGGGATGCCTCATACACGGCCTCGATGACGTCGATGGGCAGCGGTGTTCCCGTGGGATTGTTCGGCGAACACAACAGGATGATGTCGGGATCCGCCTCCGCGACCTGCTCCGCCGCGAACTCCGGGGTCAGCGTGAAGTCGTGTCCGCGTTCACCCGCAACCCAGCCCGCACCGGTCCCTGCCGCCAGGAGCGGGTACATCGAGTAGGTCGGACCGAATCCGAAAACGGTGCGACCCGGCCCACCGAAGGCCTGCATGATGTGCTGCAGCACCTCGTTCGATCCGTTCGCCGCCCACATGTTCTGCGCGGTCAGGCCATGCCCGAGATAGTCGGCGAAAGCCTCACGCAACGTGTCGAATTCGCGATCGGGATAGCGGTTGATCTCACGAAGGGCGACGGCGATGCCATCCAGGATGTCGTCCGCCACCTCTTGGGGAACCGGGTGCGTGTTCTCGTTGACGTTCAGTGCGATCGGCACGCTGGCCTGCGGGGCTCCGTAGGGAATCTTCCCTCGGAGATCGTCACGGAGAGGAAGGTCTTCGAGGGATGCGCTCACCCCTCCCATGCTACGACGCGCGAGAAGGGGCGACGACCGGGTGTTCTTCCCTAGGAGGCGAGGTCGGCCGGGATCGCGATGCTCTGTCCGGCGACGACGGACGAAGAACCGAGTGCGTTCAGGCGGACGATCTCGTCCACGACATCCCTCGGATCGGAGGTCGGCGCCACCTCGAGGGCGATCGACCACAGGGTGTCACCCGGCTCGACCAGCACGGTGGTGAACTCATCGGCCGACGCCGAAACACTGCGCGAGGCGAGGGCCTCGCCACTCGCGAGGACACCGACGAACACCGCTGCTGCCAGGGGCAGCGACACCAAGCTCACGACGACGCGACGTCCGCGTGCCGTCAGCCGCAGGCGAGTGTGCGATGGCATCGACATGAGTGCGGTGGTCATCTTGTCCTCCTGGATCGTGCGGTGCTGTGTAGCGCGGGATGAGCGCGGTGGTCGCGAGTCCGGGCGGGCCGGTCGTGAGTCCAGCTCCGCATCCGACTCTCGGCCGGGAGAGCCGGATGCGAAGTTGTGTTCCGAAGTTATCTTCGAGTATTTCATGTTGTCAAGTCCTTATTGCGCTTCGAATGGCCCGAAATCGTTCGACACGCTCGAACAGATGTGCCGAAATGTCCCACGGACCGGATAGTGTTTCGATGGTCGCGCTGGTGCAAGAGCAGTACACCAGGGACCACCGACATCGCATTCAGAGCGACGCCTCGTACGGCGGAAGGAGCACGACATGACGCTTGAGCCCGGGGACTCCGCGCTGGCGGAGTCGGATGCCGAGAGGGACGTGGACTCGGAGGCGAGCGCGGACGACGCGTCCGTCACGGAAGAAGTCGCCGGGCCGCGGGCGCGCACGCGCCGCCGCAAGAGCCTCAGCGACAAACAGCTCGCGATCCTCGAAGTGATCCAGCGCGCGGTTCATGCGCACGGCTACCCGCCGAGCATGCGCGAGATCGGCGACGCCGTGGGCCTCCGCTCGCTCTCGAGCGTCACCCACCAGCTCAACCAGCTCGAGCTGTCGGGATACCTCCGACGCGATTCGGGCAAGACCCGCGCGATCGAGATCTTGATCGATCTCCCCGGGACGGCGACCGAGAATCCCGCCGACACGGCCCCGCCCGTGGGCGATGCGGCGATGGTCCCTCTCGTCGGTCATATAGCGGCCGGCGTCCCCATCACTGCCGACCAGCAGGTGGAAGAAGTGTTCCCGCTCCCCCGCCAGCTCGTCGGCAAGGGCGAACTGTTCATGCTGCGCGTCTCGGGCGAGTCGATGATCGACGCCGCTATCTGCGACGGCGACTGGGTCGTCGTGCGCACGCAGGCGAACGCGGAGAACGGCGACATCGTGGCCGCCATGCTCGATGGCGAAGCGACCGTCAAGACCTTCCGGCGGCGCGACGGCCACACGTGGCTCCTGCCCCGCAACAGCGCATTCGAGCCGATCCTCGGCGATCACGCGAGCGTTCTCGGCAAAGTCGTCGCGGTCCTGCGCGCAGTCTGACCACCCGCGGTGGCCCCGGGCGCTGTTGCGGGAAAACCTGCGCGTGCAGGCATGGGAGCGGTATAAGGGGATGTGACCAACCCCACCTCTGCCTCCGCGAACGACGCGGAGGTCGCGCGTCGGCTTGCCGAACTCGAAGCCGAGAACGAACGGCTTCGCTCACGCCTCGAGGGGGCGCCCGCTCGCCCGGACCGCGTCTCGCGGCCGCGGAAGGGCACGTGGCGCGGAGTCCTGTCCGCCGCAGTGATCGTCGTCGCGGCACTCTTGGTACCCGTGTCGATCGTGTCGGCGTGGGCACGGACCGAACTCGTCGACGAGACCGCCTTCGTTGCGACGTTCGCCCCCCTGGCGCAGGACCCCGCCGTGCAGGCGCTGATCGTCGACGAGGCGACGGTGGCGATCGACGAGTCGCTCGATCTGCAGAGCCTGACCGACGATCTGTTCGACGGACTCGGGGGCCTCGGGCTGCCGCCTCGGGCCACGGCCGCCATAGATCTGCTCCGCGGTCCGGCGGTCGAAGGGCTCCGCGGCCTGATCGGCACATCCGTGACTCAGCTCGTGGAATCAGACCTCTTCGCATCGGTCTGGGAGACGGCCCTCCGCTCGAGCCATCGAGGGCTTGCCGCAGCCGCGACGGGCACGACCCCGACGGGGGCCGTCACCGTCAGCGACGCCGGCGAGGTCGGCATCTCGCTGGCCCCGATCATCGATGAGGTGAAGGAGCGGCTTGTGGCGCAGGGCGTCGGTTTCGCCTCCGCTATCCCCTCCGTCGACCGCACGATCGTGCTCGTTCAGAGCGACGCGCTCGTCACCGTTCGCATCGTCTACGGAATCGCCGCGACGGTCGGATGGTGGCTACCGTTCATCACACTCGTCCTGTTCGTCGGTGGTGTGCTCCTCGCACGCCGGAAGAGCGTTGCCCTTGTCGGCACGGGTGTAGCCATCGCCATCGGCGGCGGAACACTCGCCATTGCCCTCGCAATCGGCGCAACGGTTGCGTCGATCGCGGCGTCGCAACTCGCTCTCCCGATCACGGCCGTCGATGCCATCTACGAACAGATCGTCGCGGCGATGCGCGACACCGCCGCGGTGGTCGCGCTGATCGGTGTTCTGCTCGCGCTTCTCGCGTGGGTCCAGGGGCGGAGCACAGCGGCGATCGCGATTCGGACCGGTGCCGCAGGCATCAACCACCGGCTGCGCTCGACGCTTCGCTCAAGCGGCGTGGACACGGGCCGCGTCGGCCGCTGGATGTACGCGTACCGCGTCCTGGTGCGGGTCGCCCTCGCCGCGCTGGCAATCCTCTGGCTCTTGGCGTTGCGTCCGCTCTCGATCGGCGATGTCTCGCTCGTTCTGGTCGTCACGCTCCTGGCCTGGTGGGCGACCGAACTCGCGCAGAGCGATGCGGTACAGGATGAGCCCGAGCGCGCCGAGCCCGAGCTGAGTGGGTCCGAGCGCGTCACGACGTAGGGCACCCGGCGTCACGTACGCGGCGTCGGCCCCTCCGCGTAGCCTGTCGTGATGACCACGATCCTGCCTTTCGGAACCTGGCCCTCCCCCATCTCGGCCGCCGAGGTCACCACGTCCGCACCACGCATCGACGGCGCGCGCTTCGTCGCTGACGACGCGTGGTGGAGCGAGTCGCTTCCCGCAGAGCGTGGTCGCACGGCCATCTTGCGTCTGCCCCGGAACGCCGACCACGGCGCCGACGCGGACGTGGTGCTGCCGGCACCGTGGAGCGCCCGCTCGCGAGTCCACGAGTACGGCGGTGGCGCGTGGACGGTGGATGACCGCGGCATCCTCTCCTTCGTCGAGCAGTCGGATCAACGTGTGTGGCGCCTCGAGGCGGACGGCGAGCCCCGCCCCCTGACCGCGGAAGCCCCGGGCACGCAGTACGGCGACCTGACGTGGTCGAACGGGCGCCTGCTCGCCGTACGCGAGGTCGCGCGCGAGGGGCACTATCCCGCGCGCGACATCGTCGAGATCGTCCCCGCGGTGGGCGCGGCCCCCTCCGCGCCGGTTCCGCTCGCGGCCGGCTACGACTTTCTCGCCTACCCGCGTCTCTCGCCGGATGGCGACCGGCTGGCGTACATCGGGTGGAACCATCCGCACATGCCGTGGGATGCCACCCAGCTGGTCGTACTCGACACCCGCAGCGGCGAGACCAGCATCGTCGCCGGCGGATCCCACGAATCCGTTCTGCAACCCGAGTGGACGGGTCCCGATGAGCTGACCTATACGACCGACCGATCCGGCCGGTGGACGCTCGAGCGTCGTCGGCTCGGCGGCCTTGCCGAACCGACCGCGGCCGAGGAATCGGACACCGACACCGGCGGGCCGCTGTGGAACCTGGGCGCTCGGTGGTTCGCCCCGCTCGAAGACGGTCGGCTTCTGGCTGTGCGCACGCATGGCCGCGACGAACTTGTCGTGGAGAACACGGATGGCTCGGTTCGAGCGATTCCGACGCCCCTGTCTGCCCAGGTGCTGATTCGAGATGTGAGGGGCACTCAAGCCCTCATCACGGGCGCGGGCGCGACGACACCGTCAGGACTCTGGCTGGTCGACGTCGACGACCCGGCATCCGCACGGCCGCTTCGCGGTGGGGTCTCGTCGAGAAGCGTCGGATGGCTGCCCGAAGCTGTCGCGATGACGTTCGATGGACCCGGCGGCGCCGTGCACGCCTTCGCCTACCCACCGACCAATCCGGGCGTGGACGGCCCCGCCGACGAGCGCCCGCCCTACATCGTGACCGTTCACGGCGGGCCTACCGCCCACGTCGCGGGCGAGGCATCCCCCGCTGTCGCCTACTTCACCAGTCGCGGCATCGGTGTGCTCGATGTCAACTACGGCGGTTCGAGTGGTTATGGGCGCGCCTACCGCGAGCGACTGGCCGGGAAGTGGGGAATCGTCGACGTCCAGGATGTCGTCGCCGCGGCCGAGGGCCTCGTCGCGGTGGGAATGGCGGACGCCGCGCGCCTGGCGATCAAGGGCGGATCCGCCGGCGGATGGACCGTCCTGTCCGCGCTGACGACGTCGAAGACATTCTCGGCGGGCATCAGCCGCTACGGCGTCGCGGACCTCCGCGCCCTCGCCGAAGACACGCACGACTTCGAGGCGCACTACCTGGACGGGCTCGTGGGGCCGCTCCCGGAAGCAGAGTTTGTCTACGAAGAGCGATCCCCGCTCAGACGTATCGACAACCTCAGCGTGCCCGTGCTGCTTCTGCAGGGAGCGGATGACCCGGTCGTGCCGCCCGCACAGGCCTACGCCATGCGCGATGCCCTCGCGGCGAAAGGAATCAGCCACGCACTCGTGGTCTACGAGGGCGAGTCGCACGGCTTCCGTCGTGCCGAGACGATCCAGCACGCGCTCGAGAGCGAGCTGAGCTTTGTCGGGCAGGTGTTCGGCTTCGCGGCGCCGGGCGTGCCCGTGCTGCCCCTCGAGTCCTGAGGGGCAGCGGACGCGGTCAGCGGAGGAAGGGCGCCAGCTCGGCCGCGAGCCGGGCCGAGACGTGTGCGTGCAACGCCGTGCCGCCCTCTTCGTGCCCCTCGGAGATGATGAGGCCCGAATCGTGGGCCGCAGACACCAGGTCTCCGCGGTCGTAGGGCACGAGCGCGTGCACCTCGACGGCCGGGAGCGGCAGCGCCGCCTCGACCGCGATGCGCAGCTCGTTGATGCCCTCGCCCGTGCGGGACGAGACGAACATCGCGTTCGGCACAAGGCCGCGCAGCACCATCCGGTCATCCGCATCGATCAGGTCGGCCTTGTTGAACACGACGATCTCGTGGGCGTCGCGAGCGCCCGCCTCGGCCATGACATCGCGGACCGTCGCGAGCTGACTCGCCGGGTCGGGGTGTGCCGCGTCGACGACGTGCAGCACGACATCCGCGCCCGCGACCTCTTCGAGCGTCGAGCGGAAGGCCTCGACCAGCTGGTGCGGAAGGTTGCGGACGAACCCGACCGTGTCGGTGAGCGTAAAGACACGCCCATCGACCGTCTCGGAGCGCCGGACCGTGGCATCCAGCGTCGCGAACAGCGCGTTCTCGACGAGCACACCCGCGCTCGTCAGCCGGTTGAGCAGGCTCGACTTGCCCGCGTTCGTGTACCCGGCGATCGCGACCGAGGGGATCGTGTTGCGGGTACGCTCGGCGCGCTTGGCCTCGCGAGCCGGCGCGAAGTCGCGGATCTGGCGGCGCAGCAGCGCCATCTTCGTGCGGATGCGTCGGCGGTCCAGCTCGATCTTCGTCTCACCGGGTCCGCGCGAGCCCATACCCGCGCCGCCGGCGCCGACCTGGCCACCGGCCTGACGCGACATCGAGTCACCCCAACCACGCAGACGCGGGAGCAGATACTCCAGCTGCGCGAGCTCGACCTGCGCCTTGCCCTCACGGCTCTTCGCGTGCTGGCTGAAGATGTCGAGGATGACCGTGGTGCGGTCGATGACCTTGACCTTGACGACGTCCTCGAGCGCGCGCCGCTGGCTGGGCGCAAGCTCCGTGTCGGCGATCACGGTGTCCGCACCGACCGCCGCGACGAGGTCGCGGAGCTCTTGCGCCTTGCCGCTGCCGAGGTAGGTTGCGGGATCCGGATGCGGACGCCGCTGCAACACGGCATCGAGCACGATCGCGCCGGCGGTCTCGGCAAGAGCCGCGAGCTCGCGCAGCGAATTCTCGGCGTCCTCCTGCTCGCCCTGCGGATAGACGCCCACGAGCACGACGTTCTCCAACCGCAGCTGCCGGTACTCGACCTCGGTGACGTCCTCGAGCTCGGTCGAGAGCCCCGGAACGCGACGGAGCGCCTGGCGATCTTCGCGATCCCACTGGTCGCCGTCTGAATCCGCGCCAGCGGTGGTCGAGGCATCCTGCAGCGCCTGCGCAGCCCCGAACGTCCGGACGCCCGAACGTGTTTCGGCGCGCGCCAGAACGCGAGCGACGACGTCGTCAGCCTCGCCGTTCTCATGAGATGTGGGGATGGTGTCGGTCATGTATTTCCTCTCCGGATGCCTCGTGCCCCCTCGCGAAGAGGCCCCCTGGCATCCGTGGTCGTCGTGTCCGCGCGACGTCGTAAAACTCTAGCCTCCCGCGCGACACGGGTACTCCGCTACGCTCGCACCCATGGCGAGCGACCACTATTTCTCTGCGAGTCCCGCCAGCGCCGAGAATTTACGTCAGATCCGTGTCGACTTGAATGGTCGATCTGTCGAGCTGACGACCGCTGGCGGGGTCTTCAGCCCCGATCGTCTGGACGCGGGGACTGCCGTACTTCTCGCGAACACCCCCGCAGCTCCCGCGGGAGGACACCTGCTGGATCTGGGCTCCGGATGGGGCCCGGTTGCCCTGACCTTGGCGATGCAATCTCCGCACGCAACCGTGTGGGCCGTGGACGTCAACGAGCGAGCCTTGGATCTGGTGCGCCGGAACGCCGCGAACCTCGGACTCCCCAATGTCAACGCTGTACTGCCGGATGGTGTTCCCGACGACGTGGTGTTTCGCAGCATCCGCTCCAATCCGCCGATTCGTGTCGGGAAGAACGAGCTGCACGGCCTGCTCGAGCGCTGGATCCCCCGCCTCGACGAGCGCAGCGACGCGTGGCTCGTTGTGCAGCGGAACCTCGGCTCCGATTCCCTGCAACGCTGGCTCGCCTCGACGTTCGAGCACGGATACAGCGTGCATCGCGCGGCCACGGGGCGCGGCTACCGCGTGATCCGTGTCCGTCGCCACGGTTCGCCGCCGACGACGCCTCTCGACATCGTTAGCTGAGCTCAACGCGCGTCACCTGGCGTTGGAGCGGAGCGCCGCTTTGCCGCTCAGGCGAGGGCGACGTCGCCCGAGAAGACCAGCACAGCCGGACCCGAGAGCAGCACGTGTATCTCGTCGCCACGAGGAACCATCCGGACACCGAGCGTCCCGCCGGGAACGTCGACCCGCCAGATGTCGGGGGCCCCGGCTCCCGCCCAGTGCCGCACGGCCAACGCCGCCGCGGCGACACCCGTGCCGCAGCTGAGAGTCTCTCCCACGCCGCGCTCGAAGACCCGCATCCGGATGACGCCGACGCCGTCCTGCACGAGGGGTTCGGCCGGCACGACGAACTCCACGTTCGCGCCCGCTTCCGGTTCGGGGTCAAGCACCGGCTTGTACGTCAACTCGAGCGCCTCGAGCTCGTCCTCGCCCGGCAGCGCGACGACCACATGAGGATTGCCGACATCGATGCCGAGGCCGGGCCGGGCGACACTCAGTCCGCGCGCGCGTACCGTCGGAGCATCCTCGTCCACTGTCCACGCGCCGAGATCCGCCTCGAACCCGTTCGGCACCCGCGCCACGTGCTTGACGCCGGCCCGCGTACCGATCGGGATGCCCGCCGTGTCGACCTCGGCGAGCCCCGACTCGGCCAGGTAGTGCGCAAAAACACGGATGCCGTTGCCGCACATCTCGGCCTTCGAGCCGTCGGCGTTCCGATAGTCCATGAACCATTCGGCGCCCGCCGCCACGGCCGATGCACCCTCATCGATGGCCGCCGCACGGACGACACGCAGGATGCCGTCGGCTCCGATCCCGAAACGTCGGTCGCAGAGGGCCGCAACCTGATCGTCGGTCAGCGAGAGCGCTCCGTCTGGATCCGCGACGATGACGAAGTCATTGCCCGTGCCGTGACCTTTGGTGAACGTGACGGTGCCGGGCATGCCGACAAGTCTAGGGCGCCGAAGGTGCCCTCACGGGGTGAGCGCTCGTGCCGCGGTCGCCTCGCCCGCCGGCATCCAGTGCACACCTGTGTAGCGGCGGAACCACGACACCTGCCGGCGTGCGTAGCGTCGGGTCAGCGCCTGGGTCTGCGCGATCGCCTCGGCCCGGTCGATCTCTCCCGTCAGCTGTGCGAGGGCTTGCGCGTAACCGATCGCGCGTTGCGCGGTCGTGCCTCGCTCAAGGCCTTCGGCCCGCAACAGCTCGACCTCGTCGAGCAGACCCTGAGCCCACATCGCCTCGACCCGGATGTCCAAACGCTCGACCAGCACGGAGCGTTCCTCGTGCAGTCCGATCACGGTGGACGGATGCCAGGGCACCGGCTCGTCCGGAAGCGCCGCGCCGTGCGTCGCACTCCCCTGCGCCAGCACCTCGAGGGCTCGCACCACCCGCCGGCCGTTCCGCGCGTCGATGCGAGCGGCAGTGACCGGGTCCTGCACACGGAGCCGGGCGAAGAGAATGCCGGGACCGTGCGCCTCGAGTTCGGCCTCCAACTCCTCGCGGAGCGCTTCGTCGCGGGGTGGGAACGAGAAGTCGAAGAGGACGCTCGAGACGTACAGGCCCGAGCCGCCTACAAGGATGGCGTGCGCCCCCCGGGCGTGAATCTGCTCGATGGCCCGCCTGGCCTCGGTCTGATAGGCAGCGACGGCCGCGTCCTCATCGACGTTCAACACGTCGAGCAGATGGTGCGGGACGCCTCGACGCTCGGCGAGCGGGAGTTTTGCGGTCCCGATGTCCATTCCGCGATACAGCTGCATCGCGTCGGCGTTGACGATCTCGGCCCGCTCACCGCGTGCCCCGAGCGCTTCAGCGAGGTCGAGGGACAACGCGCTCTTGCCCGTGCCCGTGGCGCCAACGACAGCGAACAAGCGCGGCGCGGCGGGGTCGGACCCGGCGAGTGCACCCGGATCGAACCCGGACGCTTCGCTCACGCCCGCGGCGGCATCACGGGCAGGCCGAGCGACACGGCGCGCGGCGCACCCGCTGCTCCAGCGGCCGGCGCCGGAACGGCACAGGACTCGGACTGCGTGCGGTCCCAGGCATCCCCCGCCCGCGTGCGCCGGATGCGCAGTGGCGCGCCCTCCGGCGAGTCGGCGAGCAGGTAGAACGGCGCGGCGTGCGTCACGACGGCGGTCACGATGTCGCCCGGGCGGGGCGTCTCGGAGCCGGCAGGCAGCTCGACGTGGACCAGCCGGTTGTCTTCGGCGCGTCCCGTCAAGCGATGGGTCGCGGCATCCTTCTTGCCCTCGCCGCTCGAGATCAGGACGTTGACCTCTCGGCCGACCTGCGCCTGGTTCTCTTCGAGCGAGATGCGATCCTGCAGAGCCATCAGGCGCTCGTACCGCTCCTGCACCACAGCCTTCGGGACCTGGTCGGGCATCGTCGCGGCCGGCGTGCCCTCACGAATCGAGTACTGGAACGTGAAGGCGCTGGCGAACCGGGCTTGCTCGACGACCCGCAGTGTCTCGGCGAAGTCTTCCTCGGTCTCACCGGGGAACCCGACGATGATGTCCGTCGTGATTGCGGCGTTCGGGATGCGCTCACGAACGCGGTCGAGAATGCCCAAGAACTTCTCGCTGCGATACGAGCGGCGCATCGCCTTCAGAATGCGGTCGCTGCCCGACTGCAACGGCATATGCAGCTGCGGCATGACGGACGGGGTGTCGGCCATCGCGTCGATCACGTCGTCGGTGAAGGCCGCCGGGTGGGGGCTCGTGAATCGGATGCGCTCGAGTCCGCGAATCTCGCCGGCTGCGCGCAGCAGCTTGCCGAACGCGTGGCGATCGCCGAATTCAACGCCGTACGAGTTGACGTTCTGACCGAGCAGCGTGACCTCGATCGCACCGTCGTCGACGAGCAGGCTGACCTCTTCGAGGATGTCGCCGGGGCGGCGATCGCGCTCTTTGCCGCGCAGGGTCGGGACGATGCAGAAGGTGCAGGTGTTGTTGCAGCCGACCGAGATCGACACCCAGCCGCTGTAGACCGAGTCGCGCTTGGTCGGAAGGGTCGAGGGGAAGACCTCGAGCGATTCGAGGATCTCGAGCTCGGCATCACCGTTGTGCCGCGCACGTTCGAGCAAGCGCGGCAGCGAGCCCATGTTGTGGGTGCCGAAGACGACGTCGACCCAGGGGGCCTTCTCGATCACGGCTTGCTTGTCCATCTGGGCGAGGCACCCGCCGACCGCGATCTGCATGCCGTCTTTGCGTCGCTTGACGGATGCCAGGTGCCCGAGCGTGCCGTAGAGCTTGCCCGATGCGTTCTCGCGTACCGCGCACGTGTTGATGATGACGACATCCGCCTCGGCACCGGCATCCGCGCGCACGTATCCGGCGCTCTCGAGCGATCCGGAGAGGCGCTCGGAGTCGTGGACGTTCATCTGGCAGCCGAAGGTCCGCACCTCGTACGTACGAACGTGTCCGTCTGCTGTGCGTGCGGCGACGGACGGCGCGATGAGGGTGGGCGCGCTGGAGAGGGTCGACATGATCCGCCTATTCTACGAGGCGCCATCACCGCGGGGCTCTGGACGAGGTGAGAGCCGCCGAAACACCCATCGTGAGACGCAAAACACCAACAACCCGGGGGGTT
>NZ_JBIITF010000022.1:0-46572 GCF_044340635.1 Microbacterium sp.
CCCTTCGACGCGGGGTGTTTCGTCGCCGCAGGGGTGTTTCGGCTGCACCGAACGCGCTACGTGTCGATCCAGAGGGTCACGTTCAAATTCGCGAGCCGCCGCACGAGCCGAGCCGAGATCGTTTCAGCGCCGCGCGGAAGGGTCATGAAGATCCGGACGACGGTTCCTTCAGCGTGGAGCACTGCCTCGGGCAGAGGGTCGAGGAAGTCGAGGAGCGTGTCGAGCGCCGACTCAAGCTGGTCGATGCGGGCGTTCCAGTCGGGCTGGTCGAAGGTAATCGTGCCGAGCGAATAGCGATGCTCGGACTCGCCCGCGGCTCGTTCTGTCCCGAAGCTCGCGAGTTGATCGATGGGGTCCGCGCTGAAGACCGTCAGGCTCACGATGACCTGGCCGGCATCGACATCGGGGTCCGGCACGTCCACGCTCATCATCACGGCAGAATCCTGGCAGAACGGCCGTCGAAACACCCGTCGTGCGACGAAACACCCCTAGACGCGGGGTGTCTCGTCGAGATACGGGTGTTTCGCCGGTGATGGCGCGGCGCGGGCGGCACGCGGCGCGCCGAGCGCGCGCAAACAAGCGCGGCGCATAGCCAGCGCAAGCAGGTTTCAGCGGAAGCGGACCTTGGATGAGCCGACACCGGCCTCATCGAGGGCCTGCTTGGCCGCCGTCATGGCCATCGACCCGCCGAACCCGCGACGCGCGAGCTGGCCGTGCAGCCGACGGACGGCCGCCTCGCGATCGAGCGACCCCATCGAGCGGGCTTTCTGCCGGGCGAAATCAAGAGCACGCTCGGCCTCATCGTCGGGGAGTTCGTCGAGCGCCGCATCCACGACCTCGCGCGGGATCCCCCGACCCGAGAGCGTCTGCGAGATCGCGCGACGCCCTTGGCCCTTGCGGCTCGTGGCGGCATACACGAGCTGCTCGGCCAGTCGAGCATCGTCGAGATAGCCCCTCGCCTCGAAGTCCGCCACGACATCCTCGGCCGCCGCACTGTCGAGACCACGCTCGGCCAACATCCCCCGAGCCTCTTTCGCGGACAGCTGACGCGTGCGCAGCCGCTTCACGAGTGCCTGCGTCGCGCCGTCGACATCGACGCCGGGCTCGTCATCTTCGTCCGGAAGTTCGTCCCGCGTCGAGATCGCCACAGGCTTACGTGGAGCGGCCGTCGGTCCTGCAGTCGGAGCGGCCGTCGGGGCTTCGTCCTCGGCCCAATACTCGGGCGAGAACGTCACCTTGCGACTCGGGGGCGCGACCGCCCTGTCGGGCGCGGTCTGTCCGCGCTGGGGTTCTGCACCGGGGTCCGCACCCGGGAGGTAGGTGACGGGAGCCAGACGCTCGCCCCCGTCACCTTCATCGATAGGCATGATCACGCCGGGCGGCGCTGCGCCAGTTCGTCGTCCGCGGCGACGGGCGGCAGAGCCTTCGGCATGCCGATGCCGAGCTTCTGCTTGATCTTGTGCTCGATCTCGTCGGCGGTGTCGGGGTTCTTGAGCAAGAAGTTGCGGGCGTTCTCTTTACCTTGCCCCAGCTGCTCGCCCTCGTACGTGTACCAAGCACCCGACTTCTTCACGATCATGTGCTCGACACCGAAGTCGATCAGCGAACCTTCGCGAGAGATGCCGGTGCCGTAGAGGATGTCGAACTCGGCCTGCTTGAAGGGCGGAGCCATCTTGTTCTTGACGACCTTGACGCGCGTGCGGTTACCCACGGCATCCGATCCATCCTTCAACGTCTCGATGCGTCGGATGTCGAGGCGAACGGAGGCGTAGAACTTGAGCGCCTTGCCGCCGGCCGTGGTCTCGGGCGAGCCGAAGAACACGCCGATCTTCTCGCGCAGCTGGTTGATGAAGATCATCGTCGTGTTGGTCTGGTTCAGACCACCCGTCAGCTTGCGAAGCGCCTGGGACATCAGTCGCGCCTGGAGCCCCACGTGCGAGTCACCCATCTCGCCCTCGATCTCGGCGCGCGGCACGAGAGCCGCGACAGAGTCGATCACGATGAGGTCGATCGAGCCCGAACGGATCAGCATGTCGGCGATCTCGAGCGCCTGCTCACCCGTGTCCGGCTGCGAGACGAGCAGCTGGTCTATGTCGACGCCGAGCTTCATGGCGTACTCGGGATCGAGCGCGTGCTCCGCGTCGATGAAGGCGGCGATTCCGCCCGCACGCTGGGCATTCGCGATGGCGTGCAGCGTCAGAGTCGTCTTACCCGACGACTCGGGACCGTAGATCTCGATGATGCGACCGCGGGGCAGTCCACCCACGCCGAGTGCGACGTCGAGGGCGATGGAGCCGGTCGGAATGACCTCGACGGGAGCGCGGTCATCGCTGCCCAGGCGCATGACCGAGCCTTTTCCGAACTGGCGGTCGATCTGTGCGAGGGCCGATTCAAGGGCCTTCTCGCGGTCGGCGGGGTTGGGCATGGGATGCTCCTTCTGTCTCGCGGTCCATCGCCTGCAGTCTGTCGCGCAGCCGGATCGGCGATCCGGATACTTCGACAAGGCGTGAGCGGGGCTCGGTGTGGTTTCCACGTTAGGAAGGGCCTCCGACATCCGTCGTCTGGCGGTTCATGTCCGTGGAGAAACAGCACCTCGTCCACCTGTGCAGGAGCTTATCCAGCGACGAACATAGTTTCGACTAATGCGTGGGCGTGTCGTCGAAGACTTCCACGACAATCGCCGACTCGTTCCGCTCCACAACCGCATCTCCGACCACGGGCGCCTCCGCGGCGCGAGCGCCCGAGGCCGGGTCCACCGCCCGCGCGATTCGTGTCATGAACTCCGTGATGTAGCGAAGCTGCGTTTCGTCGTAGTCCCGTGCGATCCCACGCATGACATCCAGATGACCGCCGACATGCTGGTAGAAGGTTTTGCGCGAATGGTCCGTCAGAACCACGACGCGCGCACGGCGATCCGTGGGGTGTGGCCTGCGCTCGACGTGCCCCGCGACGACCAGCCGATCGATCATCTTCGATGTCGAAGCGGTGGAGATACGCAGGTGCCGCGCGAGTTCGTGGGGGCTCACGGCCGTTCCGCGTCGCTCCCACTCCACCATCATGCGGAGGGCGCGCAGGTCGGTGAGATTCATCGCCATGTCGTCGCCGAGCTCACCGTGCATGCGGTCGAGCGCGTCGCCGAGCGTGCGCAGCGCAAGGAGCGCCGAGCGCACCGGATCTGGTTGCTCACTCAATGCGTCGACACCCCCTCGGGCTCATGTGTATCATCGGGAGACAGCAATTAGCTAGCTAAGCTAGCGAATTAACAGGGGAGCACGTATATGCCCGACACCGACTACGTTGTCCTCCTCGATGAGGCGGGAAACGAGATCGGGACCGCCCCGAAGGCCAGCGTCCACGGTACCGATACCGCACTGCATCTCGCATTCTCGTGCCATGTCCTCGATGATGAGGGGCGCATTTTGGTCACCCGTCGCGCTCTCGACAAGCAGACCTGGCCCGGCGTCTGGACGAACTCGTTCTGCGGTCATCCCCGTCCCGCCGAGCCCGTCGTCGCGGCGGTCCGTCGTCGCGCGGAGTACGAGCTCGGCATCACCGTCTCATCCCTCGAGCTCGCGCTTCCGCTTTTCCGCTACCGCGCCGTTGATGCCAGCGGGATCGTGGAGCACGAAATCTGCCCCGTGTACACGGCGCGGACGAGCGATGAGCTCGTCTTGAACCCGCACGAGGCCGTGGACTATATGTGGGTACGCCCCGAGGACCTCGCGCGCTCGCTCGAGGCAACTCCGTGGGCGTTCAGCCCGTGGCTGGTCCTGCAGGCACAGCAGCTCGACCTGTTCGCGGCGCATCGGCCCGTGAACGATCATCGTCTCGCGTCATGAGACTCGCGTCATGAGACTCCCGACATGAGCCTGATCGCCACCGGTCTGGTCGGCTCCGTCGCGCGAGCCGAGATCGACACGCAGATCGACGGCGCCCTCGCGCGGATACAGCGTCGTGCGGAGCCCTTCGGCGGCGTGTTTGCCGAGTTGGGCTCCGCGATCCAGCGCTCGGCGCAGGGCGGCAAACGCTTTCGTCCCGCGCTCGTGGTCGCGACGTTCGAGTCGCTGGGCGGCGACGCTTCGACGAACGGCTGCGTCTATCCCGTCGCCGCGGCTTTCGAACTGCTGCACGCGGCATTCCTCATGCACGACGACATCCTCGACCACGACACGATGCGTCGCGGGGTGCCGAACGTATCCGGCCAGTTCCGGTCGTACGCGACGCGGTGGGGCGCGGATGCTTCGGGAGCCGCGCTCGTCGGTGATGCCGCCGGGCTTCTCGCCGGAGATCTGCTGCTGCACGAGTCTCAGCGTCTGATTGCCCTCTGCCCCGCTACCGAGGACGAGCGCGTGCGTCTGCTGGACCTGCTCGACGAGGCCGTACTGGTGTCTGCCGCGGGTGAGCTCGCGGATGTCGCCCATTCCGTTCTCGACAAAGAACCGGCTGCCGCCGACATCCTGGCGGTCACGCACGACAAGACGGCCGTGTACTCGTTCGCCGCGCCCCTGCGCGCGGGTGCGTTGTTGGCCGGGGCAAGCCCCGAGGTCGAGGCGATGTTGGCGCAGTTCGGCAGCCGGCTGGGCCTCGCCTACCAACTCGTCGACGACCTGATCGGCGCGTTCGGCACGGATGAGCAGGCCGGTCGCCCGGCGGGAGCCGATCTGCGCGAGGCGAAGCAGACCGCGCTGATCGCCCTCGCCCGAGCCACCGCAACGTGGTCCCAAGTGAGCGATGCACTGGCGCTCGCGCACACGGGACCGATCGCGGTGCGCCACGCGCAAGACATGCTCGACGGCAGTGGCGCACGAAACGAACTCGAGCGCCTCGTGAACAACGCCCTGTCAGAAGCACGCGAGCTCATCCTGCCTGGCTATGTGCCGCCGGCGACGGCGCGGATGCTCGGCGACCTCGTCAGCGCTGTAGAGGCGCGTATTCCGTGACCGACCGTTCAGCACCCCGCGACACCACTGGACTCGACCTGTACGACCGCACGGCACGCGCCGCGGCCGAGACGGTCATCTCTCGCTACTCGACATCGTTCGGCTATGCGTCGCGTCTGCTCGGTCCGCGGGTCCGACCGCACGTACGCAGCATCTACGCCCTCGTCCGTGTCGCGGACGAGATCGTCGACGGCCCCGCGCGCGAGGCGGGACTCACCGCCGAAGAGGAGGCGCGCGAGCTCGACGCGCTCGAGGCGCAGACGCTCGAGGCCATCCGCACGGGATTTTCCGCGAACCTCGTCGTTCACGCTTTCGCCCTCACCGCACGTGAGTGTGCGATCGACGAGGCGCTGGTCCGGCCCTTCTTCACCTCGATGCGGACGGACATCACCGTGTCCGAACACGACGCAGCATCGCACGATGCATACGTCTACGGATCGGCCGAGGTCGTCGGCCTCATGTGTCTGCAGGCCTTCGTGAACGCCGGCAGCCCGAACCCCGGACCGGCAGATCCCGAGATCGTCGCGGGCGCCCGACGGCTGGGAGCGGCGTTCCAGAACGTGAACTTCTTGCGGGATGCGGGTCACGACAGCGACGCCCTCGGGCGCGACTACCTCGGGCTGGACGGCTCGCCGACGACCCGGGCCGCCGTACTCGATGACATCGACGCCGATCTCGCCGCCGCGGCATCCGTCATTCCGCGACTGCCGCGGGACTCCCGACGCGCCGTGACGTGCGCGCACGACCTGTTCGCCGAGTTGAGCGCACGACTGCGACGAGCGGATGCCTCGGCCGGCCGGGTCCGCGTGCCGAACCCGGTCAAGGCGGCTTTGTTCGCGCGGGCTGCGGCGGGGGCAGCGCCGCGCGCGCCGCGGCCGACGCACGACAACCCAACCCAGGATCGACCGACGCGAGGAACACGCTCATGAGCTCCACCCAACGAGTCGTCGTGATCGGCGGGGGTATCGCAGGCCTCGCCACGGCCACCCTGCTCGCCGCGGACGGCCACGCCGTCACGCTCTTCGAGGCCCGGGATGCTCTCGGCGGCCGAGCGGGCTCGTGGGAGCACGATGGCTTCCGCTTTGACACGGGCCCGAGCTGGTACCTGATGCCCGAGGTGTTCGACCACTTCTTCCGCCTGCTCGGCACGAGCGCCGAGCGCGAGCTCGATCTCGTCCCCCTCGACCCCGCCTACCGCGTCTACACCGAGGGCGAGCCCGAACCCCTCGAGATCCACTCGGGCGTCGAGCCCGTCGCCGAGCTCTTCGAGGACATCGAGCCGGGCGCGGGTGCCGCGATCCGCGACTACCTCGCGTCGGCTCAGGACGCCTACGAACTCGCGGTCTCGCGATTCCTCTACGACTCGTATGCCTCCACGAAGGGCCTGCGTGACCCTGCTCTGCTGCGCCGGCTGCCGCAACTCCTCCCCCTGCTGACCCGCCCCCTCCACCGACACATCGAGAGTCGCTTCGCTGACCCGCGTCTGCGTCAGGTGCTCGGCTACCCCGCCGTGTTCCTGGGTGGTTCGCCGTTCGACGTGCCGAGCCTCTACCACCTGATGAGCCACCTCGACCTGGGCGACTCGGTGGCCTACCCGATGGGCGGCTTCACGACCGTGATCGAGGCCGTGGCGCGCCTCGCGCGCGAGCGGGGTGTGACGATCGAGACCGGCACACCGGTCGTCTCGATCGAGACCGCCGGGTCGCGCGCGGTCGGCGTGCGGGTTCAGGATGCCTCGGGAACGACGCGTTTCGTGCCCGCCGACCTCGTCGTGGGCGCGGGGGATCTCCACCACCTCGAGACCGAGCTGCTGCCCCCGGAGCGCCAGACGTATCCGGAGTCGTGGTGGAAGAAGCGCACACCCAGCCCGGGTGCCCTGCTGCTGCTGCTCGGCGTCGAGGGCGAACTGCCGCGTCTCGCGCACCACACGCTGGTGTTCACGAAGGACTGGCGCGGCAACTTCGACGCGATCTTCGGGGACGAACCGTACGTGCCCGATCCCGCGTCGCTGTACGTGTGCCGACCGAGCGCCACCGACCCTTCGGTCGCCCCGGCGGGCCACGAGAACCTGTTCGTGCTCGTTCCGATGCCGGCGGATGTGGCCCTCGGCCACGGTGGCGTGGACGGGGCGGGAGACCCCCGCATCGAAGCCGCGGCCGATGCCGTCGTCGAGCAGATCGCTGCATGGACGGGCATCCCCGACCTCGCGGACCGGATCGTCGTCCGCCGCACCATCGCCCCCGCCGACTTCGCGAGCGACCTGCACACGTGGCGCGGCAACTCGCTCGGGCTGTCCCACACCCTGCTGCAGAGCGCTGTATTCCGTCCGCGGAATGCCTCGCGCAAGGTCGACGGATTGCTATACGCGGGCGCAGACGTCCTCCCCGGTATCGGCCTGCCGATGTGCCTGATCTCGGCAGAACTCGTCCTCAAGCGGGTCCGTGGCGACGACGGGGCGGGGAGGGTACGCGAGCCAGTTCTCGATGCCGTGGCAGACTGAACGACGTGCCGGGCCTGTACCTTCTCGCGATCCTCGTATCGGCGGCCGGAATCGCGCTCCTCGACCGGCGCTTCCGACTCGCGTTCTGGGCGGCTCGCGGCAGGACCGTTGCGACAGTCGCGATCGGAGTTATCTTCTTTCTCGCGTGGGATGCCGCGGGCATCCTGACGGGCGTCTTCGTGAAGGGCGACAGCGAGCTCTACACCGGCGTCATGCTCGCTCCCGAGCTGCCGCTCGAGGAACTCTTCTTCCTCGCCTTCCTCTGCTACCTGACACTCGTGTGCTGGACCGCCGCAATCCGTGTTCTCGCCCGCCGTGGCGACACCGCGTCTGCCGCGGCGGGAACCGACGAGAGTAAGCACAGATGACCTATCCGCTCATCGTGGTCCCGTTCCTTCTCCTCGCCGCCCTCATCACGATCCTGACCGCACGGCGCGAAAGAATCGCCCGGCGGATGGCCGCGTCGGGGCTCGCGGCGCTCGTGCTCCTCACGCTGACCGCGGTCTTCGACAACGTCATGATCGCCGCGGGTCTGTTCACCTATCCGGCGGAGCACCTGAGCGGCATCCACATCGGACTCGCGCCGGTCGAGGACTTCGCCTACCCGCTCGCGGCGGCCTTCCTGATCCCTGCCGTGTGGACACTCCTGACCCCGAAAAACCCGACGTGACCGGCGCCGAACAGATCGGCCTCGGCCGAACCATCCGCACTCTTTTCGTGTCTTCACGGCCGATCAGCTGGGTCAACACGGCGTTCCCGTTCGCGGCCGCGTATCTTCTGGCGACGCGCGAGATCGACGTGGTGCTGATCGTCGGCACGATCTTCTTCCTCATCCCCTACAACCTGGCGATGTACGGGATCAACGATGTCTTCGACTACGAATCCGACATGCGCAATCCGCGCAAGGGCGGTGCACACGGGGCCGTTCTTGATCGACGTCTGCATCCGGTCACCCTGTGGGCCGCGGGGCTCGCGTGCCTGCCGTTCGTGGTGTTCCTGGTCTCGGTCGGCGGGCCCCTGTCGTGGCTCGTGCTCGCGTTCAGCCTCTTCTTCGTCGTCTTCTACTCCGCTCCCCCGCTGCGACTCAAAGAGGTGCCGTTCGCCGACTCGATGACCTCCAGCATCCATTTCTTCTCGCCCGCCGTTTACGGCCTCGTGCTCGCGGGCGTCAGCTGGACGCCCGGGCTCGTCGCGATCATCGTGGCGTTCGCACTGTGGGGCATCGCGTCGCACGCGTTCGGCGCGGTGCAGGATGTCTCGGCCGACCGAGAGGCGGGCATCTCCTCTATTGCCACCGCGCGGGGCGCTGCCTGGACCGTCCGTTTCGCGCTCGTCTGCTACGGGCTCTCGGGTCTGACGATGCTCGCGTCGGAGTGGCCGGGGCCCCTCGCCGCGCTGCTCGTCATCCCGTACCTCGCCGCCGTATGGCCGTACCGTAGCGTCAGCGACGCCGCTTCGAACGAGGCGACCCGGGGGTGGCGTGCGTTCCTGTGGATCAACCAGCTCGCGGGCTTCGGCGTGACGTTGCTGCTCGTGTGGTGGTGGCTGCTCACCGCGTAAGTCGCGCGCCGCAGACCCCGCCGCTGGGCCCCGCGCTGCAGCCCCAGCCGGGCCGCTCCCCTGGCACTAAGTGCGGTTCCACGACGCGACAGCTGACATCTGCTGCCAGGTGAGCGGGTCGTTTCGACAGACTCAACGACGAGACGGTGCCACCCCGGCAGGGGTGACACCGTCTCGTGTGCGACGTGGACTACTCGGCGGTCAGCTCGAGCAGCCGGTCGATTGCGTCCGTCAGGCGGGCGTCGGCCTCGCCGAACGCCGCCCAATCGCCGGCCTGCAGGGCCGTCTCGCGTTCGAGCATCGCCTCGCGCGCATCGTTCAGCAGGGCCTGCTCCTGAACATCGATGCTCCCGCCGCCACCATCCGACGGGTCGGTCGGTGTCGCGCTCGGGTCACCCGGCGTCGCATCCGGGTCCGGCTCGACGGTTCCGTCACCGGCATCCGCTCCCGAATCCCCGCCGAAGAGCGTGTCGAGCGCCTCGTTCAGCGTGTCCTCGAATGCGATCTGGTCGCCGAACGCAACAAGAACCTTCTGCAGCGTCGGCAGCTGAGTGCCACCGGATGACTGGACGAAGACGGGCTGCACGTACAGGAACCCGCCACCGACAGGAAGGGTCAGCAGGTTTCCGTTGAGCACCTCGGACTGGCCCTGGCGCAGCAAGTTGATCTGGCCCGAAACCACGGGGTCCGCGTCGAACGTGTTCTGCACCTGTCCGGGCCCGGGAACCGTGGTGTCCGCGCTCACGACGAGCATCCGCAGCGCACCATACCCTTCGGCCTTGACGCCGTTGTCGGATCCGGCGTTGGCATCCACCGCGAGGTAGCCCGTGAGGATGTTTCGCGAGGCCGTACCCGTTCCCGGGGGAATGAACGTCGTGAACATCGAGAAGGACGGTTCGTCCTGACCCGGCATCTGCATCGTCAGGTAGTACGGCGGCTGCAAACGCGTCGAGGTCGTGTCCTGCGGGTCCACCGGCGTGGCCCACGCGTTGTCGCGCTGGTAGAACGACTGCGCGTCATCGACATGGTACTGACCGAGCGTCGCGCGCTGCACCTTGAACAGGTCGGTCGGATACCGCACGTGGCTGATGAGTTCGGCTGACATCTCGCTGATGGGCTTGATCGTGTTCGGGTACACCTTCTGCCACGCCTGGATCAGCGGGTCTTCCGTGTCCCATGCGTACAGCGTCACACTGCCGTCGTAGGCATCGACCGTCGCCTTGACCGAGTTACGGATGTAGTTGATGTCGTCGATCGTGAACCGCGGGGTCGGGTTCGTCGTGTCGGCGATGGCATCCGAGAGACTCACGGTGCGCGAGTACGGGTAGGTCGACGCCGTCGTGTATCCGTCCACGATCCACACGATCCGACCGTCGACGACGCTCGGGTACGGGTCGTTGTCGAGGTCGAGGTACGGAGCGGCCTTCTGCACGCGCGTCTTCGGGTCACGGTCGTAGAGGATCTGCGAGTCCTCGTTGACATAGTCCGAGAGCAGGATGTCGGTGGACTGGAACTTCAGCGCGTAGATCAGCTTGTCGAACAGCGTGCCGATCTTCGGGCCACCGTCGCCCTCGAACGTGGTCTTCGTCTCGCTCTGACCGTCCTCAGATCCGCGCGGATAGTCGAGCTCGACCGGGGTCGTCCCATCGGGCGCACCGACGATCGAGTACACCGGCGACTGCTCGCCGAAGTACACGCGGGGCTGGAAGTTCTCGCTGTCGCTCAGGAATCCGGTCGCCGGGATTCCGCGTTCGAGGAAGACGGGGTTGCCGTCGCTCGTGCGCTGGTTGCCCGCGGCCACGACGAGGCCGTAGCCGTGCGTGTAGACGACGGTGCGGTTCTGCCAGGTGCCGGCGGTACCCAGCGCCTCCATGTCGAGTTCACGGACCGAGACGACGGTGTCCTGGGACTCCCCGTTGATCTCGTAGCGGTCGACGTCGAGCGGGTCGGTGAACTGGTAGTAGGCCCGGAACTGCTCGAGCTGACGGACCGTCGGGCTGATGATCGCGGGGTCCATGATGCGGATGGATGCCGTGGTCTGGGCGTCCTCGCGCAGGGCGCCGGGCTCGGCATCCGTCACGGCGGTCGTCTCGGTCTTTTCCAGACCGTCGATGCCGTAGGCGACCTTCGTCATCTCGAGGTTCCGGTCGATGTACTGCTCCTCGAGCGAGAACTCATTCGGCGCGACCTGGAAACGGTCGACGATCCAGGGATAGCCGACGCCCACCACGACCGCCGAGACGATCAGCAGTGCGGTACCGATGAGTGGGAAGCGCCAACGACCGATGATGGCCGTGACGAAGAAGAGGATGGCGACGAACGCCGCGATGCCCGCCAGGATGGCCTGGCCGGGGATGACCGCGTTGACGCCGGTGTAGCCGGGTCCCGTGATCAGGTCGCCCGTCTCGCTCAGCGTCTTGTAGCGATCGAGCCACAGGCTCGCGGCCTGGACGACGAGGTACAGGCCGGCGAGGATCGCGAGCTGGATACGCGCGGACTTCGAGATCCGCAGCTCCCAACGCCCGCCTTCACGCTGGCCGACGCGGACGGAGCCGTAGAGGTAGGACACGACGCCCGTCAGGCCCAGGCAGATCAGCAGAACGGCCGAGATGAATCCGAGCGCGGCGCTGTAGAACGGCATGGCGAACAGGTAGAACCCGGTGTCGAGGCCGAACTGCGGGTCGGTGGTTTCGGTCGTCACACCGTTCACCCAGAGCCAGACGGTCTCCCACTGGGTGGACGTCGAGAAGCCCGCGAAGAAGCCGAAGAAGACCGGGATCCCCCACATCGCCAGGCGACGGAGCGGTTCGACGACTTCTTGGTAGCGATCGAGCTGACTCGACAGTCGCGCGTATACCGGTCGGAGCCGGTAGGCGAGCTGGATCGTCAGCCAGACGGGAACGGCCATGGCGAGGAATCCGATGACGAACATCGTCGCGCGGGCGAGCCACTGCGTCACCAGGACCGAGTCGAACCCGATCTGCTGGTACCACATGAAGTCTGCGTACAGGGAAGCGAAGATGAAGAACCCGACAAGCAGTACGGCGATGATGACCAAGGAGATGGTCACAACGCGTCGTGTAGTGCGGGGGGCCGCTGGCTTCGAGGAAGTCGTGGTCACCCCACCAGTCTAGGCGCCCGGTTTTGGGCCGCGACCGCTCCGAGACCGGGAGAAGACCGGGTAAGCGGCCACGTTTTGGTTACGGCCGGCTATGGCACTCCTGCCGCAGCTCCCCCGGCGCTCCCCGGCACTCTCACGGAGACGTGCAGGCAGGGACGGCATCAAGGTCGCCACCGCCCCGTACGGCGTCGAGCGCGGTGATCGCGTCGTCCAGGTCGGCCACCGAGAAGACGCGCAGCCCCGAGGGGATGTGCCCGACCACCTCGTCGCAATTCGCCTCGGGTGCGAGGAAGTATTCCGCCCCGGCGCCCTCGGCCCCGTAGAGCTTCTGACGGATGCCGCCGATCGGCCCGACGACGCCGTCGGCGGTGATCGTGCCCGTACCCGCGACCTGCAGGCCGCCGTTCAGATCTTCCGGGGTCATGGTGTCGATGATTCCCAGCGCGAACATCAGGCCCGCGCTGGGACCTCCCACGTTGTCGAGCTGGATCGTGACCTGAACCGGGAAGTCGTAGTCGACGATCGTGGACACCCCCACCTGGTAGGTCGAGTCGTCCTCGTTGAGGACCGGGGTGACATCTACCGTCAACTCGGCACCGTCGCGTTCGATCGTGAGGGAGACCGGCGCGCCATCCGTCTCCTGGATGATGTCGCGCAGCTCCGTGACGTCGGCCACGTCCTGATCCTCCGCCGCGAGGACGATGTCATCCGGCTCGAGCACGCCCTCCGCCGGCGATCCCTCCGGAAGCGAGTGGATCCGGACGCGCGAGTCGACCTGGTAGCCCAGCTCGCGGAGCGCCGCGACCGTGGCCTCGTGCTGCGAATCGACCATCAGCTGCGCGTTCTGCTCCGAGCGCTGTTCGCTCGTCTGGCCCGCCGGAAACACGGAGTTCAGCGGAACGACCGCGCGGGAACGGTCGAACCAGGCGCCCATGAGCTCGAGCCACGTGGGCGTGCGCTCGCGGTTGCCCACCACCTGGACGGTCGTCAGGTCGAGAGCACCCGACGTCTCGAACGTCTCCGCGCCCTCGACCTCGATGAGCGGAACGGCCGCGCCATCCGCTCCCGTCGCCGTTCCCAGGGTGTTGTAGACCGGGCCCGGCTGCTGGATCACGTATCCCGTGGGCAGGAACGTCAGCGTCGCCAGACACACCAGCGCGATCGCGAGCGCGACGATGCCGATCCTCGTCGAACGCCGGAGCGGAGGTCGTTGCGCGGGCACGACCCGGAGGTCTTCGTCGAACAGCGCCACGGGGGGACCTTTCTTCGCTCCGAGATACGGAGCGGGACTTCGGGCGCCGTTCGCGAACGGCGTAAGCAATGCGAGCCCGACCCCGGCGGGGCCATAGTCGGCTGCGACTAGCGTAGAACCACCCACCCCGAACGACGCTGAGAGGCGGCTGAAGTGCCTGGCGACGAGAACCCCGAGGACGACTTCGAAGAGCTTCTGCGGCGCATGCTCGGAGGCGGCGGACAGATCGATCCGGCGCAGTTCGAGCGGCTGACCGGCATGCCGCTGGACCCCGCCATGATGGCCATGGTCCAGCAGCAGCTGCGCGGGGCGATGGCGGCCGGCGACGGCATCCCGTGGGGTGTCGCCGAGCAGCAGGCCCTCCAACTCGCTCGTACCGGCGACTTGAGCGTGACAGATGGCGACCGCGTCGACCTGGACGGTGCGCTCACCCTCGCGAATCTGTGGCTGAGCGAAGCCACCGTCATCTCCGAGCTCGCGCAGACCCCCCGCATCATCACGCGCGCCGAATGGGTGAGCGCGACCCTGCCCGTCTGGCAGGAGTTCGCCGAACCCGTGGCGACGAGCATCACGGATGCCTTGACCCGCACGCTCGCCGAGCAGGCACCGGAAGAGCTCAAGCCCCTCCTCCAGGGCGCGGGCAAGGTCATGCGCTCGCTCGGCGGGTCGCTGTTCGCGACGCAACTCGGTCAGGTCGTCGGGCAGCTTTCGACCGAGGTGATCAGCGGCGGCGACGTGGGAATCCCGGTGATGCCGGCCGGCGAGGCAGCCATTCTTCCGCAGAACTTCGCCGATTTCGGCCGTGACCTCGATATCGCGGACGATCAGCTCGCGCTCGCGGTGGCGGTGCGCGAGCTCGCGCACGCCCGTCTCTTCCGTCACGCGAAGTGGTTGCGCCTGCACGTGCTCTCGCAGGTCACCGAGTTCGCGCGCGGAATCGATGTCGACACCGATGCTCTCGAGGACCTCGCGTCCCGATTCGACCCCTCGCGCCCGGACGAGCTGCGAACGGCGCTCGAAAGCGGCGCGCTGCTGCCCGAGCACACCGAGGCTCAGCGCGCGGCTCTCGCGCGCCTCGAGAGCCTCCTCGCGACGGTTGAGGGGTGGGTCGACGTCGTCACCGAGGATGCGACCGCACGGTTGCCCAAGGCCGCGGCCATTTCCGAGACGGTCCGCCGTCGCCGAGCCGCGGGCGGGCCCGCCGAACAGGCGCTCGCGTCGCTCGTCGGGCTGGAGTTGCGGCCCCGACGTCTGCGCGAAGCCGCCGCGATGTGGCGGGCGATCACCGAGGCCGTGGGTGTCGATGCTCGCGATTCGCTGTGGGACTACGCCGACTTCATGCCGAGTTCCGAAGACATCGACGACCCGTCGCGGATCATCGACAGCCTTCGCCGTCGCGCGCTCGGCGCTGACGCGCCCGAGACAGAACTCGATGAGCTCGACGACGCGATCGCGCGGATCCTCGCCGGAGAGGAATCGTCCGACCCGCGGACGGACCTCGATGCCGATGGGGATTCCGATCGGGACCAGAACGACGACTCCGAGGCCGACGGCGGAGCGCCCGACGGGCCGGTGCGCTGACACCGCCCGTCCTCCACAGGGGCGCTTGAGCGGAGACCTTCGCCCCGGCCTGTGGAATCCCCCGTCCACGACCGGTGGGCACGCCACAATCGCGGAATGACCGTGATGCTCCGCCTGGATCAGACCCACACGCCGCTCTGGCGCGATGCGACGACGATGCAATTGGGCGAACACGCCCAGTCGCGGTTGACGGATGTCTCGCCGTGGCAAGAGCGCCTGTTGTTCGAACTCACGCGCGGGCTACCCGATTCGGGTGTGGAGGTCTGGGCAGAATTGCAGCGCGTGCATCCCCGCGAGGTCCGGGCCTTCCTCGACCGTCTGGGCACGGCACTCCTGCGGATCGACCTCGAGAGCCGGAGCGTTCCCGGCGGGATCGTGCTCGAGGCACCTCGGGGAGGTTCGGGCGACCCACTCGTCGTCGCGATGCGGATGGCGCTCGAGACGTCCTCGTACCGGGTGACAGTGATCGAGGAGGCCGATCCGGGCGAACACGATCGACGCGGGGACGAGACATCCGGTGCAGATGTCGTGGTGATGCTCGCGCGGCACGTGCTCGATCCGCGGCGCGCCGCACCGCACCTGCGCGCGGACCGCGTTCATCTGCCGGTGGTGGTCGGCGGCGCCGGCATCGTCATCGGGCCGCTGATCGTGCCGGGCGCGACGGCCTGCCTGATGTGTCTGCATCTCGCGCGTCGTGATGCCGACGAAGCCTGGCCCATGCTGGCGCTCCAACTGCTGTCGGCTGGTGCGCCCGTGCCGTCACCCGAGCTCGTCCACGAGAGCGCGGCGGCACTCGTCAGGATCCTCGCGGACCCGCGTTCCGCGGAGGGGCGCTCGGTGATGCTGAACGCGGCGGGCGGCCGGCGGCAGCAGGTGCACCGGCCGCACGATGCGTGCGGATGCCGAGCTCCTGAAGGAAACGCGAAGGCTCCCGCTCAGCTCTCCCGTTCCCGGCGGACCACGACAGCGAGACAGAACGCCGTGCCCGCGTGAGGGCGACGTAGAGCAACCTGCGTTCCTCGTCGATCTGCTCGAGTCCACGCGCGTACGAGATCGGCAACAGTCCCTCGGACAAACCGATCACATGGACGTGGTCCCATTCGAGCCCCTTGGCCGCGTGGATCGTCGCCAGGGTGACGGTGCGCAGTCCCGGATCGTGCTGATCGCGCGCACGGGCCTGGAGGTCGTCCGTGAAGGCGCGAAGCGTCGTGCCCGGCGCCGCATCCTCTGCCAGACGCAAGAGCGTCGCGCGCGCTTCCCATGCGTCACGGAGCGCCCCACCCGCCGGCGGCGGCGTCTCGGTGTACCCGCGGGAGCGCAGCAGATCGCGAACGATCGGAACGAGCTCGCCCGAACCGCCCGCGACGGACTCGCCGCGAAGCACCATGACCGCGTCACGCACCTCGGGCAGCTCGAAGAAGCGTTTGCCACCGAGGACGCTCGCGGCGATGTCCTGGGCGGCGAGCGCCCGCTGCAGCGCCGCCGACTGCGAATGAGCCCGATAGAGCACGGCGAAGCCCTCGGCCGTCTCACCCGCGTCGAGCCGTCGCTTGATGTCGCGGGCGACCGCCGCCGCCTCGGCGTCGTCGTCGGGATGCATCGCGGTCGTCGCGGGAGGCGCGGCGCGGCGGCCGGCCGCCGGCTCGTCACCCTGTGGTTCGCCCCCGCTTGCACCCGCGGCCACGAGCTCGAGGGCCCCCGGTCGGCCGCGCATCAGCGCGTTGGCCGTCGCGAGAACGGGCGGCGCCGAACGATAGTTGCGCTCGAGGCGCACCATCAGCGCCCCCGGGTGGTGCCGCTCGAAATCCAGCAGGAAGCGCGGGTCCGCGCCGGCGAAGGAATAGATCGTCTGGCTCGCGTCGCCGACCACGCACAGATCATCCCGGTCGCCGAGCCAGAGGGAGAGGAGGCGCTCCTGGAGCGGCGAGACATCCTGGTACTCGTCCACCGTGAAGTGGCGGTACTGCTCGCGAACGGCCCGCGCGACCCGCGGTTCGGACTCGATCATGCCGGCGCAGGCGAGCAGGATGTCTTCGAAGTCGAGCTGGCGCCGCTCGTCCTTGAGCTTTTCGTAGGCCTCGTGCAGACCGACCACGGCGTCGGGGCTCAGGCGCCCGAGACCCGGTCGGCCGGCACGCGCATAGTCCTCGATCGTGCGGAGGGTCACCTTCCGCCATTCGATTTCGGATGCCACGTCGCGAAGCGTCGCCCCGTCGAGTGTCAGGCGCAGGCGACTCGCCGCATCCGACAGCACGCGCACCTTGTTCGGCAGCACGGGCGGCGCCGACTCCCCGCCCGCTACCGTCGGCCAGAAGTAGTTCAGCTGCGCGAGCGCGGCCGCGTGGAAGGTACGCGCCGACACCCCCTCGATACCCAGCGACCGCAACCGCCCCCGCATCTCCCCCGCGGCGCGAGTCGTGAACGTCACGGCCATCACGCGCGGCGGCGAATACATCCCGCTGTCGACGCCGTAGGCGATGCGATGCGTGATCACGCGCGTCTTGCCGGACCCCGCTCCCGCGAGTACGCAGACGGGTCCGCGAATCGCGAGCACTGCCTCGCGTTGATGCTCGTCGAGATCGTTCAGGGCACGCTCGGCGCCCTCCGGAGCATCCGTCATCGCTCCGTGACCCGCTCGAGCCACCGCTCGATGAGTCCGCGCGAGATGGATGACGGCCCGGGCAGCGTCACGTCGCCCTCACCGGCAAGCGCCCGGGCGATCTCGTCGGGCTCGAACCAGCGCACATCCACGATTTCGGAGCCGTCGGGACGTGCGGCCTCCGCGTTCTCGGTCGAGGCAAGGTATCCGAGCATCAGAGAACGCGGGTACGGCCAGGCTTGCGAACCGACGTATTCGAGCGCCGTGATGCGCACGCCCGACTCTTCCTCGATCTCGCGTACGAGGGTTTCCTCGGCCGACTCCCCGGCTTCGACGAAACCCGCGAAGCACGAGTAGCGCCCCTCCGGCCAGGCGGCATTCGACCCGAGCAGCAGGCGTGTGCCGTCCGTGACCGCGACGATGACGGCGGGGTCGGTGCGGGGGAAGTGCTCGCGTCCGCACGAGGGACAGTGCCGCGACCATCCGACGTTTCGCAGTTCCGTCCGCGTGCCACACGCGGGGCAGAAGGCGGCGTCACGGATCCACCGAGCCAGCGACAGGGCCTCGACGAAGAAAGCGGCTTCCTCGAGACCGAGCGCGCCGCCCACCTCGCGCAGCTCCGCCCATCCGCCGGCGGGATCGATCGGGGCATCGTCATCTTCTTCGAGCAGCGCCAGCAGAACGGGGCCGCTGGCGTCGCGGCCGAGGAACGCCACGATCACCTCGGCGTCCACCACGGACTCGGGTACGAAGACGATTGCACCGGTCTCATCGAGCGGAGCGCGACCCCGCCGCAGCAGCAGGACGCGGGCGCCGGGCTCGGCCGCGAGAACCACGAGACCGTCGGAGAGATCGCGGTCGACAGCCGAGCGGTCGATCGGCGAGACCGGGGGCGTGATCACCCTGGGCAGGCCCGGGACCGTCATGGAAGACCTCTTTCGCGGGCGTGGCGCGGGTAGTGCGTACGAGGACAGACCTACCCTGGGGGCATGACTGGCTCCCCCCTCACTTTAGCCGCGTCGGTGAGCGCAGCCCTGCCCGAGGCCGCGATCGTCTCGACGGCTGCCCTCTCCACAGGCGAGGGCGGACGCTACGACAGCGCCGTCGTCGGACTGGACGATGGATCGCACGTCGTCGTGCGCGCGCCGGTGGATGCATCCGCCGCGAGCGACCTCGCCACCGAGGCGCTCGCTCTGCGCGCCCTGACCCCGGGCGCCCGAGCCCTGCTGCCCTTCGCGGTGCCCCGTCCGCTCGGCGAGGTCGCACTCGCCGAGGGGCGAGCCCTCCTCACCGACCTCGTCCCCGGCTATCGCGTCGAGGCCGGTGACCTGCCGGCGGGCCCCGGCGCCGCGACCTCGATCGGGATCGTCCTCGCGGCCCTGCACGCGCTCCCCGCATCCGTCGTCCGGGCCGAGGGATTACCCGTCAAGACCGCTGAAGAGGTGCGCGAGTCGGTCGTAGCCCTCGTCGAACGGGCCGCTTCCACACGTCGTTTGCCCGTCGCCCTCGCCACGCGCTGGCGACGCGCCGCCGAGGACGAGGCGCTGTGGCGCTTCGAACCGTGTGTTGTTCTCGGCGACGCGGTCGCATCGTCCTTCCGTTACGAAGACCGAGACGGTGTTCCGACCGTCTCGGGCGTGCTGGGCTGGAGCCGGTTCAGCGTCGGCGATCCGGCCATCGATCTGCAGTGGCTGGCCGCGGCGCCGGATGCCGCCGACGACGTGTACGCCACGTATGTGTCTGCAGCACACCGTTCGCCCGACGCCGATCTACGCACCCGTGCTCGGCTGTATGCCGAACTGGAGTTCGCGAAGTGGCTGCTGCACGGCCACGAACAGCGCCGAGACGATGTGGTCGACGACGCGGTGGCGCTGCTGGACGCGCTCGTCGACGGTCTCGGCGATAGCGCGACGCGGCTCGACCCGGTCGCGGTCGTCGGTGTGGACGACGCGATGGCGGTGCTCGCCGACACTCCCGTGACGAAGGCGAGTGCCGAGGACGACGGCAGCATCGCCATGCAGACCGATGCCTACGACCCCGAGATGGTTTCGCTGTTCGTCGCCTCGGCCCGAGAGCACGAACCGAACGATCGCGATACGTCCGCGGTGGTCGGCGAGCGCACAAAACGATCATCTTCGCCGCGCGGACCATCACCCGCCCCGGTCACCGACATGGAAACCGCACCGATCGACGTGAGCAGCTGGGGCGAACTCCGTCAGTCCGCCGGCTCGGGCGACGCGGCCGGCGCTGCCCCCGCACCGGACACGGGGTCGCGTGACTCCGCCGATCCCGTGGTTCCGGACCCCTCCGATCCAGACGAGGAGGTCGAGGCAGCACGGGCCTCGCGCGCCGCCTTCCAGCGCTGGGCGAGATCGGCCTCGGAGTAGAGTCGGTCACCCCGCAGGACGAGGTCGTCGCCCACGTAGTACAGCACGACGTCGATCTGATCCAGAGGGACGCCGCGGGCCTTGTGATAGGCCACGCGATAGAGGGCGAGCTGCAGCATCCGCTCCTCCCGCTCCGCTTCTGAGCGTGGCGGACGTCCCGTCTTCCAGTCCACGATCTCGATACGGCCCCCGCGATCGTCCCGACGATAGACGGCATCGAGCTTGCAGATGACGACGCGACCGGGGCCGTCGGGCTCGGCCAGAGCGAAGTCGATCTCGGCTTCGACCTCGAGGGGCTGCAACGGCCCCCACTCCGATCGCTCGAAGTTCGCGCGAAGTCGCTCGAGGTCGGCGGCGTCTTCGGCGGAGGCCTCGGAGTCGGTCGGATCGTCGTCGCGTTCCCACAGCGCGTCATCGGTCGAAGCCCCCGCTCCGCTCCGACCCGACCGATGCTCGACCCACGAGTGGAACAGGGTGCCGAGGCGCGTCTGCCGGTAGGGCCGCTCGGGCATGGGGCGCGCAATGGCAGCCACGGTTCCCGTGTAATCCGTCACGAAATCCTTGAAGCGGGATGCGGGGATGCGTGTCGGCGCCGCATGTCGGGGGCCCTGTGCACGCAGGTCGCGCTCGGCGAGCAGACGCGCGAGCAACTCATCCGGTTCGGGGTCGGCGCGCGTTGCCGCCATCTCGACGCTCGCCGCCGCGGCACGGACGATGGGACCCCGCGCACCCAGCGGATCGAGGGGCCACGAGAGCACCTGACCGCCGCGTTCGACATACGGGTTCTCACCCGGGTCGGCGGGCTCGATCGGCGGCATCCCGAGCGCCTCGATCATCTCGCCGAGATAGGGACTCGGGTTGCGCGGCTTGCTCTGCCCACCCCACTGCGAGCCGGTGAGCAGCAGGTCCGAGCGCGCTCGCGTGACGGCGACGTATGCGAGGCGCCGCTCCTCGGCCTTCTGGTGATCGCGCACCCCGTCGCGATAGGAGGCGATGGCCTTCCGCAGAGCGGATCGGTCGGGATCCGCGCCCGGGCGCCAGTCCAGCACGGGCAACGCATCCCGGTCGCCGCGGAACGCATAGGGCAGCACGCCGAAGCCGAGCCATCCGGCGACCGAACGCGGGGCCTTGGGCAGCTCGTCCTGCACGAGCCGGACGACGGCCACCGCGTCCCACTCCAGGCCCTTCGAGCCGTGCACGGTCAGCAGCTGCACGACTCCGGGTTGAGGAGGCTCTGGGCGGGGCATGAGCTCATCGGTCTCTTCCGCGTGATCGAGCCAGGCGAGCAGACTGCTGATCGAGCCTCGCTCATCGGCCGTGAGGAAGGCGCGCACCTCATCGAGAAAAGCACGCAGCTGCGCCGAGGCGACGCGCGCGGGTCCCCGGGTCTCGTTCGCCGCCAGCTCGATGTCGAGGCGCAGCTCGAGCTCGATCGTGCGGATCAGATCGGGGATCGGCTGGGCGACTGCCCGCCGCAGACGCCCGAGCATCTCCCCCGCCTCGCGCAGGCGAGCACGCCCGGCGGGCGTGATGTCGGCGAGGAGGCGGTAGTCGTCACGTACGGTGCGGACGAACTCGAGCGCATCCACGAGCGATGGCTGTTCGTCGGCGCCGGCCGAACCCCGCACGCGTGCCGCCAGCTCGGCAGGGAGCGGCACGAGCGAACCGTCGCGCTTCGCGAGCGCATCCGCCAGGGCATGCAGGGCAGCGAGGTCGGCCACACCGATCGCGAAGCGGGGGCCCGACAGCAACCGGATCAGCGACGACCCCTGCGCGGGATCATGGACGACCCGGAGCGCTGCGACGACATCGACCACTTCAGGGGTCGTCAACAGCCCACCGAGTCCGAGGATGCGGTGCGGAACGTCATGCCGCGCCAACGCCTCGGCGAACGCATTCATGTGTCGCTTGGTCCGGAACAGCACGGCACCGGAGTGAGCGCGGGGACTGGCCGATTCCGTCTGCGCCGCCTCATGCCTGGCGCGCACCTCGACGAACCAGCGCGCGACCGCATCCGCTTCGTCGTCGATCGTCTTCTCGAATCGACACTCGACCCGCCCCTCTGCGGCACCGGGCCGTGCCCCCAGGGCGCCGACCGGCACCCCGCGATGCTCCGCTCCCACCACGAGCCGGTTCGCAGCGGTCAGGATGTTGAGGTCGTTCCGCCAACTGACCATCAGGCTGAACCGACCGCAGGCGGTTTCCTTCGCGAAAGCGACCGGGAAGGCCCCGAGGTTGTCCGCGGATGCGCCGCGCCAACCGTAGATCGACTGATTGGGGTCGCCGACGGCCATGACGGCGGAGTCACGGAAGACCTCGGCGAGCAGGCGCGTCTGGATGACCGAGGTGTCCTGATACTCGTCGAGCAGCACAACGCGGTACTGCTCGCGAAGCTGGTCGGCGACCTCGGGCGCGCGCTCGATGATCTCGAGCGCGCCGGCGACCTGATCGGCGAAGTCGAGGGTGTCCTCCGCGCGCTTGCGGGTGGCGTAGTCGTTCACGAGGCCCGCGAGAACGGGCAGTCCGCTCATCGCGGCATGGAACTTCTCGATGTCTCCGGGATTGGCGAGCGCCGGGTTCGTCAGCGGTTCGAGCGCCGCGGCCCATTCTTCGCCGAAGCGGGCCACGCTCTCCGCATCGACACGGTTGTCGAGCAGCTCGCCGGCGAGGCGGTGCACGGCATCGACGACACTCGCGAAAGCCTCACCGCGCTCGGAGAGTCGTTCGTCCTGGGATGCCACCACCACCCGCCGTGCGAGCAGCCACGAGCCGGACTGACTCATGAGCGCGGCGTCCGGGTCGCGCCCGATCCGAGGCCCGTGCTCGCGCACGATCGCGTCGGCGAAAGCGTTGTAGGTCGATACGCGGGGCCGCGACAGCAGGGCCTCGCCCGCCGCATCCTGCTCCGGAGGCACGGCGCCGAGTGCCTCGGCGAGCGCGTCGACGAAGGCGACCAGCTCGGCGTGCCGCGCGCGCGCCGTCAGCCCGCCTGCTGTGGCCCAGAACGCCGCCAGCGTTCCATCCGCGGCGAGCGCCTCGAGGTGGGGTAGCAGCCCCCGCCGACCGAACTCGTCGATGCCCGCCAGCCGCTGCTCGATCCGCTCGGCCAACTCGCCCGCGGCCTTGCGGGTGAAGGTCAGCCCGAGCACCTCGTCGCGTCGCACATGCCCGTTGGCGACGAGCCAGACGACCCGCCCCGACATCGTCTCGGTCTTGCCGCTGCCCGCCCCGGCCACGACGAGCGCGGGGCTGGGTGGCGCCTCGATCACGGCGCGCTGATCGGGCGTCGGGTCGGGCAGACCCAGAGCCGCCGACAGGACCGGGGCCGACAGGCCCAGTCGACCCGGCCACTCGGCGCTTCGCACGGAAGAGGACGCGGTGTCGGCCGACACGATCGCGCTCACGAGGCCGACACCGCCTTGATCGTGTGGATGCGGCACACGGCGAAGCGGTCCGTCGTGCAATGCGTGTCGAGGTTCGCATCGAACCGGTCGGACGACATCCCCTCGGCCACGTCGATGATGGTGCGAAGGAACGACGTCCGACGCGCGGCATCCATGGGGGCTTGACGCGCGAGACGGTAGTGCGTGTTCTTCAGGGTCTTCGACAGGACGAGGAGGCGGGCGCCCGCGTTCGCCGTCGGATCGGCGCCGGGGAGCAACCCCTCGAGAAGCGCGAGTTGATACGCCGCGAGTTGGGCGTCTTCCGCGACCTTCTCGTCGGTGACCTTGTCTTCCGAACGCCCCGTCTTGAGATCGACGACGACGACCCGCTCCGCACCGCCCCCGTGCCCGGTATCCAAGGATTCCCCACGGCCGGGGGGATAGACCTCGATGCGGTCGACCGATCCGCTGAGCAGCGCCAGCCGGCGACCCTCCGGGATGTTCGATCCCGTGTCCGCGCGGGGTTCCCCATCCTCGTTCCGTTCGCCATCACGGAGGGCCCAGACATCCGGCGCCGCCTCCCCGCCCCCTTCGGCGCTCGCCACGGAATCCATGTCGATCGCGAGGCGGAAGCGCGCCTCGGCGCCGACGGCACGACCCTCTTCGCGATGGAAGCGCTCGAGGTATGCGTGCAGTCGGTCCACGAGCAGCCCCGCCCAGGCGTGCTCCTTGCGGGACATCCACGGCGCCTCGAAATCGAGCTCGCCCCAACGCCCGTCGACGACGGCCTGCAGGGCATCGCGGTCGCCGCTCGGCACCTCTTCCATGGCCGCGTGCAGGATCGTTCCGACCCCCGCCGACCACGAACGTGTGTCCCCGCCGAGGGCGCGGATCGCCCAGTCAAGGCCGCACGCATCGAACGCGTCGAGCTTCGATGGCGAGACGTGCACCGGCGCGCGGGTGGGGTCACGCAACGGACCGTTCGAGGATGCCTCGGCCAGGCCGTACCACTGATGCGGGGCCGCTCCGGGCACTCCCGCGCGAGCGAGCACGACGAGTTGACCGGCCGCGTGCGCGCGCACCGGAGCGGGTGCGACGGGCGTCGTGAGCGCACGCCGATGCTGGGCCACGAGTCCGCGAAGAGTCAGCGGATGATCCACCGCACCGGACGCATCGTCCGCGTCGTCGGGTTCGGGGAAGAAGCTCAACAACGGGCTCGGCCCGCGATCGTCGTCGTCGACGGCCGTCACCGCGAGGCGGGTGCGCGCTCGGGATACGGCGCGGACGAGCAGCCGCAGTTCGTCATGGAGCGCGGCACGGCGCCGGTCGAGCGTGTCCGTCGTCCCGGAACCCGGAGAGCCGTCCGCAGCATCCGCTCGCCCGAAATCCGCCGCTGCCGCCACATCGCCGAGCCGCCAGGTGTCGAGCAGGCCGCCGCGCAGTCGCACGTTCGGCCACACACCGTCCTGCACGCCCGCGATGACGATCCCCTCGAACTGCGTGCCGAGTGCCGCCGCGGGTGTGAGCAAGGACACCGTCTCGGCCACATCCGGCGACGTCAGCATGTCTTCGGGCACCTCGCTGTCGACCATGCGGCGGAGGAACGCCTCGGGCGTCTCGTTGGGGGATGTCTCGACGAAACGCTTCGCGGCATCGAACAGCGCCACGAGCGCGTCGAGCGCGTGACCGCTCTCCGCCGACAGCGTGCCGGGGGTCGTGGCGAGCTCGTGCCATACGCGAGCGAGCGGTCGACCCCCGCCATCCCGCGCACGATCCCACGCGACCCACAGCAGATCGTGCACGGTGGCACCCCGCTGGGCGTCATCGTGCAGCACGCGCAGAGTCGTGGCCAGACGCTCGGCCGCTCGGGCCTCGGGCGTGTCGAGCAGAGCGAGTTCGAGAGGGTTTGCCATGGCCTCGTGCAGCAGCTCGCGGGCCGGGCGGGTACGGCCATCGGCGAGTTCGGCATGCCGCAGACGAGCACGAAGACGCCGGAGTCCGACCGCGTCCAATCCGCCGAAGGGTGAGAGCAACGCCGCCGCCAGCGCGTCGGAATCTCGCGTGTCGGGGGCACTCATGCCGAGCCGCACGAGCTGAACGAGGTCGCGTACGACGCCCTCGCTCCCGAGCGGCCGCGGCAGGCTGGACGAACGCGTTGGCACCTCGCGCGCGGCCAGTTCGGCCTCGAGCTCACCGACCTGGCGGGTGTCATGGGCCACGACGGCGAGCGCCGACCAGGGGATCTCGTCGACGATGTGCCACTCGCGCAGCACCCGCGCGATGCGATCGATCTCTTCGTGTGGCGAGGGTGCGATGATCGTCCGCACGCGGGCATCCGGCGGGAGTTCGGGCCCGGGCGCCCGACGATGTTCGACACGTCCGGACGCCCCGATCGCGGACGTCACCTCGCGCGTTATCCGTGTCAGCGCCGCGGTCGACCGGTGCTGATCGTCGAGGACGTGCAGCGTGCCGAGCGCGTCGCAGAGGCGGGCGAAAAGCTCGGGCGACGCCCCACGGAACGAGCCGGACCCGATGTCGGGATCACCGAAGGCCAGCACCGCGACGCCCCGCGCCCGCAGGCCCCGAAGCATAGCCATCCCCCCGCGCGTGAGCTCTTGAGCGTCGTCGACGAGCACGGCACGCAGCCGAGCCGGGGGGCCGAGCAGCGCCTCGCCCGCCGCGCCCGAGGGCGCCGTCGCGAGGATCGCCGCTGCCTCACGCAACAGTTCGGCCGGATCACGGTGATCGGAGCGCATCGCGTCCACCGTGAACCGATAGTCGGTCAAGAACTCCGCCGAGCTCACCCACGCCTCGCGCCCCAGGCGTCGTCCCGCGGCCGCCAGCTCGGCGGGGCCGATGCCCCGCTCGGTGCACTCCGCGAGCAGCGCCCGCAGCTCGGCACGGAATGTGCGCGATCCCCGCACCGCGGGACCGAGCGATGCGGGCCATCGCGGGACGCCGCGCTCGGCGTCCCGCTCATCCCCCGCGAGCAGCTCGGCGATGATGCGGTCCTGATCCGGCGCCGTGAGCAGACGCGGGGGCTCACCACCACGCTGCACGGCGACGGCACGCACGAGCTGGAACGCGAAGGAGGCCATCGAACGGGCCAGGGGCCCCGGGGTCGCCACCCCGCCCACGAGCGCGAGCCGGTCGCGCAGCGCCGTCGCCGTCTGGCGGGTGGGTGTGAGCACGAGCACCTCGTCCACGCCCACGCTCGCGGAGGTGAGCAGACGCGCCACGCGCGCGATCAGGGCCTCGGTCTTGCCGGTGCCGGGCGCGCCGATGACGACGCCCGAGGCATCCGGCGGCAACATCGCGACGGCTGCCTGTGCCGCGTCGAGGTCGCCCACCCCGCCGCCATCCATGCTCATCCCCCCACGCTAACGCGCCCTCCCGACACCGCTCTCCGCCCCGCGAGTTGTGTCCTCCGGTCGTTATGCGCTCCGAATTCCGGCCACATGGCACAACTCGCAGCATCCCGCGCACCGGGGCGTTCGCCCTCAGCGTGACCCAGCCGGGCGGCCCTCTCCCACCCGTGTCGTAGAGTTTCAGAGCAGTCGGGCGTCGCGCCCGAAGAGCAGAGAGGCAGTCACCCGTGGAGATTCGCATCGGCATCGCCAACACCGGCCGTGAGCTGAACTTCGAGACGTCCGAATCCGCCGAGACCGTCCGCGCATCCGTCGCGAAGGCACTCGACGCATCCGCTTCGCACGTCTCCTTCGCCGATTCCAAGGGCAATTCCTACATCGTCCCCACGGCGGCCCTCGCGTACGTCGAGCTCGGCACCGAAGAGGCACGCCGCATCGGTTTCGTCGGCTGACATGCTGATCGTCCTCGCGCTCGTCGCGGCCGTCGCGATCGGGTTGGCACTGCACTTCGCCCTGCCACTGCGCCCGACACGCGGGGTCGCGCTCGCTCCGTTGCTGGAGACGGCGATCGCGGCCGTGATCTACACGAGCCTGACGTGGCTCGGACTCGCCGAGAGCAACCCGTGGTTGTGGGTCGGGTCGATCCTGATTCCCGCCGCCGTGACCGGCGCGGTAATCCTCGTCGTGTCTCGTGCGCGCGCCGCGCACGATGAGCGCGAGCGAGTCCGCCTGAAGCTCGTCTGAGGACCTCGCGGTCGCGGATCAGGCGTTCAGGCCGACCGCATCCATCCGTCGCGAGTGCGCGGCCATGAGCTCGGTGAACACCGGCTCGACCTTCTCTTCGGCGGCACGGTCGAGACCGACGGATGTCGTCAGCGCCGCCCGCGCGACGAGCAGAGTGTCGCCGACCAGACGCCGCCCCCACATCGACAACAGCGAACGCCATTCCTCGTCACTCACGATCGTCGCCCCGATGATCTCCACGATCGCCCCACGGTCATCGTCGGCCTCGAGGATGACGGATACTCGTCGCCCGGTATCCCCATAGGTCGAGGCGAGCGCGTGGTAGAAGTCGTCGAGCAGCCCCGCGGTCAAGTGCACGCTCAGCAGCGTCTCCATCGGCCGCTCGCCGCTCGTGACACGACGGAACGCATCGAGCTGCTCGCGGAAGGGCAGCATCACCGTCGTGGGGTCCTCGTTGCGTTCGCGGATGAGCGAGACGATCTCCTGATGCTTGGTCAGCGCCGCACCCGCCGCGCGCGACAGCGCCTCTTTCTGCGCCAACTCCGGTGTCGAGGTGATCAGTTGCGTAAGTGTCTCGAAATATCCGAGTTGCAGGTAGGCGGCCTGACCCAGGAAGGTCTGCACATCAGGTGCGAGTTCGGAGAAGTCGACGCGGGTCGCGCCGGAGGACTCACCCCGGGACCGGAGGGTAAGCACGCGACGCGGCGTGCGCCGACGGCGCAACCAATTGAACACGGGATCAGCCTAGCCGCGGGGGCGCGCGACCGCCGGGGCAAGCGCGGGGAGTGGCGGAAGAGGCGCGCCGCGGAGCCTCGGGTAGGCTGGGGCTCGTCCCGGCGTCGGATCGGGACCCCGCGCCTGTGGCTGAGTGAAGGGCGTGGATAACCCTTTCTGCCCTACGGGGCAAGCACCCAGGCAGCATCTCACTGCCGGACAGGCTCATATCGTGACGACCTTCGCCGAACTCGGTGTCGATCAAGACATCGTCGACGCTCTGGCAGTGAAGGGCATCGTGGATGCCTTCCCGATCCAGGAGCAGACGATCCCCCTCGGGCTCCCTGGACAGGACATCATCGGCCAGGCCAAGACGGGCACCGGAAAGACGTTCGGCTTCGGCATCCCCGTCGTCCAGCGTCTCGGGCTCGACCCCTCCCCCGGCGTCAAGGCGCTCATCGTCGTCCCGACGCGCGAGCTGGCCGTCCAGGTCTATGAGGACATGGACATGCTGACCTCGAACCGTTCGACGAGTGTCGTCGCGATCTACGGCGGCAAGGCGTACGAGGGTCAGATCGACCAGCTGAAGGCCGGCGCGCAGATCGTCGTCGGCACCCCGGGGCGTCTCATCGACCTCAACAATCAGCGCCTTCTCGACCTCTCGAATGCGACCGAGGTCGTGCTGGACGAGGCCGACAAGATGCTCGACCTCGGGTTCCTGCCCGACATCGAGAAGATCATCACCAAGGTCTCGCAGATCCGCCACACGCAGCTGTTCTCGGCCACGATGCCCGGCCCGATCGTCGCGCTGGCTCGTCGTTTCATGACCAACCCCATCCACATCCGTGCGACCGACCCCGACGAGGGTCTGACGCAGGCGAACATCAAGCACCTCGTCTACCGCGCGCATTCGCTCGACAAGGACGAGGTCATCGCCCGCATCCTGCAGTCCGAGGGTCGCGGCAAGACCGTGATCTTCACGCGCACGAAGCGGGCCGCTCAGCGCCTGTCGGACGAGCTCGGCGATCGCGGCTTCAACACCGCCTCGGTGCACGGTGACATGAGCCAGGAGGCGCGCGAGCGTTCGATGGCGGCGTTCAAGGCGGGCAAGAAGGATGTCCTGATCGCCACCGACGTCGCCGCACGCGGCATCGACGTCGACGACGTCACGCACGTGATCAACCACACGATCCCGGATGACGAGAAGACCTACCTACACCGCGCCGGCCGCACGGGGCGCGCCGGAAAGACGGGGATCGCGGTGACGTTCGTCGACTGGGACGACCTGCACAAGTGGGCGCTCATCAACCGGGCGCTGGAGTTCGGTCAGCCCGAGCCGACCGAGACGTACTCCTCCAGCCCGCACCTCTTCACCGACCTGGACATCCCGGCGGGCACCAAGGGACGACTCACGACGGCACCGCGCACGGCGGCCGTCAAGACCCAGGAGCCGCGGGAGCGTTCCGCCCCGCCCGCAGGCGACCGCCCGCGTCGTTCGCGCTCACGTTCGCGTTCGGGTGACGGCAGCGAAGGCGCGACTGCGGCCTCCGCGTCATCGAGCACCACGACATCGAGCGCCGGCGCTGACGCACCCCGCGCCGAGGGCGGCGGGACGCACGATGGTGGCGGCAGCGAGCACCACGATGGCCGACCCGCTCCGTCGCGTCGCCGTCGTCGCCGCCGTTCGGGTGGCTCGTCCGGCGCGCCCAGCGCGCCCACCGCGTAAGCCTTCACGCCGGCCGCTCTCTCGGCGGTCGGCGTACGGGTTCAGCCCCACGGAGCAGATCTACTCCCGCGAAATGGCGCCAACCGCTATCTTGAGCGGTTGCGCCCGCAGGCGCCGATCATCCGATTGAAAGGCACACCCGTGCGCATCTTCACCGAGGCCGTCACCACGACCGGCTACCAGTACCAGGGCTTCTGGGGTTCCTTCTGGGACCTCATCTGGTGGTTCCTGGCCATCTTCATCTTCTTCGCCTACCTGATGGTCCTGTTCTCCATCATCACCGACCTGTTCCGCGACCACAAGCTGAGCGGCTGGTGGAAGGCCGTCTGGATCGTCGTTCTCCTCCTCACCAACTGGCTCGGCGCGCTGATCTACCTGATCGCCCGAGGCAGGGGCATGGGCGAGCGGAGCGCCGCCCAGGCGCAGGCCTACCAGCGCGCGCAGGAGGACTACATCAAGCAGGCGGCCGGCACGAGCCCCGCTGACGAGATCGCCAAGGCGAAGGCCCTCCTCGACGCCGGCACGATCACGCAGGCCGAGTACGACCAGATCAAGACCAAGGCGCTCTCCTGATCGCCTGACCTGATCACAACGAGCGGCCCCCATCCTCTTCCGGACGGGGGCCGCTTCGTCGTTCCCGGGGGCTCCCGACACCACGTCGGCGCCAGTTCTCGACATCCGCTACGTCGATCGGAGGCGCGGATGCCGCGAACAGGCGCGCCGTGTTGCGGGTCACTTTCGCGGCACCGCTGGGGGCGCTCAGGGGTAGACGGGCTCCACTCCGGTGGCGCGATCGACGATCCGTTCGACCATCTCGTCCGAGGTCGTGTTCTCGCCCGGCAGATTCGGCTTGCCGAGGCCGTGGTAATCGCTCGAACCCGTGACGATCAGATCCCGCCGTCCGACGATCCCGCGCAGCACGGCGACACCCTCGGGGGTGTTCTCGCGATGATCGAGTTCGAACCCGGCCAAACCCGCGTCGACCAGCTCCTCCAGATACGGAACCGGCATCATCCGTCCCCGCCCGGCGGGGGTCGGATGCGCGACGATCGGCACACCTCCGGCCGCAATGACCAGACGAACGGCGCTGAGCGGGTCGGGGGCGTAGTGCCCCTCGTAATACCCCTCGCGCGGATGCAGGATGCCCTCGAAGGCCGCGGACCGATCGATGGCGAGGCCGCGCGCGACCAGCGCATCGGCGATGTGCGGTCGACCCACGGTCGCGCCGTCGGATGTCTGGGCGACGACGTCCGCCCACGACAGGTCGTAATCGCGCGAGATGTTGCGGACGATCCGCTCGGCCCGACCCATCCGGTCCGTACGAACGCGTTCCATCTCGGCCCGGAGGGCCGCGTTGTCGGGGTCGAAGAGGTACGCCAGCAGATGGACGCTTCGCCAGCCGTGCTTGGCGCTCAACTCCATGCCCGGCAGGAGCGTCATGCCGAGCGACGTGGTCGCCTCTGCGGCCTCCGCCCAGCCCGCGGTCGTGTCGTGGTCGGTCAGCGCGATCGTGCGGAGTCCGTACCGATGGGCCGCCCGGACGACGGTCTCGGGCGGTTCGGTCCCATCGGATCGCAGCGAGTGCAGGTGCAGGTCGCTCGGCCCCTCGAATCGCCGCTCGAATCGCCGCTGCCCGCTCACCCCATGAGCGTACCCCCGCCCGTTGATGTGGATCGGAGCGGGAGCCGCCGGGGGCGCCGGCGTGCGTCGTTCTCCCAGCCTCGGCTTCTAGAGTCAGAGCGTGCTGCGTGTGCTCGGGATCCTCATCGCCGTGCTGTTCGCGATCGCGACAGCGGTGCTGACCTGGCCCTCGTTCTTCCGGGTCGAGCAGACGTTCCCGATCGTTCAGATCGTGGCCTTCCGATCACTCGTCGCCGTCGCTTTCGCGATCGCCGCGATCCTGATGCTGCTCCTCGCGATCGCCCGCCCCCTCCGTGGCTTCGCTCTCTCGATGGCCCTGGTCGCGATCGTCGGGACGCTCGGCAACGGCGCGATCGTCATGACGCGGGGCCTCGGCACAACCGAGCTTCCGGCCGAGACGGAGACGAGCGTCCGTGTCATGACCTGGAACACGGCCGGCGAGGCGACGGATCCCGTTTCCGTGGCGCAGACCGCCGTCGCGATGCAGGCGGACATCGTCTCCCTCCCCGAGACGACGATCGAGACCGGTGAACAGATCGCGGTCGCCATGCGCGAACTCGGTCGACCGATGTGGGCGCACCACGTCGAGTTCAGCGTCGGCGTCGACACCTGGGATGCCCGGTCCACGACACTTCTGATCTCTCCCGATCTCGGGGACTACTCGGTCATCGAGTCGTCGCAGGACGGCTCCAGCAACACCGCGGTGCTCCCGAGCGCCGTCGCCATGCCGGTCGACGGCGAGGGACCGATCGTCGTCGCCGTCCACGCCGTGGCCCCGAGAGAAGACGACATGGAGCACTGGCGCGAGGACCTGCGCTGGCTGGCCGACCAGTGCGCCACCGGCAACGTGATCATGGCTGGCGACTTCAACGCGACGATCGACCACATGGCACGCCTCGGTGTGGACGGCGGAACGCTCGGTTACTGCCACGACGCGGCATCCGAATCCGGAAACGGCGGCGTGGGCACCTGGACGACCGACCTTCCCGCGCTCGCCGGAGCACCGATCGATCACGTTTTCTCGACACCCAACTGGAAGGCGACCGGATCGATCGTGCTGCGCTCGCTCGACGGGTCGGGCAGCGACCACCGGCCGCTCGTCGTCCAGCTCGAGCCCGCCGGCTGAGCGAGCCGCTCCCCGGGCGCCACCGCGGCACGCGTGCGAGACTGGAACGATGAGCACGACAGGTGAAACCAACACGGTGTCCGAGGGCACGGCCGACCAGGCCGAGGCCGCACGCGACGAGCGCGAGGCGCAGGCTACTGCGAACCGCCGCCAGCGATTCGGCCAGGGCTTTCTCGACACGATCTCGACCGGATGGGCCGAGCGCCCCGAGCCGTCTCCCACAGCCCGCCCGCAGGCCGCCTTCGCCGCGGCCCGTCGCGCCGTGCTCTCGGCGGCGTTCCCGGGCAAGCGTCTCGTGGTTCCGGCGGGTGGTGTCGCCGTCCGCAGCAACGACACCGACTACCCCTTCCGCGCTCACTCGGCCTTCGCGCACCTGACCGGGTGGGAGCGGGATGCCGAGCCCGACGCCGTTCTCGTGTTCGACCCGACGGAGGACGGACACTCCGAGACCCTGTACTTCCGCGAGCGCGCCGACCGCAATACGGCCGAGTTCTACGCCGACGCCTCGATCGGCGAGTTCTGGATCGGTCCGCGCCCCGCCCTCGCGGGTGTCGCTGCCGACCTGGCGCTCGAGACGGCGCACATCGATGCGTTCGACGCATCCGATGACGATCTCGTGGTCGGTGAGGACGAGCACCTGACACGCTTCGTGTCGGAGCTGCGACTCGTCAAGGACGCCTTCGAGATCGAGCAGATGCGCCTCGCGGTGCAGGTCACCGCGGACGGATTCGACGACATCATCCGCTCGCTCCCCCGCATCGTCGCGCATCCTCGCGGCGAGCGCGTCGTGGAGGGCGTCTTCCACCTCCGCGCGCGCACGGACGGGAACTGGGAGGGCTACGACACGATCGCGGCATCCGGTCCCCACGCCTGCTACCTGCACTGGACACGCAACGACGGGCCGGTCATCCCCGGCGATCTCATGCTGATCGATGCCGGTGTCGAGGTCGACAGCCTCTACACCGCCGACATCACGCGCACCCTGCCCGTCTCCGGCCGCTTCACCGATGTGCAGCGTCGTGTCTACGAGGCAGTGCGCGAGGCGGCGGATGCGGGGCTGCGCGCGGCCCGCCCCGGAGCCCGCTTCCGGGATGTGCACGAAGCCGCGATGTCCGTGATCGCGGCGCGCGTGGCCGAGTGGGGCCTGCTGCCGGTCACGGCCGATGAGGCCCTCGCACCCGAGACGGGCGGGCAACACCGCCGCTACATGGTGCACGGCACGAGCCACCACCTCGGTATCGATGTGCACGACTGCGCGCAGGCCCGTCGCGAGATGTATTACGACGGCGTCCTCGAGGCCGGCATGGTGTTCACCATCGAGCCGGGCCTGTACTTCCAGATCGACGATGTGACGGTTCCCGAGGAGTACCGGGGCATCGGTGTGCGCATCGAGGACGACATCCTGATGACCACGATGGGTCCCGTCAACCTCTCGGCCGACATCCCGCGGTCTGCGGACGATGTCGAAGCCTGGATGGCTCGGCTCGCGCCGCAGGTCTGAGTCGCTTCGACATGCTCAGCGACCGACTACCACGACGCTCCCTGAGCCTGTCGAAGGGAGCGTGCAGACCTCAGAGCAGTCGGGCGCGGAGGAAGTCCGCGACGAGGGGTGCCAGAGCGGCACCGACGTCTTCTGCGGGGCGTTTCCGACCCTTCACCTCGAACGAGTGCCCACCGCCCTCGATCCAGGTGAGCTGGGCGTCCTGACACGCGAAGACGGCGCGCTCCAGCCCCTCGTGGGGCACGACGAAGGGGTCGTTGGTGCCCTCGACGAACAGCTGCGGCACGGCGATCCGCGGCAGGTGCTCCGCGCGCTCCTTGGCCGGGTCGCCGGGCGGATGCAGCGGATAGCCGAGGTACACGAGGCCCGTGATGCCGAGCGGCCGCTCGGCCTCTGCCATCGAGGCCATGCGACCTCCGTAGGACTTGCCGGCCGCCCACAGCGGCTCGCCCGCGGGTGCTTCCCCCCGCGCACGGTCGATAACCGCGCGCCAGGTGGCGATCGCGTGCGCCGCGGGCCCCGGCATCCGTCGTCCCGCTTCGCGATAGGGGAGGTTGAAGCGCACCGTCGCGATACCCGCGTGCGCCAGCGCGTCCGCGAAGCCCACGAGGAACGGGTGGTCGAACCCCGCACCGGCACCGTGCGCGAGGACGAGGGTAGCCCAGGCCGCGGTCGGCCGCTGCGAAGCGACGCTGACCTTGACCTCGCCCGTCGGGAGCGCCACGGGCCACCGCTCCACGCCCGCCGTTGCGGAGGAGATCTCGCCTTCGGAGGATGCAGGCACCGACATCCGTCCTCCGAAACGGAGATCTCCTCCGTTCACGAGCCGCTGCGGCCGTCGGCGTCTGAGTGGGTGGCCGTGTGCTGGTCGTCCGTCGAGCCCTCGGGGGCACGGTCGGATGCGTCCGAATTCGCGTCATCGGGCTCAACAGGCGCAGCAGCCACGGCGGACTCGATGCGCTGGCCGTAGCGCGCGGGTGCCTCGCGGGGCGCCTCGGGCGCCGCCTGGTCGATGCGCTCGCCGTAGCGCGGCGGCGCGGCGTCCGGTGGCAGCGGAGGCCGCTCGCCGGGTCCAGCCGAACCACCGGGCGCGGGAGGTACCGGCGGCGGCACGTCGGAACCGGGAGCGGGGAAAGCAGAGGGAGCAGGAGCGGATGCCGAAGCCCCGCCGCCGATACCCAGCACCTGCCGCGCCTTCGCGAGGTTGTCGCCCCCGACCGTGACCTCGTAGTGGTCCGCGAGCACCTGCATGACCGAAGCGAAATCTCGGCGCCGACGAATGAACGAGTACGTGATGATGCTGAGGAGCATCCCGACGGCGACACCGACGAAGAGCACACCGACGAAGGCCTGGATCGGAACGGAGGGGCTGCCGAGCACGAGGATCGCCGAGAAGAACAGGCCGATCAGCAGGCCGTTGACGGCACCCGAACGTGCGGCGGTGGCGTACCCCAGGCGTCCGGTCACTCGTTCGATCGAACGAAGCCCCTGCCCGACGATCGCGATGTCGCGCGCGGGGACCTCACCCGCGATCAGCGCCGAGACGGCCTTTTGCGCGCCCTCGTAGGTCGGAAAGCTCGCGATGGTCTCGCCGACGGCTTCGGCGCGCTTGCCCGTAGGGGCGGGTCCCAACATACTCATCCGCCCATTGTCCCACGCCCTCCCTAGGCAGCATCTGTGTCGGGGCTACGCTGGAGCAGTGAGCACGCAAAGGGTCTTTGTCGCGCGCCTGGCCGGGTGCGCCGTCTTCGACCCCGCGGGCGACCGCCTGGGACGCGTCCGGGACGTCGTCGTCGTGTACCGGGCAAGCGACCCGCCGCGGGTGGTCGGGCTGGTCGTCGAGATCCCCGGTCGCCGACACGTTTTCGTGTCGATCGGACGCGTGACGTCGATCGCGACCGGCCAGGTCATCACGACGGGCCTGATCAACGTGCGCCGTTTCCAGCCGCGCGGCGGTGAGGTGCGTGTCCTGGCCGAGCTGCTCGGACGGCGCGTTCACCTGATCGACGGCTCGGGCGAAGCCGTGATCGAGGATGCGGCCATCGAACGCAACCGGCTGGGTGAGTGGGCCATCGGCCAACTGTTCCTGCGCCGCCCGAAGACGAGCGCCAGTCCCTTCGCCAAGGGACCGACGACGTTCGCGAACTGGAGCGACGTGCGCGAGCGCATGGCGCCCGGCGAGTCGCAGTCGGTCGAGCAGCTGGTGGCCTCGTACTCCGAGCTGCTGCCCGCCGACCTCGCCAACACCCTGCTCGACCTGCCCGACGCGCGGATGATGGAGGTCGCGGGCGAGCTGCCCGACGACCGTCTCGCCGACGCGCTGGAAGAGATGCCCGAAGACGACCAGGCGCACATCCTCGAACAGCTCGGCGACGAGCGGGCCGCCGACATCCTGGACGCGATGGAGCCCGACGACGCCGCCGACCTGCTCGCCCAGCTTCCCGAGGGCCGCTCCGAGCAGCTGCTCGATCTGATGGAGCCCGACGAGGCCGACGACGTGCGCGCGCTGCTTGCCTACGGCCCCGACACGGCGGGCGGACTCATGACGCCCGAGCCGATCGTGCTGTCCGCCGACGCGACGGTGGCCGAGGCGCTCGCGCTCATCCGCCGGCACGAACTGCACCCCGCCCTCGCCGCCGCCGTTTTCGTCACCCTCCCGCCCTACGAGACCCCGACGGGCCGCCTGCTGGGTGTGGTGCACTTCCAGCGGATGCTGCGCTATCCCCCGCACGAGCGCCTCGGCGCCATCATCGACGACTCGGTCGAGCCCGTGCACGCCACCGCCTCGGCGGCCGAGGTCGCCCGTCTGCTCGCGAGCTACAACCTCGTCTCGCTGCCCGTCGTCGACACTGCACACCGCCTCGTGGGCGCGGTGAGCGTCGACGATGTGCTCGATTACCTGCTGCCGGACGACTGGCGCTCGCAGGATGCGGATGCGTCAGCATCCGGTCCCGCGAGCCGTGCCGCCGGATCGAGGCGACGCTGATGGCGCGGACGTCGCGCCGGGTCACGCTGGACGCGCCACGTGGGCGCGCCGGCGTGCTCTCGCGCACACCGCAGCCCTCGCGCGACCGGTTCGGCCGCTTCACCGAGTGGATCGCGCGCAAGATGGGCACGCCGTGGTTCCTGCTCGGGCTGAGCCTCTTCTGCGCCCTGTGGATCGTCTGGAACACGATGTTCCCCCCGGGACTCCGGTTCGATTCGGCGGCGAACGGGTTCACAGCCCTGACTCTGGTCCTGTCCCTCCAGGCCTCGTATGCCGCTCCCCTGATCCTCCTCGCGCAGAACCGTCAGGATGACCGCGACCGCGTCCAGATCGAGCAGGACCGGCAGCGCGCAGAGCGAAATCTCGCCGACACCGAGTACCTCGCTCGAGAGATCGTCGCTCTTCGCCTCGCCCTCACGGATGTCAGCAGCGAGGTCGTCACGAAGGACGTCCTCCGCCATGAACTCCGCACCGAGTTGAAGACGCTGCTCGACGGTCTCGAGGCACGCGGCGAGACGTCCGATGCGGATACCGCGGCAACCGATGAGCGCTGACAGCGACGACCCCGGATTCGGGCTCGGAGTCGATCAGAAGCTGACCGACGCCGTGCGCGTGGCGGTGGGTGCCGTGACAGACCCCGAACTGCGACAGCCGATCGGTGACCTCGACATGCTGCGCCAGATCGCGGTCACGGACGGAATAGCGGATGTCGGGATCGCCCTGACGATCGTCGGATGCCCCGCCGCGGGGCGGATCGAATCCGACGTCCGCCGCGCCGCCGCATCCGTGCCCGGTGTCCTCGATGTGCACGTGGACGTCGGCGTCATGACCCCGGCGGAGCGCGCAGCCCTCACCGAGCGCCTGCGAGCAGGCCGCCCCCGTGGTATCCCGTTCACGGCCGAATCCCTCACCCGCGTGATCGCGGTCACCAGCGGCAAGGGTGGGGTCGGCAAGTCCACGGTCACCGCGAATCTCGCCGTGGCACTCGCCGCGCGGGGGCTCCGCGTGGGACTCATCGATGCCGATGTGCACGGCTTTTCGATCCCCGGCCTGTTGGGCCTGGTCGACGCCGAGGGCCGAACGGTCCGCCCGACCCGCATCGACGACCTGATCCTGCCGCCGGTGGCCTACGGGGTGAAGACCGTGTCGATCGGCATGTTCTTGCGCGAGGGCGACGAGGGCGCGGCCGTCGCATGGCGGGGGCCCATGCTGCACCGCACCGTGCAGCAGTTCCTGACGGACGTGCATTTCGGCGACCTCGACATCCTGCTGCTGGACATGCCACCCGGTACGGGCGATATCGCGATCTCGGTCGGCCAGCTCCTCCCCCACGCCGAGGTCGTGGTCGTGACGACACCCCAGGCCGCGGCATCCGATGTCGCGATCCGCAGCGCTCTCGTCGCGCGCCAGACGGGGCAGCGGGTCATCGGGGTCATCGAGAACATGGCCGCTTTCACGCTGCCCGACGGAACCGTGCTCGACCTGTTCGGTTCGGGCGGGGGTGCGCAGGTCGCGGCCGCGCTGTCGGCATCAGAGGGACCGGACGCATCCGGTCGCGTCCCGTTGCTCGCGTCGATTCCTCTCAGCCCGGCCCTGCGCACCGCGGGCGACGCGGGCACCCCCCTCACGGCAACGCTGAACGAGACGGGCGACGAGACGGATGCCGCAGCGGAGGATCCCGCCCGCCGTGCCCTCATCGACCTGGCCGCTCGGCTCGCGGGTGTGCCCCGCGGTCTGGCCGGGCGCCCTCTCACGGTGACGCCGCGCTGATCGCGAAGACCGCACTGATCTCGAAGGAGACCCATGGCATCCGACACGACCTTGACCGTGACCGTCAGCACGACGCATGGACCGGTGCGGGGCGACATCGACGGCGCGGTTCGCTCGTGGAAGGGCATCCGGTACGCCGCGCCACCGATCGGTCCGCTGCGCTGGCGCGCGCCGCAGCACCCGGAACCCTGGTCCGACGCGGCCGACGCCACGCGGTTCGGTCCCATCCCCGTGCAGACGGCTTCGCCCGCCATCCGACTGCCCGAGGACGCCGTGCAGAGCGAAGACTGCCTGACTCTCAACGTGTGGGCAGCCGAGAACGTCTCCGCAGCGGAGCCGCGACCGGTGATGGTGTGGGTGCACGGCGGCGCGTACATGTTCGGCGCGACGGCGCAGCCGATGTACGACGGCCGGTCGCTCGCTGCGAGTGGTGAGATCGTCCTGGTCACGGTCGGTTATCGGGTGGGCGCCCTGGGCTTCGCCGATCTCTCGCGTTTCTCGACCGAGTCCGAGACGTTCGAGACGAACCTCGCGCTGCGCGACATCCTGTTCGGCCTGGAGTGGGTGCGCGACAACATCGCGGCGTTCGGCGGCGACCCGGGGCGGGTGACGCTGTTCGGCGAATCCGCCGGCGGCGGCATCGTGACGACCCTGATGACCTCACCGGCAGCAGAGGGCCTGTTTCATCGAGCCATTGCCGAGAGCTCGCCCGCGACCTCGGTGTACGGGCAGGACCGCTCCGAGCGCATGGCGCGCGAGCTCCTTCAGACAGCGGAAGCGGATCCCTCGGATGTCTCGTCATTCCGGAACATCCCGGCCGATCGGCTCGCCGCGGCCGCGATGACCGTCTACGCGGCAACGCCCCTCGATGAACCCGGCACCCTGGCCTTCACACCCGTGGTCGACGGCGACCTGGTGCCGGAGCATCCGGTCGACGTCTTCGCGCGCGGCGGTGCCCTGCCCGTGCCGTTGCTGATCGGAACCAACCGCGACGAGACGTCGCTCTTCACGATGATGAAGTCCCCGCTCATGCCGGTCTCGCGCGAAGCGATCGAAGAGATGTCGGCCGACCTACGAGACGACCGCCCCGATCTCGACATCCCCGCCGACGCGGAGATCCTGTCGGCCTACGCGGGTCTGCGGCTGAGGAAGCAGGGCCCGGCGATCTCGCGCGATCTCGGATTCCGGATGCCGACCCTCTGGGTCGTGGAAGGCCACGCCGCGGTCGCGCCGACGTACCTGTATCGCTTCGACTGGGCGACCCCGATGCTCAGGCTGCTCGGTATCGGGGCGACCCACGCGACCGAGCTGCCGTACCTGTGGGGCAACATGCAGGGCGGCAAGAAAGACATCACGTTCCGCCTCGGAGGGATGCGAACAGGGCACCAGCTCTCACGGCGCTTCCAGCAGCGCTGGATCGGGTTCGCCGTGGATGGCTCGCCCCAGGCGGAGGGGGCCGCCGCGTGGGAGCCCTACACGGCCACCGACCGGGCCACGCTGGTGATCGACCGCGTCGACCGGATCGTGCCGGACCTCGACGGTGGCCTACGCGCGGCCTGGGGCGACGAGGTGCTCTCCTTCACCTGAGCGGAGCAAAAGGCTCAGGTGGCTTCGGAGTCGTACGGGGTCGCTGCGGATGCGGTAGCGGCGGCGTCCGTGGCCGCGGATGCCGAGGCCGCGGTGGCATCGGAGGCTCCGGCCAGCGCCGCAACACCCGCGCTGGCGCCCGCCGCCCCCGCGCCGCCGAGCGCGGCGGTGGCCGGTCGAGGTGCGCCCGGGCTGACCGGCTTGAGCGGGGGTTCGTCGAGCAGCGCCTCACGGATGATGCGCCGCGGATCGTACTGACGGGGGTCGAGTCGGCGCCAGTCGACGTCGTCGAAGTCCTCGCCCATCTCGTCGCGGACCCGCGTCTTCGCACCGCGGAGGAACTCTCGCAGGCGGCCGAGCAGCTTCGCCAGGCCCTCGGCGTACCGGGGCAGCCTCTCGGGCCCGACCAACAGGGCGGCGATGACACCGATCAGCAGAAGCTTCTCGATCGTCAGCCCGAAGAACATGAGTCCAGGTTACTCGCCGCGCCTGCGGTCAGAGTCCGCAACTGCCGCGTAATCTAGGGAAAATGGACAAGCGCGTGAGCGGACAGCAGGCCAGCTGGCGATACGCGACGGAGCAGGTCACCGAGCCCGATCCGATCGCGAAGGCTCGCGCGCACTCGCTCGAGCTGGGCATCGTCCCCATCGATCCGGCGATCGGCGCGCAGTGCGCCGTGCTCACCGCCGCCTCCGACGCCCTCAACCTGGTCGAGATCGGCACGGGCGCCGGGGTGTCTGGCATGTGGCTGCTGCGCGGCAGCGCGCGAGGCGTCCTGACGACCATCGACGCCGAGCCCGAGCATCTCGCCGCCGCGCGCAAGTCCTTCGCGGACGCGGGCATCCCGCCCGCGCGGGCGCGCTTCATCACCGGTCGTGCCGCCGACGTCCTGCCGCGCATGAACGAGTCGGCATACGACATCGTCCTGATCGACGCCGATCCCGAGCACATCCTGGAGTACGTTGCCCACGGTCTGCGTCTGGTGCGCGTCGGGGGGACGGTGCTCATCCCCCGAGCCCTGCAGAACGGGCGCGTCGCCGACCCTGTCCAGCGCGACCCGATAACAACGGCCTTTCGCTCGCTCATCCACGAGACGCAGGGGTCGCAGGCGGTCATGCCGGCCCTGTCGATCGTCGGCGACGGGCTGCTGCAACTCACCAAGATCACGGAGTAACGCCGGATGGACCGCAGAACGTACGGCATCGGCGCGAGTGCACGACTTCCGAACCGCGCGTAAGCCGTGCACTCGCGCGCAAGCCGTGCACTCGGATCATGGATGCGGGGGCGGACGCGGACGCCCGGGGACGCAGAAAGGCCGGTCCCGCGAACGGAACCGGCCTGATGACGATCTCTATGCGGAGACAACTCCAGAGAGAACATCGTGAAGCTCCTTGGCCTCGGCATCGTTGACCGAAACCACGAGACGCCCCCCACCTTCGAGCGGCACCCGCACGATAATCAGGCGCCCCTCCTTCACAGCCTCCATCGGTCCGTCGCCGGTCCTCGGCTTCATGGCTGCCATAGCGGCCCCTTTCGTCGCGAAATCTTGAGTCCAGTTTATCCTGCTCACCGACACGAATCGGCCGAGCGGTATATCAGGGCACCTGCCAGTACATGTTTGCGAGCCCGTACATGTTCCATATCCACCACCACTGCCCCACAAGGCACACTGCGAGCGCCCCGATCCGCCAGATGATCGAGCGCGGCGCAGCGACCGCACCCCAGAGCGGCGAGAGCGGGAACAGCAGCCGGAAGATGCTCGACTGGGGGAAGAACACCGCGAAGAGGTACACGAGATAGCTCGCGGCCCAGAGCCGCACCTCCACCCCGAGCCGCCGCACGTGCGGTTCGAACAACAGGAGCGCGGCAGCACCGAGCATCAGCACGACCGCCGCCGCGATCCCGACTCCCGCGGGCGCGCCCCACGACCGCAGCCAGAACTCCGCGCCCGCGAACCAGCCGTGGAACGGCACGAACACTCCCCCGTCCTCGACCCAGTTTCGCCGCCAGGCCAGCTCCGTCGCCAGGTATCCGCCGGGGTCCCCCGTCACGATCCCGACGATGAGCTGCCACGCAAAGCCGGTCGCCACCGCCAAAGCCCCGAGCGCGAGGATGTGTACGATCTCGATCCGGCGTAGCGGCTCAGCATCGCGACGGAACCACCGCCAGAGGCCGAACAATCCGAGGAACAGCGCGAATGCGAGCACCCCCGGTCGGGTGAAGGCCATGAGCGGGATCAGCAGATACAGCCAGGCATAACGTCGGCGCTGGACGCACCAGATCGACAGGAGCAGCCAGAGCACGAAAAGGGACTCGGCGTACGCGACCTGAAACAGGGCCGCGAGGGGCGCGGACGCGAACAGGGCGACCGACCATAGCGCGGCAGTGTCGCCGATACGCTCGCGCGTCATCTGGAACAACACCAGGCAGCAGCCGAAGCCCGCCGCGATTGCGACGAGTAGGCCACCCGCACCCCAGTACCCGAAGGGAGTGCCGACCACCTCCGAGAGGAAGGCGTAGATGGGCATGAAGGCCCAGGCATTCTCGGCCACGGCGCCCGTGTCGGTCAGCGGGAGCTGCGCCGGGTAGCCGCTGACCGCGATCAGCCAGTACCACTGCGCATCCCAGCCGATGATGAAGGGCCCGAGTCCCGGGTCGACCCCGAAACGTGAATCCGGGCCCGACATCGCGGAAGCGAGCAGCATCAGTCCGGTCGTCACCAGCCGCGCCGCCAGGTAGATGAGCGCGATCCCGAGAACCAGCCCCGGCCCTCGGGTGGGGCGTACCAGCAACGCGTCTTCGTCGGGGCGATCGGCCTCGGCCCCGCTCACGCCGTCAGCCACGCCCGCAAACCGCGCGCCACGGCCTCGATCTGGGCGATCGGCACCCGCTCCTCGTCGTGGTGCGCGAGGTGCGGATCGCCGGGTCCGTAGTTCACGGCAGGCACTCCGAGGGCGGAGAAGCGCGCGACATCCGTCCACCCGTACTTGGGTCGAGGTTCCGCGCCGACGGCCGCGACGAACTCCCGGGCGAGCGGGGCGTCCAGTCCCGGACGCGCACCCGGCGCGAGGTCGACGATCTCGACCTCGAAACCCTCGAATACATCGCGGACGTGCTGTTCGGCCTCGAGTTCGGAGCGGCTGGGGGCGAACCGGAAGTTGACCTCGACCTCGCAGAGATCGGGGATCACGTTGCCGGCGATCCCGCCCGAGATCGAGACGGCGTTCAGCCCCTCGCGGTAGTCGAGCCCCTCAACCGCGACGGTCTGCGCCCGGTGGCGAGCCAGGCGCTCGAGGATCGGAGCCGCCTTGTGGATCGCGTTCTCGCCGATCCAGGAGCGCGCCGAGTGCGCTCGCACGCCGTGAGTGCGGACGATCGCTCGGAGGGTGCCGTTGCATCCACCCTCGACCTCTCCGCCCGAAGGCTCCCCGAGGATCGCGAAGTCCGCGGCAAAAAGATCCGGCCGGCTTCTCGAGAGCCGATTGAGCCCATTGAGACTCGAATCCACCTCCTCGTGGTCGTACCACATCCACGTGATGTCGACCCGGGGTTCGGCCAGCTCGGAAGCGAGCACGAGTTGCACCGCAACGCCCGCCTTCATGTCGACCGTGCCGCGACCCCAGATGCACTCCTCGCCGTCCACGACCACATCGCGCGTCGGCAGATTGTCGTTGATCGGAACCGTGTCGATGTGCCCCGCGATCACGACGCGCTGTTCGCGACCGAGCGTCGTGCGGGCCACGATCGTGTCACCGTCCCGGAACACCTCGAGGTGCGGCAAAGCCGACACCGCCGCGTGAATCGCGTCCGCGAGCGGGGCCTCGCCTCCCGAGACGCTCGGGATGTCACAGAGTGCCCGGGTGAGCTCGACGGGCGACATGGTCAGGTCGAGCTGAGGCATCCCCCGAGTGTACCGGCGCCGTCGTGGCGAACCCGGGCCCGCGCGGTTCGGTAGCGTGGGAGACATGAGTATCGAGCGGTGGGTGTGGGGCGAGGGACTCGCCACGATTTCGAGCGACGGGACAGTGCTGGACACCTGGTACCCCAACCCGCAACCCGGACGCGTGCCGACCGGGCGGGATGCGGCGATTGCGGACGACAACGTCGACCGTTTGGCCGCCCACGATGACCGCCGCGCCGTCACGGTCGAGGCCGTGACGGTCGAGATCGACCTCGCCGCCGCCCCCGCCTCGACCTCTGACGCCTACCTGCGCCTGCACGTCCTGTCGCACCTGCTGGCCGCGCCGAACGAGATCAACCTCGACGGGATCTTCGGACACCTGCCCGTCGTGGCGTGGACGAACGCCGGCCCGATGCATCCGGATGATGCCACCCGCCTACGTCCCCTGCTGCTGCGCGATGGCATCCAGGTGGGCTCGCTGGATAAGTTCCCGCGCCTGACCGACTACGTCACTCCCGTCGGCGTGCGGATCGCGGATGCCTCGCGCGTGCGCCTGGGCGCGTACCTCTCTCCCGGCACGACGGTCATGCACGAGGGATTCGTCAACTTCAACGCCGGCACCCTCGGGTCCTCGATGATCGAGGGACGCGTGTCGCAGGGCGTCGTCATCGGTGACGGCAGCGACATCGGCGGCGGCGCATCCATCATGGGCACGCTGTCGGGCGGCGGGACGCATCGCATCTCGATCGGCGCGCGCACCCTGCTCGGTGCGAATGCCGGTGTCGGCATCTCGCTCGGCGACGACTGCGTGGTCGAGGCGGGACTCTACGTGACCGCCGGTACGAAGGTCGCGCTCGTCGACGCCGCGCCGACGGCCGCCGGCACCGTGCCCGTCGTCAAGGCGGCCGAGCTCTCGGGCAGCGACGGGATCCTCTTCCGGCGCAATTCTGTCTCGGGTGCCGTCGAGGCCGTCCGCCGTGCGGGCGTCGGCGTGACACTCAACGAGGCTCTCCACGCCTGACCCGGGCCACGCGTAGGGTGGCGCCATGAGCAAGCGGATGCCGAAAGCCCTGTACAAGAGCGAGCTGAAAGCGCTGCAGGCGCGCCTGGTCGACATGCAGGCGTGGGTGCAGGCTAGCGGGGCGCGCATCGTGGTCATTTTCGAGGGCCGGGATGCGGCGGGTAAAGGCTCGACGATCAAACGCGTCTCGGAGTACCTGAACCCGCGCGTCACGCGCATCGTCGCGCTGCCGACGCCGACCGAGCGTGAGAAGACGACGTGGTACTTCCAGCGCTACGTGCCACATCTGCCGGCGGCGGGCGAGATCGTTCTGATGGATCGGTCTTGGTACAACCGAGCGGGTGTCGAACACGTGATGGGGTACTGCACGAACGCCGAGTACCACCGGTTCCTGCACCAGGCACCGATCTTCGAGCGGATGCTGGTGGAGGACGGCATCATCCTGCTCAAGTACTGGTTCTCGGTCTCGGACGTCGAACAGGAACGCCGCTTCCACGACCGCGCCCGTGATCCGATGCGCCGCTGGAAGCTGAGCCCGAACGATGTCTCATCGATCACCAAGTGGGAGGACTACTCCCGGGCCAAGGACACGATGTTCGTCCACACCGACATCCCGGAGTCGCCGTGGTTCGAGGTCGACAACGAAGACAAGCGGCGCGGGCGCGTCAACATGATGGCGCACCTGCTGTCGCAGATCCCGTCCGAGCCCGTCTCGCGGGAGGACATCGTGATCCCCGAACGTCCGGCATCGGGCGGTTACGAGCGACCACCACGCGACGATGACAATGCCGTGCCCGACTACGCGGCGGAGGTCATCGCCCGCGCCACCGCCTGAGTCTCGCCCCGCGCTCCCTGAGCCTGTCGAAGGGAGCAGCCAGGCACAACACGTCACTTCGACAAGCTCAGTGACCGAACGACCTCACGCTCCCTGAGCCTGTCGAAGGGAGCAGCCCGACCCCAACGGGTGTGGAGAACTTCCGGCCGGCTCCGTCGCCAGCGCGCACACTGAGGCATGCCATTCGTCTACATCGGGACTGGGGACTGCTGCACGAATAGGTGACAGGTTGTAGTCACGCCGCCAGTGCGGCGGTCGTGTTCATGATGGTCTCGAACTCGATGGGCGTCAAACGGCCCAGGCGGAGTTGGCGCCTCCGGCGGTGGTAG